>JAFBIU010000005.1 GCA_021531775.1 Parabacteroides distasonis | reverse complement strand
GGTTCTTTTGGGTCAAGCCAAAAGAACGGAACATCCCAATTGGCTGCCAAGCCAAAAGAACGGAATCATCAAGCCAAAAGAACGGAATCATCAAGCCAAAAGAGCGAAACCACGGTCACGATGTCAAAATGTCAAAGTGTCAAAATCAAAAAGGGGGACCCACTCTTCACAAAGAGAGAGTCCCCTCAGACCAAAAGATAAAGGTCTAATCAATCTTTTTCACATTCAAATTTTTGTCAACCAAGATAAAATCCTTCACTTCCGGCAATTGACTGATCCGCTGTTTCGCCTTGAAGCGCACCACAAACAGATCCACATTGCCCTCGATGGACGGCTTCTCACCCACATTGACAAAGGTCGGATAAAGCGATTTCGAGCCATTCGTATGCAGACGATCGTTCGTCAGATTCTCCAGCTGCTGCATCTGTTGCGGTTCAATGCCCACATATTCCAGCTGACGCTCATCGTAAGCAATCGCACAGGTATGGACACACAGGGTACCACAGCCACCTGGACCATGGCAGGTTGTCCCTCGGGAACCGCCTCTACGGCTTGGGGAGCTGCTGCCCAAAGAAGGGTATGGCAGCAGCCATCCAAAGTCCGAAACCGACCGCCAGGAGCGAGAGCAACACACTGGCGGCCATATAAGCCAATCCCCACATCGGCTGTCCGCTCTGAAACAGGTGCATAGCCTGCGACGAGAAGGTCGAGAAGGTGGTGAAACCACCACAGAAACCCATGGCGGCAAAGAGATAAGCGTCTCCTTTCAGACTACCCATCGCCCATCCGATCAGAAACGAACCCAAGACATTGGCCAACAGGATGGCCCATTCGGAGGACCAAGCGCAATGCTGTCCCACGAGTGTCAAGGCGTAACGAGCCATGCTTCCCAAGGCTCCGCCCACTCCTACCCATGCGAAATGAATCCACATAGCTATTCCATTGACTGACGTGAAGCACGCCGGGATTATCCGAAATGAGGCGGACGGACCGCTTGCCGTTTCTCCACCAACATCCGCAACATGTTCACCGTCTCGTCAATGCCTAAGACGGAAACGTCGATCGAGAAATGATACGACTCGGCCATTCCCCACGTCTTGTTCGTATAATAATTATAGTAAGCCGCACGCGACTTGTCCTTCTTCGCCATCAGCTCCTGCGCCTCCTCCACACTTACGCCCAACTGACGGGTCACCCGTTCGATGCGGTTGGCCCAACTGTTGTGGATGAAAAAGCTCACGCAAGCCGGATCATCGCGCAGGATGTAGTCGGCACAACGTCCCACCAGCACACACGATTCGCGTTCGGCCAATTTCCGGATCGTATCGCTCTGCAGCTTGAACAGCTGGTCGTTGGAGAGAATGTCCACATAAGGCGTGAACATACTCAGGTAGGGTCCTCCCATCGTGAACATATAGGCCAGACTGTTGGCTGTCCGCTCGTCGGCCCGTTCAAAAGCCTCCTGACAAAGGCCACTGTCTTTGGCTGCCTCCACCATCAGTTCCTTGTCGTAATAACCGATGCCCAATGCAGCCGATAACTTTTTTCCGATCTCTCGTCCGCCACTTCCAAACTGGCGGCCGATCGTCAATATGATTCTATCTTGCATAATTCATTGGATTTATTCGCGTAAATACTCGGCAATGTCCAGGAAATTACGTTCCAAGAGATACATCTGACGCGCCATGAAGGGGAAAAACTCCTGCCAATGCTCGCGTCGATGCAGGTCAATACCCTCCTTGGCCGTATAGATCCGGGCCACTTGCCGACCCGTCTCCTCCTGCACGTAACAGATGTCCCAGACCAGTCCGTCGGGAAAGTCCTTTTCCAGCATCTCCTTGTACCAGGTCAGCCGCTCGAACATCTCCAGCCGCTCCTCCTCGCTCCGATGGCTCAGTTCCAGCATCACGTAGGCTCCCTGGCGGGTGGCTTCGAATTTCAAGGCCACTCCCTTCACCTTCGTATGATGCAGTGTCCAGGTGCGTCTGCGACGACGCAAATAGGGCTGCACTTCGCAGAAAGCGGAGAAGCTCTCCCAGAACTCCCGTTTCAGATCCTTCAACTCGTCTTTCTTATACATGTTACTTATACAAATCTCCTTTCTTCAGTTTGACCAACTTGCCGAACGCCTGCAACTGCTTCTCGCCGATCTTCTTCAGATTACCCACAATGACGTAGGCCGTCGGGCGATGTTGCACATGCGCCTGGTAGAAGGCCATCAGTTCGTCCATTCCGATGGTGGGCAAGGCCTCCATCAAGAGCCGGTTCGGATCGTCGGTGTAGCCCTCCCGCCGCAAGCGGGCAATGAGGGTCGAGATCTTCCGGAAGGTGGGATAGCCGTTGTTGATCCGGTTCTCAATGTGCCGTTTGACCACCTCGACCCGTTTGGGATGTTGCGGCATTTCACGCAAGAGGTTGTCCAGCACCTGCAACGCATCCACAGTCTTGTCGCTTTGGGTCGAAAGCATGGTCTGAAAACGTCCCGGAGCCATCCGGTGCTTCACGGTCGGCTGCTGGTAACGCGCATTCACCCGGTAGGCAAACGAACGGAACTCACGGATCTCCTCAAACATCAAGGAGGACATGTCGCCTCCGAAATAGCCGGTGAAGACATCCGCCAGATGGGCGGTCCGACGCTCCGGATCCACGCCTCCCTCGGTGTAGGAATAGATAACACTCTGCGAGACATGGGACAAATCACAGACAAACACCTGCGGCTCGGCATAGGTCAGCAGCGGACGGTTGATGGAGGAACGCGAAGGCTTCTGCACCCGTTCCAACGGCAGGTTCTTCCGGACCAGTTCAGCCACCTGCTCCATGGGCAAGGTGCCGCAATAGTGGATGTTGCATTCCACCTCCTGAACAGCCTGGAAACAGTCGATCATCTCCTCGGCTGTCAGTTTCCGCAGTTGCGAAATGGAGCATTGCTGCAAATAGCGCGATTCGGATCCATACTGCACCCGTTCCAACAGGGCCTTGGAGAGGCTCTCGCTCGATTTGAGGAACGACTTTTCGACCACTTTCGCCTCTTCCACCACCAGGCGCATCTTCTTCTGTTCACCCTTGGCTGAACGCAAGAACTCGCCGATGAAGGGAAGCGTATCGGCCAACTGCCGGTCGAATCCGGTCACTTCCAACACGAAGTCTGTATCCGTCACTTGGAAACTCATCGTACTGCCCAACACTTGCAGCTGACGACGGAACAGATCGAACGTTTGCCGTTCCGTTCCGAGGTAATGGAGGAAGAGCGACAAATGGGGCAGCAAGGGATTCTCCAACGATCCGATACCGAAGGAGATGCGCAACGAGAAGATGTCGTTGATCTCATTCAGCGTCCGATAGAGGTGAACCAACGGCTGCAGGTCCATCACCTCCACATCCTCCTGAAAGTCGATGAAACGCGGTTTGACCGCCTCCACCGGCAATTGTTCCAGCTGCCGGCTATAGGCCGACGAAGCATTCTGGTTGAACGAGACGATGGGCTTGAGCTCCGGCTTGGGCAGGTTGTCCTTCGGATAACGCCCAGTCTCTTTGGTCACGAACAGGTAATCGTCCGTGAAATATTTGTTGGCAATGCGCACCACCTCCTGCTTGTCCAAGGCATCAATGCGGGCCACCTCCTTCAGATAGTCCTCCCATTGTTTTCCTTGCGAGAAGATGCGCATCATCATTTGTGCACGTGAACTGATGTCTTCCAGTCCGGAAGCATATTCCCGCTTGAGCTCCCGTTTGAGGCTCTGAAAATCGGCCTCGCTGAAGTCGCCCTCCTTGATCCGGTTGATCTGTTTCCAGATCAGTTTCTCGGCAGCCGAATAGGATTGCAGCAGGAATTTCGGCATGGCGACAATGCTCAAAATGCCGGCTTCGTTCATGCTTTCGTTCATCGCCATAGACCCGACCACTTTGTGCTCGACGGTCAGCTTGTCCAACAATCCGGTTCCGTTGGAGTTGTTGAGCAACGAAACGGCCACTTTCAACGCGATCTGGTCTTCGTGATTGGCCGGAACACCCCGGAATCCCATTGCCATGACCTTCACAAAGGGCAACGGCACCTTGATGGTCAAACGCTCACGACCGTGGAAGGTGGGGATGGAGACCGGTTGGGAAGCGGGCAACTCGCCCAAACGGATCCGCGAGAATGTGCGTTCCAGAATCGGCAAGGTTTCCGCTGTCTGGAAATCGCCACTCAAGATCACACCCATGTTGGAAGCCACGTAGTAGGTTTCGAAGAAACGTCTCATCTCCGACAGGCGCGGATTCTTCAGGTACTTCGTACTGCCAATGATAGGGAACGCATAGGGATGCGGATAAAAATAACGCTCCGCGAGCTTCTCCATGGCTTGCGAAGTGACATAATCGCCATACATATTCTTCTCCTCATAGACCGTCTCCAGTTCGTTCTGGAACAGGCGGAAGACCGGATTGCACAACCGTTCGCTGTTCAGTTCAGCCCAATGGGCCATGTACTGAGGTGCGAATACATTATAATAGGTAGTACAGTCGTAGGAAGTTTCGGCATTGAGTTTCGTTCCGCCGTAACGGGAGATGAGCCGGTCGAATTCATTCGGAATGACGTATTGAGCTGCCTGCTGGTCGAGGTCGTTGATCTCCTGCATGAGCTGTTTGCGTTTGGCAGGATCCTCCGTCTCGGCCAATTCGTCGTATTTGAGGGAAATCTGATCCAAGAAGCGTTTCTCGGCCGCATAGTCCAGCGTGCCGATCCGGTCCGTGCCCTTGAACATCATGTGTTCGAAATAGTGGGCAATGCCTGTATCGGGCGAGTCCTTGGCTCCTGCCTTTACCACGACGGCACCAAAAACCTTAGGCTGACTGTGATCTTCATTCAACCACACTGTCAAACCATTGCTTAATTGATATGCTTGCACTCTTAAAGGCAGTAACAACTTCATGAAATACGTAGTATATTTGATTATGAATCGACAAAGATACAATTTTTTTGAAAGCAAGTATGTATAGACAGAAAAAAAGCTATCCTATTCTCGCGAACCGGATAGCCGTAACTATTATCAATAACATCCTTATTATATATCTCTTATGAAATACGTTATGAAAACAATGCAAATGTAGGGGTTTTTCTCGGATACGAGCGTTAACCGATCTTAAAAATACCCCCCCCCGATTGCAAAATCCCATAAAAAATCAATAGGAACGAGCAAAAAGCACCCTTCTGGCGGACGGTTTGCCAGTCACCATACAGGTTCCAGGCGTCATATCGCCTTCCAAAGGCAGACAGCGGATGGTTGCTTTTGTTTCGTTTTTAATGCGCTCTTCGGTCTCCGGCGTACCGTCCCAATGAGCCATAATGAAATAGCCCTGTTCGATTTTTTCCTTGAACTCGTCGTACGTATCGACGGTGATGGTACGTTCTTCGCGACGCTTCAACGCCTTCTGGAAGATGTTCTGCTGGATCTCTTCCAACAAACTCTTCACATATTCTTCGATGCCTTCGCACGCACGTGTCTCCTTCTCCAACGTGTCGCGACGCATCACTTCGATCGTGCCGTTCTCCAAGTCACGACCACCCATTGCCAAACGGACAGGAACACCCTTCAGTTCATATTCGGCAAACTTCCAACCCGGCTTGCGGTTGTCAGCATCGTCGTACTTCACGGAAATGCCGAGTGCCTTCAGGCGAGCGGTAATACCGGCCACCTTCTCGCTGATCTGGGCCAACTGGTCTGCATTGCGGTAGATCGGTACAATGACCACCTGAATCGGAGCCAAATGGGGCGGCAACACCAAACCGTTGTCGTCTGAGTGCGACATGATGAGCGCACCGATCAAACGGGTCGAAACACCCCAAGAGGTTGCCCAAGCATAGTCGGTCTTGCCCTCCTTATCGACGAAGGTCACGTCGAAGGCCTTACCGAAGTTCTGACCTAAGAAGTGCGAAGTACCTGCCTGCAAAGCCTTGCCATCCTGCATCATGGCTTCGATCGTATAGGTATCGAGCGCACCGGCAAAACGTTCGCTGTCGGACTTCACGCCCTTGATCACCGGCATAGCCATGTAGTTTTCTGCAAAGTCGGCATAAACGCCTTGCATCTTCTTGGCTTCGATTTCAGCCTCTTCGCGGGTTGCATGAGCCGTATGACCCTCTTGCCACAAGAACTCAGCCGTACGCAGGAAGAGACGTGTACGCATCTCCCAACGCATGACGTTGGCCCACTGGTTGCACAGGATGGGCAGGTCACGGTAAGACTGGATCCAATTCTTATAGGTGTTCCAAATGATAGTTTCGGAGGTCGGACGGATGATCAGTTCCTCTTCGAGGCGAGCTGCCGGATCGACCACAACCCCTGTACCGTCGTGGTTGGTTTTCAGACGATAGTGTGTTACGACTGCACACTCTTTGGCGAAACCTTCCACGTGTTCTGCTTCGCGACTCAAGAATGATTTCGGAATCAGCAGCGGGAAATAGGCGTTCACGTGACCCGTAGCCTTGAACATATCGTCCAAAACACGTTGCATTTTTTCCCAGATCGCATAACCGTAGGGTTTGATCACCATACAACCACGGACTGCCGAATTCTCAGCCAAATCAGCCTTGATCACCAAATCCTGGTACCACTGCGAGTAGTTGACGCTTCTCGAAGTAAGTTCTTTCAGTTCTTTTGCCATTTCTTTGTCTATTTAATATTTTGTTTTGCTTTCACATCGGAAATATGGAGTGCAAAGGTAAAAATAATTATATAACTTTGCCGCGTTTTTATAGGTTATCTAAAATCAGTGTTGTTTTTATGGCGCAAACAAAAGAGATGACAGCGGGTCGGGTCTTCCCGCTCCTGTTCAGTTTCACACTTCCACTCTTGTTGGGAAATTTGTTGCAGCAGACCTATTCGTTGATCGATGCTGCCATCGTGGGAAAGTATCTGGGCATTCACGCCCTTGCTTCGGTCGGAGCCAGTACCTCTGTCGTGTTTTTGATCTTAGGGTTCTGCAACGGTTGCTGTGCCGGTTTCGGCATTCCCATTGCCCAAAAATTCGGAGCCCGCGACTATGGGGTGATGCGACGTTACGTCCGGGTGGCCTTGCAGCTTTCCGCCCTGCTCTCAGCCCTCATTGCACTGGCCTCTGCACTCTTCTGTCAAGACATTCTCCGTGGAATGCAAACACCGGAGGTGATTTTTGAAGGAGCGTACGATTATCTGTTCATCACCTTTCTCGGCATTCCCTGTACCTTTTTTTATAATGTATTGTCCAGTATCATCCGCGCCTTGGGCGACAGCAAAACGCCCTTCTGGTTTCTCTTCTTCTCGACCGTGCTGAATGTTTTCTTAGACCTCTTCTGCATCATTGTGTTGGGTTGGGGTGTGGCGGGTGCAGCCTTGGCAACGCTCGTCGCACAAGGGGTTTCCGCCCTGCTCTGTTACCTCTATATGATTCGGAAGTTCCCGATCCTGAAGGCAACGGAACCGGCCGACCGGCAGTTTCATCCCGATTTGGCCAAACGGCTGATGGCTATGGGTGTTCCGATGGGGTTGCAATTTTCCATCACGGCCATTGGCAGTATCATGCTTCAAAGTGCCAACAATGCGTTGGGAACCGCTTGTGTGGCAGCCTTCACCTCCGGAATGCGGATCAAGATGTTCTTCATCTGTCCCTTCGAGAGCCTCGGCATTGCCATGGCCACCTATTGCGGACAGAATTATGGAGCCGGCAAACCGGAACGTATTCTGCAAGGGGTGAAGGTGGGAATCGCCATGTTCCTCACCTATGCCCTGTTCACCTGGATCGTGCTTTGGTTCGGATCGGAGCTGTTGGCACTCCTGTTCATCGATCCGCACGAGCATGAACTGATTCAACTGACCGCCCAATTCCTCCACATCTCCAGCTATTTCTATCCGGCTTTGGGGCTGCTTTGCCTGTTGCGCTATTCGATTCAAGGCGTGGGATTCAGCAACTTTGCCCTCTTTTCCGGGGTATCGGAGATGATTGCCCGGGTTGGTGTGAGTCTGTGGATTGTACCTGCGTTCGGTTTCGTAGGCGTCTGCTTCGGCGACCCGACAGCCTGGTTGGCGGCTTGTCTGTTTCTCGTGCCGGCTTTCATCCACGTCTATCGTGTGATCAGCCGTCGCTGTTCATTGAATCATCTAAATTAGCATCATAACATGGATTGGATCATTATTGCACTCTTGGCACTCATCCTGGTGCTTCAGTTTTACTGGCGACCCCGACCCGATCGGGAAAGTGGCCAACAGTTGGATCGGTTGCTGCAAGAGCTGCAACGCTCGTTCGACCGGATGGAAAAGAATTTCAAGGAGGATTTCCGCATCAATCGCGAAGAGGCTCGCCTGGTTGCCAAAGACAACCGGGACGAACTGGCCCGTTCCTTGATGGAGTTTCGGGGGAGCTTCGAACGGGCGATCCGCTCCTTCAACGAACTGCAACGGGAGCGTTTCTCAGCCTTGGACGAACGGCAACAGCAGTTGGTTCACCACACCGAACAGCGGTTGGAGGAGATTCGGGCAACGGTCGATGAGAAGTTGCAGAAGACCCTGAACGAACGGATCAGCCAGTCGTTCCGCTTGGTGAACGAACAGCTCGAAAGCGTCCAAAAGGGGTTGGGTGAAATGCAGACGTTGGCGCAAGATGTGGGCGGACTGAAGCGGGTATTGAGCAACGTCAAGACGCGCGGAAACATTGGTGAAATCCAGCTCAGTATGCTGTTGGAACAGCTCTTGGCTCCGGAGCAGTACGAAGCCAACGTCCACACCCGCAAAGGATCGGATCAGGTGGTGGAGTTTGCCATCAAGCTGCCGGGACGGGACGATGGTCGCGACTTTGTCTATTTGCCCATTGATGCGAAGTTCCCGAAGGATGTCTATGAGCAGTTGTTGGATGCGTACGACCAAGGGGAACCTTCCGCCATTGAGGCTGCCGGTAAGCTCTTGGAAAACACCATCAAGAAGATGGCTCGCGACATTTCCGAGAAATACCTGAACCCGCCGGCTACGACCGATTTCGGCATTCTGTTCTTGCCGTTCGAAGGCATTTATGCCGAAGTGGTACGTCGGTCTGCGCTGTTGGAAGAGTTGCAACGTCGTTACAAGGTCGTTGTGACCGGTCCAACCACCTTGGCGGCTATTCTCAACAGTTTGCAGATGGGATTCCGCTCCTTGGCCATCCAGAAGCATTCCAGCGAAGTCTGGACCATCTTGGCGGCCGTGAAGAAGGAGTTCGAGAAGGTGGGCGGTCTGTTGGAAAAGACCCAACGCAATCTCCAAACCGCTTCGGGAACACTGGAAGAGGTGTTGGGAACCCGAACACGGGCCATCCAGCGACGGCTGAAGGAGGTGGATTCGTTGAGCGATCGGGAGGCGCGCGCCATCCTGCCCGAAATCGGTCCGTTGCGCGAAGAGGAACAGCATTAAACCATTTACAAAAACATAGACACAAATAGATTCATCATGAAAAAGAGACAGATTCCGCATACGTATGCCATTATTTTCTATTTGATTCTGTTTTGTGCACTCCTGACCTGGATCATTCCGGGTGGTCAGCCGCAGAGCTGGCAGGTGTGTTCAGCCTTCTACAAAGGGTTTGTCGATAAGGCCGACATCATTGTTTTCATCCTGATCATTGGCGGTGCGTTCTGGATTGTCAACGACAGCAAGGCTTTCGACATCGGGACAGCAGCTTTTCTGCAACGAGCCCAACGGATGAGCCGTTTTCCGCTCCTGCGCTGGATTGGGATCGACAATGTTCTGCTGACCTCCATCATGTTGCTGTTCAGTATTTTCGGAGCTATCTTTGGGATGAGCGAAGAGACCATTGCCTTCTGTTTGGTGTTGGTTCCCTTGGCCATTTCAATGGGTTACGATTCGATCACCGGCGTCTGCATGGTGTTTGTGGCAGCGGGATTGGGTTTTGCCGGAGCCATTCTCAACCCCTTCACGATCGGCATTGCACAAGGATTGGCCGGATTGCCCCTCTTTTCCGGCATTGAGTATCGGATTGTCTGCTGGTGTGTGATTAATATGGTTGGGTTCGCCTGGATTTTACGTTATGCTGCCCGGGTGAAACAGCATCCGGAGTCCTCCTTGGTCTATGAAGAGGATCGCTACTGGCGTGAATTGCATGCTGAAAATGCACTTCAGCCGATGGTCTCCCAGACCCCACAGGCCGCCTGGATCAGTGCATTTCTGTTAGTAATTGTCCAGGGACTCTTCGCCTACTTCTACCCGACTACGACCCTGCAGATCGGCAACAAGATCTGGAACGGACTGCCGCTCCTCCCCCTGTTGGCCGTTGCTTTCGCACTCACCTCCTGGCTGACGTTGCGGAAAAGCGTGCAGCTCTATATCCTGAATCTGCTCTTCTTCACCATCTTCTATCTGATTGTAGGTGTGATGGGTTACGGCTGGTACATCGAAGAGATTGCCACCCTGTTCTTTGCCTTGGGATTGGCCGCTGGCATGGCAAACGGCCGGAGTGCCAACGAGTTGGTCAAGCTCTTTTTGGAGGGTTGCAAAGACATTCTGAGTGCCGCGTTGGTGGTCGGATTGGCAGGTGGAATCATTGTGATGCTGCAAGAGGGACAAATCATAGACACCATTCTGAACACACTGGCCCGTAGCATGGAGGGATTGGGACAGGTGGCAACCGTCGGGATGATGTACCTGATTCAGACACTGATCAATCTGTTGATTCCGTCGGGAAGTGCCAAGGCTGCCTTGACCATGCCGATCATGGCTCCTTTTTCCGAACTGATCGGACTCTCCAAACAGGCAACCGTGATGGCCTTCCAGTTTGGAGACGGCTTCACCAATCTGCTCACACCCACTTCCGGAGTCCTGATTGCAGTGTTGGGAGTTAGCCGGATTCCGTACGACAAATGGTTTCGCTGGGCGTGGAAGTTCATCCTCCTGTTGGTGATTGTGGGCTTTCTGCTGCTCATTCCGACCGTCACAATCCCCATGAACGGGTTTTAAATCGTAAAAAAATGGGCTATCTATAGGTTTTTATGTTCTAAAATAAGTATTTTTTGTCCTATTTCGGAAGAATATTCTACATTTGCAGCATGAACTAAAAATACCCATATACATGAAGCCGAGCGAGCCAAATAACAATGAGTCCAAGAGTGTCCAATCGCTCTGCGGTTACCGGATTTTTGCTGCCCGTACCATGCGTGGCTATTGCTTGTCCGAGTTGGCGCGAAAGATCGAACACGTGGTCTGCCGACAGACGTTGAACAAATATGAGCAGGGCATCTTGCATCCGACAGCAGAAACGTTGCAGGTGATTGCCGATGCATTGGAGATGGATATCCATTATTTCATGCGTCCACTCCATCCGAAAATCGAACACGTACAAATGCGTCTCCCCATCTCCAAAAAAGGAGTGATTCAGCATAGCTGTGAGGAACAAATCCGTGACTATTGCGAACGCTATCTGGAGATCGAGGAGTTGTTGGGACTTGCGACCGATTTCGAGCCGATTGAAATGGATGTTGTGAAAAATCTGCGCATAGATGCAGTGAAGCGTGCCCGTCAGTTGCGTGAACGGTGGCAACTGGATGATTTTGGCATCTCCTCCGTCATGAACCTCTTGGAGAGCCATCACATCAAAACGATCGCCATCGAGGCTCCGGATACGTTTCGGGCTACGGCTGGTTTCTTGGCTGACAAGCGCCCCTTCATCGTCGTCAATCAGTCACTTCCGACCGAACACAAACGGCTGGCCGCCTTACAGGAGTTGGGCCATATCTTACTCCCCACCCAACCCGGTCTCCCCGAAAATATCAAGGAGCATCTCTGTTTCACATTTGCCACAGAAATGCTGATTACAGGGAATGCCCTACGGTATTATCTCGGTTTCTGCCGCAAGGAGATCTCCATAGCTGAACTACGCTACATACAAGCTGTTTATGGTATTCCGATCGACTGTCTGATGTTGAAGATCAAGCGATATGGTATCATTCCCCCCGCTGCGCATCGGAACTATCTGACACGGAAAAGGGAGGATCCTGCCTTTGCGGCACTGACCGATGAAAATGTGTTCCACACCAGTCAAATTAGTCGGATGGAACGGTTGGTTGCCCGGGCGTTGACGCATGATATCATTACGCCAACCAAGGCAGCTGCGCTCTTGAATTGTTCTGTCGAAAAGCTACTGAGAGACAAATTGATTTGACAAATGATGTGGTGCATCGGGATTTTTAACTATATTTGCTCCCTCAATCAACACATCAAACGGAATGAAAAGAATCAATCGCTACATGCTGTTCCTGTTTCTGAGCGTATTGGGACTTTCGGTGTTTGCAATCAACCATCCGGAAGTTCTCGGAACACACCAAGACAAGGATCCGCACATATTTTTTCACACCATCGAGCGCGGACAGACAGTTTATGCCATTGCGACCATGTATGGCGTGAGTGTCAACGATATCTATCGGCTCAATCCGGACAGCCGGGAGGGGATTCGTGCAGGAGCTGTTTTGCGCATTCCCCAACGGGAGGTGGCTCAGGAACCGGCAACGACAGGGGAGGCAACCAACTATCGTTACCATACCATCCAACCGCGTGAGACACTCTACTCGCTCTCCATCCAGTATGGCGTGAGCGGCAACCATATCCTGGAAGCCAATCCGGGTCTCTCGGTCAAGACATTCAGCATTGGCAAAACCATCCGCATTCCCTATCCAGAAGCCACGGAAGAGACAGCCGTCACCGAGACCCAACCGGTCACCAAGATGATGGAATATACCGTTCAGAAGAAGGAGACGATGTACAGTATCTGCCGGCGGTTCCAGGTCTCCAGCATGGAGCTGATCAAGTACAATCCGCAGTTGAAACGGGGCATCCAAACAGGCATGGTGCTGAAGATTCCGGTGGTGACCGAAGAACGCGTAACCACGCGTCCGGTACAGGAATCGGTCGATGAGACCATCGTGAACTCCCTGCTCTCCACCCCGCGAAGCATCCATCGGGTACAAGGCATCCAAGTGGCTTTGCTATTACCCTTCATGACGCAGGAAACCACTCCCTCGACAACTACCAGCCGGTTCATTGAGTATTACGAGGGTCTGTTGTTGGCGATAGATAGTTTGCGCAACGAGGGTTATTCCATCGAACTCTCCGTCTTCGACACGGGCAATGGGGTGGCCAACGTGAAACAGATTCTGCAGGATCCGGCCTTGTCCGAATGCAACCTGATCATCGGAGCCGTCCACAACGAGCAGATTGCGTTGGTGGCCAACTTTGCGAAGGAAAAAGGAATCAAATATGTCATTCCCTTTACCTCCAAAAATGACGATGTGCTCTCCAATGCACAGATCTTCCAGGTGAACACGCCTCACTCCTATCTGTATGCCAAGGCTGCGGAAGCTGGCTGCAAACTGTTCCAGCAATCGAACATCATTTTCGTCAAGACTCCGGAGAAACAGCAGAAGGAGGATTTCCTCAAGGCCTTCAAGAGCGAGTTGAAGGAGCAGTCGATTCCCTTCAAGGAGTTGACCTATAATGCAGAGACCTACGAAACAGACATCTTTGCCCTGTGCGACACGTTGGGACACAATGTGGTGATTCCCACTTCCGGATCGTTGGAATCGATCCAACAAGTGGCTCCGACCCTTCGCATGTTGCAGGAACAGCATGAGACGTTCGATGTTTCCCTCTTTGGCTATCCGGAATGGCAGACCTATATGCGGGATTGCTTGGACGATTTCTACGCCTTGGACACCTACATTTACAGCAATTTCTATGCTGACAATCTGTCGCCCGAGGTCCATCAGTTCTACGGTAAATACAAGAACTGGTACAGCAAGACGCTGATCAACACCTTCCCCAAATATGGTATTTTGGGATTCGACACCGGTATGTTCTTCTTGCAAGCACTTCACCGGTACGGAAAGGACTTTGAGGATCACCTCGACAAGATGCAATACAAAAGCATCCAGACGGGATTTGATTTTCATCGGGTGAATAACTGGGGTGGATTCATCAATACCCAGTTGTTTATCGTACACTATCAGCATAATTTCACAGTCACACGGACGGAGGTGCAATGAAACGATTACTCATTCTTGGCACCATCCTCCTGGCTCTCGGAGCATCCAGTCGGGCCCAACAGAGTTCGTTCCGACAGGAATGGGCGGTGGGGCTTTCAGCTGGAACCACCTTTTCGTCTGTCTCGTTCTCTCCGAAGGTGAAACAGGGGATGAAGAAGGGATTGGCAGGTGGTATGACGGTTCGTTGGATCACAGAGAATCACCTGGGTTTGCAGGCGGAGGTCAATCTGACACAGTCGGGTTGGCAAGAGCAATATGAAGTGCATCCGGAAAACCAATATAAACGGACGCTTACCTTTTTGGAGGTCCCCTTCTTGACGCACATCTATTTCGGCTCCAAGCGGGTGCGTGCTTTTGTCAACTTAGGACCACAGATCGGTTATCGACTGGGCGAAAGTACCGAGAGTAACCTGCCCGCCGACTTCGATCCGGAGGAGAGTACAGACACTTACCAGCATGATCAACCGACCGATAAACGGCTCCAATGGGGATTGTGCGGGGGACCAGGTGTTGAGTTGCGAACTGGTATCGGCTCTTTCCTGATCGAGGGGCGATACTTCTATGGACTGGGTAATCTGTACAACAGCCGGAAAGAGGATCATTTCTCACAGTCGGCTCCCCAGATCATTTCAGTCAAACTGAGTTATCTATTTACGATCAATCACGCTAAAAAATAAGTGTTATGGATGCAAAACAACTTCTTGTAACCGGGCCTGTAGCCGGTCTTGCCCTGTTGGGTTTCTCATGCCAGACATCACAGAAGGAGGTCCAGCAAAAGCCATTCAACATCGTCTATATCATGACCGATGACCACACAGCACAGATGATGAGCTGTTACGACAAGCGGTATGCGGAGACGCCTAACCTGGATCGGATCGCCCGCGACGGTGTGTTGTTCACCAACAGCTATGTCGCCAATTCGTTGAGTGGTCCGAGTCGTGCCTGCATGATTACCGGTAAGCATTCCCATAAGAATGGATTCAAAGACAACGAGAATCCCAACTTCGATGGTTCGCAGCAAACAGGGCCGAAGTTATTGCAGCAGGCTGGCTATCAGACGGCCATTGTCGGCAAGTGGCACCTGGGCAGTACACCGACCGGTTTCGACTTTTGGCAGATTATTCCGGGACAGGGAGACTACTACAATCCCCAGTTCCTGACGGCTACCGATACATTTGAAGTGAAGGGTTACCTGACCAACATCATCACGGATGTCAGCCTCGACTGGTTGGAGAACAAACGGGACAAATCGAAGCCCTTCTGCCTCTACATTCATCACAAGGCACAACACCGCAACTGGATGGCAGACACCTGCAACTTAGCGTTGTATGAAGACAAGACCTTCCCGCTGCCCGATAATTTCTGGGATGATTATGAAGGTCGTCCTGCTGCAGCTGCCCAAGAGATGAGCATCTTCAAGGACATGGATCTGTTGTACGATCTGAAGATGTATCGTCCGGACAAGGAGAGTTTCCCGAACAAGGGGCTCAAGCAGCTGTATGAAGGTATGTATGGTCGTCTCGATCCCGACCAGAAAGCAGCTTGGGACCGTTTCTACGATCCGATCATTGAGGACTTCTACCAGCAGAATCTGAGCGGCAAGGAACTGGCCGAATGGAAATTCCAGCGTTACATGCGCGATTATCTGAAGACATTGAAGTCGCTCGATGACAATGTAGGACGCGTCTTGGATTACCTGGACAAGTCAGGTCTCTCAGAAAACACATTGGTAGTCTATACCTCAGATCAAGGTTTCTACATGGGCGAACACGGTTGGTTCGACAAACGCTTCATGTATGAAGAGTCGTTCCATACGCCCCTCTTGATGCGTCTTCCGGGTGGAGCCAAGGGAACCATTGACGAGATGGTCCAAAACATCGACTACACCCCGACCTTCCTGGAATTGGCCGGTGCTGAGATTCCGGAGGATATACAAGGGGTTTCACTGCTTCCACTGCTGAAGGGAGAGCATCCGAAGGACTGGCGCAAGTCACTCTATTACCATTATTATGAGTACCCAGCCGAACACATGGTGAAGAAGCACTATGGTGTGCGGAATGAACGATACAAACTGATCCATTTCTACAACGACATAGATGTGTGGGAACTGTATGACCTGCAGGAGGATCCGACCGAGATGCACAATCTGTATGGCCAGTCGGGTTACGAAGAGGTGACGAAAGAGATGATGCAAGAACTGCTGAAGTTACAGGAGCAGTACGATGATCCCATTCGGTTCGACTATCCGCAACCCGCTGAAGCTGTGAAATAACGTTGTAGTGAAAAAAGCATGATCCACCTTAATTCGGCATAAGCCGATATCGACGTTAGCAACGTTGAGAGGAGGGGGCTTAGGCCCTCTCCTCTTTTTTCATCTTGACAAACGAGACGGACAGGGCCGCTAACAGCAGGAATACGCCACCTGTCAACAAAGCAAAGACGGCATGGCCCTCATAGACATGGCGGACAATCCACCCATGAATCACCCCATTCGTAATCTGCGGAATGGTGATGAAGAAGTTGAAGATACCCATGTACGTACCCATCTTGGCAGCTGGCAGGCTATCCGAAAGAATAGCGTACGGCATAGCCAAAATGCTGGCCCAGGCAATACCCACACCGATCATCGAGAGAATCATCCAATCGGCATCGGGCAACAGATACATCGAAATGAGTCCTAAACCACCCAACGAGAGACAAACTGCATGGGTCATTTTCCGTCCGATCCGACGGGCAATCGGAATGAGCAAGAGGGCAAACAGCATCGCCACAAAGTTATAAATGCCAAACAGTTCGCCTACCTTATCACCTGCTGTCGCATAACCGGTGGAAGCAGGATCGGTCGCTCCATAGACATGTTCGGCAATGGCGGGAGTGGTATAGACCCACATGGAAAAGAGGGCAAACCAGGCAAAAAACTGGCAAACGCCCAACTGCAGCATGATCTTCGGCATGTGCAGTATGTCATGCAGAATCTCGGCAAACCCATTCTGCGGCTTGGAGCTCTCTTCTGCCGGTGCCGAATTGAATTCAGCCAACTCGGCCGGCGAATACTCACGCGTCCGGACAATGGTCCAAAAGACACTACAAAGCAACACGACGGCTCCCACGTAGAAGGCCATTTTCACGTTATCGGCCACCTCGCCAGCCACCACGGCATTGGAGAAGCCAAAGAAACGGTTCATCAAACTCGGCAACAGCGATCCGATCACTGCACCCACACCAATCAGGAACGTCTGGACTGCAAAGCCTGTCGTATGTTGCTCATCAGGCAACATATCGGCTACCAAAGCTCGGAAGGGTTCCATCGTCACATTGATGGAGGCATCCATGATCATCAGCATACCGGCTCCGATCAGCACCGGAGAGAGCAAAGCCGTTTCTGTACCCGGTGAAAGGAACAGACCGGCATTCGGCATCAGCATCAAGGCGACAGCTGTCAACAAGGCACCGACTAAGAAGAAGGGTCGCCGACGCCCCAACCGACACCAGGTACGGTCTGAATAATGCCCGATGATCGGCTGAATGATCATACCGGTCAACGGAGCTGCCAGCCAAAAGAAGGAAAGCTGTTCTACATCGGCTCCGTAGGTTTGTAAAATACGACTCGAATTGGCATTCTGCAAAGCCAATCCAAACTGAATACCCAAGAACCCGAACGTCAGGTTCCAGATCTGCCCAAAACTCAAACTTGGTTTCGTTTTCATGTCATTTGATAGGATTAAGATTAAATATTAGTAATTGGATAATTTACGTGGATTGATAAAATACCTCCTCCCCTTCCATGCGGAAATGTGACGTATCATGTTCCAGCAGTAGCCGAAGTACCGCCAGAATCTTCTCCTTCGAGACCGGAATCCGGGTGATCAGCTCCTGAAGCGACAAGTGTCCCGTGGGAACCGCACGCAGACAGGCGATCATGTGCGCTCGAACGGTATCAAAATTGTGCTCGAACGTATGCTGATGGGCCACACAGACATCACACGATCCACAATCCTGTTCGACCTCTTCTCCGAAATAGGAGAGCAGGATCCGGACCCGGCAACGCTCCTCCTCGTTGATGTATTCCAGCACCTTCCCGATCCGTTTCTCGTTGCGGGCCTTCCGCTCTTCATACACCGCGGGCGGAAGATTCAGGTAGCGTTGCTCCTCGCGTGTCTGCCGATAGATGATGTATTGGCACCGTTTGTGGGGAATATAACTGACAATGCGGGATTTGGAGAGTCGGACCAAGATCTCATACACCTCATGTTCCGACAACTGACACCGACTGGCCACCCGCGATTCGTCGATGAAGACATAGTCGGCAAAGAGACCGGTATAGAGACGCAAAAGGGTCTGGACCACCCGATCGGTGGTCTCATGCTGACCGGCTGCATACAGGGCATCACGGGTGGTCAGGAACATCAGGCGGGAGCTATTCTCCTCCTCATCCGTGTATTCGATGTAGCCAGCCAGCTCCAAGAGTTTCAAGGCATGATGGGTTTGCAGCAGAGGAAATTTGAAAGCCGCACAAAACTGGTCCAACTGGAACTCATGGATGGTGTCTAACCCGAATCCGACGGCTATCTGGTAATAATTGCCCAATGCCTCATAGACCCGATAGACAAAAGCCTTCTCCGGAAACTCTTGCGACAAACGCTGTTTCAGCACTTTCTGATCGGCGGGACCATACAGAAAGACAGCATAAGCCCGCTGCCTGTCCCGACCTCCACGACCGGCCTCCTGATAATACTCCTCCAACGAACTGGGCATGTCCCAATGGACCACCAACCGCACATCGGGCTTATCAATACCCATACCGAAGGCATTGGTCGCCACCATCACCCGACACTGATCATCTTTCCATCGCAACTGCCGCTGGCTCTTCTCCTCACTGTTCAGTCCCGCGTGGAAAAAATCGGCCGAGACACCCGCCTCCTGCAACGCCTTCGCCACCTCCTGCGTGCGGGCACGACTTCGTACATAGACGATGGCTGTTCCCGATACCTTCGACAATATATATAATAAGGTAGGAAGTTTCTGTTCCGTATGGCGTACAATGTAGGAAAGATTCTCCCGGGCAAAACTCATCCGAAACACCCGTTTCTCCCGGAAATGGAGCCGCTCCTGGATATCATCGACCACTTCAGGCGTGGCCGTTGCCGTCAGTGCCAACACGGGAACCCCCGGCAATTCGGGCCGGATATCGGCAATGGCCAAATAGGAAGGACGGAAATCATACCCCCATTGCGAGATACAATGGCTCTCGTCGATCACCAACAGGCAGACCTTCATGGCCTGCAATTTGGCACGAAACAGATCCGTTCCCAACCGTTCCGGAGAGACATAGAGAAACTTGTAATCGCCGAAGATGCAATTCTCCAGCTGGATGACAATCTCTTCGCGACGCATACCCGCATAAACAGCGGTCGCTTTGATGCCGATCCGGCGGAGATTCTCCACCTGGTCCTTCATCAAAGCGATCAACGGTGTCACGACGAGACAGATTCCCTCCATCGTGAGTGCCGGCACCTGAAACGTGATCGACTTGCCGCCCCCCGTAGGCATCAGCCCCAAGGTATCGTGCCCCTCCGCAACAGAGCGGATGATCTCCTCCTGCAACGGACGGAAATCGGTATATCCCCAATAGCGGGCCAACACTTCACGAAATGGATCCACCGGCGATTACTCCTCTGTTTTAATATCACGAATCAACAGTTGCAGGGAGGTATTGCCATTGTAGGTATTCTCCTCCACCGTATAGCAAATGTCAAACGGTTTCATCTCCTTGATATGCACACTATGGTCTTTCATGCCGAAAGCGATCCCATGAACGGCCGTCGAACAGGTGTCATCCACCATTTCCAACTTGATATGCTCCAACTCTTTGCCCACCAGCTTGCTGGTTCCGAAGTCCTTCACCTCACGCGAGCAGAAGAGCGGTTTCTGATTGTCCGGACCGAAAGGTCCCATCTTCTTCAGGTCGTTCATGAAACGCGGATTGATCTCTTTCAGATCCAAGATCGCATCAATCTCGATCTGAGGTGTCATCTGTTCGACCGGAATCTCTTCGGCTGCCAATTCCTGGAAACGTTGTGTGAAGGCTTCCAGATTCTCCTCACGCAACGAGAGACCGGCCGCAAAGGTGTGTCCGCCAAAATTCTCCAACAGGTCCCGGCACCCTTCGACGGCCTTGTAAATATCAAAACCGGTCACCGAGCGGGCCGAACCGGTAATCAACTCCGACGATTTCGTCAATACCACAGCCGGACGATAGTACTTTTCGGTCAAGCGGGAAGCGACAATTCCAATCACCCCCTTGTGCCAGCCCGGGTTATAGACAATGATGGCCTTCTGGTCCGCTACATTCTCCATGCTGTCGATGATGGCATTCGCCTCATCCGTGATCTTCTTGTCCAGTTCACGACGCTCCTCGTTATACTGATTGATGTTTTCGCTCTTTTCGCGGGCCACCGCACTGTCACGTGCCAACAGCAACTCGACAGCCTCTTTGCCATTCATCATACGGCCCGACGCATTCAGCCGCGGACCAATCTTAAAGACAATGTCGCTGATCGTAATCTCCTTGCCGCTCAATCCGCACACATCGATCACCCCTTTCAGTCCCAAGCTGGGATTGCTGTTGATCTGCTTCAACCCATAATAGGCCAAGATACGGTTCTCACCCGTGATGGGCACAATGTCCGAAGCGATGCTGACAGCTGTCAGTTCCAACAGCTTCTCTAAGTTACCGGTCGGAATGTTGTTGCTGGCCGCAAAAGCCTGCATGAACTTAAAGCCCACACCGCAACCCGACAGGTGCTCGTACGGATAGATCGAATCGGTCCGTTTGGCATCCAACACCGCCACCGCATCGGGCAAGACATCATCCGGCATGTGATGGTCGCAGATGATGAAATCGATCCCTTTCTCCTTGGCATACGCAATCTTTTCGATCGCCTTGATGCCACAATCGAGCGAAATGATCAGGGTCACCCCATGCTCCAAGGCATAGTTGATCCCCTTGAATGAAATACCATACCCCTCATCGTACCGATCGGGTATGTAGTAGTCAATGGCCGACGAGAAGGGACGCAAGAACTTGTAAACCAAAGATACGGCCGTCGTTCCGTCCACATCGTAATCGCCATAGATCAAAATATTCTCCTTGTTGCCCAAAGCCGTATTCAGTCGCTGCACAGCCTTCTCCATATCCGGCATGAGATAGGGATCGTGCAGGTCATTCAGACTGGGCTTGAAGAATTTGCGTGCTTCATCGGCTGAAGCAATCCCTCGCTGAACAAGCAGGAGGCTAATGACGGGATTGAGTCCTAACTCGGCCGCCAAACAGTCCCTTTTATGTAACTCTTCTTCTGTCGGGGTTCTGAATTTCCATTTGTTAGTCATTATATATTGTTTTTTCTTTTTTTTGCTATCTCGACGGAAAGTGGTCCCCCGAAGGGGTGCTGTCCGGTGTTTTTCACTGCCCAAGACCATTCTTTCACTTTCAACTCGTAAAAGTAAGGATTTCTGTGGACATGGAGCCCTCTTTTCTCTTTAAATTGAAATAATAATTCCAAATCTGTTTTTGAAAGAGACTTTTTCCAAGATTGTTTGTACATTTGCCTACAGAAACGTATAAAAAGTCATGAATGAAGATTTGAAAAACGCGTGCGACGTGTTACGCAAGGGGGGACTGATCCTCTATCCGACCGATACCATTTGGGGAATTGGCTGTGACGCCACCAACGAAGAGGCCGTGCAGCGGGTCTATGCCCTGAAGCAGCGGGCCGACAACAAGGCCATGTTGCTCCTGCTCGGCAACGAGGCCCGGTTGGAGAGTTATGTGCAGGAGGTTCCGGAGATTGCCTGGAGCCTGATCGAAGTGGCCGATCGTCCGTTGACACTGATCTACCCGGGAGCCCGCAACCTGGCTCCGAACCTGATTGCCGAAGATGGCAGTGTGGGCATTCGCATTACGCGTGAAGAGTTTTCACGCCGGCTCTGCGAGCAGTTCCGCCGTCCCGTGGTCTCCACCTCGGCCAACATCAGTGGCCAACCGGCTCCCCACACCTTTCAGGAGATCGCCGAAGAGATCAAGCAGGGGGTCGATTACATCGTCCAGTATCGCCAGGATGACCTGACAGCAGCACAACCCTCCTCCATCATCAAGTTGGGAGTAGGCGGATTGTTTCAAATCATTCGGTAACGCATGAAGGGCATGAAGAAAAGGTACACGATTCCCTACATCCTGTCCGATTGGCTCTCCGCCACGCTGGTCTGGTTTCTGTTCAACCTGTTGCGTTTCCAGGAGATCGCCCAATACGATGGGTTCGGCACGTTGGAATCCTACCTCACCAACCGCTCGGTGTGGCAGGGGCAGATCTATGTGCCCCTATTCTGGCTTTTTCTCTATGCCTTGTCGGGCTACTACAACGACTCGCACGGCAAGTCGCGCGTGACGGAGTTCTTCAACACCTTCATCACGGTGACCCTCGGTGCGATCCTGATCTTCTTCGCGATGGTGCTCAACGACCAGCCCTATTCGTTCCACATCTATTACGAACTGATCTTTGCCCTGTGGGGCATGCAGTTTGTGGGCACCTATCTCCCGCGCCTCTGCATCACGTTGCACCAGATCCGGCAAATCGCCCGGCGGGAATGGGTGGTACGGGTCGTCATCATCGGGACGGACGAGAAGGCCAAACAGCTCGAAGCTGATCTCTACAAGTTGGGCTACGAAGTGTTGGGTTTCATCCAGTGCCAGCCTGACGAACCCATCCGGGTGGAGGCCGCCCGTGTCTTGGGTACGCAGGAGGCCCTGCCCCATGTCATGGAGCATTTGGGCGTCGAAGAGTTGATCCTGACCCACGATCCGCGTGAGAACCGGGCAGGTCTCTCTTTGGTCTATTCGCTCTACCGCTACAAGTGTCCGATCAAGATCCGGATCGACCGTTCGGACGCCTTGGCACGTGTCAAGATCAAGACGATTCATGGAATGCCGTTGACCGACATCACCGACAATAATTTTTCAGCGGCGGAAAAGAACATCAAATGGCTGATGGACAAGGTGGGTGCCAGTGTGGCTCTGCTGTTGCTTGCGCCCCTTTTCGCCTACATCGCCTGGCGGGTACGTCGCGACTCACCGGGTCCCATTTTCTTCCGCCAGGAGCGGATCGGCTACCGGGGAGCCCCCTTCACCATCTACAAGTTTCGGACCATGTACGAGGGTGCTGAGGCCAACGGTCCCTCCCTCTCGAAGGAACATGACAGCCGCATCACCCCCTTTGGCAACCTGATGCGCAAATACCGGTTGGACGAGCTGCCGCAGTTCTGGAATGTGCTGAAAGGCGACATGTCGCTGGTAGGCCCCCGACCGGAACGACGCTTCTACATCGAACAGATCGTTCAGAAAGCGCCGCTGTACTACCTGCTCCACAACGTGCGGCCCGGCATCACCTCCTTGGGGATGGTCAAGTATGGGTATGCCTCCGATGTGGACCAAATGATCGAACGATTGGCCTACGACTGGCTCTATTACGAGAACATGTCGTTGGCATTGGATATAAAAATATTGATATATACAGTTAAAACAGTAATTACAGGAAAAGGAATCTGAACATGGCGAAAGAGGGTTTGTTTTATGCATTCTTGCTATGGCGAGAAAAACATATTAAAGAGAAGCATTTTATTCTGATCATCAGTTTTCTGGTCGGTATCTGTACGGCCACATCGGCCTTGCTGCTGAAGACGTTGATCCATTTTTTCCAGCATCTGCTGACCGGCAACTTCAACGTGGATGAGGCCAACTACCTCTATCTGCTCTATCCGGTGGTCGGTATCCTGCTGGCAGGGTTGTTTGTCAAATACATCGTGCGCGATGACATCAGCCATGGTGTCACCAAGATTCTATATGCCATCTCCCAACGGAAGAGCCGCATCAAGCCGCACAATGTCTGGACCTCCATCGTGGCCAGTTCCGTCACCATCGGTTTCGGTGGATCAGTCGGAGCCGAGGCCCCCATCGTTCTGACCGGTGCCGCCATCGGTTCCAACCTCGGACGACTCTTCCGGATGGAACAGAAAACACTCATGTTGCTGGTAGGTTGTGGTGCAGCAGGAGCCGTAGCCGGCATCTTCAAGGCCCCGATTGCCGGACTGGTCTTTGTCATCGAGGTGTTGATGCTCGACCTGACCATGACATCCGTCCTGCCACTGTTGATCTCTTCGGTCACGGCAGCGACCATGTCCTACATCTTCACCGGTACGGAGGCGATGTTTGCCTTTTCGCAGACCGAAGTGTTTGAAATCCGCCGCATCCCCTACGTACTGCTCTTGGGTGTTTTCTGCGGTCTGATCTCGCTCTACTTCACCCGCATGATGAACCGTGTCGAGGGTATTTACCGCCGGTTGGGCACCTATTGGCGCAAGTTCTTCTTGGGAGGCGTCATGCTGAGTGTGCTGATCTTCATCTTCCCGCCGTTATATGGCGAAGGGTACGATACCATTGGAGCCCTGCTGAATGGGCAATACACCAACATCATGGACAAGAGTTTCTTCTACAACCTGCACGACACCTATTGGGGTGTGATCATGTTCCTCTCGCTCATCCTGCTGACCAAGGTCTTCGCCTCCAGTGCGACCAATGCCGGTGGCGGGTGTGGTGGTATTTTCGCACCCAGTTTGTACTTGGGTTGTATCGCCGGATTCGTATTTGCCCATACCTCCAACTATTTTCCCTTCACGATGTACATCTCGGAGAAGAACTTTGCCCTCCTGGGTATGGCCGGCATCATGTCCGGTGTCATGCACGCCCCCTTGACCGGTGTCTTCCTGATTGCCGAGCTGACGGGTGGATATGACCTCTTCCTGCCGCTGATGATCGTCTCGATCAGCTCCTACATCACCATCCTGATGTTCGAGCCCCACAGCATCTACTCCATGCGTTTGGCGCAGAAGGGCGAACTGCTGACCCACCACAAGGACAAGGCTGTCCTGACCCTGCTCAGCATGGACAGCGTCATCGAGAAGGAGTTTCAGGTCGTTTCGCCGGAGATGACGCTGGGCGATATGGTGAAAGTGATTGCCAAATGTGGACGAAATATCTTCCCTGTAGTCGATGAACGGGGTGTGCTGCTCGGTGTTGTCTTGCTGGACAACATCCGCAACATCATGTTCCGACCGGAGCTCTACAACCGTTTTCATGTCTCCAAATTCATGGTTTCCGCACCGGCGAAGCTCTATGTCAACATGCCGATGGACCAAATCATGCAGACGTTCGACGACACGAAAGCCTGGAACCTGCCGGTGGTCGATGAACAGGATCATTATATCGGATTTATGTCGAAATCCAAGATTTTCAACTCCTACCGCGAAGTGCTGGTAGATAATTTTTCAGGAGATTAAAGACAGATGGAAAAGAAAGATTTGCGAATCGTTTATATGGGAACGCCCGACTTTGCCGTGGCGAGCCTGCGCGCCTTGGTAGAAGGCGGATACAATGTGGTCGGTGTCATTACCATGCCCGACAAACCCATGGGCCGACATGGCAGTGTGTTGCAGTCGAGCCCCGTCAAGAAATATGCGGAAGAGGTCGGATTGCCTCTGTTACAACCGGAGAAACTGAAAGAGGAGGCTTTTCTGGAAGCCCTCCGTGCCTGGCAGGCCGACCTGCAAATTGTGGTGGCCTTCCGGATGCTGCCCGAAGTGGTTTGGAATATGCCCCGGTTAGGCACCTTCAACCTCCATGCCTCTCTCCTGCCGCAATACCGGGGAGCTGCTCCCATCAACTGGGCCGTGATCAACGGGGACACGGAGACGGGTGTGACCACCTTCTTCCTGAAGCATGAGATCGACACAGGTAGCATCATCCTGCAACGTCATCTCCCCATTGCCGACACGGACAATGTCGGACAGGTGCATGATGCCCTCATGGAGATGGGTGCTGGCCTGGTCACGGAAACGGTCGATCAGATTCTTGCGGGTCAGGTACAGTCCATTCCCCAAGAGGAGCTGATGCCGGCTGGAGGCGAATTGCGCCCGGCTCCGAAGATCTTCAAAGAGACCTGCCACATCGATTGGAAGCAGCCCATGAAACGGATCTACGACTTCATCCGAGGGCTCTCTCCCTATCCGGCAGCCTGGACCGAATTGGTCGCCCCCGATGGCAAGCGCCAGGTACTGAAGATTTTCCAGAGCGAGAAACGTCCGGCTGCACACTCTCTGCCGGCTGGAACGCTCTGTTCGGACAAACGAACCTACATCGACGTAGCGGTCGAAGGTGGCTATCTGCGTATCGACTCCCTGCAGTTGGCCGGCAAGAAACGGATGCCGGTAGCCGATTTCTTGCGGGGAAACCAGTCGATTTTGAATTGTTGCGTTGAATAACTCATAAACCCAGGTTGAAAGATGCTGATCGATTTCCATAATAAATTAGAACTACGTTACCAATTCAGTGACAGTTCGAACTACATCGATGCCCAGATCCGGTATCGGTGCGAAGGTGAGATTTTGAATATTCTGCTGGCGTTGGCCGAGCTGTTGGACATCCGGCTGCAGATCTACAACGAGCCCTTCTCCTTCCACAAGGGGTTCTGCGAACGCTGGTTAGTGGCAGGCAAAGATCGTCGGGCCATTTCCGTGATCCTGAACCAAACGCTTCAGTTCTTGCGGGAACCGACCCTCACCAAAGACGGGAAACTGATCCATCCCAATACAACCGACGATGAAAAGGAGTTACGACGCATCGCCCGGCGGGTTCATCTGAACCTGCAACAGAAAGAGCCGGACTACCTGTTGCTGAAAGATCTGCGGGAACAGGTGTGTCTGTCGATCCGTTTCTGCCGTTTCAAATCCAACTTCTACGAAGCACTGCGGGGCTATCCCAAAGTGACCAAGATCCAGTTGCGGGAGACGAATGCGCAAAACCTGAGCAAGTCGGGCCTTGTCAAGGTGCAGGATGTGCAATTCCCGCAGTTCATCCTGAAGTCGGGCAAGTTGGAACCGATCACAGACAACAAGGCATTGATCCAGATCATCTCCCCGGTCTTGTCCAACCGGAATTTCCAATGGAAAGGGCTCTACAACAAGACTGGTTTGGTGATCGACTTCTCCATGCAGGACGAGGAGTTCAAGAAGCAGTTGTTGGAAGAGAAGCTCTCCTTCACGAATGGGGTTTGCATCGAGTGCATCATGGAGATCTCCCGTCGCATTACCGATCTGGGTAAAACCGTCAATTCCTCCTATGCGGTCAAAACCGTCATCCGCACCCGCTTGGGCAAAGAGGAGATGGTCACGCCGCAAGGCAAACGCCACCTCCGGAAGCTGGAAGGCGAACGAAAACAATTGAGTTTCGATTTCTTTTAATGGAACATTCCCCGACACCTGCCGCCTGGAGATGTCGGGGAATGCTATCTATCCGTATTTTTCGATAATCTTGTCCAGCTGTCCTGCATAAATCTTTCTAATTCATAGGCAACTTTTGACCAAAATCTTTCTAATTCATAGGCAACTTTAGTGCTATTTCTTTCTAAAGAATTGGCCGTTGTCACTTCGCATCAAACTTGTAATTGAACGTGAGGGATACATAATGATGCAGGAAACTGGAACCACTCTCGACACGTGTCGTTGCCGTGACGCTGCTGCGATAACGCGTATCGCTGTTAAAGGGATCGTTGACGTAGAGACGAATCCCGGCCTTGTTCTTGAAGAATTTGTAGTCAACGCTGGCATTCAGCAGAAAACGATTGGTATTCATCAAGTCAGCCATGTAACCACGATCCAGCAGGAACGAGGGAAAGAGCGAGAAAGTCCATGACTTCCATTGATATTGAGCCGTCAACTCCGCACGATAGTTGTAGATATCCTGTCGGGGCTGTGCTGCATCACTATAGGCATAGTAATGCCAAGAGAAGTCATGATTGAGACGAAGCAAGAGTGGCCCATTGGTAAATTCCAGCTTCAAATTGTGGGCAAAGTCTGAATTACGCTGGCGATTATAGACGATACCTGTCGCATCGTCAACCAGGGTCATGATTCCGTACGTCTGACCATAGTTTTCAGATAGATGATTCCGCAGATGAAATTTTGCACCCAGTGTTCGTTCATACGTCAACGCGGCTCCCCAACGTTCTCCGCCACGCACATTCTGTTTTTGTACACGATAGGCCCCCGTCTGCGAGTTATAGTAGTAACTGGTACCGATCGGGTCAACATCCTTACGGTAGTCCACAGAAATGTTCAGAACCTGGTTGGCCCTTGTAAGCATCGTGGAAAAGGTGAGGTTCGCAAACAGCGTGTGTGAAGGGGTGAGCTGCGGATTGCCCTCCACGATATAGAGCGGATTGGTGTCGTCGCGATAGCCAATGCAGTCAATGAGATCAGGACGTTGGCTCTCATAGACAAGCTTTCCACGCAGTCGTGTCTGCTTCTGTAACTTGTAGGTCAACTCCAAGGAGGGTTTACAGAGCAATAGGCTGCGAGTGGCAAGCGTATCGAGACTGCCACGGCGGTAGTCTGACCGCTCATGCCAATGGGTAAAGTCCAGTACGGGATTGACACTCAAATGGCCGGAAGTGATATTCGTTCCGAGATTGAACCTATTTTGCCAGGTATTATTTTTACACAGTAGGCTGTTGGCGAGATCGAGGACGTTGGAGCGGTATCGTTGTTCATCTCTATAATTGTGCATGTAGATGCTCTTCCATTCGGCTGACACCATCGCCTGTTGCCCCCATGGACGACGTACCCTCAATCTCAGTTCTGCCGTCAGGTCGTGCAAAGGTGCCTGATAAGTCTGCTGGTCGGTCTGCGATGTCTCACTTTGCATATACTGATAGATACCGGTAGAAGACCCTTCGCTTTTCATGTTCTGATAGGAGATGGCTACGGATGCTGTATAATCAGACTTACCTACAAGCCTAAACAGTTCCGTCTTGAAATTGGAAGACAGGCCCTCCTTGTGGTGTAACGCAGAATAGTCTGAAGCGTTCGTCAAAAGTTCCGGTGTCTCAAGGTTGTAGGTTTGACCCTTGTTCTCCTCCCTCTTTCGTTCATCCTGATAGGTCATGTTGACCGTCACAGCCAACATGTAGTTCGGACTGAGATTGACAAACGAACTGAAATCCACTGGAATTTTCAGTGCATGCTGATCGTCTCTGGCTGTCTGGTCAGTTTCCGTAGCTGCATGGCCAGGGATAAATGACTGTCTGTTTTCCCAACTGTCGTGCGAGCTGTCCGTATGATTGACTCCACCAGTGATGTTCC
Source organism: Parabacteroides distasonis (assembly GCA_021531775.1). Taxonomy (GTDB): domain Bacteria; phylum Bacteroidota; class Bacteroidia; order Bacteroidales; family Tannerellaceae; genus Parabacteroides. The sequence continues at coordinate 125,621 of JAFBIU010000005.1, read as the reverse complement.
AGTTACTTATTCTATGTACCTTGTATGCGGGTTTCCAGAAGTGGCCATAGCCCAAGGCTCCTGTTTGCTGACGAACCGGCGTATCGCCTTGCCACGAACCATTTCGTTGGAGGGTGGCTATACTGATCACCTTCGGATCATCGGCCGCACGGGCAAAGAGCATCAACGGATCCGTATCGCTCATCCGCATGGCCCTCAGATGGGCAGCATAATGCTTGCTCGTCAATCCCTTCAATTCCGTGTCGCCGTACATCTTATCCATGAAACCGGGCTTGATGGTTACGTCGAGCACATGTTCTTCCTGACCGTCAGCAACACCTGTACGTTCAGCCAGTTCACTCTGCTTGTCGTACGCCTTGATGTCCTTCACGGTCTCCACGGGAAGCAGATTGGCCAACATCGCCTCGCTGAACACCTCCTGTCCGTTCATCATCAGTTTCAACGGTTCACCGTTCCATAGCAGTTTCCCATCTTCGATACTCACACCAGGCAGTTGTTCGATCAGTTCCAACAGTTGTGCCCCGTCTTGCGTACGAAAAGCACTGGGATTGAACACGATCGTGTCTCCCCGCATGTAGAAACGCCGGACACGGCCTTCCACTGTCACCTCTCCCAGCAGATGCTCGTCCATTTTCAGACGGAAATCGGCGATAGCGATGGTGTCGCGATCGTTGTTCCCACTCCGTTGCATGGATTGGCTGTGATAGCCGAAGTGACTCGCAGTGATGGTCAGTTTAGACATTTCCATTCGGCACGTATATTGAAATCTACCCAAACTGTCTGCATAGACAACATGGATGTTTGTACCACCTTGACCGATAGCTTCCTCTTCAAACACTATTTTTGCTCCTTGTAACGGTTCGGATGTATCTGCATCCACAACCCGCCCTTGTAACGTGTCTGCTGTCAGATCCATCGCTCCAAAAAAGCACATGACAAGGCAGACAAGAATTGTATATCCCTGTTTCATAAGTTCTTACTATGTTATGTTGATTAAATTCCTTTGTTCCTGATCCGGCTCACCAATTCATGGGTATTCATCACGGCAACGATGCTGAATGCAATCATCAATGAGGTCAATAGTACAGAAATCGAGCGACTGTTCTGTTCGATGAAAATGAATGGAGAAAAACTGACACCGAAAGTGAATAGAGGCGTATCAGCAGGTGTGGCTAAAATGTAGGCAAGAAGTCCTCCACCGAAGAGGATACCGGCTACAAATGCTGCCAGTATGGCCTGCCGATAACGACGTATCTGAGCAGCCTGCTCCTGACGGATTTCGTCTATCAGGGCAAGTTTTCTTTCAAGCCGTTGGTTGAATCGCTCACTATCGGCCAACGTCGGACGATAGTTGTCAAAAAGTTGCTGTATGTTTAGGTCGTCATTCATCTTTCAAAAGTGTTTTAAGTTTGTCCCTTCCTCGTGAGAGCTGTTTCTTCACGGCATCTTCCGTAGCACCTACGATGTCCGCTATCTCCTGGATCGTATATCCCTTGATATAGAAAAGCAAGATAGCCGACCGTTCTTTCGGTGGCAGTTTCTCTAATGCCATGTAGAGTGTTTGATACCGGAAATCGCGATCCGCTGCAAACGTGTTATCCGTCCGATCTGCAAGTACCTCCAAAGGCTGCAACGGGCGATGACTGCGGCCCCAGTCGATAAACGTATGGTAGGCAATACGATAGAGCCATGCCGTACCTTTCCCCCGTTCTTCGTACTTGGACAGGGAGAGATAAGCCTTCACCAGTGTATCCTGCGCGATGTCGTCAGCCTCGTCCTGATTCCCATAGCAAAGTGCGAGCAGAAAGCGTCTGAGCGATTCCTGCTCACGCTGGATAATCTGTATGAATTGCTCGCGGGTCATACCTGATTCTTGGTTTCTGCCTCGATCTCTTGTTTCAGTACACGTTGCCCCACAAAATAGTTGATGAGAAAAGCAAGTCCTATCCCTAACGAGGGCACAGCGATAAAAGAAAGACCGATAAACATATTTTTATCGAAATGATCGGTATTCATTTGAAATATGTAAATGGCGATGTAGATACCAATCCCCAAGAACGTGAATATACAACCGCAAAGCAGCCGGTCCAGTAACCGCTCCTTGATACTTCGGCGCGGCGGGTTCAGTTTCCTGAAAAACTCTTCCAAATCCACATCGGAATTCTTCTCGATAGCGGCCAGTGCAATTTCTGCCCGCTTGTTGATCGCATGAGTTTTCGCACGTGTGACCAGTGCAACGATAATGACCGGCAATACGACAAATATGCCTAAAACAACAATCATAGTTGCTAATTTCATAATTTCTACGTTTTATGTGTTATACTCGATTTTACTATTCTCTTTTGAGCTTGCTCATCTATATAACGCATGGGGAGGTCGAAAAGTGACGTGCGTCTGCTAATTTCGCATCAAATTTCTCAAGGAGAACATACCTGCCATCCAAGCCATCCGACCAGAGGCATCGTTCCTGGTGTGGCTCGATTGCCAACACACATTCTGCAGGTCGTGGTTTCATGCGTCTCAATGTAGGTTGCCCGCGCTCCATCCTCCAGTAAGCCATGTTCCAATTGCTCAATGCGTATCGAACACATCAGAGAAAGTAATAACGAGGGAGACCTGAAAAAATCCCCGACACCTGCCGTATGGAGATATCGGGGATTAGTTGACTCATCCCTTGATCTGAGAAAACAGGTCGTGGATATAATGCTGATCCATTTGGAAGAGGACATGATGCTGCTTGAAGTCATACTCAGCTCCCCAAAATGAAACCTCTTCGTAGGGAGTGACAGACAGGATAAAGCTATCCAAGACGATGTCGGGATCACCCAACTTGGGCTCAATCTCCGTCTTCAACAATCGGTAGAGCTGAATCTTCGGATCTTCAAATCCATGGAGATTCCGGATACCCTTGGGATCGATGAAGGTGACTCGTTGCTTTTTTCCATCGTTCACCCACAGGATGAAATCGGGATAGAAACCATTAGCCTCAAAGAAACCTATTCCCTTACGGCTCTCATTGCGCAAAAGATAGACTTCCTTGCCGACAAACATATCATCCTTGTGTTCGTTGTAATAGGTTCGTATCTGCCTTACGAAAGTCTGCTCGCCCTTATTTAACGGCATTGGCGATACCTTGATGAGCGGTTCATTCGTATGCACATCAACCAATATCCGGTTGCCTCGGTCATCCCGATCCCTGAGACAGAGCAACGGAGAATACAGATGGCGATCGAAATGGAGAGCCTGCATCCAATTGCCATTGATCTGGAAGTCACGCACCATGTGGCCAGTCAAAATCTGCTCGCGCAACTCTTTCAGTTTCTCGATCCACTCCTGCTGATCCTGTCTCACCTCCACCCGGTATTCCTCGAAGAAATTCGGATCACCGGGTTTCACATACACCGGTTCCATGAACTGAGCCTCCCATGTTCCTTTGCAACTCTTGTAGGCTCGGTCCATATAAGCCCTCAGAAGAGCTATCGTAATATGCTCCCACCGCTCCACATCGCGGCCGAAATCATGGAATTCCAGATCTGCCTGCTGAATGATCAATTCATACCAAGAGGGATTACTCATCAGTGTACGCAGCATGTCCAACGTCAGCTCCATGTTGTACCAGCTTCTCTCGTTCTTCATCTGCTGAAGAGCAAAGAAGATCCTGTTCCAATCGAGCCATGACAAATGGTTAGCTGTCAGTTTGTCTCTATGCTCAGACACCTCCGTGCGAATCTTCGTCCCACTGCTATACATAGCTTCCACCTTGGGTGTCCAGTCGAGTTTGATGCGCGTAGTCTTCATCCGATCTAATGGATTCACCACCACAGCTTTCTTGAAGTCATATCCCTGTTTCAGCCGAATTACCTTGAGTTTGGCGTCGCCCAGTAGATTCACGGTCGGGATCGAGATGGGAATGTAATTCTCTTCGTTAGCCGGCAACCCCTCATCCTCCAAGTATTTTCGGAAAGTATCCATATAGTCCGCCCTCACACCGAAGATGTTCAGCGTCTCGATGTCACGCAATCCTTTGGGAGGGAAGCCCGGATTATAACTGCTGTCCAACCGGCTGCTGCGCTTCAGCGAGTACTGGAATCCCTTCAGCCGCACGCCTCTTCCGAATAGCTGGATAATCTCCGACCCTTCACTCCTACCCACGTTCATCAGTCCCATTACAGACACACGCCAACTGCTCCATCCCTCGTTGAACTTCTTGGAGCCAATCAGGATGTTGACAGGAGAATCCTCCTCGTTGATCGTGGCAAACAAGGAAGGCCTGCCAAATTCTGGGGGTTCACATCGTATTCCATTGTCATCACACAGAGACAGTAATTTGCCGCTATCACCCACGTTGATCACACCAAAATAGTCTGCATTACCCATGCGTAGTCCGATCTCCTCGTCACCACCCTTCTGTTTTTCCAGATGAAGTTTCGCGCCTGGCAGGTCACTGTGGAACAGGGTCTTCATTACCTTATGATAGGTATCGCACGCAAACTTGTCTTCTTCTCCAAGCCTCAATCCCGATTTTGCCATCATGAAACTGTTGGCGAACAACGAATAGCCGTTCTTGTTCTTGATGCCGTCATCGGGATTAAACAGACGTTTGATGTATCCGATGAACAGCTCAGGATTATCCACAAATTCTTGGATAAACAAGAGTATCTGCACCACATCGCTCACCTGCTTGCCTCTCACGGCGCGTACAGCATTCACCGAGCCACCGACGAAGATACCCAACGGACGGGCAATCAGAAAACGGTTCTTCACCAAGGGGCTTGCCTCGTAGCTGAGTGTCTGCTCGTAGAGGCACAGTAGATAGGCCGTTAGATACATGTTCAGCTTCTCTTCATCGTCCCATGATGTCATATTCATGATTCGATAGTCCTTGCCATATCCGTCGTTGTAGAAATAGCGGTAGGAATAGTCGAAGAGTGTAGCCTTCCCGTATTCCTGCAATAGAGCCAATCGCTCCTTGCCCGAAAGAGCGGCTATGGCCTGTCCGAAGGTAGCGGAATATTCAAACGAAAAGCCCTCGGCAGTCAGCTTGTTGCGATAGCTCTTCCACACATCTCCACCACTCCCCCGGTGTCCTTCATCCACCAATACCAAGTTGTTACCCTCGAAACTGTCTATGGCTACGGTCTTTTCACCATCGGTTTCCGCCAGCTTGTTGATGTCAATTATCTCTACAGCCTGTTTGCCTCGTAAGAAACCACCTTGACCCTGTTTATGAAAGAGCTCCGCATAGAAACCCGACGCATGCAGTTCGTTGAGATGTTGATGGCTCAGCCCTTCATTTGGTGTCAGGATGAGTATGCGGTTGAGCTTCTTGGCATGATGCTGTTCGGCATAATAGAGATACTGCTTGATGTTGACATGCAGCATCAAGGTTTTCCCCGAACCAGTGGCACACCAGAACGCCAACTTGTTCAAATCATCGTCTGTAAACTCCGGCATCTCGTGCCATGTCTCCGGTCGGAAGTTGAAGTTATCCAACAGAAAACTGTTGATGTCATCCAGCAGTCGCATCTTGTCGGAGAAATAGCGGTCGAGATAGATTTCCGTGAACAGCAGGGCCAGATACTGATAGTATTTCCATACGATCTTTTCCGTCCTACGCTCATTGATCTCCTGGGTATATTGCACGATATGCCTATCATACTCCAACAGTTGCTGCTCACTGATCTCCTCATTCGTATAGAGATGATTTTTCAGCGCATAGTAGATGCGTGAAGTGCCCTCATCATCTACACCCTCCAAGGCAGGGTCTTTGAGGTCTTCGCTCATGGCCACCAAGTCCTGGCAGCCAAAGAGATGGAGGATATATTTGAACAACACCAACGCCTCTTGTAGTTTGGCCGGCTGTTTTGCACTTTTCTTTGCCATGGTTATTCTGTTTCAAACATACGTTTAGTAAACTCCTCTTCGATCAGCACCACCTTCCAGTTCTCCTCGTCACGTTTGAGATTAGGAAGCGTGTTGTCGCCGTTTACATAGATGAGATCAAACTCCGAATCGCGCGTACGGAAATCCATGCGCTCAAAGAACTGGTTCAGCTGCTCGTTGTCTATTACCTGGCAGTTACGCCAAATGACGAGGGTATGCAACTTGTCTCGGTGTGTATGTCCCTGTACCACGCAGATATGCTCGTCCCTATACCAGTCCTCCGTCTCTACGTTCAGTCCTATCAGATAGTTGAAGGTCTCCACCATATCCACCTCGGTCTCCACCAGTTCGTTGTCTTTGGTGGTCTTCAAGGTCATGGCAAATGGATTTTCAAATTGCTGAAGGTTGAGCAATGAATCGCGTGTTTCCACATCGAGCATATATTCCAGCATATAGCTCTCCTTGAATCTGCTGTCATCGTCAAACTGCATCATATTCTGCGGCTGTTTGATTTTCAGATTATTCAGCGTATCTTCGTATTGCTCCAAGCGCATATACTTGAAGCATTGGGATATGCCTTGGCGAGAAACGGGCTTACCGTCCTTCCAATCGGAGGAGTAGATGACTTTTTCGATGCGAGTACGAGTAACTTTGTCAAAGTACTCACCCATTTCACATAAAGTATACTTACGGCTATTACCATCTTCATTTAGATTAATAACAGCATGAGCGGTTGTTCCAGAACCTCCAAATAAGTCGAGTACATCACCGGCTTCTTCATCTCCAACTATGGTATGGAGCGAATCTTGTGTGGAAAAGACTGATTTCGGGAAACCAAACACATTTCTTTCTCCCATTACATTCTTCAAAAGATTTGTTCCGTGTGAAGAAGAATCATATTTTGAGTCAATCCAAACAGTTTTTGGTTTTCGACCACCTTTGATTCGATCTTTTAGTTGAACAAAGCTGCCATGAGAATCATTTTTTAACAAAAAATCTCCGTTAGCACCAGCTCTTAATATTTTTTCTCTGTCTGACCATCTCCATACTCTTCTCATCCCAGATGTATCGATAGGCATAATTTTTTTTGCATGGGGATATGATGAATCAAAATCTTCATGTGATACTTCTACTACACATTGTTCATCATTATTCCAAACAAGTATATTCTTTGGAATGTAATCATTAGACGCGTCTGTTAGTCTTTCACCCCCAACAGCAAACAGTTTTCCATCCTCTCCAAAATATAGAGGGAATTCAGAATTCGGTCTATCTGCAGGTGTGGACCATCCACCACTTCTTCTAAATGGCAGATATCTGAATGATTCTTCCTCCTCCCTACCAGCAGAAAACAACTTTTGTTGCTCTTCTGTAAGTTCATTGTCTACTATATTAACTACTAATGGATTCTTGGCATAAGCGATGCAGTATTCGTGACATGTTGCATAGAAACTATTCACACTTCGTCCTCTGGGATTGGATTCAATCACTACTGTTCCAATGTAATTCTCTTTACCAAAGACTGTATCTATAACCCCTTTCAATTCATATAATTCTTCATCATCTATAGTAAGCATCATAACACCTTCATTTGCCAACAAATGGTAACAATTATGTATTCTGTCAAAAATCATAGATGCCCATGATGAATGTTTATAGTTGTTTTTGTAGAGAAAACCTATATCAGAAGTATTATATGGCGGGTCAAGATAAATACATTTCTTTGAATTAGATAACTTTTCAAGCAAAAATCTTGATCCTTGGAAATTCTCGCTATTAATCAACAACCCATTACATTGTTTATCTATTCCCTTATCCCCCAAATGAGCCACCAACTTGTGCTTAAACTGCTTCGAGAAGAAAGCAGTATCAAGTACAAGGAAAGGATTTTGTTCCAGGAACTCCAGGGTGAGCGGAACGGAATAGGCTTCGGTAGTCAAGTCACCTTTTATCTCGTCAATGGCAAACAGACGTACCCATTCCTCCCGCTGGCGGTCGTTGGCCAGGATTTCGGGGTAGAGCTTGCGAGGCACACGGTCGATGGTGATACAATAGTCGGATTGCACCACAAACTTCTTTTTCAGCCACAACTTTTTCTGAAAATCCTCCAACTGGGCAAGCATACGGATAATCTTCTCGCCCACCTGTTTGATGGCTTTGATGATGTTTAGCTGACTCTCGATGTGCTGCACATCCAGGTCGTCGAGCAGCATCACCTCGTTCTTGATATAGAAGTCCAGTTCACGACGGAGAAATCCTCCCAAATCCTTATGAATGAAATAGTCGAAACTGTTCTTCGCTGTATAATCCGTCAAGTGCTTCTCCAACAGGGTACGGGTCAGATTCTTTTCCGTAGGCGATTTCACGGTCAGCAATTCAGCGAATGTCTCCGGAACAATATCCTTGATCTGCGAGAAAGCCTCTGCCATCAAGTCATTCTGCTTAGTACCCTTTGGCATCAGTTCGTAGGTGAAGAAAATACTCAACTCCTCCTCCTTCACTTCGTAGAATGGTTCTCCCGCTGTCTCCGGCCTGTAAAGGGCAAAGCGACGTTCCATATTGTTGGCTGCCTTATTGTTGTTCTGCTCGGTAGAAACATCCTTCAAAACAAAATGAACCTTTCTGCGAGATGTGGGTAACACAAACGTGTAGTCACGGAAATACTCCGACGATTTGATGTAATATTGATCTGCATTGGCCCAATGCAGTTTCACCTCCTCCCCATTGTAGGGAATGGCATAGGTATTGTCCTTGTATCGACGTTTACTGATGAAATCACCATTATCATAGTATCGGCCAAAGAAGGTCACCAAGTGAGAAAACACTTCACTCTCGGACGTATCTTTCGCATCGGCCAATACTGTTTTTACCTGCGGCAGCAGCTCGAACCGAAGAAAATGTTCGATTTCCGACCGTTTTTGGTTCATGATGCGGTAGATGCCAAAGTCCAGTTCGGCATGGTCCATCATGAATATCTCCTGTAGTTTCTTGATGAAACTATCATAGTAATTAATTGCCATATATCGTTGTATTTTGGATCTATTGAACTCTCCATCGGATGAGAAACACATGGGAGCTTTCCATTGACTGAATCATACGCCTTTCCAGTTCGTCAATCATCTCTCTTCGCTGTTCGCTTATCTGGTCTTCCTGATCTTCCAGCTCATTGCGCAACTGACGTTTCTTACGTTTCAGTTCATCCACCTTGCGCTCGAATTCCAGTTTTTCACGTACAGACGAGGCATTGCGTACATCGCGCTCTGCCTGTAATATGCTTCGCTTCACCACAGTCAACTCCGTTTCCAGGCCCTCGATACAATCCTTCTCCCATTGATAGATTCGATTAGCCTCTTGGTTATAGTAATCCAGATTGCGCGATTCGATTTCGTGGAGTATGGCCTTGGATCGTTGAACCTCATTCTTCTGCAGCTCTTCGCGAACAGAAGTTGGGACAGCCGTCCGGCCCGATTCCATACCTCCATTCAGCATCAATCGTTCAGCATCGTGTTGCGAAAGCATCCGTCCCGCGTCGGTGAAAGCCGTAAAGATGCTGTATTGCTCCTCTTCGAAGGACGAGACACGGAGGGAGGTGAGCACTAACCAACCGCTTTCGCCATGCAGATAATCGGGCAAAGAGGCATTCATACGGATGGCAGACTCATCGAATAAGACGGTTGCCCCCACCTCCAAGGGCAATGACAAGGCGGTGTTGACCACATGCTGGCCAAGCCCGTCATTGAGCCGATAGGGCTGGGCATCCTGCTGGTTGTTTAACAAGGAATACTTGCCTGTGCGCTGACCCGCTACGGGACATTTCAGCACAAACGTATAGTCGGCATCCTGAAAGACGGCCTGCGAAGAAAGTACAAATTTGGTAAGTTCCCAGAAGAGATGATGATACCGGTTGAGGAACGCTCCGGTCTCATCCTTGCGTGTACGGAGATGCTCCTGCACGTCGATGTCGAAATGCTCCATCACCTCTTTGCGTACCTCTTCCATCCGTTGATCAATCTCCTCCTGCATGTCAGCCTGAAGGCGTTCGAAAGCCACATTGATTTCCTCCTCATTGCGACATTGCTGGTAGATCTCCCAGATGCGGCTTTCAATGTCGATGTTATCGGCCTTTCCCAACACTTCATCACTGGCCCCAAACACGTCGTCGAAAAGTTTGAACTTGTCGCTCAACAATTCAAAAACACGGACATCTGCATAGTTGCGGGTATTGATGAAGTTGACCACTACGACATCGAACTTCTGTCCATAACGATGACAACGACCGATGCGTTGCTCGATCCGTTGCGGATTCCAGGGCAGGTCGAAATTACAAATTAACGAACAGAACTGCAAATTGAGTCCTTCGGCTGCCGCTTCGGTAGCGATCATGATCTCGGCCTCCTGCTGAAAATAATCCACAATAGCGGCTCGTCGGTCAGCAGCCTTGATACCACTCACCTTGTCGGGATGTGCCAAACACCACTTTTTATAGATCTCGTTGGTCTGCGGTTCTGCTGTTTTACCATTAAAAAGCACCACCTTCCCTTGATAGCCATTGGCCTCCAAGTATTCACGCAGGTAGGCTTGTGTCTTCGTACTCTCCGTGAAGACGAGTGCCTTTCGGTTTGCCCCCATCTCATGCAGTTTGGTAAAGGATTCTTCCAAGGCCTTCAGCAAAGCCTTTACTTTCGACTCCTCCTTGATATTTTTTGCCTTTCGGATAAACTCGTCGATGGTCTCAATCTCCTGTTTCAGTCGAGGCAGGTCAATCTCATCCTCCTCAAACAGTTTCTCCTCGCACACGACCTCACACTCTTCCTTGTATTCCTGATAGGTCTGCCATTCATCTTCATCCACCAGCGTCTCGATGTCCAACTCGGTCTCTTTTTGTTCAGTGAGCATCCGCATGAGGCGTTGCTTGATGTGTTCCAAGGTAAAGATAAGGGCGTATGTGGATGAAGCCAGTATCTTGCGGATAATCATCGTCGTGAGTTTCCGTTGGGATGCAGGCACACTGTAAATGTCATCCCGGCGCAGAAATTCACTGACGGCTTGATACAGCTGGTATTCGTCATCGGTTGCATTGAACTTCTGTGTCAATGGCAGACGGTGAGTATAGTTGATGTATTCCTTCACGTCTTTGCGCAAGGTGCGTGTGAAGATTCGGCTGATCCGTTCCCGTAATTGTTGGAGATTCTCTCCCTTGCCATATTCACTACGGAAACTCTTCTCGGTTCCGAAGAAGTGGTCGTCAATTACCGAGGTGAGGCCATAGAGTTCCATCAACGAGTTCTGAAAAGGAGTGGCCGTCAACAATAATTTCTTCACGCCAGACAGGGCATCCCGCACATCTCTTGCTGTACGTGCCGACTTGCGATAGACGTTGCGCAGCTTATGGGCTTCATCGACGACTGCAAGGTCAAAGGCATGGATCTGCATGTCATGCTTGTGCTTGGCGCAAAAATTGTAGGAACAGATGATGACCCGATGGGACGACAACGGATTTTTACCGTCATGGCGATAGGCATTGTAGTTCTTGGTGTCCAGTATCTCGCAGGCAATTCCAAACTTATCCTGTAATTCTGCTTCCCATTGCTTCCGGAGTGATGCCGGACAGACGATGATGATCTTCCGTTTGCCGGTTGACCAGTATTGGCACAGCACCAATCCTGCCTCAATCGTCTTGCCCAACCCCACCTCGTCGGCCAACACGATTCCTTTGGACAGTGGTGAACGAAACGCAAACAGGGCAGCATCAATCTGATGGGGATTGATGTCCACCGTGGAACTGAGAAGAGATTGCGAGAGCGCATTCAATTCTTCTCCCCGGTTACACTGAGAAAGCAATGTCGCATAATAATGCGCATGGTATCGTGTTATCATATTCTCCAAATGATTTAGGTCGCAAACCATCGGCCTATCATTTGGCATGACTATATATAATAAGGTTAGGAACGACCACAAAAAAGGGTGTAAGCTCTTTCTTATGGTGTTCCGGGGCTAAGCGTCGGATTCTTTGGACCCCATCCTAGTATAAGAAAAGCGCTCACACCCATAACCGGGTGCAAGTCATCTTCTATCTTTATACTAGGATTGGCCAAAAACCTGACGCTCGTATATACGCCAAAGCCAACCATCATTGATGTGGTCATTATCCATGAGTTAAGTTTCCGACGCTTATTCAGGAACACCACAATGATAGTCTGATGCTGCTATGTCAATATGTTTCTACTCTATACTTTTTTCTTCTATATACGTTTGTTTGTTTAATGAATCTGCTGAGAGACATCTCCCCCTTTCTGAGGAAGCTATCTCAACTGGGAGACAAAAGTAAGAAATATATTCGGGTTTCCAAAAGAGGGGTAAGCAATTTCATGCTCTTTCACGGGTACACGGGAGACAAAAATCCCCGACACCTGCCGTATGGAGATGCCGGGGATCACTGTCAATCAAGGATCGGAGACGGATCAGGAGAAAGGAGGCTCCTCACCACCGGAGGTCTCTTCCGCCTTGAAGGCGGCGGTCAGGGTCAAGTCCTCCGTTACCGTGATCGTGCGGGAGGCAGCCGTGTTCCCGTCGCTCCACTTCTCAAACTGGTAGCCACTCTTGGCCGTAGCGGAGATAGTAGCAGAAGTGCCCTCGTCGAACGTACCGCCACCGGTCACCGTTCCCTGCTCCTCATTGGCGGACAGAACCGTCAAGGTGAACTGCTTCACGGCAGGAGTCTCCCCCTCCGGATTCCCGGTCGAACTACCGCCCGACGGGTTGCTGCCATTGGCGTAGCTGACCGCACGCTTCAAGGAGGCAGCCAAGTTCAGGTTGGCGTTGCTCAACGTACCGGTGGCACGGGCACGGAGCTTCACGCCATCGATGTTGTTAGCCACCGTGAAGGTTTCGGGAGAGACAGCCCCCTGCTTGTTGCGGATGCCGACCGAGAAGATGGCCAAGTTGTCGATCTTGACGTTCTTTCCCGCCAACAGCATCTCCTTGATGCACTTCACCATCGCCTTCATCACTCCCACACACATAGCCTCCGAAAAGCCCGTGTTGTGCTCCTCCATGTGGGCGGCCAGTGCCTGCAGGTCCATGGTTTCCTCGACTACCGGATAAGCGTAATACTTTCCGAATGCAGAACTCATCTCGTTCGAATTCTGACGCAATGAATAACGAATCATAGCAATACAAATTAAAGATAAAACATACCGAATCAGCTTGCGCCTCAGTCGGATAAGCTCCCTTGGCTTACGTCACAAAGGTACCAAATCCCGATGAGAGCCGTTGAGGATTCCATACGATGGCTGCGATAGCGGAACATTTTGTAAAAGATTGATGTCAAGAGTCTCATTCTTTCATTATCTTTGTGGTGCGTAAAAATACGCACTCCACTGCGTAAAATGTAAACATATGTATAAAAGATCAGAATATCAGATAATTTATTCATCGTCGGAGATGGCGGCATCCGTGCAGAGGAGTTTCTTTCCATTGATCTCAGGCAGTTATTTTAACTAACAGACGACCTTGAAAAAAATCCCCGGTACCCGCTTGTGAAGGTACTGGGGATCATCCTGGATGTGCACTCGTTTACGGCTCCCCGATCTGCCGGATGATGGCACGTATTTCCCTCGAGGTGAAATACTTCGCTGTCTTCTGATACCCCATTTCCTCTAACTCATCAGTCAATGCCTTGCAGCGTTTGATCCACGACATCAGGTGGTTGACGGCCGCATGAGGCGAGGCTGCCGTAGGGAAATAAAGGAGGGCGAGTTCCTTCTTGCTGTAGGCCCGAATCTTGAAATCTTCCATGTCTTGTTTTGTTTAATTCTTTATACTTGAATAATAAAGGTTCATTCTATAGAATAACTATGCCAGTTAGGGGGCCTAACTATGATGGTTAGCCCCCCTAACTGGCATAGTTATTCAGCGGAATCATCCTGTTTAGGAAGGATCTTTACATAAACACCATTCCGGACTCTTTGCAACAAATTGTATTTAGAGCATAATTCTCCCAACCAATGATTAGCTGAACTCTTAGAAATATTCTGCTCCTTAGCAATCCGCAGGGCATCACCTGATGAGAATGTCTGATCCGGCAGAGCCTGATAGAATGCACGTATTCCACCTTTCAAATTACTGAGATCCTGCTTGAATGGATCCTGCTCCTGTTTACCAATCACGGCATACACGCGTGCCGTATGATTAACCATGCAGTTCATGATCGTCATCATGGTCCGGAAATCCCGATCCTCGCAAATCAAAGCCTTCTCATGTGGGTCGAAATAGTTTTCCCGTTCCTTCGTCAAACGACGCAGAATACTGAGAATCATGGCATATCGAAATCCGGATAGAGCCACACGATAAATGAATCCCTGCATCTCGTCGCCAGACAACCGGCATTGCTCCTTCACCATGGCATCGAATGTGGCTAAGAATTCTTCCCGCTGAGCCTGGCTCAGGACAAACTGGATGGAACGGGGTTTCCGTGCGGCCAAATCATGGTACAACGGCAACAGCTGTTCTCCCATCTCCCGATAGACCTGCTTGAGGGATTTCTCATTTCCGGCAAAAACATTGTGGAACTGGATCTCTTTACTGGGTAACAGGTAAAACAAAAAGCGTGAAGCCAATCCATTCGAGAGATTTGCAGCAGGTAGCAATAACACCAGTTGATTGCCGGTACAGGTCATGAACACAGCCAAGCGAGGCTCTTCAATTTCAATGTTCACCTGATCGGTCACACGCACCATCGATACCGTCTCATGGTGAAAGGCTCGACGCAGCAGATCGCTATAGTTTCCGTAATCCTTGTTAGAGAGCATGTTGGTCAGTGTATCCGCTTCTGTTTCGAAAACCAATCCAGTACCTCCGTTGGCTTCCAAGGCGCGATAGACTGCCGAGGATGAACTGTTGGCCGGAATGATCAGTGAACGTTTCACCGGTTCCTCCGGTTTCAGGCCCTGTTTGGCTTTGCCCTGAGACTCCCACTCCGCCAGTTTACTTTTATAGGTAGCCATCTCTTGTTCATATTGCTTCCGCATCTCCTCCACAATCGGTTGGACCAACTGCCGGCAAGCCTCCAGATCTCCTTTGGAAGATCCGAAAGGACCAACGACAATACAATAACTGGGAGTATAAACAACCCGCTTGTCATAGATACCATAGACCGAATCGGTGATGATTCCTGATACCGTATCGAGTGTGCCAAGGATCATTTTGTCTCGATCGGCAGGATCCGTATGATAGTCCCAAATCGGGTGCAGGAAGAGGGGAAGGTCATCTACGTCCAGTTTATCAGAGAAGGTGTCGGCCGGACTTTTTGCAAGTTTTGCAAGATTGCAATCTTGCAAAATTGACCCAAAATCATCAAAATCCCCCTTTTTTTCCTCTTTTTCCCTGTTTTTGCAACTTTGCAACTTTGCAAAACTTGCAAAAATTTCCGACAGATCAACCCCCGCCTCCTTCGCCATCGCAAAAAAGGTTTTGATGGTAATGCCGGAGCCTCGGCCATGCAGACAGGCGGTGTATTGCTTGTCGCATTCTGTGTAGTTGTAGTCTGCATTCAGACGGCTCAGCTCATGAAAATAGGATCGGCCACTTTCACCCAAGCCGTCGGCTAAGGCAAAGGCGAGGTTTCGCCAGTTTTCATATCCTATGGTGATGTCAATCCCGCGACTGGTCAATGCCTGCACCACTTGCTGGACTTCCGTTTCCAGATCGACTCCGTTGGTCATGGCTGCCGACGAAACGGAGGACTTGACCATAGGCTTCCCTGTTTTTTTCGGCTCACTCTTTTGTGCCCAACTTTCCACCTCCTCTTTTTGCATCGGAAGTGACAGGGTAAACTCCTGTTGCCGAAACAAGGGATTCAGATAAACGTTGGGGTCGTGGCAGAGGAAACAGGCCCGGGAGAGATTCGAGCAAGACGAATCTATCTGGAGTCCATAGGTTGCAGCCACATAGTTTGAAATCGCCAAATACCAAGTAGCGTAAGAAGCAATTCGAGTGTCAATAACGACAACCCACTTCAAACCATCACCTGAAGGCGAGGTGAAGAGAAGTGCCGTCACCACCTTAGGATCATTGACCAGGAGCTGACGCACCTCTTCTTTCCGTTCAGCAAGATGGTCGAAGTCGAAACAGGCAAAAGGGGAAGGGCACAGCATGGAATCATCATTCCGTTCCGTAAACTGACCACTCCAAGTCACCGAATCCAAATGCTCACGTTTGAACTTCGAACGCTCTTTACGATCAACGATGGTTCGGCACTTGGCCGTTTTCTCTACAAAAGAAGAATCAAAAATCTTACCAAACACATCCAGCAGACCGACCCGTCCACTCGGTAGCGTATTCGTCACCGGAGCTTCGAAATACGAAAGGTTGCGGGCAAGGATGTCCGAAGGCGTCAAATAAATACGCCACATTTCCTGATTCAATTCGTCTATGATACTT
The DNA here is from genome assembly GCA_021531775.1 of Parabacteroides distasonis. Taxonomy (GTDB): domain Bacteria; phylum Bacteroidota; class Bacteroidia; order Bacteroidales; family Tannerellaceae; genus Parabacteroides. The sequence goes on along the minus strand of JAFBIU010000005.1, from coordinate 109,298 downwards.
GTCATCCTTAATAACCCTCATGCGCGTCGCCCGGTGTCCAATCCCTCCGGTCGCCATGGGGATGGTCATACTCCGGAGGTTGGACATGCACCAGACTATCCGCTGCATCTCACCGAAGAAGACACTGCAAAAGTATATAGATGATTTAATCTGCTGAAATATTGTAACTTCCAATTTTTTCCTAAGAAGGAATTGGAAGTTTTAGGAAGAAATTGGAAGTTATGAGAAGGTGGAAATACACGGAATATTTATGGTACTTAGAAAATAACAACCGACGACACATCAACGCAATCTCTATATTCTTCTTGAAAATAATAACTGATTGCACGCCAAGAGCTGGAACATAATGGAAATTCTTTTTCAAATTCAGTTTGTGTAGGGTATCGCATAATATACCCTTCTTCCTTAGCCTTGATCAACACCATCGCTACATCTTTTCCTCCATTATCATCAATCTTTTGATGCAATTTATCCAATAGTCCATCTGGATCAGAGTATTGAATGATCGACCTGAATGCCTTTTTCTTCCGCAAGCCAGAATTATTAACACTTTGGGCATTCTCTGGATTCTTTCGATAGTCATTAACATATTCACCAAGCATAGATGAATATCCATATGGAATTTTGATGTCATTGGCAATTAACAGTAGCTGCAGAAATCTGTTAGTTGCTCGTTCTCCTTCATATTTTGTTTTCCAGTCTTCGATTTCTTGATTTTTTTGTTGAAGTAAATTCTCAGCACGATTCATTACCATTTTACAAATTGCTTTTTCCCTTTCAGAAAGTTCTCCAAAGGAAAAGACATCAAAGTCATCGTGCTCGAGATCTATTTTCATTGTCAATTTACTTTATCACGCAAATTTACAAAAAAAGATTGTTTATCCGCAAGGATCAATTTATTCATGAGGAGATAACCGGCTCACAGCGGATTGGAAAACCCTTGTATTCACGAAGTGCTGGAAATCGGGGTTGGCAAAATAGGTCTGGACGACTTCGCTCTTTTCTTCCAACATGGAGGCCACGATGTTGCTAATGTCGTCGTTGAAGGTGATCTGAGCAACCATACTAATATCTTGATACTCCTTCGGATCTTCGTTTCAATGATCATGTTCGTACTATGAATGACCTGTCCATCATCCTATTGTTTGCGTCTCAACTCTTCAATCAGGTCATTTACGATATAGGTATCACTCATGAGATGGAGACCAAGGTCTGGGTCGTGAAGCATTTGGCAGACATCGGAATCATAGAAAATCTGTAATGCTCTGTCTGTCGAAATCTGCAATCTTTCGGATAATTGTAAGATGATTCTGGCGATTTTATTCCACAACAAAAAGTCTAACATAACTATACCCTTTCATAAGATTGAAAAATTAATTGATTGTCAACTATCATTATTCTTCCCTTTCCCAGTTTCGGAGGGCCTCTATCACATCGTTGGCGACGGCTTCACGGCTCTCGGTATGCAATGTATCATAACAGTCTTGAATGAGATTCTTGATCAACCCCACCTTATCCAAACGCCTTCTCATTTCCGACGGAGAGATGCCCATCTTCTTGGCCGAGGCCTCAATAGCCAATACCGTGAAGGCCAAGCGGTCGAATGCTGGCGAGGACACGGCTCTTATCCTATTATATTCCTGCGCTTCCATTGCCTATCATTTTACATTTGACTGCAAATATATACTTTTCCGATAAATCTTTGGGTAAGCGTATGAATGTTTCTTATTGGATGTTATACCCGCGAAGTTCCAGCATGAATTCATCGTAGATGTATGTATCGCTCATTGTCTGAAGGCCATAGCGCGGATCTGCAAGCATCTGATATACTCGACTTTTATAGAATAAATCCAAAGCTCGATCGCTGCTAATTTCCAAGTTCTCCGAAATCATCATAATGATTCTGGCAATCTTTCGCCAAAGAACATTCTTTCTCATTGGGTTAAATCCTCCTTTCTTACCATTTCGGTAGTCTTAAAATGCATATATTTGTCAATAATTACCTGATTACGAAAACAAATCTGATTATTTGGTTTCTTGTATTTCAACTGATCCAAAGCCTGATCTGCTGTGATACGACCATTCTCATAATCTTCTACAGTATCAATGACCTGGTCGTTGGCCACACCTCCTTCTACAATGTCGTAATTCGTATAGTCTGTACCTTGACGACAAGCTACGACAAACTCAAGCCACTCCATGTCATATACAGGAAAATTCTTGTAAACATAGCCTTCAGCAGTAAAGCATTCTTCATCGAGTTCATATACACTCATAATACCTTGAGGATTTTTTTGCTTACGACTCGCCACGAGGAAAGCCCATTTCAGCGCCTGACTTCTAAGACGAGTTGTATAGAATCCTCTGCCGAAATCAAGGTTTCTACGCCCTGCCTGTGCCAGAGGCTGAGTAATTGCTATATTTGAACCGTGATAAATTTCCATCGTGTTATTCTTTCTTAATCGTTACTCTGCTCCCAATTCAAGAGGGTTTCTGCTATATCGTCTGCTACATAGTCAAGACTTTGGGTATGCAACATTTCATACTGGTCCAAGAGACGCTTACGTATAAGATCCTGCTTTTGAAGCCGATCCTCCATCTCCTGACCACTGATATTCAGTTTCTCGGCACCGCTCTCTATTGCCATTACAGCAAAATGTATCTTGCGGTATTCTTCTGTATCTTGTATATTCTTCATATCATTATCCTTCCTGAGAGGTTACTTAGGGTGCAATGATACGAATAAAAATCGAGATAATTTTCTCTGGCATGAAAATTCTCCCCATCAAAAACCAGATAGGGATAAAAAAAGAGGTCTGACTCAAGAAGAATCAGACCTCTTTGTGCGGAGAGACAGGGATTCGAACCCCGGGAACCTCTCAGTTCAACGGTTTTCAAGACCGCCGCAATCGACCACTCTGCCACCTCTCCAAGGTGTTGTATTCGAAAGTTTCGTGGGAATCGCTATTCCCTTTTCGATTACGGGTGCAAAGGTAGGTATTATTTTGAAACCTGCAAACTTTTGGCTCATTTTTTTGCGATTTCTTCCTAAAAAAGGCTGGAGCTACCCCATGAGCCCCAGCCTTCTCTCCCTCTTTCGGTATTATTTTCCAAACAGCAGTACCAACTGGTTCGGATCGTTCCAAACATTCAGCAGGGTGCGCAACTCCTTGTAAGCGACCGGACTGTAAGACAACTGATCCAAACGAATGCTACGTTTCACCGTCACCTGATCGCCCTGTACAGTGATTTGCGTTGTCAGTTCACCGAATGGCTTCTTCACGCTCTGGTTGCCCGTGGGGGTCAACAGGCGAGCTCCTGCCGGTGCCTTCACCTCATAGGTGATCGTCTCCTGTATCAACGAAGGCAACTCAAACGGCTGCACTCGCTGGCTGTTCAGACTGCTCAAACGTTCCACCCCTTGATGAGCGGCCGGCAATGTGCAGACATAGACACCACCGACAGCCTCCAGTTGACTGGCATCGACCTGCTTCTTTTCTTCGACTACCATCGGTTTCGGATCGATCGTCAAAGCTGTTCCAGCGAGTGTCACAACACGATCCAACGCTCCGCGCCACTCCACGGGCAGCAGCCCCTTTTGGGTGGCAGAGAGGTAACGGGTCTGACCATCCACTTCGGCCTTCAGGTAGTAGGCTGTGATGGCTTCCCGTCCGCAAGCCGCTTCAGTGAGGTCTGCCGGGAAGGTGACTACCAGTTCGGCAGGAACCTCGACGGCATTCAGCATGGAGCAATAGAGCAGGCTCTTCTCCAGATTCGTGGCGTAGGCACTGCGCAGGGCGGTATCCACGTCGCGCAACTGATAGCCCAACCAACGGGCCGGGACACCACTATTGGCTACACGGCTACCTAAATATTGGCTCAAGAGATCCACCTTGGCCTGGTCGTTCGTGCAGTTTTCAGTGCAGTACTGGGCAAATGCCTGGGCTTCGTAATCGACATTCTCCTGCCAACTCTGCTGCATGGCCTGCAACAGAGCTGCCTGTGAACCGTAGGTAGAGGCCGTCAAACGAACGACGTTGCTCTTGTTTTGCGGTGTATAGGCTTCGCGCGAAAGGGCCGGCAAGTTACGCAGATTCCACTCTACACATTGCTGACCATCAACCGTACGCCGGGTCGGCTGTACCGACTGGTTCGTCAGTTGATAAGCCAACGGTTTCGATGCCGGTACGGAAATGGTCAACGTGCAGTTCTTGACCGGTGAAGTCTGCTGTACCGTCTCCAGCAAGTCCAATTCCGGATAGAAGCCCGGGCGCGTCACGATGGAGTAGTCCAGATAGATCGTACAGCCCAGATCGAGACCGGTGTGTACCACCACCATCTCCTTCAGCTGGTTGAAGGCCGGTGCATCGGCTGCCAAGCTGGGCAACACCTCCACGAAGGCATTGTCCGGTGTACGGATGATCGTACCGTCCTTCTGCTTCGTATAGGATTCGTGGATCTTCAGCTCCTGATAGTTGGGATTATAGACAATAAATGACTCGCCGTAGGTGCTGTTCATGGCTGTATGGGTGAAGAGCGTCAGCTCCTGACTACAACGGAACTCCTGGCTGCCATCCGGATTCAACGTCCAGCTTTTTGCAATCTTGCCGAACTCGGCCTCCGACTGAGCGAAAAGCGCTGCCTGCATCCACAGGCAGAGAAAGATGATTAAATTGATCGACTTATTCATGTTCGGTTCTTTTTTACTTGACGATGATTAAATAATCCCCATAACTCTTATGCGTGTTGACCGCCGTCCGGAAACCTTCCCAGTCGGAAGCCTCATACACACGTTTCTTCAAGGCGAGCCGCTGGTGCATGATCACCTGATTGCCCACCTGCTGCAGCGAGCCTTCGAAATCGGCTGCACCACTCTCCTTCCGATCGTTACGAGCGGCATTGGCCAACTTGAAACCGGCCGGCAACTGCAAGGTTTCGTCCAGTTCGACCAGACGCGAACAACCATCCTTGAAGCCCTGTTCACGCTTCTCCAGATCGGTATCGATGCGCAAATAGCTCTTCACCTGGTTGTAAAGGTTGTTCATCAGCATCGGTTTCACAGCCAGCTGTCCGTTGGCTGATACGGCATAGCCCGGAATCTCGTAGGTGAAGGTCATCTTGATCGGAGCCGCCTGGTAATCCTTCGGGTTCTTGCCATAATCCACGGCAATCAGACGGGCATTGGGCGACACACTCAGTAACTGCTTCTCCAAGGCATTGCGCCATTCGGTCTGCCAACCGCGGGTAAAGATACCCCGGATGTTGCTGTCGGACTGACCCTCGGCCGTAATGACAAACTTGCCTCGCAACGTACCCTGCTGATCCAGCTTATTGTCGGCTTTGATGCGTACATAATGGTTCTCGGGAGCAGAAACCGGTGTCAGACAGAGATCGGATCCTTCGGGAACACCCGGCAGGTAGTTCTGTTGCTGTTCGGCACTACTCCACAACTCACGACAGAAGGGAACCCAGGTCGGGTCGAGCGGCATATAGGTGCCGTTGGAGAGCTTCACGACGGCCACACAATGGTTGAAGTGGTCGGCCGGAATGGATTCCACACGGCTGCCTGCCATGGTCATGGCCGGATAGGCTTCGAAACCAGCAATACGCAGGAAGGCCACCAAGGTACCGGCAATGTCCTTGCAGACACCGCAACGGTCGGTATAGTTCATCTTCAGATTGTGCAGCGTAAAGCCTTCGCCTTTTCCCATCGAGATACCGGAATAACGGATGTTGTCGGCCACCCAGTGGGTCAAGACGGCAATCTTCTCCATTTCACCCGTCTTGCCTTTGATCAGTTCAGCCACCTTCTTCTCCGCTTCGGGAATGGGCTGGAAGCTGCCGTAATCTTCGTTCACCTTATTAAACCAAAGCGATTTGTCGATCCACTTCGGTGTAGAAGACATCATCAGCTTCGGAGCTGAATCGTAGAAATCGACACTGTTCGGCTCGCGCTGGTAGGGCATCATGTCGTCCATGGCGAAGGTATAGACCTTGCGTCCCTCTTCGTAACGGACAGAAGAGGCGCACTCGCCCTGATAGAACTGGAACTGCGAATCCTTCTCCATCGGGATGGAGACTTTATACACCTTCCGGACGGTCGGGAACTCAGACCAGAAGGGGACAATGTCGTAGAAATGGCCACGCATCGGCGGGATGAAACGCTCCTCGTCGGACGACTCGGCGGCTGTCAGCAACGCATAGGTGAAACCCTTCTTGGCAATTTCATACTCGACAACATCGCCCGGTTCCAGACGGCCTACCTCCATCATGATCTGACGCGCACCCCAATAGATGGCACGTGCCGGAGCGGCATAGTCGCACGCCTGCGTCACGTCCAGGTTCAGCACATCACCATTGGCCCGGTAAATGGTCACATACCGGAACTCCGCATGAGCGGTCAGCGGATCGTAATCATACTTGATGATACGGTTGTTCACGGCTCCACGCGGTGTCTGCACCTTGAACTTCCGATAGACCCGAAACGAACCGGATCCCGTGGGTTGCACGGTCACGGAAGTACTGTCCAACAGATTCACGCAATCGAAGCCGACATACTTCTGTTCGATTTTCGTGGTCGGATCCTGCGGATTCCAGTAGCCTCCTTCGGATTGAGCGAAGGCTGCCGTACAGGCCAGCCAGGAAAACGCCACGATTGATACATACTTCTTCATACCTATTCTTCTGTGTTAATTTGTAATTCTTTGTTTCAAAGCCAGCTCTTTGCAAGCGGCCCGGTTGATTTTGCCGGTTTCTGTCATCGGAATGGCCTCCACCAGGGCAATCTGCTTGGGCCATTCGTAGCGGGGAATGACTGCTTGCAAGCGGTTTCGGAACGATTCATCCTGCCAACAGGCGTTCAAGATGGGCGTCAACAGCCAGACCACCGCCTCACCGAATTTCACATCGGGTACCGAGGTGACCGCAAACCCCTCCTGCCAAAAGGCATGCAAACGCTCCTCCATCTGCTCGATGTGCAGCTTGACGCCTCCGCTCACAATCACATTGTCCCGTCGGCCCAGGATCGCAAAACGTCCGTCGGACAACAGTTCAGCACAATCATTCGTCACCAACGTTTGATCCGAGACGCCCGGTGCATCCACCACCAACGTGCCAGCCTCCGAGAGGGAGAGCGAGACACCCGGCAATGGGGTATAATAGGCCGATGCCTCCGGACCGTTCACCTGCCGCAAGGCAATGTGCGAGAGGGTCTCCGTCATGCCATACGTGGAATAGATCCGACCGGGCAACGCCTGCAACGCCTGTTCCAAGGCGGCATCGATCGGACCTCCGCCGATGATCAGGATGTCAATGGCTGCCAACCGTTGTCGCTCCTCCTCCACTTGCAGACTGTTATAGACCTGCATCGGGATCATGGCGGCAAAGCGGATGGGTTCCGTAACCTCTGCCAAGGGATGACCGGAAGGTTCGCGCAACAGCAGATCCAATCCGCCTACCCAGGCACGCACGGCCATCATCTTACCGGCGATGTAGCGAAGCGGCAAACAGAGCAGTGCCTTATCGCCCGGACGAAGTCCCAAATAGCTCAGTGTCATACGGGCACTGTAGATCATCTGCTCTTTCCGAACCTGCATCCGTTTGGGCGTACCCGTTGAGCCGGAGGTCTGCACCTCCAGGTAAGGCGAGGGTGCTTTCCACTCCGACTCGAAACGTTTCCAATCAGCCTCTATGGAATTGATCGACATACATTAATTAATATAGGATCAGACGCAACAACCGATACGGAAGCTTACTTCAGCTCACGGATCTTGATGTTGCGGAAAGAGACCTTGTTGCCATGATCTTGCAAGAGGATGTGACCTTCCGGAGCTTCACCAAAGGCCATCGGATCGTTGTAGGCAGGATCTGCATATTTGCTACCCTTCACCAACTCGCGGAATGCATCGCTGGCACGTTCGTATTCCAGCACCTTCACACCATTCAACCAATGCTCGACATGGTTGTTGGGGAAGACCTTCACCACGGCTGTATTCCATTCGCCCACACCCTTGAACTGCACATTTTCACTCTTGATCAAGTCGTAGAGGCTGGCCAAAGTACGGCTACCCGGATAGGTGGTATAGAGTTTGGCATCCGGATGCAACGCATCGTCCAGAATCTGGAACTCCAGTCCGTAGGCCGAACCCTTCTGCTTCTCCTGTTCCGTCACGAAATACTTGATACCACTGTTGGCACCCGGTGTGATCTGGAAATCAACACTCAGTTCGAAGGCTGAATAGACGCCCTCCGTCACAATGTCACCCCCGTTGGTCGATTCGCCACCGTCGGCAGGCAACACCGTCAACACACCATCCTTGATTTCCCATCCTTTGTCGGGGAAGGTCTCCTTGTGCGCACCGCGCCAACCCTTCGTCGTCTTGCCATCAAACAACAACTGCCAGCCCTCTGCCTTCTCCTGGGCTGTCAATTCGTTGATACCCGCAGTTGCTTCAACTGTACTCTCTGCCGGAGCTGCCGTCTCGGCCTGTTGTGAAGCCTGTTGGCCGCAACTGCACAAAATTGCTGTCGAAAAGGCAGCAAACGTCAATAACTTTTTCATCAGAACTTATGTTTTATCTATAAAAATGCCTTGATTTGTACTTTTCAGGCACGAAGATACACATCTCTTGACAATGGACAATCAAGAATAAGTGTTTTTCTTCGAATTATTATTACCTTTGCACCATCTGAATCATTAGGAAGAATTTTATGAGCGAGACAAATTTGAACGAAGAGAGCAAGAAAAGCTTGAACTTCATTGAAAACATCGTAGAAAAGGATTTGGCCGAAGGCAAGAATGGGAACCGTGTGCAGACCCGTTTCCCGCCGGAGCCCAACGGCTATTTACATATCGGACATGCGAAAGCTATCTGCATGGACTTCGGAATTGCCCAAAAATATGGGGGTGTCTGCAACCTCCGCTTCGACGACACCAATCCGGTCAAGGAGGACATGGAGTATGTGGATTCCATCAAGGAGGATATCCAGTGGTTAGGATTCCAATGGGGAAATGAATATTATGCTTCAGACTACTTCCCCCAGCTGTGGGAGTTTGCCATCCAACTGATCAAGGAGGGCAAAGCCTACATCGACGAACAGACCTCGGAGCAGATTGCCCAGCAGAAGGGTACACCGACGCAGCCGGGTATCGATAGCCCCTACCGCAACCGTCCGATTGAAGAGAACCTGGAACTCTTCCAAAAGATGAACAGTGGTGAAATTGAAGAGGGTGCCATGGTGTTGCGTGCCAAGATTGACATGGCCAATCCCAACATGCACTTCCGCGATCCGATCATCTACCGGGTCATCAAGACCCCGCATCACCGCACAGGTGACACCTGGAAAGCCTACCCGATGTATGACTTCGCACATGGTCAGAGCGACTTCTTCGAAGGGGTCACCCACTCGCTTTGTACGTTGGAGTTTGTCGTTCACCGTCCGTTGTATGATCTCTTCATCGACTGGCTCAAAGAGGGCAAGGATCTGGACGACAACCGTCCGCGCCAGTACGAGTTCAACAAACTGAACTTGAGCTACACCTTGATGAGCAAGCGTAACCTATTGATTCTGGTCAAGGAGGGATTGGTAGATGGTTGGGACGATCCGCGTATGCCGACGATTTGTGGTTTCCGCCGTCGCGGCTACTCGCCCGAGTCTATCCATAAGTTCATCGACAAGATCGGCTACACGACCTACGATGCCCTCAACGAGTTCTCGCTGTTGGAGAGTGCCGTTCGGGAAGACCTGAACCAACGCGCTACCCGTGTGTCAGCCGTGCTGCATCCGGTGAAGCTGATCATCACGAACTACCCGGAGGGACAGGTCGAGGAGATGGAGGCCATCAACAATCCGGAGGATCCGACAGCCGGTTCACACCTGATCGAGTTCAGCCGGGAGCTCTGGATCGAAGAGGAGGACTTCATGGAGAATGCTCCGAAGAAATATTTCCGCATGACTCCGGGACAGGAGGTGCGTCTGAAGAATGCCTACATCGTGAAGTGTACTGGCTGCAAGAAGGACGAAGCGGGTCGCGTCGTAGAGATCTATTGCGAATATGATCCGGCCACCAAGAGTGGTATGCCCGACAGCAACCGTAAGGTGAAGGGCACCTTGCATTGGGTCAGCTGCGCCCACTGTCTGCCGGCCGAAGTGCGTCTGTACGATCGTCTCTGGAAGGTGGAGAACCCGCGCGACGAGTTGGCTGCCATCCGCGAAAGCAAAGGTTGCGACGTACTCGAAGCCATGAAGGAGATCATCAACCCCGATTCATTGCAGGTGCTGACCAACTGTTACGTCGAGAAATTCCTGGCCGAATCCAAGCCGTTGGATTATCTGCAGTTCCAGCGTATCGGCTATTTCAATGTGGATAAGAGTTCGACTGCCGAGAAACTGGTGTTCAACCGGACAGTCTCGCTCAAGGACACTTGGAGTAAGGTCAAAGGAAAAGCATAATTGCGTTCAGCCTTATGAAAAAGAACAGTGCTTCACAATGGTTTAACACCTATCTGACGGCCAAAAAGAAGGGTAAGGATCCCTATTTTGACGTCGATCAGATTGAAGACATGTTAGATTATTTGGAAGAGACAAATAACCTCAGGTATTACGATGAAGTTTTGGCTCTCGGGCTGAAACTTCATCCCTTTCATGAGGACTTACAAATCCGTCGATGCAGGAAACTGCTGTATGACGGTTACACCCAGGAGGCTTTGCAACAGACCAACCAACTGCAGTTGCCCGGTAATCCGGAGGTAGAGATTCTGCGTGTCCAGTGCTACGCGACATTGAATGATTTCAAGTCGGTCAGGAAGGTGATCATGGAACTGGAGAAGACCGACCACCATGCACTGGAGATTGTGCTGGAAGAACTGGTGATTCTGCTTGACGACCGCGATCTGTTCCAGCAATCAAAGCCCTACCTGACATGGGGGCTGGAGCTGTTCCCAGACAACCTGGTCCTGCAAGAGGAGCTCTGCTATGTGTATGAATCGGAAGGGAAATATACAGAAGCCATCCAGATTGCCAACAAGCTGATCGATCGGCATCCCTTTGCGAACGAATACTGGTTCATGTTGGGTCGTCTTTACCTCATTAACCATGAATATGAGAAGGCGGTCGAGGCGTGTGATTTCGCACAAACCTGCGATCCGGAAGCTGCCGAGGATGCCGATCTGCAGATGCTCAAGATCTACGGGCTGTACCTGAACGAAAGCTACGAAAAGGTGTTGGAGGTGTATGAAGAATGCAACAAATCCTCCACAAACCTCGATCGATTGCTCCCGATGATTGCAGAGTGTTACCTGCGTATGGGCAACCGGGACAAGTGCATTGAGCTCATGCAAGACTACAACAATGAAGGGCATGATCCTTCGGAGAATTTCCTCAGCGTCTTCCGTGTCTGCCTGGAACTGGGACAGAAAGAGGGAGCAGTCCGTTCGCTTATGCAAGCCTACGAGCAGTTTCCGCAGGATCTACGGGTGCTTTGTCTGTTGACCACCTATTACATCGAGGAGAACGAGCTGGAAAAAGCCATGCATTTCTTTGACGAGATTGTAGAGGTGATCCGTACCTGCCCGCTCACGAAGGAGGATGCGAGCGTGCTGCATCAGGCTGGACAAGCACTCTGTCTCGTCGGCAAGGCCAAGGAGGCAATCATTCTGTTCGACAAAGCGTTTGAAGTAGATCCGGACATCCCCAATCAGGAAATCTACTACTCGTTTGCCTATGCGAAAATAGGTGATATGAAACAATTCTCTTCCTACCTGAACGAGGCGGTCGATGAGGAGGAAGAGGCCAACGATGTACTGGATGACCTCGACGACTCCTACGATTTGCAGGATCTGGAGGAGGATGAAGCGTTGGATGGTAGGGAGACCCCATCGGGCCAAAAACAGATGCTTTCGATGAAGGATCTGCTGGTGCCGATGACCAAGGAATCTTCCCAACAACTGATCAAGGATTTGATCCAACAATTCTTAGCAAATAAAGACAACAAGAACTGAACAACGACAAGATGAAACGAACGATCAAAGATTACGCGTTACTGGTATTGAAAGGTATGGGTATGGGAGCTGCGGATGTGGTTCCCGGTGTCTCGGGTGGAACCATTGCTTTTATCGTAGGTATCTACGAGGAGCTGATCAACTCCATCAAGAGCATCAACGGCAACAGTCTGCGGTTGCTTTTTACCGGAAGGATCGCGGCTTTCTGGCAAGCTGTCAATGCCAGCTTCCTGCTGGCCATTGTGGCCGGAATCGGTATCAGCGTCTTTTCTTTGGCCAAAATCGTCACCTACCTGCTGACCTATCAGCCGACACTCGTCTGGTCCTTCTTCTTCGGACTGGTTACTGCCTCTACCTGGTTCGTGGCAAAAGATGTCAAAACGTGGAATGCGAAGAGTATCGTTGGTTTTCTGGCAGGTGCCTTGTTAGCGTTCTATATCACCGTGGCTACCCCGGCTGAGACGCCGACGCATTTGGGCTTCATCTTCTTGTGCGGAGCCATTGCCATCTGTGCGATGATCCTGCCTGGCATTTCGGGTAGTTTCATTCTAGTGCTGTTGGGTAAATATTTCTACATCATGGAGGCTGTCAAATCGTTACGCCTCTCCGTCTTGCTGGTCTTTCTCGGGGGTGCTGCCATCGGCATTACCTCTTTCTCACGACTACTCTCCTATGCCTTGCGCCGTTTCCACGACCTGACGATCGCCATTCTGTCGGGATTCATGCTGGGGTCGCTGAACAAAGTATGGCCTTGGAAGGAGACCTTAGAGACCTATACAGACAGTCATGGTGTGGTTCGTCCGCTCATCGAGCAGAACATCCTGCCGGACCATCAGCTGCCGGAAGCGGTCGCCTTGATGCTGATCGGATTCTTCCTGGTCTATGGATTGGAAAAACTATCTGTCCGCGGAGGAGGGGCGGATGCACAAAAAGCCTAAGCACAACAGAGATTCTTACACCGCATGAAACGCCAACACATTCTACTGAGCTGCCTACTGCTTCTGCTCGCGCCTGCTTTGTGGGCCAAAGAGGGAGTAGGTGTCTATTTCAAAGTGTCCCTACAAGGTAAATTATACCAGTCGCTTCACTATTTGGTCGAAGAGGATTTTCGACCGGATCAGGAGGGGAATGGAATCGGCTACTCGCTGACCTCGGGCGAACTCAATTGGCGTCTGCACCGGCAACTGCGTTTGGGAGCGGGTTACTCCTACCTGAGCCGCCCCGGTAACCGTACGGAACAACGACATCGCTACTACCTCTATGCCAACGGACAGTTGCCCCTCGGCTCTTTCCAACTGGCTTTGCGGGAGCGTTTTCAGAGTACGTACAAGATCCACCAACCGACACCGACCAATTTCCTGCGCACGATGTTGACCCTCTCCTACCGTCGCGGCAAGAGTGCCTTCTCCCCCTTCACCTACGTGGAGCTGTTCAACGGAGTCGGCCAGCACAAAAAGGCGCACCTCGACAAGATCCGGCTGTCAGGCGGATGCAACTACCGTCTCAATCCGCACAACAGCTTTCAACTCTACTATCGGTACAACATCGTATATGTGAAGGATCCGGTCAATTTTCGCCATTGTATCGGACTCACTTATACACATACGTTCTGACGCGATTAGGCCGGACGGGGTTGGTAGGCACCATCCTTGGCTTCGAAGATGACCGACGGTTCCAACACGCGAATGGTATGCCAAACGCCTACGGGAATCTGCAATCCATACAATCCCTCGGCCGGACAGAGCAGTTCACGACCGATCTCCTTGAACGTGGGTTGGCCAGCACCATCTGCCGCTTCAACCGGTTCATAATAGATCTCCTCCAGACGTCCACAGAGGCAGACCACGGTCTCAGTCGTCTCCAAATGCTGATGGATGGACACTTGCGTATCCGGTTGGAGGGCATTCAACATACGTTGCGATGTGTCGGCAGCGGACGTACGCAAATCAAAATTCTGGCGCAAACGCGGGGATGCTGCCGCTTGCTCCAATAACGAGTCTAAAAGATTTTTGTCAAGTATCATCTCAATATAGATTTATACGTCCGCAAAGTAACTAAAATATCCATATCTTTGCAACTCTAAAATAGTAATATCGATGAAACCTGTTCTACAACAACCTCTACGAACCGTCGTCCAACGCTGGAAACGGAAGATACACGTACAAATGGTCCGGGGTACAGCTGCCAAAGCAAATGATGTGGAGCCATGTACCTGCCTCAACTGCGGCATGATCTTTGAGGGAAACTTTTGTCCTCGTTGCGGCCAAAGCCGCGACACACAACGGATCCAATTTCGCCACATCATCCGAAACATAGCCTCCGGTTTTTTCAATGTAGATCAGGGATTCACACGTACCTTGATCGATCTGTTGTATCGCCCGGGGTATTTGGTACGGGACTTTTTACAGGGAAAACGCAAATCCTACTTCAAGCCTGCCCAAGTCCTGTTTGTGTTGGCGGCCATCTACCTCATGATTGTCCAGTTGATTGATCCGAAAGCACTCCAACGAGAGAAGCAGGTTCCCCAAATAGTGACCGAACAGTTGTCAGAACCCGATAGTATCCAACAGGTCCAGTCTTTGGAGGAGGAGCAACAGACTGCCGAGGAGATCCAAGAGGCCCTGCAAGAGGTATTCCCGGGTATCCCTCTTCCAATCATAAAAGCCGTAGGGAACTCGTTCAACAAGCCATCCGATTCATCCTACTTGCAACGAGTCTGGAATTTGTTAGTCAGTTGGGTAGAAGGGAACAAGGCGTTCCAAGTGTTGGCAACCGTACCAGTCTTTGCCCTTTCCACCCGTCTGGTGTTGAGCCGACGCAAACGGAAACCCTTCTACAATTTGACGGAGTTGGTGGTGGCCCAAACCTATTTCGGTGCACAAACCTTGCTGCTCAGCATCCTGTATGTGCTCTGCAGCGGAGAGGCGGCAGCAGGAGACATCTACGATCTGTCTGCCGGACTGATCTTCGCGGTCTTCTGTCTGAATAACTACCAACTGTTCCAACTGACCTGGAAACAGAGTATTTGGAAAACGATCCAGATGTTTGCTTGCAGCGTATTGATCATTGTCTTGTTGGCCAGTGTAGCAGTCCTGCTCATCATTTTGGGCTATTTTGCGGTTGAGACCCTCTTCCCCTCTTGGCTGTCGTAGCTTGGATTTAATATTGGAACAATGTTTGCAAGGATTGCGCCAAAGTTTACGGTTTGAAAATTTTGTTCTTTCAACAACAAACCCGTATCTTTGTCCCCTGTGTAATTTAATTTAAAGCATTAAGCGTATGAAGAAAATCTTTACATCTATCAGTCTGGCAGCCCTCTCTTTTTTGGCTGCTACTCCGATGTCAGCGCAACAGCAGGTAACTGCTGAACAGGCCGGTGCCTTTGTAGAGGCTGTTATCCCGGCTATGCTGGACCAAGTAAAAACAATCAGTGGATTGGACGTGAAAGCCTTGTTGGCTGGTGAAGAGTCCGGTTTCCACACAACAACTGCTCTGCCGACTCTGTCTATCCAGCCGGATAGTGCACACCTGAATGTCATGAATATCGTGACAGTTGCGGGTAAAGCTGACAAGTTAGAAATCATGAAGAGAATATCAGCTATGCTGGGTGTCAACTTGGAGGCACTTCCTATTTATTTCAGTGAATACAAAACATTAACCATGGAACAGCCGGCTTCCATGAAGATCGGAATGCCGGGTGTCATCTCCTCTACCAGCAACATGGGTGGCGTAGCCTTCAAGATTGATGTGACTCCGGCTCAAAATGCTGCTTCCGCTATCCCCTTCTCATCGCTGAAAATGGATCTCGAATTGTCAGGTGGGTTAGAGAATTTGGGAAGTTTAGGTTCTCTGCCAATCCCAGGTTGGAGTCTGCCCGATCTTTCTTGGCTGAAGAGCGGCAATGTCTTGAATATGGAACAGAAGACAGACAAGGGCATTACCACTACGACCGTGACCTTGGGTGAGCTGGGTATGGCTCTCAGCGTCATGATGAATGGCGAAGAGGCTGCAGCCTTAAAAAGCTTCATCATCGTAACAGACCCGACTCAGTTGGCTGATAAAGGATACATCAAGAAGACAACGAAATTCGGTTTGGCAACGGTAGATACCCCAATCGTATTTTCTGAAGATTACATCTACAACCTTAAACAGTCTATGCCGTTAGTAGCAGACTCCGTTATTACATTGTACTACGACGATTATGGTATGGCTATCGAGAATTATACCAAGAAGACGTATGAAGTTGGTGCCACGAGTCCTGCTGACGGTGATTACATCTACAAAACCGTCACTGAGTATGCCAAAGATACAAACGAAGATGAATGGGTAATGGTTGACAAGGAGACAACCAAGATGGCTGCTGCTACTCCGTTAGATCCGAACGATATCACCAGAACTGCAATTGCCAAAGTCATGGAGGGATTGGCTATGGCCGGAGAAGAAGCTGATGATATCTTTGAGGTTGCTCAATACGCATGGAACGGCAGTGAGTTAGTCTATGATCAAGGTATCAGCGTAGAGGCTCAGAAGAAGGATGACAGTTTGGTGTCTATCATCACGATCGATGAACCGGTTAATGACGATGTGACCGAAGATGCTGAAGAAATTGATGTCAATCAGGTGATGGCATTCGTCACTACCTTGGCTAAGGATGGCGGTAAGACAGACATCATCATTCCGGTTCAAAATAGCATCGAATATGGCCTGAATATGGGTACCCTGTTCTTCCAGACCAACCTGTTGCAGTTTGTTACAGCTAACGAAGCGATCGCTCCGGTATCTGACGTAACGATCAACGTGGCTGAGAATGGCATCTATGTCAACAACTGCGAAAAGGGTCGCTACTCAATCGTAAGCATCAACGGCAAGGTGGTTGCTAACGGCATCATCTCAGGTGAAGGTGCCTTCATCGCTACTCCGGGCTTGCAACGTGGTCAGGTTTACATCATCGCTGTGGAAGAGAACGGTGTTGTGAAGGCTATCAAGTTTGTAAAATAATTTCAAGTAGTTCAAAATAGATTGTGAGAGAGGCCCCTCCTTCGGGAGGGCGACCTCTCTCTTTTTATAGATACCCCCTATTTCCCGTGCACAAAATCGACCGCCCGGTTGATGTAATCATTGAAGGGTTTGGTGGTCCGGAACAGATCAGCGACCCGCTTCGCCAAATCAGGTTGTATAATGAAATCGTCATCGACATTCATCACCAGACAATAACTCTTCAACCGCATCCAATCGGCATAGGGTGCATCAGGTGCATATCCCTTCGGGACGCGTTTCAAAGCCCCCTCCTGATCGACCACAAAACGGGGATCAGCCACTGCCACTACCTCGTTCTGAAAGCTCTCCCATCCGTCACTGATGTCCTCCCGCAAAATTTGGATGGCCTTCGGTTCGTAACAATAATTGCCGGCGGCCAGCATGTGACCCTGCGGATACTCATTCGATTCGCCTGTCCCTACATGAAAATAGTAACCGGCATGCATAGACTTTTTCCCACCGGGTGCCAAAAAAACGCCAAAATGGGTTTTATAGGGTGACTTATCCGGACTGAAACGGGTGTCGCGATAGATCCGATAGGTACAGTCGCGCAACGTGAGACGTGCGATGTCCGGATCGAAAGCCCCTATCTCCCCGATCAAAGATTCACAGAACTCGTTCCAACGCTGTTGAACAGCCAGGTAACGCTCTTTATGTTCGTTAAACCAAGCCCGGTCGTTATGTTGGGCCAGATCTCGTAAGAATTGTAATACAGTTTTCATGACTATGTTGCGTTTATCGATTCAAAAGTACATAAAAAAAGAGGATGTGCTACTCGGAACACATCCTCAAATTACCCCAAAGAACTATCTATGGAAAACTTATTGCTTATCGGAATTCGATGTTTCAACCGTCTGCAACGTCAACGGTGCTGAATACTCCCACTTCAAGGTACCGTCGCTTTCGATAGACTTCAAGTATTTGAAACGCACATAGAATCGATCCTTAGTATCACTCTGCGCCTTTTTGTTCATACGGTCCAACACCATCTGCAGGTTATAGGCAATGGTCGTTCCGATCGTCGCTGCCGGCGTCTTACCCTCTTCCTGTTTTACGGCACGCAACACGATCGTGTATAGATCGAAGTTGTTGTTATAAACTTCCGGGGTCTGGTTCATATCATACTTCATGAACCACGCATTTTTCTGACCTGTCAATCCTTCAAATGAAGAGGTCAGGAACATGTAACCACCCAAGCTCGGATAATAGTCATAACCCGTTGAAGTACCAGCAATCGGATTGACCACCGCAATCTCATTGGTCATCAAGGCCGTTGTATCGGTTACGCCATATTCAACCGTTCCCTTATCAATGCTGGTCGGAGTACCCGTAACCGTCACATACGTATAACCATTCACATAGTCGTTCGCATTGTTCGGATTGCTCGAATCGTAGGTAAAGCTCAGTTGCAGACAATCACCAGCTGAAAAGCCCATCTTGGTAATATCCGGATTATAGACCACACCGGCTGCTGTCTGGACAACATTCACAAATGTTTTGGAATCCATGGTAACAACACCTAACAGATTCGAGAAGGAAGATGTTTGACCACCTGTATCACCTAAACACGACGACAACATCATCATTGCAGCCGCAGCTGCACCCAAAAATTTCCACTGTTTCATTTTCTTTGTTTTTTAGTCTATTATATGTTATCAATTATTCTATCTATTCATTTCAAAATCCCAACCGAAGACCCACCTGCAGATCCACATTGAAAGGCTTTTCCCGATGGATGGTCTCGATCGGACTACCATTGTCCCAGTAATAGCTGGCTCCCACTTCGGCAAATGCACTCACAAAACGCAGTAACGGATAGGTCGCTCCCACATGGCCGTTGGCCGACCAAAGCAACTTGTTCATCCGTACATGCTCGTCGAAGCGTGTCATCTCTTGACCAGCATTCAAGAGGCGTGTCGATTGCTGACCAGCCACATTGATTTCGGCCATCACACCCGCTGAAGCATAAAAACGAACCTGCTTCCAGACAGCGATCTGATAAACGGCTGACAACGGAACACCCAAGAAATGCAACTTCTGTTTTGTCTTACCTTGATAAACACCATTCGTCGTCCACGAAGAGGATAAATAGGTATAGTTCAAACCGCTCTGCAGAGCCCAACGCGGAGTCAATCCGTAACTGACAGAGAGACCGAACGAAACCGGTGTCTTATGCTGAATATCCGTCTTGGGTAGCTCCTTATCCAAATAAGCCGCATTCATCGTCATCAGACTCTCGCTCCGGAGAGAGGCATTATTCACGACGTAAAGAGGAAGCACATTGTCAGACCCAACCGAAACGGCTCCGGCTCCCATCCCAACACTCCAACGACGCACGTTCCGGCTCTTACCTGAGGCGTGTGCAACGTCCGCTACTTTTGCTACCGGAACTGTCAGTTCCATCCGTTCAACAGCAGGCACTTCCACAGCCATTGAGGCTGGACGCACTGGTAAAGCGGCTAAGAGCGGCTCCTTGCGTTCATCTCTCTGATGCGACAAAGCTTTCCTCTGATGCAACAGAGCTTCCGGAAGCTGTTTGGCTGACATCGCCACCGGTTCCATCCGGTACGGTTGCTTGGATTCGGCAACAGGGAGTGGAGCTATCGATTGATCGAGTGATACGGGCTGTTCAAACGATTGGATCCAAAGCAATAGACCCGCCACCGCAGCAGCGGCGGCTCCTATCCAATAATAGAGCGTACGACGAACCGGCTGCTTCTCCCTGGGTGACAATCGCTCTTGGATCGCTTCCCAACTTGAAGCATCAACCTCTGCCTCATAATCATATAACCGATCATGAAACAGTTGTTCTAACTGATCTTTATCTCTATCCCCGCTCATTTTCCAAATAACAATTTAACTTTTCGTTGTAATAACTGCTTCGCACGCGTATATTGCGAACGGGAGGTACTCTCCGTAATGCCCAGCATCTGACTGATCTCTTTATGGGAATACCCCTCAATGCCGAACAAGTTGAATACGACCCGAAAACCATCGGGCAACTCCTGTACCAGCCGCATCAAATCGGCCGCTGACAAGTCGGCCAACACAGATCCCTCTGCACAGACTGTCTGACTCGTACCTTCCAAATCATCGGCATCGCGCAACACATCGTTCTTGCGTAAATGCTCCAATGCTTGATTCACAAAAATCTTCCGCATCCAACCTTCAAAAGAGCCATGGCCCTCATAGCTATCCAACGACGTAAAAACCTTGACAAAACCATCCTGCAACAGATCACGGGCCGTCTCCCGATCGTTGACATAACGAAGGCAAACACCCATCATCTTGCGTGCATACGTCTCATACAATAGCTGTTGAGACCTTCTATCGCCCTTTTTACAACCGTTGATTAGTTGCTGTTCATTCATGCTCAGACTTGCAATCTCACATTTCTATTCATTCATCTACAACCAATAGATGCACCTAATCCCTCATTCGCTGCAAAGGAGCCCCATTTTTTCCAAAAAAAATTGGCATCTGCGCCTCCGATCAGCTGTTTCGATAGTTCTGAGGCGACATGCCCACGTACCGTTTAAAGTACTTTCCAAAGAAGGAAACGTTGGAAAAGTTGAGCGAATAGGCAATCTCCTGAATGGTCAAATCGGTGGATTTCAATTGCGACTTTGCATCCATGATCACCATCTCGGCAATGATATCGGAAACCGATTTACCCGTTTTCTGTTTAATGATCATGCAGAGGTGTTGGGACGATATACTCAAACGACTGGCATAAAAGGCCGTATGACGCTGCGTGGTATAGTTTTCCATCGCCAACTGGATGAACCGTTTACGAATCTCCTCGCTCCTGCTTTTGTTCTCAGCCGGCCATTCATGTCCACGATAAAGGTTGCTTATGCCGTAAATAATGGAAATAAGCACCTGCTTGATCGATTCGGGAGTCATCTTCGACGCATGTGACTGGACCCGATTCATCAAGGCATGGAAATCACTAATCACTTGAGCCACCTCCTCCGACAAATGGACCATCGGATGTTCCATAATGACCGGAAGCAAATTCATGGTTGCCTGGATCAGGTTGATCGAGTTCATGAATTTGGAGGAAAAGCCAATAAAGGACAAACGCACCCGTTGCTGTTCACGCGCACAGCAACGAATCAAACTTCCGGGCATCAAGGCAAGAAAGTCGTTCCGACGAATGGTGTATTCCTTCAGGTTGACCGATGCTGTCAATTCACCTTCCATGCACAGAACAAAGATAGTTGCCTTTAACCGACAAGTTTGATTATAGAACTTCAGAATATGCTCAGTGACATCCGATCCCACGATAAAATCTACTGGCAAATCCAACTGAGGCAAAAGTTGTGTATCCATTCCACGTTAGATTACATGTTTTACAGGTGCAAAAGTAGAGAAAAAAGTGGCTTGAAAAGGTTATTGTCCGCTAAAAATATAAAGCGAGCCTTTTCGCAAAGGCTCGCTTTATAGGTCTTTAATAGGTATTAGCCCTTAAGGCAAAAAGATTGTTTAGGTTATCTGGCTGCAAAGGTGCAGGTTTTTCTTCAATCCAGCAAATCCAAAAGTATATTCTACAACACATTTTTATAAATTTTCCTGTCATGCAATAACAGATAAATACATGCTGCCGAGTGTTGGCGATCAGACAATCTCGACACGACTCAACGTGGCATCGACCCGACGAAGTCTGATTTGGGTGGTTATCCGTTCACGTAGGCTTTCCACATGACTGATTATACCCACTTTACGTCCACCCATCTGATGGAGTCGCTCCAATGCATCCATCACCGTATTCAAATATTCGTTGTCCAACGTACCGAATCCCTCGTCAATAAACAAAATATCCATGGAAAGAGCCTGCCGACTCAAGGTAGATAGTCCCAAGGCCAACGAGAGCGACAACAGAAAACTTTCACCACCCGAAATGGTAGTCATCGGACGCAACAAACCACCTGCATACAAATCTTTCAGCAAGATGGTCAATGCTCCCGGCTGACAACTCATTTCGTAGCGATCGGTAAATTTGGCCAGATAGTGATTGGCCCCGATCAAGAGTTGATTCAAGACATAGCTCTGTGCAATGTTCCGAAAACGTTTACCGTCTGCACTTCCAAAGAGATCGGACAACCGGATCCATTGATGCAGGTCTGCTTGTAGCTCATCCAATCGTTTTTGTTGCTGTTCGGTCCGTTTCTTGTTTTGTGCATCTTCTTGCAGACGTTGGGTCAAGGCCCCTTGACGCAACGTCAAGTTGTGAATGGACAGCTGGATGGTCTGAAGTTGCTCGATAACCAGTTCACGGGTAACCTCATCTGGCATAACGGGGCGTTGCTGTTGGTGCATCTTACACCCTGCTTCAGCCTGTTGCAGTGCATTCCGGGCAATGGCCTCCTGCTGGATCAGCTGATCCTTCTGCCTGCGTTCCACCTCCACTTGTGCAGGATTCCAAGCCACCAATTCCTGTAAACGTTCCCGTTCAATCGATCCCGACTGTTGAAAATAGCGGGCCAATCGAGATTGATACACCTCCCATTCGTTTTGCACCTGCTGCTGGGCACGCGCCAATGCAGCGACCTGACTCCGCAACCGGTTCCAATCCTCTACGAGTGTAGTCACGATCGAGGTGGCAGGAGACGTCGTGGCAGTCCAATCCGGATGTACTTGCCTGATGGCCTGTTCTGCTTCTTGCATGGTTTCCAGGGCCCGTTGCCGAAGGGTCAACCGATCTGTCAATTGTTGCAACTGAAGTTGCACAGCCTCGTACTGCTTTGCCCGCTGCTGCAACTGTTGCCAAAAACGTACACCTTGTTGTTCCCAGTCAAAACGGGTACGCTCTTCGGCTGGCAAAAACCGAGAAGCCTCCTCCTGGCTGGCCTGCAACAACTCCTGGGCTTGTACCATAGCCTCTTGATGATGCAGTTGAATCTGCTGCGCCTGCTGGAGTTGCCGTTGGATCAGTTCTCGCTCTTTGAGCAACTGGTCAGCCTGTCCCTGCCACTGATCCTTGAGAAGCTGAAGATGGTCCATGGCTTTCCGCAACTGATCTGCCTCACGAATCTGTGCCAACAATGCGGTCTGCCGTTTTTGCAGTTCAGCAAACTGTTGACAAACATACGCTAACGGATCGGATTGTGCACGCATCACCTCCGCATATCGTTCGCTCTGCTGTAACCGATTCATCACCTGCAACAACTGCTGTTGAAGTTGTTCTCTCCGTTGGAGAGCACTTCGTACCAACAGGGTCTGAGCCTGGCTATGGGCCTGATGATGGGCAACGGCCTTACGGCTATCCTCCCATCGATTCAATTGTTTTTGCAACTGTTCGGCCAGCGGATGAAGGAGAGACTGAAACTCGTCATCACTGGTGAGGTGCGTAATCCGCTGTCCACATAACGGGCAACGGTCATCCAACTGTAATTGGGCTCGCAACTCTTGCAGATAATTGGTACAAGCCTCTTTCTGAAGCTGAAACAGTGCCTCCTGTTCGCGGTAGGCCTGTTCTGCCAACTGTTCTTGCTGCTGTAATGCCCCCTTTTGTGCCTCCAACTGCTGCAGTTCCCGTTGCGAGCTCTCCCATTCTGCTTGAGCCTGTCGTTGGGCCTCCTGTAACTGCAAATAGGTTTGATACAGTTCTTCGAATGCCTTATATTGCAGATACAACCGATCCGTCTGCTGATAGGCCTGCATCAACTCTTCAGCGTGCAACGCTTCCCAAGCAGTACGTTTAGTAAGCAGCTCCTGTTGCAGTTGCTTCAGCTTCTGCTGGAGTTGCTGATAAGCCTCCTGCTGTTTCGCCAACTGTTGTTGCAAAAGAGCTATCGCCGAAAGGATCCGATCCCGTTCTGCCTGATTACTCCGAGAGGTTTGCCGGGCGACGGCCATCCGTTTCAATAACGATTCCAACAGATTCACCTGCTGATACCGTTCGACATTCGGTTGTTCTTGTTGGAGATAATTGGCGGCTTCCAACCGAAGTGCCTGTTCCCGCTCCTGCAACTGATTCCACACCAAACGGTTTGCCGTCAGGTTTCCATAGACCACCCGCAGTTGCTCCTGCTCCTGTGACAATCGGATCGAGTCGCGTTGGCGTTGCAGGCTCATCAACCACCAAGCACGTGGCTCGACCGTCATATCCCAGTCTTGCACGCGCTGGCATAAGGCGACAAAAGCCGAATCCTGCAACTGTTCGTGCAAGGATTTCCACGCAGCTAAGCACACAGCATGCTGGTTGGTCAGCTTCTGCCCTACATCAAACCAATCACGTCGGTTTTGCGTCTGGAGCAGTTCTCCATTCAGCTGTGCCAAATCGTGTTGGATCTGTTGCTGTTCCTCCCGAATCTGGAGCAATTCTTCTTCCGATAAACGGACAATGCCTTTCAGTTGCTCCTGCTGCATCTCAAAGGCCTTTCGTTTGGCAGCCGTGGTCTGAAAGATCTGTTTACTGACTTGTGAATAGATTTCGGTTCCCGTCAACTTCTCCAGAATTTCAGACTTTTCACCCTCCTTGCTTTTCAGGAAGCGGGTAAAATCGCCCTGTGCCAAGAGTGTGGTACGACAAAACTGTTCAAAGGTCAGTCCGATACGGGTAGCAATCTCCCGACGGGTATCCGAAAGCCGATTCGTCAACAGATCATCGTTGGCATCCTTCAAGACCCAAACTACATTCTGAATGGTTCCATCCGCACGACCACGCGCCCGCGCAATGCTCCAAAAAGCCTTTAAGGGGATGTCATTCCGATCGGTAAACTCCAATTTTACAAATGCACTCAAGGTGTTACGACGCATCAACATACGAGGATCATCAATCGGAATATCCTCACGCGATCCATTGTTACTATACCGATCGTATTGATCCCTATAACGCTCCTTGGACGAGCTCTCCAAACGGGGTGTCGTGCCATACAGCGCCAAACAAATAGCATCCAACAGCGTACTCTTGCCAGCTCCTGTCGGGCCACAGATCAGAAATATGGCCTCTTCACCTAACGGTCCCTGTTCAAAATCAATCTCAGCCTCCTCTATCGAGGCGATGTTATGTAGTGTCAATCGTTGTAGTTTCATCTGGTTCAATTGTTTGCAGCCTGTTGTACATCTTGAAGTGTCTGTTGCAATAGCTGACGTAGTTCAGCATCCATTTCCTCGCCGTAGGTATCTTGATAATAACGCTCTGCCACCTCCACAGGCGAAAGCGACTGGAATTGATCCACGTCCAAGGGGCGGGCAGATCCAGCGGCCGTGTGTTGCGATTCCTCCCACAGGAAACGACAAAAACGGCATTGCTTCGAAGCCGTCAAGGAGATAGCCCGTTCCAACGCATAGGTGGGGACGACATCTTTCCGTTTCACATGCAGCCGCAGATAACAGGGTTCATCTGCCGGGAAGGTTTCCAACAGTTGAAAAGCTTTCTCGATTTCAACGGCCTCTTCCGGCCAAGTCTTCAAAGGCCAAGGATTCTGAATGGGGCGCAGACGAATACGAGGAGTACTTCCGGCAGCATCGATCTCCACAACCGTCACCGAATGCGGATAGGTCTCGTCGAAACTGACGGCCAAGGGACTTCCGCAATAACGGGCACGTGTACCACACACATTCTGCGGACAATGGATGTGTCCCAAAGCCAGATAGTCATACGAGATCGCATCAAAGAGCCCCATTTCAACGTAGTCCATACCACCCCGACTCTCATCATGGCCTGTCGTATCGCTTCCAGCGACAGCCAAATGGGCCATCAATACCACCGGCAGATGGGTTTCATTCCGTTCACACAGCCGTTTCCCCAACGCCTGAAAGAAATGTCTCGGGCGTTCTTCACGCGGAATACCCTCTTCAAAACCGGGATAATTGGCAGGAAAGACGTGGGGCATGGCAACTATCCATCCGATCAGTTCTCCTGCCACCG
The DNA here is from genome assembly GCA_021531775.1 of Parabacteroides distasonis. GTDB lineage: Bacteria > Bacteroidota > Bacteroidia > Bacteroidales > Tannerellaceae > Parabacteroides. The sequence goes on along the minus strand of JAFBIU010000005.1, from coordinate 83,384 downwards.
AATGGATGGGTATTAAATGACGATCCCAGTCTATACCTGTTGGCGTACGTTGGATACGCCCCACGATTGACACATGCAAGTGTTCCCAAATGGAACGAGTCACCTCCAGACGTGAACTACTATCGTGGTTCCCGGCAGTCACCACAATCTGCATCGTCGGGCAAGCCATTCGGATTTGGTCCAATCCATTCGTAAACAGACGCATGGTCGTGTTGGAAGGTGTAGATGTATGATAAACATCCCCACTCACCACCAATGCATCCGGTTGTTCCTCGCGCACGATCTCACGCAATTGTTCCAAGAAAGAGAGTTGCTCTTCGCTCCGGTCATACGTAAACAACTCGTGTCCTAAATGCCAATCACTTGTATGAATCAGTTTCATTGCTATCTTACTAAAACAGTCCCAACAGTCGAAATGAACAACTGCTGAGACTGCATTTTTAACCTATTTGTACCTACATTAATCCTGTACGGCAATCACTTCGATCTCCACCAAGGCATTCTTGGGCAAAGTCTTTACCGCAACGGCTGAACGAGCGGGAAACGCTCCACTGAACTGTTGAGCATAGACCTCGTTCATGGCACCGAAATCGTTCATATCTGCCAGGAAAACGGTTGTCTTGACCACCTGATCCATGGTCAATCCTGCTTCTGTCAAAATAGCCTTTACATTCTGAAAAGCCTGAGCAGTCTGCTCTTTGATACCGCCTTCGGCGAAATTACCGGTAGCAGGGACCAAACCCAATTGGCCTGAAGCAAACAACATATTTCCTACGAAAATAGCTTGGCTATAGGGACCGATAGCCTGCGGTGCATTCATTGTTGCAATTACTTTTTTCATGATGTATCTAATTAATTATTATAGAATAAATGAATCACGCTTGATTTCGCTGACGAACTACCTCATAAATCAGGATGGACGATGCAACCGATACATTCAGTGAACCGATTGTTCCAAACTGCGGTATCTTGACCATCTGATCACAAATACGAAGATTCTCCAAAGAGACTCCTGTATCCTCTGCTCCCATCACCAAGGCAACAGGTCCATCATAATCGACAGCCGTATAAAGATCGGATGCCTTTTCTGTGGCAGCGAACACCTTCACCCCACTACTCTGCAAGAACCGGATCGCTTCATGAATGGACTTCTCCTTGCAAACCGGCAACACATGCAAAGCACCGGCCGAGGTCTTGATGGCATCGGCATTGACCGTTACGCTTCCTTTTGCAGGGATCACGATCGCATCCACCCCGGCGCATTCACACGTACGTGCGATCGCCCCAAAATTGCGTACATCTGTTACACCATCCAATAAGACAATAAAGGGGTTCTTACCCTGTTCATAGATGAAAGGAATGACATCCTCCAATTTTTGATAGGAAACTGCCGGTAAAAAAGCAATCACCCCCTGATGGTTCTTACGAGTGATCCGGTCTAAGCGCTCTTGCGGTACACGTTGGACAGGGATATTCCGTCCTTTCAGTACAGCGAGCAACTCTTTAGCCAACTCGCCCTGCAGATCGCGTTTCAACAGGATCTTGTCAATCTCCTTATCCGCCTGTACTGCTTCAATCACGGCTCGAATACCGAATATCATTTCGTTTTCTCTCATTGTTTCTATCTGTTTTCTTGTTTGTATGCTTCTGATCCTTGTAATGATTTTTTCGTTCCTCCTTGCGCCACTTTGACCGATGCTGCGGATGTTTGGACCACCCTTGATCATGAATCCGAGCTGGTGCTTCCCGGATGTAACGAACATAGAGACGGAACTCATCTGGATTCAAAATGAGTTGTAACGCCCGGTCACGTTCCATACGCAACGCAAAGATACGTTTGGCTGATGCTTCCCAATCACGGGTAGAACGTCGGGCTTCGTGCTCGATCTTTTTACCATATTTATGAATAATGCGATGATAGTCTGCTGCCCGTCTGCCATGCAAATGCAACGCTTGCTCCATCCACCTACACTGTTCGCAATGTGGATTCTTCCAATTGACACTCATCCAAAATTGGCTATATGCCGGCCAAGATACCACCATCATCATACAGATGAGAATTAAGCTGATACGTTTCATAATGCTACATATTTAAGTTAATAATCGATTTGCAAATAAGACTTCTATCTACCATCAAAGGTTTAAAGCCACTTACTTAATAAATCTTTCGCATTTGCTAAAGAAGCCTCTGTCAAGGTAGCACCACTCAACATACGGCCTACTTCGCTGACCCGTTCTTCCGGTGTTAGCCGCCGGATCCGCGTTGCAGTCCGATCTGCCAAATCCTCTTTATATACATAGTAATGAGCAGCTCCCTTGGCTGCTATTTGCGGCAGATGGGTAATGGTCAGGACTTGCATGTTGGTTCCCAAATTCTGCATGATATCTCCCATCTTGTCGGCAATATCACCCGATACACCCGTATCCACCTCATCAAAAATAATCGTAGGAAGTGCCGTAAACCCAGCGATCATCGCCTTGATACAAAGCATCAGACGTGATATTTCACCCCCAGATGCCGTTTCTGCTACAGGCTGTAATTCGGCTCGTTTGTTCGCAGCAAACATAAACTCGATCTCATCCAATCCATCCATGGCAGGTTCCTCCCGCTGGACAAAATGAATCTGAAACCGCATATTGGGCATGCCCAAAGGTTGTACCATTTCCACCAATTCCTTTTCAATACGTTGGGCAGCTATCTGGCGTTGTGTGCTCAAGACGGCCGCCTGTTGCATCAGCTCCTCATGCGACACGGCGATCTGCTTGTTCAATTCAGCCATCTGTTCATCATACGAACCGATCTCGGCCAACTGTCGTTCATAGTTTTCCTGCAACTCCAGCAATGCTTCGACAGTGGAAACATGATGTTTCTGTTCCAGCGTATAAAGGGTATTCAGACGTTCTTGTACCCATTCCAACCGTCCCGGGTTAAACTCAATATCTTCTGTCTTTGCATCCACTTCCGATTGCAAGTCATTCAGATCCACATAAGCGGCATGAATACGTTCTACAATTTCTTTGCCATCCGGGTAATAACGCTCCAAGGTATCGGCCACCGATTGGGCACTTTTCAAAAGAGGCAATACACCCATCTCTTCTCCGTCCAGCAATTGATTGATTTTATATAGATTGCTTTTGATTTCTTCCGCATGGGAAAGTGTGTCCTGTTCCTGTTCCAAAGCCTCCTGTTCACCCGGTTGCAACGCAGCATCTATCAACTGTTCCAACTGGAACCGGACATAATCCTCCTCTTTCCTGCTCTGTTCAGCCAATTCAGTCAACCGTTTCAACTCACGTTTTAAAGACAGGTAATGCGAATATTCCTTTCTATACAGAATCAGCGGAATCTCATTTTCAGCCATCACATCCACTACACGCAGCTGGAACTGATTGTCTCCCAACAACAGGTTCTGATGCTGGGAGTGGATGTCGATCAACCGGGTTCCCAACTCACGAAGGATCACCAGTGAGACGGGCGAATCATTCACAAAAGCACGCGATTTACCGGAGGCATACAATTCGCGTCGCAGAATACACGAAGAAGCCTCATACTCCAGATCATGCTCCAGGAAGAAGGGCTCCAATTGGTATTTGGCAATATCAAACACCGCTTCGATCACGCACTTGTCCATCCCCTTTTGGATACTTTTACCATCAGCACGTTGCCCCAATACTAAAGAAAGAGCTCCCAAAATGATAGATTTACCGGCTCCGGTTTCACCCGTAATCACAGAGAAACCAGCATCCAATTGGATATCCAAGCTATCAATCAATACGAAATTCTTGATGTATAACGATTTCAACATAGCCTATCCTCCTTTCATTATTTCTTTAATGCCTCCAAACGGGTTCCTGCAGTCGGGAATAATTCGGAAAGCATTTTATAACCCTCTTGTTTTTCTTGTGTAGTTGCCTTCGAATAAATGCTGACTACTTCGTCCAATTTGGCATCTGAAAACATCTGCAACAGGACAGAAACCGGCCGCGCACTTTTCAATTTCTGCAGACCTGCCAACGACTCAATGATCGTCGTACGTCCACGATCCGGATTAGCGGCCATCTCATCCAATCCTTTCAAATGATAAGTGTACCACATTTGCCGAAAATCTTCTCCCTGGTTTTCCGTCAAGGCTGTTGCCACCGCATGTCTGTTTTGATTACTGTCAAAAGCCTTCCACCCTGTCCACGAAGCCTGCGATTGCGCCAAAGAGACAATCTGTTGTGCCTGTTGGAAATAGGCAGAACCTCCATCGAGGGCAAAGCTATCAAAATCTAATCCCAGAATGATATTGACATAAAAGACAAGTATGGCCACCAAGTTATTGTCCAACGTATTATCAACAAACTGTAACGGTTCAAATTCGACATAGTCAAATTCCACCTCCTTGTCCCGAAAATTCAACAGTGTCGTGGTATAACTGGAATTAAACACCGGTCGGTTGGATTGAATCTGCAATTCACCCTTGAAACTATTGTCCGACACCATTTCATTAATGATCAACGTAAAGGAGCAATTGATCCGCTCATTAATAGCAAATGTCGCATCTGTCCATTTACGATTATTCAGAAACTCCGTCAATGCAGTCTGTAAAGTCGTGAACACCTGCTTATTGGTGGACTGGACCTTATCCGAATTGACCGTCACTTTGGCATTCAATTCAAACATACGTCCTGTCCCCTGTCCTGTTACTGACCCACACAGACAGCAACATACAACACCTAACAATAGCTTCTTCAGTAGTCTCATACGCAATTTATAATAGAGTAGCCAATTTCCGGACAATATCCAACGCAACTTCCTGCTTGCTTTTCAACGGGTAAGCCGTCGTTTCTCCCTGCGCATCCATGATCGTGATTTTATTTGTATCACACCGGAAACCGGCACCTGAGTCACGCAAAGAATTGAGAACAATAAAGTCCAAATTCTTCCGGCGCAACTTATCCGCTGCATGATGCGCCTCATCATGGGTTTCCAGCGCAAAGCCGACCAAACGCTGGTCTGCCCGTTTCATAGCCCCTAACGAAGCTGCAATATCCTTATTCGGAATCAGCCTTAGTACCATCTCCCCTGTCTGCTCACGCTTGATCTTCTCCTGTGCTTCAACAGCAGGTCTGTAATCGGCTACTGCAGCACACAAGATGCCGGCATCCACCTGCGGGAATTGATCGACAGCTGCATTCCACATAGATTCGGCAGACTCGACATTGATCCGTTGAATACGCGGATGATGTGTCGAAAGAGAGACAGGACCCGCAATCAATGTTACTTCAGCACCCATTTCGGCACATGCCTCCGCCAATGCAAATCCCATCTTGCCGGATGAATAATTTCCTATAAAACGTACCGGGTCTATCTTTTCGTATGTCGGACCAGCCGTAATCAGGATCCGCTTGTTTTTCAAGATCTCCTGGGAAGCAAAAAACTCCTCCAAAACAGCGATGATACGATCTGGCTCCTCCATTCTTCCTTTACCCACCAGATGACTGGCCAATTCGCCTTCAGCCGGTTCAATAATCCGATTACCAAACGAACGCAAGCGATCCAGATTCTGCTGAGTGGTCGGATGAGCAAACATATCCAAGTCCATGGCAGGAGCCACAAAAACAGGGGCCTTACAAGAGAGATAGGTAGTCACCAACATATTGTCGGCAACTCCATGCGCCATCTTGCCAATCGTTGAGGCCGTTGCCGGAGCAATCAACATGACATCCGCCCAAAGTCCCAAATCTACATGGCTATTCCATGTACCATCTCGATTGGAGAAAAATTCACTAATCACAGGATGGCTACTCAGTGTAGCCAACGTGAGCGGTGTGATGAACTCTTTCCCAGCGGGTGTGATCACCACCTGCACTTCTGCACCTTTCTTCACCAAACCACGCACCAGATAGGCCGCTTTATAGGCTGCAATACTACCCGTGACTCCCAATATGATATGTTTCCCTTTCAGCATAATTGATTTATTTTTTCGTTTGCAACTTCCGCAATTTAATTTTCGTCAATGCGTTTTTCGTATTCAACGGGAAATCACCCTTCATCACCCAATCATAAAAGCTGGGATCTGTAGAGAGAACCTCTGTCACCAAACGTCCTTTATACTTACCAAAATTAATGACCTCTTCTTTCTTGTCGTTGTAGATCATGCGGCCAGCAAAATCCACATTGTTCGTAAAACTGGAGAATTCCGACAGGAAATTAATATCGTTTTTCAAAGAAGGATACCGATCCAACTGCGCCTTCAACACCTCGTAAGTTGCCATGGTGTCCGCAGTTGCCGTATGCGCATTCGCTAGATCCTTATCGCAATAAAAACGATAGGCAGCCGAAAGTGTCCGCTGCTCCATCTTATGGAAAATGGTTTGTACATCCACGAACTTGCGCTTGTTCAGATCGACATCCACACCGACCCGTAAAAATTCTTCAGCCAACATCGGAATATCAAATCGATTGGAATTATAGCCAGCCAGGTCACAACCCTTAATCATGGCTGCCAATGTCTTCGCAATCTCCTTGAAAGTCGGACAGGCCTGTACATCTTCATCGGTGATTCCATGAATCGCCGTCGATTCCTCCGGAATATGCATCTCCGGATTCACGCGCCATGTTTTCGATTCCTCTTTACCATTGGGTGACACCTTCAAGATGGACACCTCTACAATCCGGTCTTTCGAGATGTTGATACCTGTCGTTTCCAGGTCAAAGAACACGATCGGATTTACTAAATTCAATTTCATACCAAACAGATTAATCGCTCAACATCATGGGCATCAATAATGACAACAAATCTTCATCCTCTTCATTCTCGGTTGGCAGAATCAGCCCTGCACGTGACGGATCGGCCAACTCCAACACAATTTGCTCGCAACCCAGATTGTTCAAAATCTCTACAAAATAGGATGCCTTGAAACCTATTTCCAGGTCAACATCCCCGTCATATTCACAGGAAATATGCTCCTCAGCAGCCGTCGAGAAATCAATATCTTGTGCTGTCACCGTCATCTCACTCTCCTTAATGTGCAACTTGACCAAACCGATCGATTGATTGGAGAAGGCCGACACACGCTTCAATACAGCAATCAGCGGCACACGCTCCAGGGTGACATGGTAGGGATTCTCTGCTGGAATGACACTTTTGTAATTCGGATAACGTCCTTCGGTCAAGCGGCAAACCATCTCGAAAGAGGAACACGTGATCCGTGCATTATGATCATCCACCTCTACCGAAACCGTGTCCTGCTCTTTGGCCAACAAGTTGCGCAGTAGAATCGCCGGTTTCTTGGGTAAGACAAAAGAAGCCCTGTCAGATACACGAACAGCCATATTGCGTAAACGAACCAACTTATGACCATCCGAAGCGACGAAGGTCAGATTATCCGGTTGAATATCAAAATAGATACCATTCATGATCGGACGCATCGGGTCATCCGATGTCGCAAAAAGAGACACACCCACACCTCGTAACAGTTGCGCCGCCGGCATATTAAAAGAAATAACGGTTCCACGCAAAGGACGTTGACTCGGATAAGCATCTGCATTCTGCCCAATCAAATTATACTTTCCATTGAGGAAATGGATAAAAATCTCCAGATTATCATCATTGATGTCGAAGCGCAGAGGCTGTTCCGGCAACTCTTTCAGCGGATCCAACAGGATCTTGGAACCGATCACGAAACTACCCGCCCCCTCTACATTCATCACCTCCACGGAGGTAACCAAACGGATCTCAGGATCCGCGGCAGTCAGGGTCAACAAGTTTCCTTCTAATTCAAACAGAAAACTATCTAATATCGGCAATGTATTCTTGGAAGCAATCACTTTACTGATCGACTGCAAACCAGCAAGCAATGCTGAACTCGAAACGTCAAACTTCATAGCATATTCTTTTTTAATTGATAAATCTTCAGTTTATTGTACAATGTCTTACGATCAATTCCCAACAGTTGAGCCGCCTGTTTCTTATTGTTACCCGTAGTTTCCAAGGCACGTTGAATCTGTTGCCATTCTTGTTGCCCGTTACGCAAGGTAAGCGGAGCCGATGCTGGTTCATTCGTAAACAATTCATCAGGCAATTCATGGGGTGTTATGTAACGTCCCGTCACCAACAACGTTGCATACTTCACCACATTTTTCATTTGGCGTAAATTACCCGGCCAACTATATGATTGGAAAATCCGGATCGTCTCCTCGTCAAAACCAATGATATTCTTATGTAATTCTGCATTGGCAAGATCCAAAAAATGGTTGGCGAACAACAATAGATCCTCTTTTCGTTCCTTCAAATCAGGAATACGAATCGAAAACTCATTGATACGATGATACAAATCCTCCCTAAAGTCGCCCTTGGCAATAGCGGCACGCAAATTCTCATTGGTGGCTGTAACTAAACGTACATGAAAAGGTATCTCTTGGTTACTTCCAATGGGTTTGATCTTTCGCTCCTGCAACGCACGCAACAATTGTACCTGCACTTCATAACTCAAATTACCTATTTCGTCCAGAAAAATGGTTCCACCTTCTGCCGCGACAAATGCGCCTACCTTATGATCGATAGCACCCGTGAACGATCCCTTCACATGGCCAAAAAATTCAGAAGCAGCCAACTCTTTCGGTATTGCACCACAATCTACAGCAACGAAAGGTGCCCGATGCCGATTACTCTGCTCATGAATACAACGAGCCACATACTCTTTCCCCGTTCCACTGGCACCCGTAATCAAAACGGACATATCAGTAGGAGCTACCAAGCGGACATGCTCATAGACTTGTCTCGCCAAACGACTCTGCCCTTCAATATACCTCGGTAACGCAGGAGCCTCCTGTGTCTCAAGACCTGAAAGGGTTTCTCGGATTTTTGCCAACAATTCTTCCGGATTCAGCGGCTTTGCAATGTAGTCGGCTGCACCTGCCTTCATCGCCTGAACAGCCGTTTGAATCTCTGCATAGCTGGTCATCATGATCAAGGGCAACGCAGCATGCGTCTCTTTCAGCCATTTCAGAAATTCAATGCCGTCACCATCGGGCAAACGCAAATCCGAAATCACCAAATCAAACTTCCTCTCCTCCAAACGACGACGCGCGTCGGACACGGAAGTTGCTGTGTCAACTTCAAATCCTTTCTTCCCTAACCATGTCTTAAGCATGAAAGAGAAAGTAACATCGTCTTCGATAATGAGGATAGAGTACATATTCGGATATATTTATGTCATTTTTTATGAATAGATTCTTACTAATCGTTTTCTCGCAGCAAATGTAACAAAAAAAAGCCATCCACCCTCCATGAGTGAATAGCTTTCTTTTATCTGCATTTCTGTTTCCGTTTTCTCAACACTTAATCCGTAACTGCTGCAATACGTTGCGAATCTTCTCGTAGGTAACAATACGCGTTGGCACCAAAGGCAAACGAAGTTTATTCTGAATAAAGCCCATCATACTCAACATACTCTTCACACCAGCCGGATTACCATCTACAAACAACAGACTGAACAATTCTGTAAAGCGATGATGGATCGTACGAGAACTATCATAATCACCGGCCAAAGCCAAACGGACCATTTTTCCAAATTCACGAGGGAAAGCATTACCGATGACCGAAATCACACCGACAGCACCCAAGGTAATCAACGGGAAGGCAATGCCATCATCACCCGAAATCACACAGAAGCGATCCGGTTTATTCTTAATGATATCATCCATCTGTGTAATATTACCAGATGCCTCCTTGACCGCTACGATATTCTTGAACTCACGCGCCAAACGAAGTGTAGTTTCGGCAGTCATATTGACCCCCGTACGACCCGGCACATTGTAAAGCACAATAGGTAATGGTGTTGCTTCTGCTATTGCTTTATAGTGCTGGTAAATGCCCTCTTGAGAAGGTTTATTGTAATAAGGAACCACCGAAAGGATGGCATCAATACCTTCGAAATTATCATGCTTCAGTTTCTCAACGATGTTACGCGTGCAATTGCCTCCTAATCCCAACACGATAGGAATACGTCCACGGACACGTGAAACGACCAAATCAATAATCTGTTTCTTTTCCTCTTCCGTCAGTGTAGGAGTTTCAGCTGTCGTTCCTAATACGACGAGATAATCTACCTGATTCTGCAACAAATAGTCAACTAACTTGCCCAGAGCCGTGTAATCTACACTTTCATCTTCCTTAAAAGGCGTGATCAAAGCCACACCCAGTCCTTTTAAATTTATATCAGCCATAGGGAAATAATTCCTTTTTATTATTACGCGCTGCAAAAATAAGTATTTTCTGTTATTTTGAGCGTATTGTCTGCAAATAAAATATGATCTGTCCAAACAAATAGATGAGATCATTTCGTTCCGAAGCCAAGATGGAAAAGTCGCATATGCCCTCTTCATCTACCCGTCGAGTACCCACTTTGAAAGCTGCCGGATGACTCAATACCAAGTACTGAATCAAGGGATTCTCCTGCCTGCACAAATCGATCACAATATCCGCAGGAATACCAACCAATTCCTGTAGCTTGGCCTTGGTCGGGAAACCCCATAGATCCAAATCCTTACTGCTATCCAATTGATACGCTTGTGAAACTGTATTTTCTGTAGAGCCGAGCCCTTCTCCGATCCGATAAACAGATACCGACTTACGCATCATCCGCAAGGTTTCCAGACAAGGTTCAATCTCCTGTTGGTCGGATGCCCTATAAAAGAGCAACAGACTCCGGGCCTCAGGCAAGGCACAGAACCGATGGGGACGATTGCCTGCTTGTCGCTTCAATTCTTGAACTCTTCGCTGTATGAAATAGGTTGAAATAATCATTCACCAATCAATTTTAAAAATTCCTCTTCTTGCATCACCTGTATGCCCAATTTAGCAGCCTTCTCCAATTTGGCAGGTCCCATATTATCGCCAGCCAAGATAAAACTGGTCTTGCCCGACACAGAACCACTGTTTTTACCGCCATGCTGTTCGATCAGATTTTTGTATTCGTCTCGCGAATGATGCAGGAAAGTACCACTGATCACGATGGTTTTTCCTTTCAATTTCTCAGAGCGATTGGAGAGTTGCACTTCGGAGATGTTCATCTGCAGACCGACCTCCTGTAACCGTTCCACCAAGTGGCAATTGCGTTCATCGGCAAAATAACGACGTACACTATTCGCAATTCGATCACCAATCTCATCAACAGCTATCAACTGCTCAAAGGAGGCGGCTCGCAAGGCTTCGATGGAATGAAATGAATTGGCCAAACGTTTGGCTACTGTTTCACCCACATAACGAATACCCAACGCATACAAAACACGTTCAAAAGGTACCTGTTTGGAGATGGCCAGACTGTCCAATAAATTGTGTGCACTCTTAATGGCCCAGCGCTCCAAACGAACCAAATCCGGGACCTTCAAGGTGTATAGATCTGCGGCATCCTTGACCAAGCCAGCATTATACAGATCCTCGATTGTTTCCGGACCTATATTAATATTCATGGCTCGTCGCGTCACAAAATGTTCAATACGCCCTTTGATTTGCGGTGGACATTCGATGTCATTCGGACAATAATGCCCGGCTTCGCCCTCAGCCCGGACGAGTGGCGTACCACATTCGGGACAAGTTCGTATAAAACGGATTTTATCGCCGATCAATATCGAACGAGCGTCCCGGTTTACCCCCACAATTTTAGGAATGATCTCGCCTCCCTTTTCTACATAGACCTGATCACCCAAGTGCAGATCCAAACCCTCAATGATATCCGCATTGTGCAACGAGGCACGCTTCACGACAGTCCCTGCCAATAATACGGGCTCCAAATTGGCCACCGGAGTAATCGCGCCGGTCCTGCCGACCTGAAAAGAGACCGAATTCAGACGAGTTTCCGCCCGTTCTGCCTGAAATTTATAGGCGATTGCCCAACGGGGACTCTTCGCTGTAAATCCCAAATACTTCTGTTGACGAAGCGAATTCACCTTCAGCACGATTCCATCCGTGGCCACAGGTAAATTCTTGCGTTCCACATCCCAATAGGCAATGTAGTCAAGCACCTCAGCCATGGAACGACAACGACGAATGACATCCGGAATTTTGAATCCCCAACGACGGGCAGCCTCCAAATTGTCGTAATGCGTTTCTGCTGGTAACTGCTCACCTAATACATAATAAAAATAGGCATCCAAGCGACGAGCAGCCACCACGGCAGGATTCTGCTGTTTCAGTGTTCCGGAGGCCGCATTACGCGGATTGGCAAATAGCGGCTCCTCTTGCTCCTCGCGTTCCTTATTCAACCGATCAAACTCAGCCCATGGAAGCAGAATCTCTCCTCGGATTTCAAACAACGCAGGATAGTCATTCCCTTGCAGACAAAGAGGGACAGAACGGATCGTCTTGACATTGGCCGTCACATCATCCCCACGCGTACCATCCCCACGTGTCACCGCCCGAAGCAGACGACCCTGTTCGTAGGTCAACGAAATGGAAGTACCATCATATTTCAATTCAGCCACAATCTCAAATGGTTCTCCATGCAAAGCCCGTTCCGTACGTTCATAAAAGTCACGCACATCACTTTCCGAATAGGTGTTGCCTAACGACAACATCGGATAGGTATGCACCACCTGCTCAAACTCTTTGGAGAGATCGCTTCCTACCCGTTGCGTGGGCGATAATGGATCAGCCATTTCGGGATGAGCCTCTTCCAATGTTTGCAACTGATGCATCATCTCGTCGAACTCACGATCTGAAATAACCGGATCTGACAAGACATAATAACGGTAGTTATGTTGTTCCAGCTCTTGACGTAACTGAATAATTTGACTTTTCCAATCTTCCATCATCTCAAATAGTCTTTGTGATTAATAAACCAACTTCACATTGTCCACCCACAAGGTGGTTCCGACAGTTCCGATATAGGCACCACCATGACTGGATGAGAACTGCAATACCATGTGTGTCGGCTGCTCATTCTCGTCAGCCCAACCCACTTCCTGAATCAAAACGGATTCACCTCGGCTATTCACTGTACAGCGATTTTCCTCTTGAAGACGCATGTAATCCCGGTATGCTGAATGATGCGTGATATCCCCATACAAAATCGGGAACGTAGCATCGTTGACCCAATTGGGGGTATTGGTGGCAAATCGATGGACCATTGTGCCTACCCGTTTTGAATAGATATTGCCATTCTTATCCTCCCATCGCTTCTGCAACAAAAGAATAGCTACGCAAGTATCTGCACCCGCCACTTCACTCTGACGACTAAATCCCGTGCTTTTCGTACGATTCTTGTCCGGAAAAACTTTCGTCTTATAATCAAACCGAATCGCTTGCGGGCGTTCCGTAAAAGGAACACCACTCTTCAGCATCTTTTGCGGATCCTTGGTGCCCTGAATAGGCTCATGCATTTCACCTAAAAAGATCGAACCAGCCGCTATGACTTCTATGTTGACCATACCCAACACCTTGACCCGCTCAAAACGAGTCTCCATGCGAGCACACCAACCCTTGTCTCTCCGCTCGGGGAAAACCGAAGTATTCGTCTTGACAATACCAGCCACTTTGGCATAAACGTTAGAAGTTCCCCAAGGTGATCCTCCTTGATTATGAAAAGCCACATTACCCCGAATCGTATCATGAGGACCGATCTCATACAGATGTTTGGTTTGTCCGCCGATCATTTTGGATTCATAAATTTCACGGACAATCCATTGATCCATGTCGCCATACTTAAAAGGAACCACGCGTTCCTGACCAAATACCGTACAACAAAGCGACACAAACAAGCCCAATAAGGCTATTCTATTCCTGCAAATCATACCCCCAGGCCTCCAATGCCATACGCCAATTCTCCTCAACCATCTTCACAGTCGTAGGCTCATACTTATATTGATTCTTTTTGTAACCCTTCTTCTTGTCCAAATAAGCCTGAATAGCAGCTTTTGCTTCATCGAATCCAGGCAGACTCAACTGTTGGTAAATCTCCTGAGTCAAATCGAAAGCATGTTTCTCAAAGTCTTCAAACTTGACTTCAATGAGGTGACCAGCTGGAATCAGCTGCTTTTGCTCTTCGTAAGCCGCATACATCCGCTTATAGACCTCGACAAAACTGGTAATCAACTCCTCATCTGTAAAAGGCTGCAACTTCAAGGGACGGATGGTCTTCGTAAAGAAATTCACCGTACTTTCAAATACGGTATAAGGATTCCGTTTCAGATAGATGAACTTCGCATTGGGGAACATCTCCAATAGCAGTTTGACACGACCTGTATGAGGAGGATTCTTACTCAGATATTGCGTACCACCTGTATTCCACAAAGAGACCTTCACTAAGCGAAGGAAGGTTTCCTTAAACACTCGACGCTCCTCCTCAGTACTTTTCTCCATGGTCAAGAAACGATCACAATACTCCAACATCCGCTGTGGAAAGAACCAAAAATTATAATAGGTATAGGGCATCATATTGGAAAGGGCAAACTCCTCCTCCTGCGGCAGATCCGGTTTCAGCTCCATGTTATCAGCCGGACGATGATCAGGCATGGTGAAAGCCATATTCTGTTTGAAGAAGGGTTGTCCCCACAACATCAGATGTGGGAAAACGGTCTGATAAGTGGTCGTGTACCCAAAATGTTTATCGCAAGCGAACACATTGTGAACAAACGTTGTACCACTACGCCAATGCCCTAAAATGAACAGCGGATCCTCTTCCAAAGGGCGATTTGCTATCTTGTTATAATAATGATCTTCAATAGGTTTCAATAGGCTCAACAAGCGACATACCCCCTTGGTCAATCGATATTTTGATTTATACTCATCACCAATCAACTGATTAGCTGTTACCTGATTGAATGTTTTCCAATCTGCTCCTATCAGGGTGTTGATAGGAAGTTTATCAAATTCTAATAATCCCATACGTCATTCGGACAATTTAATGGTTAAACCCTGTTTTTGCAATGCTTCACAGACGAGACGAACAGCATCGTAATGCTCCAGTCCAATCCCCAGAGATGAAAGACTAAGGGTTGCCAAAGCATCCTCTCCCACCATGTCTTTGACAGACACGCGATCAATGATCATACCGACTGCAGATGTATTATTCGTAATAGGATCGATCAAGATAAAGGCACCGGTCTGTCGGTTCTGCAAATAGGGATCAAAGAACAGTTCTTTACCCGTCGTAAAAACAACTCGACCGATCTCGTTCAATTCCAAGCGGTCTGCGTCAGACTGCTTCATCGTATTCACATCCACCCGGTAACAGATGTGATCCACACGTGCTCGCGTCGTATTGGTCGTATGCTTGATATAGAACTGTTTTTCGCGGTCCATCGGTTCCTCATCCATCCAAACCAGTATGGCCTCGAAATTCCGATCCGCAATGGGACAATCATCCGGATGCACCAACATTTCACCCCGCGAAAGGTCAATTTCATCTTCCAACGTCAACGTGACGCACAAGGGTGGATAAGCCTCTTCCAATTCCCCATCATAGGTCACAATACTTTTGACATGCGACAACTTTCCTGACGGCAAAGCCAATACGGGATCCCCTTTGCGCACAACGCCACCCGCCACACGGCCACAGAATCCACGGAAATCCAAATTGGGGCGCAACACATACTGTACCGGATAACGGAAATGTGTGTAATCTCGATCCAAATCAATGGGTACCGTTTCCAAATACTCCAACAGACAAGGGCCATCATACCAAGGTGTCCGATTACTCTTCTCCACCACATTGTCCCCATCAAGGGCCGACAATGGAATACAGGTAACGTCGGAAATACCCAATGATGCCACAAACTGCTGATAGTCGGCCACAATCTGATCGAATACATGCTGATCAAAATCCACCAAATCCATTTTGTTGACCGCCAGCACCAGATGCTTGATGCCCAACAGAGAAACTAAATAACTGTGGCGGCGTGTCTGAGTGATGACACCCGTACGTGCATCCACTAGAATAATGGCCAAGTTGGCAGTCGAACCACCTGTAATCATGTTACGTGTGTATTGCTCATGTCCCGGAGTATCTGCTATGATAAACTTACGATTATTGGTACTGAAATAGCGATAGGCCACGTCAATGGTAATACCCTGTTCCCGTTCAGCCTTCAGACCATCCAGCAACAAAGCATAATCAATGTGCTCTCCTGCATTACCCATTCGTTTGCTGTCCCGCTCCAAGGCATCCAACTGATCTTCATAGATCTTTTTACTGTCAAACAGCAAACGCCCGATCAACGTAGATTTGCCATCATCCACCGAGCCAGCTGTCAAAAAACGCAATAGGTCTTTTTGCTCATCCCGATCCAAAAACTCCTGAATAGACAAGCCTCCCAATTGCAATCCTATCTGATTCTTTTCACCTTTTTCCATGTCGTTGATTCTTTAGAAATAACCTTCACGCTTTTTCTGCTCCATGCTGGCATCCTGATCAAAATCGATCACGCGTGTTGTCCGTTCACTCTTGGTTGTCACCATCATCTCCTCTACAATCTTCTCGATGGTATCGGCATCACTCTCCACAGCCCCAGTCAACGGCCAACATCCCAAGGTACGAAAACGTACTTTGCGCATTTGGATCTGACTACGGTATTGTTCCGGCAAGCGATCATCGTCTGCCATGATCAGGTTACCATCGATCTCCACAATGGGACGTTCTTTGGCAAAATAGAGCGGAACGATGGGAATCTTCTCCAACCGAATGTACTGCCAAACATCCAATTCTGTCCAATTGGACAACGGGAACACACGAATACTCTCTCCTTTGTGGATACGGGCATTGTAGATGTCCCACAACTCAGGTCGCTGATTCTTGGGGTCCCATTGGTGGAAGCGATCCCGGAACGAGAAAATACGTTCCTTGGCACGGCTCTTCTCCTCATCGCGACGGGCACCCCCAAAAGCTGCATCAAATTTATATTTGTCCAAAGCCTGCAGCAAAGCCTGCGTCTTCATGAGATCCGTATGCACCTTGCTACCATGGGTAAAAGGTCCGACACCGGCACGAAAGGCCTCTTCATTGGACTCTACGATCAGATTCCATCCATACTTGCGGGCATAAGCATCTCTGAACTCAATCATCTCTTTGAATTTCCATTTCGAATCGATATGCATCAAGGGAAAAGGAACCTTGCCCGGGTAAAATGCCTTCTCAGCCAAACGGACCATGACAGATGAGTCTTTTCCGATGGAATAGAGCATCACCGGATTTTCAAATTCGGCAGCTACCTCCCGGATAATATGGATAGACTCCGCCTCCAATTCCTTCAAATGACTTAATTGATATGCTGACATAGCTATTGATTTGTATATTGAACATGTGGAAGCACCAACGCTACGAGTTGCTCGACCGACTCAGCCAGCGTCAAGTGCGAAGTATCTAATTCCAAGGCAGGATGCTCCGGAACTTCAAATGGAGCAGAGATACCCGTAAACTCACGAATCTCTCCGCGACGAGCCTTGGCATAAAGCCCCTTCACATCGCGTCGTTCACATTCTGCCAAAGGTGTACTGACATACACTTCCAAAAAATGGGTTACTCCGATAATGCTTGCAGCCATTTCACGCAACGCATTGTTCGGACTGATGAAAGCAGCAATGGTGACAATGCCTGTATCGACAAACAATTTGCCCACTTCAGCAATGCGGCGGATATTTTCTACCCGATCTACTGCCGAAAACCCCAGGTTATTATTAATTCCACTGCGCACATTATCACCATCCAAAATACGACAAAGGATTCCACGCTGATGTAACTCGCGCTCCAAAGCAATCGCAAGCGTACTTTTACCAGAACCACTCAGTCCGGTAAACCAAATCATGACGCCCCGCTGTTGCAAGAGCTGTTCTTTGTCATCACGCGTCATCATCCGATCAAACACCGGATAGATGTGTCGCTGTTCAAGATGGGTATGTTTTGTTTCTGTTTCCATAGAATTATCATTAAAACTTCCAGATCAACGGAATGAGAAAAACTGAGATCAAGAAAGAAATCACATTTAACGGTAAACCAATCCGTACGAAGTCTGTAAACTTATAACCACCGACACCCTGTACAATCAAATTGGTCTGATAGCCAATGGGCGTACTGAAACTGGCCGATGCTGCCATACAAATCACGACAAAAAAGGGAGTCGGATCAACACCCAACTGCCGAGCTACGGAAAGGGCAATGGGAAAACTCAACGCAGCTGCTGCATTGTTCGTAATCAACTCTGTAAACAGATTGGTGATCATAAAAAGAATAGCCAGCAATGCATACGGACCCAACTGGTCGGCCATCGAAATGATTGAACGGGCAATCAAAGGGGCAAAGCCAGAATTCTCCATCGCCTTGCTGATCGCAAAAGCACAGGCTATGGTAATCAATATATCCCACGATATGTATTTCGTATATTTTTTCGGTGGGAAGATTTTCAACCAAGCCATAATGACCGTCGTAATACAGACAAAGAAAAACATATCCAGACGCATGTTGGGCAACAACTCCCGCATGAAAGGCAATTCACCCACCGTAGCTCCCACAATCATAAAGAGCAGTAAGCCTAACGCCAACCCTCGTTTCTTTCGAGAGAATGGTTCGGTCTCCTCCTTTCCATTCGCCAGCATCAAGAAGACACTTGACTCTCCCCAGGTTGGAATGAACGAATCATCGGCCCACAAAACCAACGTATCACCCTCCTGCAGCCGGACATCATCCAAATGCTGCACAAAACGCTGGCCTCCACTCTTGACCTCTTTCACGATGGCTCCATAATGACGCGTAAAATTAAAATCGCCCAACCGCTTATTGATTCCGGGGAAACGTGCTCCCAAGACAGCCTCAACCCGATGGAATTGAGAAGGCATTCCCTCCTCTTCCTGCAAATCACTCTGTTGTTCCCGCATATCCGGCAGTAACCGACTGGATGCCAGGAAAAGATAAATCATACCGACGATGGCGATTACAAGACCCACTTTTCCCAATTCGAACATCGAAAAACCCTCATATCCAGCCTCCAGCACCATTCCATGCACAACTAGATTGGTCGAAGTGCCGATCAACGTACATATACCACCCAAAATGGTTACATACGAAAGGGGTATCAGGAATTTAGTAGCAGGCAAATGCATGGATTCAGCCCAACGCTTGATGATGGGCGCAAAAATCACAACGACTGGCGTATTGTTCAGAAAAGCAGAAATGAATGCTACCGGAGGCAACAGACGCAACTGGGCTTTGAATACCGTGGTATTGCTCGTAGGCAACAGTTTCTGAATCAGCTGGCCCAACGCACCACTCTGTCGTACACCTTCACTCACCAAGAACAGCATTCCTACCGTGATCATTCCCTTGTTGCTAAAGCCTTCCAACATCTCGCGAGGGGACAGGATGCCTGCACACAAAAAGAGCACGACAACCGTCAGCAATACCATTCCGGGTCGCATCCGATCCCATATCAGGGCTGCAACCATCCCGACTAAGGAGAATAATACGAAAGCTATTTCAAAGTTCATTGGATCACTATTTCACGACAAACCAAGGATTGTGTAAATCCGGTTTATTATACACTAAGGGTGTTTTTTCATCAATGAAATATACATTGCATCCAGCAGCCCGTGCTATCGCATGTCCCGCAGCTGTATCCCATTCCATCGTTGGAGCAAAACGCGGATAAATATCAGCAGTACCCTCAGCCACCAGACAGATTTTCAAGCTGCTTCCACTACTGATCTGAGTAACCGGCTGCCCCTGCTTCCGCAAATTATCAATATAGGCAGTCGTCTCTTGCGACTGATGTGAACGAGAGGCTACAACCACGATACCCTGGTGTCCCATCGAAGAGGGCAATCGGACTGCTTTCTGCTTCAGTTCGGCTATAGAAGGCTGGTGGGTACTATCCACATCCGTTATCTTATAAGCACCATCCGTATCCGATGCAAAATAAAGATCCTTCCGAACCGGCACATAGACCACACCCAACACAGGAACGCGCTTGGAGATCAAAGCAATATTTACTGTAAACTCCCCATTTCGCTTGATAAACTCTTTGGTTCCATCCAACGGATCCACCAACCAAAATGTATCCCATTTGGAACGTTTCGCATAAGGGATGGATTGCCCCTCCTCGCTCAATACCGGGAACGAGGTCAAATTCAAAGCCTTCGTTATCAGCTGATGAGCCACCAAATCGGCACGCGTCAATGGGGAATTATCGGCCTTGTGCTGAATATCCCAATCTGCATCGGGATGCGAATAGATATCCATAATCGATTTACCCGCATCTAAGGCTGCCCGTATCGCAATGTATAGATAATCAGAGAAGTTTATAGTTGAATTATGTTTCATTTTTGTCTTTATTCTGTCCTTTTTTATAACCGATCATACACTTTTTGTGTAATCGGTCACAAATCTAAGTAAAAAATGAGATGTTTCCAAATGATTTTCTACCTTTGTAACCAATTAATAAATGATAATTAATGTATCAAGACAATCATAACGAACCCATCATCGCTCCTTTCGGCCATCCAGTCTATGTGATGCTGAAACCTGTTGGATCTATCTGCAATCTGGCATGTGATTATTGCTATTACTTGGAAAAGGGCAAATTATATCCGACCGTTCACAATCCAGTCATGAGTGACGAATTATTGGAACGGTTCATCCGTGAGTACCTACAATGCCAGACGACACAAGAAGTACTGTTCACCTGGCATGGAGGAGAGACGTTGATGCGTCCGATCAGTTTCTATAAACGAGCTTTGGAACTACAGCAGAAATATGCCCGTGGACGTCGCATCGACAACTGCATCCAGACCAACGGGACCCTCTTGAACGACGAATGGTGCCGGTTCTTCAAAGAGAACCATTTTCTGGTAGGAGTCTCCATTGATGGTCCGCAAGCCTTCCACGACGAGTATCGCCGGAATCGCCAGGGTATGCCATCCTTTTACAAGGTCATGAAGGGCATTAACCTGTTGAAGAAACATGGAGTGGAATGGAACGGAATGGCTGTTGTCAACGATTATAATGTGGACTATCCTTTGGAGTTTTATCATTTCTTCAAAGAGATTGAATGTCACTACATCCAATTTGCACCCATTGTGGAGCGAATAGGGGCACATGCCAATGCCACCCGACTCACCTCTCCTGTCGAACAGGGTGAACAGATTCAGTTAGCCCCTTTCTCAGTGGATCCAGACAAGTGGGGAACATTTTTATGTGCCTTGTTCGACGAATGGCTCAAAGAGGATGTAGGAAACTACTTCATCCAGCTGTTCGACTCCACCCTAGCCAATTGGGTGGGTGCCCAGCCCGGAGTCTGTTCCCTGGCTCGTTACTGTGGCCATGCAGGGGTGATGGAATTCAACGGAGATGTCTATACGTGCGACCATTTTGTCTTTCCCGAGTACCGGTTAGGCAATATCCAATCCAGCACATTGACAGAGCTCATGTACAGTCCTCGCCAACTCCAGTTTGGCAAAGACAAATTCGATAAGTTACCGAACCAATGCAAGCAATGTGAATTTCTCTTTGCCTGCAATGGAGAGTGTCCTAAAAATCGATTCCTCTACACAAAGGAAGGTGAACCGGGACTCAATTACCTCTGCCGAGGGTATAAAAGATTCTTTGCTCATGTGGCTCCCTACATGGATTTCATGAAACGGGAACTGTTGGCACAACGGCCGCCCGCCAATGTCATGGAATGGGCCCGTACAGCAGGACCACAGGCACATCAACAAACAGAATAACATATATACATTTATATAGTAAGCATATGAACTTAAATAGACGTGATTTCATTAAAACCGGAAGTATGGTTATGCTTGGAACAATGGTAGCCCCATCCTTTTTAGGAAGCTGTACAGCAAACGGAGAAGCCGACACAAAAGCCGGTGTCGCGTTTGCCATGAATCACTTTGGCATCAGTGAAAGTGATTTGCGTAAAGTGTTGTCTGCCGCACTCGAAAAGGGTGGCGATTATGCAGATCTTTTCTTTGAACATTCGTACCGAAACTATCTCGGACTACAAGACGGAGCGGTCAATCGTGCCTCTTCGAACATAGACTTTGGTGTGGGCGTACGCGTCCTGTCGGGCGATCAGACAGGTTATGCCTACGTAGAAAACATCACGTTGGAAGAAATGTTGAATGCTGCACGGACAGCAGCCCGCATTGCAACGGGCACGACGGCTTCACATCAGCCGGCCAATTTGACCGAAACGAAGATCAGTCCCAATTATTATCAGATACAGACAGCTTGGGATGAATTGGCCGTCAAAGACAAGAAACCCTTCCTGCAAAAGCTGAACGACGAGATCTTTGCTGCCGACAAACGGGTCACCAAAGTGATCGCCAACTTGGGAGATACCACTTCACATATCTTCTTCTGTAACTCGGAGGGACAGATGTATTACGATTATCGTCCGATGGTCACCTTGAGTGCCGTCTGCATCATGGAAGAGAATGGCCGCATTGAAAATTCGTATGCAGCCCGTGCTTTCCGAATGGGAGCTGAATTTCTGTCTGATGAAGTCATTCAGGAGATTGCCAAGGATGCCGTACAGAATACCGCCATCCTTTTCCAAGCGATCAAGCCGAAGGGAGGTGAAATGCCGGTGGTCATGGGTGCCGGAGGTTCGGGAATCCTTTTGCACGAAGCGATCGGTCATGCATTCGAAGCCGACTTCAACCGCAAGAATACCTCCATCTTCTCTGACCAGTTGAACAAGAAAATCTGCAACGAACACATCAATGTGGTTGATGATGGAACCATTCCGTTCAACCGAGGGTCTGTCAACATAGATGATGAGGGTATTGAAGGACAAAAGACCTACATCGTCAAAGAGGGTGTACTCACCAGCTATCTGCACGACCGCATCAGTGCCAAACATTATGGTATTCGTTCAACAGGAAACGGACGACGGGAATCTTTCCGCATGATGCCTATCCCACGTATGCGTGCCACCTATATGGAAGCCGGTAACGTAACCGAAGAAGAGATGATTTCGACCGTAAAGAGGGGTATTTATGCAGCCAACTTCACCAATGGACAGGTACAGATTGGAGCTGGAGACTTTACCTTCTTTGTCAAGAATGGTTATCTGATTGAAGATGGCAAACTGACGCAACCGATCAAGGATATCAACATCATCGGTAATGGTCCCAAAGCATTGGCTGACATTACGATGGTAGGCAACAACTACAAGATGGACAACGGCACATGGACGTGTGGCAAAGATGGACAGTCCTGTCCGGTCACCTGTGGAATGCCTTCGGCACTGGTCAGCAAACTGACTGTCGGTGGAGAGAATTAACGGAATGTATTGCAAGACAAGTAGTAAATCATGATTACAGACAAACATAAAGAATTGGCCCAATGGGCCATGGAACAGGCCCTCAAGAACGGCTGTCAGGCTTCACGCGTAACCCTCCACAATGGGTCACATAGCGACATTGAGATTAGAGACCATCAGATCGACCGGTTGCAACAGGCCTCGGAAAATGCATTGGGCCTGCACATTTTTGTAGATGGACGTTTCGGAGCGTTTTCAACCAATCGGTTAGACAAGAAAGAACTGGAGAAATTCATCAAAGACAACATTGAAGGAACCCGTTTCTTGGCCGAAGACAAAGCTCGTACACTACCGGATGCCTCCCTCTATTACCAAGGAAAAGGAGCCGATCTGCAGTTGATGGATCCCGATTTCGATCAGGTCAATCCCGACACGAAGGTGGAGTTGGCCATGCAGACTTGTGACGAAATGCTCGGAAAAAACGATCGCGTCATCTCTGCTTCTGCCTCTTACAGTGATGAACAGAGCTACAAATATATGGTTGCCAGCAATGGTTTTGAAGGGGAGAGTTGCAGTTCCTCATTCTCCCTGTTCGGTAGTGTCAGTATCAAAGGTGATGGAGATGCCCGTCCCGAAGCCTACTGGTATGATTCTGCGCTCTATTTCAACGACCTGACCAAACAAGGAATTGGAGCCAAGGCATTGGAACGAGCAGTTCGGAAATTGGGACAGCAAAAAACCCGTTCCGGCAAATACCAGATGGTGGTCGATAACCTCAATGCAGCACAACTCTTGGGACCGGTCGTAGAGGCGTTGTATGGTAACGCCATCCAACAGAAGAACTCCTTCCTGTTGGACAAACTGGACCAGCAAGTATTGGGCAAGAACGTAACCCTGCGTGACGAACCGCACCAGCCGAAGAGCGTGGGTGCCCGTTACTTCGACAACGAAGGTGTGGCCACTCGCCCGATGCCCATCTTTGAATCGGGTGTTTTGAAAAGTTACTTCATCGACACCTATGCAGCCAACAAGATGCAGGTCAAACAGACCATCAGCTCGCCCTCCATTTTGACATTGGCTCTGGGCAGCAAAGATATCGAGGGCTTGATTGCTCAAGTCAATAAAGGTATTTTAGTGACCGGTTTCAATGGTGGTAACTGCAACAGTACGACAGGTGACTTCTCGTATGGTGTAGAGGGATTCCTCATCGAGAACGGACAGTTGAAACAGCCTATTTCAGAGATGAACGTTACCGGTAATATGATCAAGTTGTGGAACCAATTGGTGGAAGCTGGTAATGACCCGCGCAAGAACTCCTCTTGGCGTATTCCGGGACTGCTGTTCGAAGGCATTGATTTCAGTGGATTATAGTTGTAAGAAACACCATGAAGATACCAATTAGCTCATTCAAGAGAGGGATGCTTTGGGCGGGACTCTCCGCCCTCTGCATCGCCTGTACCTCCTCTTTGCCCGAATCCACCCGTGAACAAATCTCTTTGGAAGGCAATTGGGGACTCCAACTGGACACCATGGGTGTCGGTATCTCCCCCGAACAATTGACGGTCCATTGTACCGACTCTCTTTGGCTACCGGGGACAACCGATTTGGGCAAGAAAGGTCGCTATAACACCGATCAAACCCAGACTACCTATCTTTCTCGGGCATATATTTTCGAAGGGGAAGCTCTCTACACCAAGACGATCCGGATTCCGGAAAGTTGGGCCGGACAATCGATCCGGTTAGTGATGGAACGTACCAAACCCACAACCCTTTGGATCGATGGAAAAGAGATTGGATCCAGTGACGACATCACAACGGCACAATGTTATGAAGTATCGTCCTATCTGACTCCGGGGGAACATGCCCTCGCGATCCGGGTGGATAATGGCAACAAGTCCGTTCCCACCCAGGTGATGACCTCTTCACACGCCTATTCCCCCTCCACCCAAACCAACTGGAACGGCATCATCGGCCAATTCTATCTGGAGGCAGCCCCCATCTGTGGCATCGAATCGATCCAGCTCTATCCGGACTGGTCCAAACGATCCGTTACAGCCAAGGTGACCTTGCGCCATCCGGAGGGACAAGCCGGTGAGGGAACCCTCTCCCTCTTTGCCGAGGCTTGGAATACCAGCCAACCGCACAAGACAGCCATCCTGTCTGTACCGGTCGATTGGAAAGCCACCGAACAGGTCATCGAGTTGCCACTCGGAACAGAGGCTCGTTGCTGGAGCGAATTTGATCCCGCCCTCTACCGACTGACGGTTTCACTCCAAACCCCTGAAACGAGCGATACACAAACGGCCAACTTCGGCTTACGTGAATTTCGCACCCAAGGCCGTCAATTCACCATCAATGGTCAAACCACTTTCCTGCGAGGTAAACATGACGCCTGTGTATTCCCGTTGACAGCCCATACAGCCATGGATGTACCAACTTGGCGCCACTATTTCCAAGTAGCCAAACAGTACGGTATCAACCACTATCGGTTCCACTCTTGGTGTCCGCCTGAAGCCTGTTTTGAAGCAGCCGACATCGAAGGTATCTACCTGCAACCGGAATTGCCGATTTGGGGGAATATCCAGCTGACAGACGAACCACTCTGCAACTTCCTGTTGAAAGAGGGACGCAACCTACATCAGGCCTATAGCAATCATGCCTCATTCGTCATGTTTGCATTGGGCAATGAAATGTCGGGCGAAGAGGCATTGGGCCAACTGATCCGGACCTTCAAGGCAGAAGACAACCGTCACATCTATGCCTCCGGATCGAACAACTACCTCGGTTTCCAAGGCAAACAGGCTGATGAAGACTACTTCACCACCTGTCGGGTCGGACGCGAAGAGCCACAGCAATTCAATACACATACCCGTGGGTCCTTCTCCTTTGCAGATGCCTATGATGGCGGTTACATCAACCATAGCTATCCCAACTCGACCATGAACTTTGCCTCCGTTCATGCGTTGTGCGAAGTACCCATCATCAGTCACGAGACGGGACAGTTTCAAGTCTATCCGAATTATGAGGAGATGCAGAAATATACCGGAGCTTTGCAACCTCGCAACTTTGCCGTTTTCAAGCAACGGTTAGAAGAGGCCGGTATGAGTAATCAGGCACATGATTTCTTTATGGCCTCCGGAAAATGGTCCGCCATCCTCTATCGGGCAGACATCGAGATGAACCTGCGAACACCTGATTGGGGCGGATTCCAGTTGCTCGATCTACAAGACTATCCGGGTCAAGGCTCTGCCTATGTCGGCATGTTGGATGCCTTTATGGACAGCAAAGGACTCATCACACCGGAAGCCTGGAGAGAGTTCTGTTGTGAAGTAGTTCCGCTCTTTTGTACTGAAAAATTCTGCTGGAACCAAGGTGAAACGCTCACGGGAGAGGTCGTAGTTGCCAACTATTCGGCACAAGGATTGGAGGGCAAAACATTGCAATGGACTCTCACGAACAGCCAAGGGGAGCCTGTACAGCAAGGAACACTTCCCTTGCAAGTCAAACAGGGAGCATTGGGACAAGTCGGCACATTGAAGTTACCGTTGCAAGCCATTCAGCAGGCCGAACAGGTGACCCTCACATTAGCCATTGAGGGAACAGATTACCGTAACCGTTACCCCTTATGGATCTATCCGGATCAAGCCGATACGACTCCGGCTGCCGATGTACAACTGGTAAAGGATTGGACCACTTGTCAAGAGGCTTTGGCCCAAGGGAAAAAGGTATTGTGGATTCCCAATGCCGAAGAGCTGAAAGAGCAGACTGTTGGTGGTCTTTTCCAGACCGACTACTGGAACTATCGGATGTTCAAGACCATTTGTGAAAATCTGAACCGACCGGTTTCACCCGGGACCATGGGACTGCTGATCCATCCAGAGCATCCGGCTTTAGCGGAGTTCCCGACAGAATTTCACACCAACTGGCAATGGTTCCCAATCGTCAAACAGAGTTATCCGTTGATTCTGGATGCTCTACCCAACGATTATCGTCCCATTGTTCAGGTGATTGACAACATCGAACGCAATCATAAATTGGGACTGCTGTTCGAATTTCAGGTGGGCACAGGCAAACTGCTGATCTGTATGTCCGACCTGCAGGCTGTTCAAGATAAGCCCGAAGCACGTCAGTTCTATCAGAGTCTGCTCCACTATATGGCATCTGACCAGTTTGCACCCTCTACCAGCCTGACACCCGACCAGTTGAAACGACTCTTCACCCAACGGGCACAACAAGGCAACATGCAAAAATTGTGGAACATCTCCTCCTATGAATAAAGGAGGTGTTTCACTTCCTTCAGGAGACAAGCCTCCTTCAAGAATGAGAAGACAACTCCTCTTTCAAGAAGGGGGCTGTAAAACCAACACCACTTGTGGCGAGAGCTTCCGGTGTACCGGCAAAAAGCAACTCGCCACCTCTCCGGCCCCCTTCCGGTCCCATGTCAATCACATAATCGGCACTCTTGATCACATCCAGATTATGTTCAATCACAATGATCGTATTTCCTTTGTCCACCAACCGGTTCAAGACATCCAGCAACACCCGGATATCCTCGAAATGCAGACCGGTGGTCGGCTCGTCCAAAATATACAAGGTACGACCTGTATCTCGTTTGGCCAGTTCAGCAGCCAACTTGACTCGCTGGCTTTCACCACCCGAAAGAGTGGTCGAGGGTTGCCCCAACTTGATGTAACCCAAACCAACCTCCTGCAACACCTTCACCTTTTGCAGGATAGCGGGAATCGCCTCAAAAAACTCCACAGCCATGTTAATGGTCATGTCCAAAATATCGGCAATCGATTTGCCCCGGTAACGGACCTCCAAGGTTTGTCGGTTGTAACGTTTCCCTTGACAGGCTTCACAAGGCACCAAGACATCCGGCAAGAAATTCATCTCGATGGTCTTATAACCATTTCCCTTACACACTTCACAACGTCCACCTGACACATTGAAGGAGAATCGCCCGGGCTTATATCCTCTCACTTTCGACTCCGGAAGTGCGACAAACAGGTTGCGGATATCGGAGAAAATACCGGTATAGGTAGCTGGATTGCTTCGAGGAGTCCGACCAATCGGAGACTGATCCACATTCACCACCTTGTCAATCCATTCAATTCCCTCAATCGCATCATAGGGCAACGGATCCTCCAACGAGCGATAGAAATGCTGGCTCAAGATCGGCTGCAGGGTCCGGTTGATCAAGGAGGACTTGCCACTGCCCGACACACCTGACACACAAATCAACGTACCCAACGGGAACGAGACATCTACCTGTTTCAAGTTATTGCCTCGTGCCCCTCGTAAAGTCAGCCAATGTCCATTGCCAGGACGACGAACCGTAGGAACTGCAATCTGCCGGCTACCATTCAGATAGGAGGAGGTCAATGTCTGCTGTTTCAGCATCTCTTCCGGGGTTCCTTCAAAGACTACCTCACCCCCCAGACGACCCGCTTTCGGACCCATATCCACCACATAATCGGCTTGCAACATCATATCTTTGTCATGCTCCACCACAATGACCGAATTGCCGGCATCACGCAACTCCTTCAACGAGTGGATCAGACGCACATTGTCTCGCTGGTGCAACCCGATACTGGGTTCATCCAAAATATAGAGTACATTCACCAGCTCACTACCGATCTGTGTCGCCAGACGGATACGTTGGCTCTCACCACCCGACAAAGAAGCTGAAGGACGGTTCAAGGAGAGGTAATCCAACCCCACATCCAACAGGAAATGCAGTCGCGAACGGATCTCTTTCAGAATCTCGACCGCAATCTGCTGCTGGCGGCTGTCCAACCGTTCCTCCACCTGATTCACCCATTCATACAATTCGGAAATATCCATTTGCGCTACCTCAGCAATATTCTTTCCGTCGATCCGATAACAAAGGGCCTCCCGATTCAGTCGCGTTCCGCCACACTCCGGACAAACCGTTACCACACTAAACTGTTCGGCCCATTTCTGAGCCGTCGCCGAAGCATCCGCCTCCTGTTGCATCTGGATGTATTTGATTACCCCTTCGTAAGCGTAGAAATAATTCGATTTTCCCAACGATTCATTCTTGATCTGCAACCGTTCGTCCGTGCCATTCATGATCTCCTCCATCACTTCGGCTGGAATGTCCCGAATCGGGTCTTTGATGGAGACACCATATTTCTCACAAATAGCCTCGATCTGCCAAAAAAGAATGATATTCTTGTATTTGCCCAATGGCGCGATTCCTCCAGCATAGATACTCAAGGCGGGATCAGGCACCAACTTGTTCATGTCCATTCGGGTCACTTCACCCAATCCTTTGCAACAAGGACAAGCACCTTGGGGCGAATTGAACGAAAAGTTATGGGGAGCAGGCTCACTGTAGGAGAGTCCCGTCACCGGATCCATCAAGTGGCGGCTGAAATGGCGCACCTCACCATTGTCTGCATCCAGCACCAAAACCAATCCCTCTCCCATTTTCATTGCTACCTTCAGGCTCTCTTTCAGCCGTTGCTCGTCCGATGTCGAGACAATCAGTTTGTCGATCACCACCTCGATGCTGTGCATCTTGTAACGGTCCAACTTCATGCCGTGGAGAATCTCCCGCATCTCACCATCCACACGCACGTTCAGGTAGCCCTTCTTACGCACCTGCTCGAACAGTTCCTTGTAGTGTCCCTTCCGGTTCCGCACCAGAGGAGCCAACAGGTAGGTACGTTTGCCTTGGTAGTTCGTCAGGATCAGTTCCAGAATCTGCTCATCCGTATATTTCACCATCTTCTCGCCACTCAAATGCGAATAGGCCTCTCCGGCACGTGCATAGAGCAAACGGAAGAAGTCATAAATCTCAGTCGTCGTCCCCACCGTAGAACGTGGATTACGGTTGGTCGTCTTCTGCTCGATCGAGATCACCGGACTCAAACCGGTAATCTTATCCACATCGGGCCGTTCCATATTACCCAAGAAACTGCGGGCGTAAGCCGAAAAGGTCTCGACATACCGACGTTGGCCCTCCGCAAAAATCGTGTCAAATGCCAATGAAGATTTGCCACTGCCGCTCATGCCGGTAATGACCGACAATTTGTTGCGCGGGATTTCCACATCGACATTTTTCAAATTGTGAACACGGGCACCCAATACCGAAATCCAGCCCTGTTCGATTCGTTCATCTACTTTCATTTCACTACCCATTGAGGATTATGAACATAACTATTGGGAGTTGCGTAATAAAGATCCTTCGCTTCCGGAATCTTCAATGTGAATGTATGTCCACCGGTCTCCAATTTCCGATCGCGCAACCACAGGTTGAACCGCTTCAGGTCGGCATACGTAATTCCCTGTTTTTGGGCAAATGCCTGCAAGTCGGGGATGTTCTGCTTCACCTCCACCTCCCGACAGGCAATCGGTTTGTACAGATCCTTGGGCTGCAGCACAAAACCATATTTATAGGGATGCTCAAAGATCTGCTTGATTGCCAAGATCCGATACACATAACGGGTCGTCTCCTCCACCAGCCACAAGTCGAAGGCATTGTCCGTCGCCTGCCGATCCAGTTCGCCCGAGATGCGGGCAGTACCGGCATTGTAAGAAGCGGCCACCGTTGCCCAATCGCCATACTTCGCATAGGCAGCCTTCAGATACCGGCAAGCGGCCACAGTCGCTTTCTCAATGTTGCATCGTTCATCCACTGTAGAAGAGATCACCAGTCCATACTCCTTGGCGGTAGCTGGCATCAACTGCCAAAGACCGACAGCTCCAGCTGGCGACTTGATCTTCGGATCCAGATTACTCTCAATGACCGACAAGTATTTGAAATCATCCGGTACCCCCTGTTCCCGCAAAATCGGTTCGATGATGGGGAAATAGCGGTTAGCCCGTTTCAGATGGAGCATGGTCGAAGCATGCAGATAGGTGAAGGTGGCAATCTCCCGATCGAACCCCTCGTGCCGATTGTACCGTGTCAGATCGACCTGCTGTCCGCAGAAAGCCAGTTGGTCCGGCACCTCGGGAGTCATCGTTACGGAGGGAACCATCGGTTTCTCCTGCATCAAACGGATCGAATCGCCCGATCCGATCGAGAGACAAGCGGTCAAGCAAAACAAGCCCCCCAGCACCATCCCTCCTAATGTATTCTTTTCCAGTTTCATTCCTCAGTCTCTATCGTTTCTGTTTGTTCCTGTTTCGAGCGCAAGATATTCACGTCTCCCGCCCGTTTGTATCGACGGCCATCCGATCCGACCGCCTCAATCACATAATAATATACACCGGGGGCAACCAGTTTTCCCCCTTTCCGGCCATCCCATCCTTGGGCTGGATCCGTCCAATGGAACAGCTCCTTACCCCAACGGTTGTAGATCCACCCCTTGAAGCTGACCAACGACTTGTAGGCAACCCGAAACTCATCGTTGATACCGGGAGTCATCCCCGGGGAAAACACATTGGGGATATCCAGGTAGGAGGTGGCAATCGTCAGTTCGATCGATTCGGTGGCTTCACAGGTGCCTGTCTGATCACTCACCTCGGCTACAGCCCGATAGACCCCCTGTTCTTGAAACGTATATTCCACCTCATTGCCGGAGAAGTTCACCAACAACGTGCCCTCCTCTTCATCGGTTGCTCCTTCATCGGTCGTCTCCTCCTCTTCCGATTCGCCCGCCCGCAACGAGCGGGTTTCCACCGAATCACCCTCCTCGTTTCCATTCGACCCCTCGGAAGGATCGGGCTCAATGGCCAAATCACGAATCTTGTAGATACGCCAGACATAACGGGAGGCGACCGGATCATTGGCTGTGGCGGTAAACAACAAGGTGGCAGGCGCATTGAATCCCTCACGCGAAGTATTCATGTTGGGAGCCTCCGTCATCGTCAGTACCGTATCCACATGTAACTGGATCGCAACGGCTCCATACATAGCGGTCGAGCAGGTCTGTTCCAAACCAAAATGGCTGGCAAACTGATCCCCCCGAAGCGTAAACTCCGTATCGACATAGGGCGGTTCCGACAGTGAGAAGCGGAATTGGGTTCCCTCCAAATCAGTGGCCACAATCTTTTTGGTCACCTGTTTGGTCTCAGCCGGAAAAGCATGCATCTCGTCCGACCAGTCGCCCAAGGTCTCATACGAGATTTCAAACTCCCGTTGCAAAGCCGTACGGAAGCCATTGTTGGGCAAGTAATAATAGATGGTTGGGATAAAACCTTTTCCCTCCAGCTGTACACCCGAGCAAGGGTCCCCACTGTCCAGTACCGACAACTGATCGGCCCGAAAAGCATACCGGCTGTAATCCGTTATCCAGACATACTTCGGCAATCCGGCATTGGCTATCTCCACGAAATAACCGTAATTCTCCTGCACATGCGTCACCCGGGAAGTAGTGCCCTCCTGCTGACACGCTATGGCCTCCGCATCCTGTTTCGATTGGGTGTAACGATACCACTGATGTGTTCCCTCCACCGTTGCAGTATAGCTAATTGTCAATCCTTCAGTTCCATTCACCAAATAGACCTGTACGTCATTAGCTGAATTATCTGCCGCCAACAAGGGTGTACCTTTTCCGCCTGTCACCTGATACTGAGCCGACAACGAAACGACACTCCACAAGAGCATACAGATCCATACCGTTTTTCTCAAATCGTTCTTTCGCATATCATCAACCAAATTAGCTTCCAAAAGTACGATTTTATGTCGAAAGAACCAGCATTGTTAACCACTTTTCATGCAAGACATCGCGAATACCTATTCTATATATCCCACTTCATCGATTTGTTTTTGTATCTTCGCTGCCCGTTAGAATCCCAAAAGAGAATGACACACATGAAACATACGATTGATATTTTCAGCCCGAGCCGGTTCAACGGGCCGATCGGGAGCAGCCGTTGCCTCCGCCAGCTGATTGAGCAGGCAACAGCCCCTTATCTCCTCCTGCAACTGAAAGAGGAGGTGGAATTGGGTTATTTGGCCATCGAACGGTTTATCGACATAGCCGAAACGACCGGAGCCGGACTCTGTTATGCCGACTATCAGGAGATCAAAGCAGGCGTACAGTCGCCCCATCCACTGATCGACTATCAGAAGGGCAGTTTGCGGAACGACTTCAATTTCGGTTCCGTTCTCTTCTTCCGACGGGAGGCCTTGCAGGCAGTGGCAGCCAGTCTGCCGGAGCAATATACCTTTGCAGCTCTTTACGACCTGCGGTTACGCCTCTCACGCCTCTTCCCCATTGTCCACATCCCAGAATACCTCTATAC
Organism: Parabacteroides distasonis; assembly: GCA_021531775.1. Taxonomy (GTDB): domain Bacteria; phylum Bacteroidota; class Bacteroidia; order Bacteroidales; family Tannerellaceae; genus Parabacteroides. The sequence continues at coordinate 49,918 of JAFBIU010000005.1, read as the reverse complement.
GGAGGTTGAACGGGACACTCGTCTTTCCGGCGAGAAGCAGTTCGACTATGTCGATCCGCGCAATCGGGCCCTGCAGATCGAGATGGAGCAGGCATGTACCGACCATCTGAAACAGATCGGAGCCTTCTTGGAGCCCCCGACCGCTCGTGTCCGTTTCGACGAGCAACCGTTTACCCACGAAGCGACCGTCGTCATTCCTGTACGCAATCGGGTACGCACCATTGAGGCCGCCATCCGTTCGGCAGCCCAACAGCAGACCGACTTCTCCTACAACATCCTGGTGGTGGATAACCATTCGACCGACGGCACGACCGAATGTATTGCCCGTTTGGCTGCTCAAGATGCACGCATCCACCACCTGCAACCGACCCGAACCGACTTGGGCATTGGTGGCTGCTGGAATCTGGCCATTCAGGATCCCGCTTGCGGACGTTTTGCCGTCCAGCTCGATAGTGACGACCTGTACAGCGACGGACAGACACTCCAACGCATAATCGATACCTTCCATCGCGAACAATGTGGAATGGTGGTCGGTACCTACCGAATGACCAATTTCCAGTTGGAGACGCTTCCCCCGGGCATCATCGACCATCGCGAGTGGACCTCCGAGAATGGCCATAACAATGCCTTGCGCATCAACGGACTGGGGGCTCCCCGAGCCTTCTATACGCCCCTCTTGCGCCAGCATCCGCTTCCCAACACCAGTTATGGCGAAGATTATGCCGCCGGATTACGCATCAGTCGGAACTATCCGATCGGTCGCATCTACGATGTGCTCTACCTCTGCCGCCGGTGGGAAGACAATTCCGATGCCGCCTTGAGCATCTCCCAGATCAATGCACACGATCTGTACAAAGATCGGCTCCGGACGTGGGAATTGGAGGCTCGTATCCAACAGAATCGTTCATCCTTCTAAAACATAGAAATGTCCATGAAACCTATCACGTTTCCCCTTCGTCAGCCGCAAGTAGCGGATCTGGTTGCCCGCCAACGTGCCTGTTGGCCCTTGGCCGAACAGCATTTTCGGGCGTTGGAACAGGTGGAGACCCGCACCTTCCAGTTGGGTACGACCCGCATTGTGGCCCAGTTCAATCCCGCCCGTATCGGATCGTCGGCTGCCAAAGTGGATGCACGCTCCCTGCAACATCGCCCCTGTTTTCTCTGTCCGAACCAGCTGCCGGCCGACCAGTTACGTCTGCCTTACGGGACGGATTACCACCTGTTGGTCAATCCCTTCCCCATCTTTCGGGAACACCTGACGATACCAGCCTTGGCACATGCCCCCCAACGCATCCAATCCCGTTTCGAGACCTTCTTGGAGTTGTCGCGCGACCTGCCCGACCTCACCCTCTTCTATAACGGGCCGTCGTGTGGAGCATCGGCTCCGGATCATGCCCATTTTCAGGCTGTCACCCAAGGCATCATGCCGCTCGACAACGAACGGACCCGATTCACAGGTCCGAACAGCCAGCTGCTCGCCTCCGCAGCGGAGGGCGATTTGTACGCCTTCACCGGTTATGGCCGGAACGGATTCTACTTACGCGCCCACTCCCTCCCGACAGCCCGACAGCTCTTCGACCGATTATATGCCGTTTTGCCACTTTCGGCTAACGAGGATGAACCGCGGATGAACCTCTTCTGTTATTACCAAACAGAACAATGGCAACTGGTGGTAATCCCCCGCAAACGCCATCGTCCTTGGCAATACGAAGCCGAAGGAGCCGAACGGCTCGTCAGCAGCCCGGGAGCAGCCGACATCGGTGGACTGTTCATTGCCGCCCGTCGGGAAGACTTCGAGAAACTTTCGGAAGATCTTTTGGCCGATGTTTATCGACAAGTCTGCCTGTCGGACGATGAAATTGGACAAATAGCCCACCAATTCCGTTCGGGTATCTGAGTTTATTCGTACATTTGCAAACTTTAATCATCCACACCAATAGGATATATGAAAGATTTTTTTAAAACAATGTTTGCCTCGGCACTGGGTGTGTTGGTGGCAATTGGCGTTTGCATCATCGCCTTTATTGCAGTTGTGGTCAGTATGATCGCCCATGTCAATCAGGTGAGTGACTATCACCCGAAAGCAAATACTATCCTGAAAATCAGCCTAAGTGGCATTATCCAGGAAGACAAGTGTCAGGACAATCCCCTCGACATGCTGATGGGCGAGTCCGCATCCGTACAATCGTTGAAGGATGTGGTGGAAGCGATCCATACGGCCCAAGAGACGCCTGAGATCCAAGGAATCTACCTTGAATCGGGATTGTTGCCTGCCGGATCAGCCACCCGTAGTGCCATCCGTCGGGCTTTGCAACAGTTCCGCGAAAGTGGCAAATTCATCTATGCGTATGCCGACAACTATTCGCAAGGGAACTATTACCTCTGTAGTGTGGCAGACAGCCTCTTCCTCAATCCGCAAGGGTTGCTGGAGCTGACCGGACTCTCCTCCCAACACCTCTTCTACAAAGGGTTGCTGAAGAAGGTGGGTGTCGAGATGCAGATCTTCAAAGTGGGCACCTACAAAGGAGCGGTAGAGCCCTATATGCTGGACAAACTGAGCGATGCTAATCGCGAGCAGATCCAGTCCTACATGAACGACATCTGGAGTCAGACGACCCAAGCCATTGCCGACAGTCGCCACTTGACGGTCGAAGAGATCAACCGGATGGCCGATGAGGGACTCCTCTTCCAAGGAGCCGAAGCCTCCGTTGAGCGCAAGCTGGTCGATGGCTTGAAATACCGTCCCGAAATGGAAGCCTTCCTCAAGGAGCGGGTGGGTCTGTCAACCGACGACAAGTTGCAATTCGCTTCAGTCGAACAGATGCTGGCCATTCCGAAACCCAAGCAATCGTCCGACAACCAGATTGCCATCCTCTATGCCGAGGGTGAAATCACCCCCGCCTCACCCGCTTCACGCTACAGTTCGGAAAGCTGCATTACGGAAAAGATGGCCGACGAACTGATCAAGTTGCGGAAAGACGAATCGGTCAAAGCCGTGATCTTTCGGGTCAATTCCCCCGGAGGAAGTGCCTATATCTCCGACCAGATCTGGAAAGAGGTGGTCGAACTGAAGCAGGTGAAACCGATTGTCGTCTCGATGGGTGATGTGGCCGCTTCTGGCGGTTACTATATCTCGTGTGCTGCCAACAAGATTGTGGCCGAACCCAATACCTTGACCGGATCGATCGGTATCTTCGGCATGTTCCCCAACATGAGTGGATTGCTGGAGAAGCTGGATCTGACGACCGATGTGGTCAAGACCAACCAATTTGCCGATTTGGGCAGCCCATCGCGTCCGATGGAGGAGTCTGAAAAGGCCTTGCTACAAGCCTATATCAATCGAGGTTACGATACGTTCATCAGCCGTTGTGCCGAAGGACGAGGCATGACCAAGGAGCAGATTGATGCCATCGGTCAAGGTCGTGTCTGGACGGGCCATCAGGCGTTAGAGCGTGGGTTGGTCGATGAATTGGGCGGTATGGAGTGTGCCATCGCTTCAGCTGCCGAACTGGCCCATCTGGACGACTATACGCTCAAACATGTCTCGACAGCTCCCGATTTCCTGAGCGAACTGTTGGAGGGACAGTGGAGCCAGTTCCAACTCCGTTGGGTAAAAAGCATGTTAGGCGATTCGTTCGAGACATTCCAGACACTCCGGCAGATGCAGGAGCGAACAGGCATTCAGGCACGCATACCCTACGACATGAAACCATTATAATCCCCCAAACAGGAGACGTATGATGCTGTCCGATGTTTCTTTTCATCCCGAATTCCGGCCCCTCTCCCTACTGTATGGATGGGGGGTCAGGATGCGTGACCAATTTTTTCAATGGGGCTGGTTGTCATCCGAAAGCTATCCAATACCGGTGATCTGTATCGGCAATCTAGCCGTCGGTGGGACGGGCAAGACACCCCATACGGAATACCTGATCCGGCTGTTGGCTCCCACCTATCGGGTGGCTGTCCTGAGCCGAGGCTACAAACGAAAGAGCCGGGGATTCCTGCTCGCGACCACGGCACACACCAGCTCTGAGATCGGAGACGAACCCTTTCAGATCAAGCAGAAGTTTCCGGAGGTGATGGTGGCGGTCGATGGCAACCGACGTCGGGGGATGCAGCAATTGCTCAACTTGCCCTTGACAGAACGCCCACAGGTCGTGTTGCTCGATGATGCCTTCCAGCATCGGTATGTCAGCCCAAGCCTGTCGATTCTGCTGACCGACCAGCGTCGGCCCTACTATTCCGACCAGCTGTTGCCCTATGGTCAGCTTCGTGAACCACGGGAAGCCGCGCGCAGAGCAGACATTGTCATTGTCACCAAGTGCAGTCGGGAGATGCAGCCTCTCACCTATCGGATCATCGAGGAGAATCTGCATCTGCAGGCCCATCAACAGCTCTTCTTCAGTCAGATCGTCTATGAGGAGCTCCATCCGCTCTTTCCGGAGCAAGCCCCCGACCTCCGGTTGGATCAATTGGGAGGTTCGCACGAAGCAACTTTGGTGGTAGGCATTGCCAATCCCGGACCCTTCCTGCAGGCCATTGCCCAACATTGCGAGCAGGCCTATCCACTGATCTTTGCCGACCATCACGATTTCCAGCCGGCCGATTTCCAGCGGATTCAGGCTCAATTAGACAAACTGAACGATCCGGAGGCTCCCCTCATCACGACTGAAAAAGATGCGGCCCGCCTCCGCCACCATCCACTCCTCCCCGAGGGGTGGAAGAAACGGCTCTACTACCTGCCGATCCGAATTGGTTTTCAGCAGCAAAGAGGGCCCGAATTTGATCAAATCATTCAACAACATATCCAATTATTTTATGAGCAACAGAACAGAAATTGCCACCTTGGGTGAGTTTGGACTGATCCGCCATCTGACGGAACAAATCGAGTTGAAAAACAGCAGTACCATCAAAGGAGTGGGCGATGATGCGGCCATTTTGGACTATGCCGACAAACAGGTATTGGTCACAACCGACCTGCTGTTGGAGGGTATCCATTTCGACCTGACCTACGTGCCGTTGAAGCATTTGGGCTACAAGTCGGCCATTGTCAACTTTTCGGACATTTACGCGATGAACGGCCGTCCCCGGCAGATTACCGTCTCGTTGGGCATCTCCAAACGCTTCTCGGTCGAAGATCTGGAGGCCTTCTACAGCGGACTGAAACTGGCCTGTGACATCTATGGAGTCGATATTGTCGGAGGAGACACGTCCGCCTCCATGACCGGACTTTGCATCAGCATCACCTGCATAGGTGAGGGCGAAAAGGGCAAAGTGGTCTGCCGTAGTACAGCCCGTGAGACCGATTTAGTGTGTGTCTCGGGCGACTTGGGTGCTGCCTATATGGGATTGCAGTTGCTGGAACGCGAAAAACATGTGTTCCGAGGTGAAAAGGATTTCCAACCCGACTTCTCCGGCAAAGAATACCTGCTGGAGCGTCAGCTGAAACCGGAGGCCCGAAAAGACATCATAGAGATGCTGGCTAAGGCCAACATTCTCCCCACAGCCATGATGGACATTTCCGATGGACTCTCGTCCGAACTGTTGCACATTGCCCAGGAGAGTCATGTGGGCTGCCGCATCTACGAAGACCGTATCCCCATCGACTATCAGACAGCGGCCATGGCCGAACAGTTCAACATGAATCTGGTGACGGCAGCCCTCAACGGAGGAGAAGATTACGAACTGCTCTTTACCGTCCCCTTGGCCGATCACGACAAAGTGGCAGATATGCCCGGAATCAAAGTGATTGGCCACATCACCAAGCCCGAATTGGGCAACTATTTAGTGGGTCGAGACGGTGGTGAAGTGGAATTACGTGCTCAAGGATGGAATTCTTTGAGCGAATAATGCGATTTTTTGTTCAAAAAGCTTGCGCATTCAGAAATAATGCCTACCTTTGCACCCGTAATCAAAAAACGATGGTGCCATAGCTCAGTTGGTAGAGCAAAGGACTGAAAATCCTTGTGTCCCCGGTTCGATTCCTGGTGGCACCACTTCAAAAAAGAGTCACTGGTTCAATGAATCAGTGACTCTTTTTTTTGTCGATACAACTCATCCGACAGCCAGTTACCGCCGACGGCATTTCAGTCCGATCCAATGGCTGAATCCTAAATTAGCCAGCAGCACCAGCCAACCGGCACCTGCCAGCAACAGCATGGACCAACCGCTCATGACCAGCCAGATGCTCCAGAACCCATAGGCTGCATAGGGCAACAAAAGAAGCGAAGAGACCAACCCGGGCACATACCCTCTGACGAGCAAAGCCTGCCCCACATGAACCAGCAGGTGAAGCGAAAAGGCCAAAAAGCAGGCGGCCCATACCTCTGTCGCATAGGGAGCCTGTAGCAACACGTAGGCCGTCACCCCCATCAGCAACAGCCACTCTTCCAAGGCTGCCACCAGAAAAGCCCGCATGTCCAGTTGGAGCAAATGGGTGATCAACGGTTGTAATCGGGGAAATTGAACTCGCAGAGCCGCTTCATGCGACAACAGCCATCGATGTTGGACAACAGCCTCCTCCACATCGTGCAACATGAATAGGACCGGAAGCGGCAAAACCAGACTGAGCAGAGCCAATGCACTCATAAATCCCGCATGTTACCCAACTCCGCTAACAGCCGTTGGCGTTCAGGATCAATCTGACCATGATTAATCAGTTTCCGGTTATACTTCCACCAGTTGAGTAAACCCCGGTTTTCTACATTCCGCTTACCCGGCAGATGCCGATGTTCCAGAATATAGGCTTTCATCTGTTCATACTTTTCTTGCCATTTTAGTTCATTTTTAGTCGCCATATCATTCTCCTATTATTGGTTGATATTCTGCCAACAAAGATGCAGTTTTATTTTTACATCTACAAATTAATGAACAATTTATCCATCCGGCCCAGGCCTATACCTGCGACAAACCCTGAGGAATGGTGACCGACTGTATGACAATGGCACACCATTTGTAGGTTGATTGTCAAACGACATTCAAAACGTATGACAATGAAAAAGTTGATTATCATGAATTTTTCGGGCGTCTATGAACTGGAGAAGTTTGCTGACAATCCGTCAGCTGTACACATAGACTGTACCCATCTGACAGGAACGGACTGCTATTGCGATCAGGAGGCTGAACAGAAAATCCGTTCACTGATTGCCCCCTATCCAGCAGAAGGAATTCATTTCATCGATTCGGGCGATTACCACTACATCACGGAGTTTTGGACAGACAAACTGTCGGGACCCTTCAATCTGGTCCTTTTCGACCACCATACAGATATGCAGCCTCCCCTGTTTGAAGACTTATTGTCTTGTGGCAGTTGGGTAGAATCCATGTTAGAACACAATCCCCAGCTACGGAAGGTCGTCCTCTTCGGTATTCCGGAAGCGCAAAAGAGAGCCATTCCGTCCAAATTCCAAGATCGGGTAATCACTTATACGGATATTCAGCTGCACAGACACCTGCAAGAGAGCCGACCGCTCTGCTTACAGGAGCCAATCTATATTTCTGTGGACAAGGACGTTTTGGACACTCGATCTGCCGCAACCAACTGGGATCAAGGCATCCTATCGTTGTCCGAACTGAAACAGCTGTTGACCCTTCTTCTCCGGAACGAAAAGGTGTTGGGAGTTGATATTTGCGGGGAATGTACAGATACCATCCACCAACTAAGCATGGATCCAGCCATCCAGTTAGACAATGAAGCCAACTCCGAACTACTGACATTATTGAGCCAGCTATCGGATAACCTCTGTATCAACAAAGATATTCCGGCATCTTCCATCCATACCGATCAACGGGCTAATGATACCGATCGTTCAAGACACATCATGCAGGGAAGCACTATCCACCCGTTTCATGCGGGCGATTAACTCATCGCCTAAGGCACTCTTCGCCTCAATGTGTCGCAACACGGCAGTCACAAAGGGGTTGCTTTCGAAGTCGCCACGCACCTGCTCGAAGTCCAGTTCCTTCTCCAAACGCGAGCCGTCGGCACCGAATCCGGTCATCGAAGCCATGGAAAACTCCTTCTTGGCATCCTCATAGACCATACGGTCCAGCCCCACGACAGCCTCTTTCCAACGCTCAACGACACGGATGATATCAGCAGCCGTAGCCTTATCAGGAGAGAATCCGTAAAACTCTTCCAAATGATCATAAGCCCAGGTCCACTCGTAGGTATAATAATGCGTGTGCATCCGCTCAAACTCAGCATTAATATGCTTCAGCCGGTTCAGCCGTCCAGCTTCGATGTCGTCCGTCAAATGGTCAATCTCGCTCTTGGGCGCAATCAGTCCGGCAATATCTACCCATTCGCCACGACCGATGGGTGTGTCGGGAAGCAGACGGGCACGTATTTCCTCGTCATGATGGAAATCAATTGCTTCCAAACGCTTGATAACGGAGTTACCCAAGAACTTATGGATGGCAGTCTCGTAGAAGCGAATACCTTTTACCAGAGCAGAATTACGGATCTTGGCACTATGGAATGAATAGATATCCGACAGTTCGCCACTGGCACGTCGTAGGTTCAGCAGAATCTCCCTCCCCTTGAACATCTTCTGCACGGTGTAGGGACTGAGCAGGTTATAGTTGATGAAGTCCAAGCGATGCGAGTCGGTACGTCCGTCACGCTTGGGCCACTTCTGTGCATCGCGGATGGTACCCACACTCCGCAGGTTGACTCCAGGTACGAGATAGGTGGTGTTGTTCTGCTCGATCAAATAAGAGAAGGGCAGGTTGGAGGTGTCCGAATGGTTGACGTGACGCCCCATGACCAGCGAGAAAGCCCCCACACGGGCCGGCCAGAGAATATAGGAGTCGCTGGTGGTCTTGGCTCCCCGTTCCAAGGTACCTTGGTGGATAGGACCCAACTTGTACATGTGATTGCTCTGATTGGAACCCGAACCGGCATTCATGAACGAGAACATACCCGCAATGAGCAGGGTCGATTTATGGTGAGTCACCGTGAAGGGACCCGCAAAGATGGCACAGGCCTCGCCGTTCTCTCCCTGACAGTTGCTGAAGAAGAGCGAATCGCTGGCCGAGTAGTTGTGTCCCAGCAGGCAAGCCTGCCCTACGAAACAACGGGTCAGCATCGTACCGTCGTCCACATGCGAACCGCTGGAGATAATGAAATCATCAGCTATCACACCGTGTCCAATATAGATGGGTGCCTCCGCATTACTGTTCAAACTTCCGTTGGTCAGCCGATTGGCCCCACAGATGTAGGCATAGTCACCCATACGCACGTTACGCACCGAACCGGTATTGATGATCTTCACGTGGTTTCCAATGGTTCCGCGTGAGGAGGCATGCTTGTGGCAATAGTAGTCGGTTATCTCCTTCATGCGGGCTATCAGTTCCGGACGATGACGATAGAGCGCCACGATGTAGGCCTGATGAGCCGACAGTTTGTCGTTGATGAGGACCTCTCGACCACCCGTCTCATTGAGTACAGAGACAGGTGTACCATTGCCAAATGTCGATTCGCCCTCCACCAGCAGGATGTCCACATTCTCAATGAAGCAGTCATGGCCGATATCGTAGTTAGCGATGTAGTTACTGATATTCTCGATGCAGCAATTATCACCTACCGAGACGTTGTGCAACGTAACGTGGCGCAGTCCGGAGTGCTTCTGGATGCCACCCGGCAGGGTAAACGACGCTTCGAAGCGACCGAGCTTCACGTTGCCTGAGAATCGTGTATGCCACACATGATCGGTGGTGAACCCTTCGGTCGTCACCTCAACGCGATCCCAATCATCTGCCAGGCACGACTGGCTCTTCAACCGTGCCACCTCTTCTGTACGGAGTTTTCTGTATTCCATCTATACTAAAACCTTAATTTGCTACTTATTTCAGCCGCAAAGATGCACTTTTTTTCGTGAATCTTACATACTATCCTCCATAAATTGGCTGAACCACTACGGTAAGTCCCGAAATTTGCACTAATTTTGTAACGAGGATATAAAGATGGTTTCGACTCGATGGCTTTCGATGGTCAATGGCGTGACGCACTTCAGTACATGTGCGACTGCTACAAACAAATCATCATCCAGTTCTGCGGATGGGAAGTGACGAGAATGGAGGAAGTTTAGTTTTTTCATGCAGATAGTATATAGATCCACATTAGAGATTGTATAACGAATTTTGTTACTATCTTTACCGCATCTTGTTGCAAAAAAATGAATTGTATGAAAATGAAAAGTTTTATTGTTGGAGCTGCCTGTGCTTTCACCTGTCTGATGAGTGGATGTGCACCGCAGCCGGTTGAAACGCAGCAGCCACAAGTGGCCCAGCGTTGGAGTGAAGAACAGGCAAATACTTGGTATGCCCAGTTGCCTTGGTTGGCAGGTGCGGATTATATCAATGCCGATGCCATCAATCAGATTGAGATGTGGAGCAAGGATAGCTACCGTCCCGACCAGATTGACCAGGAGTTGACCATGGCGGAAGGAATTGGTTTTAACACATTGCGCGTCTATCTGAGCAGTGTAGTGTATGAGCATGATCCGGAAGGCATGAAGCAGCGGATGGATGATTTCCTAAGCATTTGCCAGAAGCATCACATCAAACCGCTGTTCTGTATCTTTGACGATTGTTGGAATGCTGAGTCTTCGTATGGCAAGCAGCCGGATCCGAAGCCGGGTGTACACAATTCGGGATGGGTACAGGATCCCGCTGTCTCCCTGCGTAAGGATACCTTGACGCTCTATCCGAAGATGGAGAAGTATGTCAAGGATCTGTTGACGACCTTCGGAAAAGATGAGCGCATCCTGTTGTGGGATTTGTGGAATGAACCCGGCAACAGTGGCCATGTCACAGAGACTCTGCCGATGTTGAAGCGTGTCTTCCAGTGGGCCCGCGAGGCCAATCCATCACAACCGGTGACCAGCGGCATCTGGAACTGGGGCGACGATTTTGCTCCGTTGAATGCGTTCCAGTTGGAGAATTCGGATGTGGTTTCTTATCACAACTACAGCGACCGGGCCGATCATGAACAATGTATCAAATATTTGAAGATGTTCAACCGCCCGTTGGTTTGTACCGAATACATGGCCCGTCGCAACAACAGTTTCTTCAGTACGATCATGCCGCTGCTGAAGGAGAACAAAGTGGTGGCCATCAACTGGGGTTTCGTAGCCGGAAAGACCAATACGATCTTTGCGTGGGACGAACCGTTGCCTGACGTTGCTGAACCGAAGCTCTGGTTCCACGACATTTTCCGTCAGGATGGTACACCGTTCAGCCAAGAGGAAGTTGATTGTATCCGTTCGCTGACAGGTGCTAAATAAGTTACGAATGAGCTCAAAAATCCCGATATCTCCATGTGGCAGTTTAGGGCTCCCCGATCTGCCAGATAATGGTACGTTATCAGGTCTCTACACTGAATAAGTATCATACTTAGGGGATCTAACTATGCTGGTTAGACCCCCTAACTGGCATAGTTATTCAGCCAAATCATCCTGTTTAGGAAAGAGTTCCTCTACAATCGGTTGGACTCTCTGCCACTTCTGCCACTCTGCCAGTTGGCAGAATACCCCAAAAATCATCAAAATCCCCCATTTTTGCCTCTTTTTCGCTATTTCTGCCACTTGGCAGAGTGGCAGAAGTGGCAGAAACTTTCGACAGATCAACACCTCCCTCCATCGACATTGCAAAGAAGGTGTTGATGGTAATGACGGCCCTGCCATGCTTTTCTGCACGCCAGGGCTTGTTTGATTCTGCTCAATGAAAGTGCGCTCAACGGAGTGGATGAGCCGGAACACCCTCGAAAGTGATCTTAACCGGATTGATGTAACCCTCGGCATCGAAGGTCATGCGGTCGATACAGGTCACACGGTGGTCTCGGCCGGTGTCACCCAAGGGACGACGGTGATAGACGATGTAATAGTTCTCCGTGCCCGGTACATGAATCACGGAATGGTGGCCTGCTCCTGTGGCTACTTCCGGATCCTGCTGCAGGATCTTGCCAACCCGCTGGAAGGGACCAAACGGTGAGTCTGCTATGGCATACGCTACGCAATAGTTAGGACCACCCCAGCCGCCTTCACTCCACATGAAGTAGTACTTACCGTTCCGCTTGAACATGAAGGGACCCTCCACGTAGTTCTCCGGCGTCACCTCCTTGAAGGTCTCGCCATCCTCGAAAGGCACCAAACCGGTGAAGTCGTCGTTCAGCTTCACGATGTTACAGTGGCCCCAACCACCATAATACATATAATAGGTATCGTCGTCATCGTGGAAGACAAACTGGTCGATCGGCTGTGCGCCATTAACAATCTCATTGATCAGCGGCTTGCCCAACAGATCCTTATAGGGTCCTTCGGGACGGTCGCTCACCGAGACACCGATACCGCCCACTTCACCCTCGTGCACATCGTTGGCACCGAAGAAAAGGTAGTATTTGTCCGCCTTACGGATCACTGCCGGAGCCCACATGGCCCGTTTCGCCCACTTCACCTCTGTCGTGTCCAAGATAGAGGCATGCTTGGTCCAGTTGACCAGATCCTTCGAAGAGAAACAGTCGAAATAGGTCTGTTTCTCATACAGGTCACTCCAGGTCGGGAAGATCCAATAGGTGTCATCATAAATGATTCCCTCCGGATCGGCATACCAGCCTTCGAAGACCGGATTTCCACTCATCGCGACCTCCTCCACAGGAGCCTGCTTGGGTTGGCCACAAGCTGCCAACAAGGCAACCAGTCCACCCATCATCCATTTGTTCATTGTTGTCATGTATGTATTCTATCGTTAGAAAAAATGATTTTACAAATTATCTTCACCGGCTTTGGCCAAACCACCCTCCGAGGTCTCCTTGTAGAGACTGGGCAGGTCGTTGCCGGTCTGACGCATCACCTCCACCACGCGGTCGAAACTGATGCGATGTTTCCCGTCTGAGAAGTTGGAATAGGTATTGGCATCCAGTGCACGGGCTGCCGCAAAGGCATTCCGCTCGATACAGGGGATCTGCACCAAGCCACCGATCGGGTCGCAGGTCAGTCCCAGGTGATGCTCCAGTCCCATCTCCGCCGAATACTCGATCTGGGCCGGTGTACCGCCGAAGAGCTGACTGGCCGAGGCGGCAGCCATCGCACAAGCCACACCCACTTCGCCCTGACAACCCACCTCGGCACCCGAGACAGAGGCATTCGTGCGCACCACATTACCAAACAAACCTGCCGTTGCCAAGGCACGCAAGATACGTGAATCGCGGAACTCGCGGGTCTCTTTCAGGTGGAACAGCACAGCCGGCATCACACCGCAGGAACCACACGTAGGTGCCGTCACGATCTTACCTCCCGAAGCATTCTCCTCCGAGACAGCCAACGCGTAGGCATAGACCAGTCCACGACTCTTGATGCTACTACCAAAACCCTTGGCGCGGATCATGTAGTCGCACGCCTTCCGACGGATGGCCAAGCCACCCGGCAGCACCCCTTCAGCCTCCAAACCGCGGCGTACGGCGGCCTGCATGACCTCCCACACCTCAGCCAGGTAGTCCCAAATGTCGGAATCCTCGCACTGATCGACATACTCCCAATAGGCATGGCCCGTCTTCTCACACCAGGCCTGAATCTCCTTGATGGTACCCATCGAATAGACCTCAGAGGTCTGCAGCTCGTTGAAGTCCTTGTTGGCCAAGGTGCCTCCTCCGATACTATAGATTTCCCAGCGATCCATCGGATCTCCCTGGGCATTGAACGATTCATACAACATGCCGTTCGGGTGGAAAGGCAGGAACAGCTTCGGCTCCCAGACAATCGTTGTAGGAGCCACCGGCTGCAATACCTCCAAGATAGCAGCATCCGTCATGTGACCCTTCCCTGTAGCAGCCAAACTACCATACAACGTCACTCGGAACGAGGCTGCCAACTGGTTGCCCCGATCGAGAAACATTTTTGCGGCACGCATCGGTCCCATGGTATGGCTGCTGGAGGGACCGTGCCCGATTCGATAGATCTGTTTGATTGATTCCATAGATGTTAGATCTCTTATATGTATAGATTCATTAAACTTTCAAGAATATCCGTTTCTGGTAAAGTACCCAAAGCAGGAAATAGATGATCCCCGCCTGTGCAAGCGTCAGCAGGAAGGAATAGAACCCGCCGATGTAGGGTTGCAAACCGTAGAAGAGCGACTCGGCGATGCAACGGAAGTTGATCACGTTGGCCAGCATATAGGCCACGATGGAGTTCATGCCATACACCTTGAGCCACTCACACCCTTGGCGATGCCCCTTGTAATCGACCCAGTAGTAGGACAAGCCCATCAGCAGGAAGCAATAGCCACTGCTGACCAGCACCATCGGACTGTTCCAGATGGTCTTGATGACCGGTGTCTCCAGTCCCCACAACCATCCGGCGGCTACCATCGCCAATCCCGGCAGGAAATAGAGCCGCAGCTTGGTGCGGGCATCCGTCTTGTCCTTGGCAATATAGCCGGCAAAGAGTCCGGTCAATACCGTCACGAGGAAGTTCAGACTGCTCAACAACCAAGTATAATGATAACCTTCGGCAAAGACCACTTGACCATCCACCACCTGGGCTCCGTCACGGAAACGCCCCATCACGGTACGATCGATCCACTCGGCCAGGTTATGGTCGGGGGTATAATCGCCTCCACCGTACCCATCCACCGAGACAAACCGCATGATAGCCCAATAGGCAATCAACAAGCCGGCCGCCGTGATCACCTGCGTGCGACGGCTTGTGTAGAGGAAGAGCAAGGCAGTTCCAAGATAGCCGACCGCAATGGTCTGCAGCGTATTGGTATAGAAATAGATCCGGTTCGGATCCAATCCCAGGAGATTACCTTGGCAAATCATACCGAAGATCCACAGCAGTCCGACCCGTTTCAGCAAGCGGCGAACGAAGGGACGTTTGTCCGGACTACTTTTGAAACGGGACAGGGCGAATGGCATGGAGGCTCCCGACATAAAGAGGAAGAGCGGCATGATCAGGTCCCATGGAGAGAAGCCCTCCCACTCCACATGGTTGAAGAGCCACATACAGTCGTTCAACCAAGGAACATCCACCGCCCGCGCAAACGAGCGGACGATGGGACCTAAGGCAACCAGAAAAAAGAGGTCGCAACCACGCAGCACATCCAACGATTCCAGACGCTGGTAAGCTGCCGGAGAGGAAGCAGCTGACTCTTTCATAAGGTATCCTGTTTTAGCTGTTCCACAAACTGGTCAATGCGCTGCATCTGCTTCGGAATATTGATGCGCTGCGGACAGTGGGGCACACACTCGTTGCAACCAATGCAATGGCTGGCCTGACGCAACTTCGGCACCTTACGATCGTAGCCCACCAGGAAGGCTTGACGCGCTTCGCGGTAATTCGGATCCTGTCGGCTCTTGGGCAGATTACCCTCATTGACACATTTGTTATAATGGAGCAGGATAGCCGGAATGTCGAGTGCATAAGGACAGGGCATGCAATATTTGCAGTCGTTACACGGAATGGTCGGATACTGCGCCATCAAGTCGGCTGTATCAAACAGGAACTGACGCTCTTCGTCGGTGATCGGATCCAACGGAGAGAAAGTACGGATGTTGTCCTGCAGGTGCTCCATGTAGGTCATGCCACTCAATACGGTCAGTACTCCCTTCGGAGAACCGGCAAAACGGAAGGCCCACGATGCGACACTCTTGTCCGGACGACGCTGTTTCAGACGAGCCACGATATGATCGGGCACATTCGACAAACGACCGCCCAGCAAGGGCTCCATGATGACAGCCGGAATGCCCCGCTTCTCCAATTCGCCATAGAGATAAACCGCATCGACATTCATGCCGGATGCGTGGCTCCAGTCGAGGTAGTTGAGCTGGATCTGGACAAAGTCCCATTTCACACCCAGGTTCAGCACATGGTCGAACACCTTGACATCGCCGTGGAACGACCAGCCGAGGTTACGGATGCGACCCGCTTCGCGCTCCTTGAGCAGGTAGTCGAGTACGCCATTGTCGATGAAACGTTCGTTGAAGGTCTCAATGCCCTTGCCCCCACCGAGGTTATGCAACAAGTAGTAATCCAGATAGTCGGTCTGCAACTTCTTCAAGGAGTCGTGATACATCTGGATAGAGGCATCGTAAATCTCCTGTGGGGTCAAGCCCTGCCCCGCCAGACGCTGATTGGACAGCTTGGTAGCGATGAAATAGCTCTCACGCGGATGACGCTTCAAGGCGATACCCGTCGATTCCTCCGACCATCCCTGCAGATAGACCGGGGCCGTGTCGAAGTAGTTCACGCCGTGCGCCAACGCATAATCCACTAACTTGTTGACCATCTCCTGATCGATGACATTGCCGTTGGCAGCCGGTTCGGGCAGTAGCGGCCAACGCATACAGCCATAGCCCAAGATCGAGACCTTATCTTGCGTTGAAGGATTGATCCGGTGCGTCATCTGATCGGTTGGCACCGGACCCAACACCGGATCCTCGGCCACGCTCTGGTCGCCACCCCCACAGGCCGTTAATGAGGCTGAAGCCGTGGAGATCCCGACAATCTTGAGGAAGTCCCGACGTCCGATATGATGTAGTTGATTCTTTTCCATATTACTTACAGATTACGATGTTGTTCGTGTCCTTCGACATAAATAGCTGCGAGCGGACGAGCAGGACACAGGTTCTCACAAGCTCCACAACCGATACAACGCTCCTCGTTGACCACCGGTATCTTGACAGAATCGGGCTGATCGGGATGCAACGGTACCATCTGGATGGCCTGCGACGGACAGTGACGGGCACAGTTGCCACACTCCTTGCCATCGGTCACCGGCACACAATGGCCCTTGCGCCATACGGCATGACCAATCTGAATCGCCGTCTTGTCGGCCCGTGTGATGGGTCGGATCGCTCCTGCCGGACACACTTCGGAACACTTTGTACACTCCGGACGGCAATAGCCCTGTTCGTAGGACATCACCGGCTGCATCATCGTCAGCAGGTCGCCCGAGGGCCGCAACACCTGATTCGGACATACCGACACACAGAGTTGACAGGCGGTACAATGCTGCGCCATGTTCCGCAGTCCTAAGGATCCGGGAGGTACCAACGGTGTCTGACGTTTGTGCTGTTTACGCTCCTGAATGGGGGTCAGACCTCCATCCTTCGGAATAAACACCTCCTTCTTCTGTGCCTGCAGCACACTGGAAGCGGCTACCACAGCCGTAGCCGAAAGAACACGCCTACGGGTCGGATCAGCGGGTGCAGTGGATGTTTCCGAAGCAGTCTTTTTCGTCGATTTCCAAACGGGCACATAGCGCAAGGCGTGATGTTTGCAATGGTCCAGGCAGTCGAAGCAGACCACACAACGGCTGTAATCGATCTGATGCTCTTTCGAGTTGATGCAAGAGGCCTTGCAATGGCGGGAACAGAGTCCACAACTGTTGCATTTCTCCAAATCGATCGTCACCTTGAAGAGCGAGAAACGGGAGATAAAGCCCAACACCGTCCCCACGGGACAGATCGTATTACAATAGGTACGACCGCCTCGCCAAGCCAATACAACTACGACAAGTAATGTCACGACCGCTACGATCAACGTAGGCAAACTCTTCAGCCATACCTCCTGTTCGTAGAAGGCATAGCTGTTCATCCGTTCTGCAGCCTGGGCCAGCAGGTTGTTGATGCCGATCCAGACAGGTTGCAAGAGGTTATTCGCCATTCGGCCGTAGGCACTATAGGGGGCCAACAGCGCCACGAGAGATCCGACACCGGCCACCAAAGCCCCGATAAACAGGACTAAAACTCCATAGCGAAGCCATGAGAGGGCCGGTGAATGGTGATAGGGCAACTTCTTGCCCCGTCGTCCGATCCAGGCAATGCCATCCTGGAAGATGCCCAATGGACAGATGACCGAGCAATAGATGCGTCCAAACAGCAGGGTCAACGCTACCAACAGCAGGATGACACCTACATTCAATGCCAACACGGCAGGCAGGAACTGGATCTTGGCCAACCAGCCCAACCAGGCATGTAGGGTGCCTGAAAAGTCCAGAAACAAGAGGTTGATCAGGACAAAAACGGCCAACGCAATAAAGGTTCGTATCTTTCGCATATACATTCTCCTTTACCGATTAGTTCAAGCCCCGATTCTCCAGCAGGGGACCTACCTCCGGCTCACGACCCCGGAAACGTTTGTACATCTCCATGGCATCATCAATGCCACCCGGTGTCAGAATGTAGTTACGGAACTTCGTAGCCACCTCCTGATCGAACAGATTACCCTTTTCCACATAAGCCTGGAAGGCATCGCAATCCAATACCTCAGCCCAGACATAGCTATAATAGCCAGCGGTGTAGCCACCACCCATGGTATGGTTGAAATAGGTCGTACGATAGCGCGACGGTATCTGCTTCAAGATACCGCGATCGCCCAATACCTTCTCCTCAAACTGCATGACATTCAGATCGGCCGGAACCGACTTCAACACGTGATAGTCCATATCCAACAACGAAGCAGCCAAGTATTCCACCGTGGCAAAACCTTGACCATACTTACCACTGTCGGACAATTTCTGAATCAACTCAGCCGGAATCACTTCGCCGGTCTGGTAATGCTTGGCATAGACTTTCAGCACTTCCGGCTCAAACACCCAATGTTCCATCACCTGCGAGGGTAATTCGACGAAATCACGCGGCACACCGGAGACACCGTAATAGTGTACATTCTTAAAGAGATTGTGCAAACCATGACCAAATTCATGGAAGAGTGTGCTGGCCTCGTCTGCGCTCAACAGGGCGGGTTGTCCCGGAGCCGGCTGGGTGAAGTTGCAGACAATCGTCACCACTGGAGCCACACGCTTGCCATCCTGATAGCTCTGCGAGCGATAGGTACCACACCAAGCACCACCCCGCTTGCTGGCACGCGGGAAGAAGTCCATGTAAAGCACGCCTAAATGCGTACCATCCTTATCCTTACATTCGAATGCCTGTGCCTCCGGATGGGGCAACGGCATATCCTTCAGCGGTGTAAAGGTAATGCCATAGAGTTTGTTGGCTACATAGAAGGCTCCTTCTCGCACTTGGTTCAACTCCAAGTAGGGACGTACCTGATTCTCATCGAGATCGAACTTGGCCTTCTTGGCCTTCTCGAAGTAGTAGCGCCAATCCCAGCCCTCTGCCTCGAAGTTGCCACCCTCCTTGCGGATCTCGGCCTGGATGTCGGCCAACTCCTCCTTGGCCTTGGCTACCGCCGGTTTCCAGAGCTGATCCAACAGGTTATAGACTGCCTGCGGAGTCTTGGCCATGCGATCTTCCAGCACAAAGTCGGCATAGGTCTCGTAGCCCATCAACTGCGCTTTTTCCAACCGTTTGGTGATCAGTTTCCGAACCACCTCCTTGTTGTCGGCCTCATTGTCCTGATTACCCCGGTTGATGTAACCCTTGAAGATCTGTTCGCGCAAAGCGCGGTTATCGGCATACTGCAAGAAGGGCATCACACTCGGATTGTGCAACGTAAAGAGCCACTTGCCCTCCATTCCGGCGGCTTTGGCTGCTTCTGCAGCATTGGCTACCAGGTTGTCAGGCAGCCCCGACAGATCCTCCTGCTTGTCGATCACCAACTGGAAGGCATTGGTCTCCTTCAGCATATTCTGTCCAAAGGTAAGCTGCAACATGGAGATTTCAGCATTCAGTTCACGCAGCTGTGCCTGCTTCTCCTCCGGCAAATTGGCTCCACCCCGTGCAAAGTCCTTATAGGTCTCTTCAAGCAATTTCATCTGCTCGGCATTCAGGCCTAACGATTCACGCTTGTCATAGACCGCTTTGACCTGTGCAAACAGTTTCGGGTTGAGCATGATATCATCGCTATGTTGTGAAAAGAGCGGTGACATCTCCCGGCTCAGGGCCTGCATCTCATCCGTCGTATTGGCACTGTTCTGTCCGTAGAAGACGATCTGCGCCTTGCGCAACAGAGCACCCGATTGATCCAATGCCACAATGACATTCTCAAAGGTCGGATCCTCCTGGTTGCAGATAGCTTCGATTTCTGCCTTCTGCTCCTCCATACCCTTCAGAAAAGCCGGCTTGTAGTCAGCCAACTGAATC
Source organism: Parabacteroides distasonis (assembly GCA_021531775.1). Classification (GTDB taxonomy): domain Bacteria; phylum Bacteroidota; class Bacteroidia; order Bacteroidales; family Tannerellaceae; genus Parabacteroides. Next base: position 29,868 of record JAFBIU010000005.1, on the reverse strand, counting down.
TGATCGAAGGGAGGAACCCCAAAAGGCGTTGTATATTCCGTAAAGAAGGGATTCACCCGTTCTGCGGAATCGGTATTCCCCGTTTGATTGCAGGCGGTGAGTGCCACCGCCAAACCTGCTGTTAAAATCCAATTTTTCATAAGCGATTATCTGTTCAGATTATTTTAAACCACGATTTTTGAGTAAGGGGTCGATGCTCGGTTCATGACCACGGAACCGTTTATACATCTCCATGGCATCGTCAATGCCGCCCGGAGCCAGCACGTAGTTGCGGAACTTCGAAGCCACCTCCTGATTGAAAATATCGCCTGTCTCTTCGAAGGCTTCATACGCATCGGCATCCAGCACTTCGGCCCACATGTAGCTGTAATAGCCGGCTGTATAGCCTCCACCCATGGTGTGGGCGAAATAGGTAGTCCGATAGCGCGGCTGGATCTGACGCAGCAAACCACGACCCGTCATCCTGTTCGCTTCAAACTTTTCGATGTCCAGATCAGCCGGAATCTCCTTCAGCACGTGATAGTCCATATCCAACAACGAGGCAGCTACATACTCGGTGGTAGCAAAGCCCTGGCCATACTTGCCGCTCTTGGTCATCTTGTCAACCAAAGCCTGTGGCATCACCTCTCCTGTCTGATAATGCTTAGCATATACTTTCAGCACTTCCGGTTCGAAGACCCAGTGTTCCATGATCTGGGAAGGCAACTCGACAAAGTCGATGGGCACATCGGCTGTACCATAGTAATGTACATTTCCAAAGAGGCTATGCAGGGCATGACCAAATTCGTGGAAGATCGTACTTGCTTCATCTGCACTCAACAGGGCAGGCTGACCCTCCGCCGGCTTGCTGAAGTTGAACACCGTCGTCACAATGGGCGATACGCGCTTGCCATCTTGATAGGTCTGTGAACGGTAACCGCCACACCACGCACCACCGCTCTTGCCGGGACGCGTAAAGAAGTCCATGTAGAGAATACCCAAGTGCGAACCATCCTTGTCCTTACACTCAAAAGCGTAGGCATCCGGATCCGGCTTCGGAATATCTTTCAGTTCGGTAAAGGTGATTCCATACAGACGGTTGGCCACGTAGAACGCACCCTCACGCACCTGTGTCAACTCCAGATAGGGACGTACTGCATTCTCGTCGAGGTCGAACTTGGCCTTTTTGGCCTTCTCAAAGTAGTAGCGCCAGTCCCAGCCTTCGGCTTCGAAGTTGCCTCCCTCCTGCCGAACAGCAGCCTGGATATCGGCCAGTTCCTCCTTCGCTTTGGCAATAGCTGGTGTCCAGACCTGATCCAACAGTTTATAGACATTCTCCTCGTTCTTCGCCATGTTGCGATCCAGCACATAGCCGGCATAGTCGGCGAAGCCCATGATCTTAGCCTTCTCCAAACGGGCGGCTACCAACTGTTTGACCACCTCCTTATTATCGTTGGCATTTCCGTTGTTACCCCGGCTGATGTAGCCCTTGAAGATCTGTTCGCGCAGGGCCCGGTTGTCGGCATATTGCAGGAAAGGCATCACACTCGGATTGTGCAATGTGAAGATCCATTGCCCCTGCTTGCCCGCTGATTCAGCCGCATCGGCAGCTGCAGCCACGACCGTCTCGGGTAATCCGGACAGATCCTCCTTTTTGTCAATCACCAGCTGGAACGCATTGGTTTCCTTCAACAGGTTCTGGCTGAAGGTCAATTCCAGTTGCGAAATGCGTTCGTTGACCTTACGCAGGGCGGCCTGCTGGTCAGCCGACAGATTGGCACCTCCACGTTCGAAACGTTTATAGGTCTCCTCCAACAGCTTCATCTGTTCCGGATTGAGCCCCAAGTCGGCCCGTTTCTCATACACGGCCTTGACACGGGCAAAGAGTTGCGGATTCAGGTTGATATCATCGCTATGCTGCGAGAAGAGCGGAGAGAGCTCCTGTTCCAACGCCTGAATCTCATCCGTCGTGTTGATACTGGATTCCCCGAAGAAAACGGCACTGGCTCTGCTCAACAGCTGACCGCTCCGGTCCAGTGCGACAATGGTGTTTTCAAAGGTCGGTGCATCGGGGTTCTGCACGATCGCCTCAATCTCCGCCTTTTGCTCTTCCATACCTTTCAGCAAGGCCGGCTTATAGTCGGCAAACTGAATCTGATCAAACGGAGGCACTCCAAATGGGGTCTGATACGCTGTAAAGAAAGGGTTGGCTACAGCGTCCGCCTTACCCTCCTTGTTTACTTGGGAGCAGGCTCCCAACACAACTGCCAAACCGGCAGCCATCCACATTTTGTTCATCTTGATACTTATTAACATGTTATGCGGACAAAGATACAAAGAGTATTTTTTATAAGGCCCTATATCCCCCGAATAAAAAAGGATGACCGTTAAAAAACGACCATCCTTTTTGACCATTTATGCAGGATTTGCTTATTTCTTAAAACGAGCTTCCAATTTTTCCAACATATCGCGTGTCATCGCATCCAAGTCATATTCGGGCTTCCAACCCCATTCGTTGCGAGCACAGGTATCATCCAACGAGTTGGGCCAAGACTCGGCAATCGCCTGACGCAACGGATCGACCTGATACTCCATCTGGAAATCGGGGCGGTATTTCTTGATGTTGTTGAAGATGATCTCCGGATCGAAACTCATAGACGCAATGTTGAATGAGTTACGGTGAACAAACTTCGTCGAGTCGGCTTCCATGATCTCGATCGCAGCACGCAAACCATCGGGCATGTACATCATGTCCATGAAGGTACCTGCGGCAATCGGACAAACAAACTTCTCACCCTTGGCTGCGGCATAATAGATATCAACGGCATAGTCTGTCGTTCCACCACCCGGAGGAGTCACATACGAAATCAAGCCGGGGAAACGAACGGAACGGGTATCCACACCGAAACGGATGTTGTAGTAATCGCTCAACAACTCACCTGACACTTTGGTCACACCGTACATGGTACGCGGATTACGAATCGTATCCTGCGGTGTCTTATCCTTCGGTGTGTTGTTACCGAATACACCGATTGAACTCGGCGTGAAGACTGCACAGTGCATTTCACGAGCCACTTCCAATACATTGAACAATCCACCCATGCCAATTTTCCATGCCAACTGTGGTTTTGCCTCAGCTACGGCTGACAACAGGGCTGCCAAATTGTAGATCGTATCGATGTTATACTTCGCAACCGTCTCTGCCACCTGCTGTTCGTTGGTGATGTCAACAATCGCACTCGGACCGGATTCCTTCAATTCGCCTTGCGGTTCAGCACCCGGAATATATCCTGCCACTACATTGGCACCGCCATAGATACTTCTCAATTTCATGGTTAACTCAGAACCAATCTGTCCAGTAGATCCAATAATCAATACATTTTTCATCGCGTATTCTGTATTAAGTTTTTTTCAACCCACAAATATACGCAAATTCCCCACATCGCCAGCAAGGAAATGCGAGGAAAATTCAATCTGATCTGAATATTCAGAAAGTATGCAAAGGAAGGAATATTTTACGGTCAGCCGACAGGTGCCAAACCTGCACGGGTTCTGCAGGATCTACCTGTTTCCAGCTATCCAACTGCAACAAATCGTTACAGAGCTGCGGCAAACTGGCGGGCAATCCCTCAGACCAGAGGGCACGGACATCCAAGGGATCCAGGGATTGGGGCCACAACAGGAGAATACCATCGTAAAAGGCTGTCCCGGCGATCTCCTCCTGCAACGGATGCAGGGCCACCACCACATTCCGCTCGTCCAGCTCCACGTAATGGAGCCGGTAGCAGTGTTGATACAGGATATAATGGGAGGCTATCCGGCGCATAATAGGTTACGGGGTGACTTGGTCCCGTTTCAGTGACTCTGAAGCATAATTGAACTTCAAGAGGCTGACCTGGTCCATATACAGTTTATAATAGGCAGCAGGAGTCATTTCGTCCATCAGTACTGCTCCGAACACCCGACGTACCCGTTTGGTGGGCACTGTATTCAGCTGCAAACGGTAGGGACCATCGTGACGAAGCTCCGTTGTCATGACAACAGTCGTATCCCCTTGATCCGCACAGAGACGTATTTTCGGATAAGGACGCATCTGCGGCGTGATTCCCCAAAGCTGCAAACGGAGAACAAAGACACTACCCGACGAGTATTGGCTATTCGGATGGATTTCAAAGGTGGATCCGCTCATCCCTTTCTGCGGAGAGAAGGTCAGATAGGAACGACGAGGCCAAATCTCTACCGAATCCTGATTGGCAGAAGCGGCTACCGCCTCGGCCTGCACATCACCGAGCGACAGGATTTCATCGCCCAAATCGTCCAACACCCGTTCATAGACCTGCATATAAATATCGAGATTCTTGCCATACCAGACGAGGGAACTGTCATACAAGGCCTGCGTAATGCCATGCTTGCGGAAGACAGCCTCAAAGAGTTCCTCCCGCTTGGCCACCTGATTGTAGGTACCCGGATCTACGTTGACCATCGCTTCTGCCATCAACATGTCACGCATGACCGACTGCATCTGTTTCTCCGAAATCAGATGATCAGGTACCTTACTACAGGCGAACAGGCCACTCAGGGCTACGCCTACACCGATGGAATATGTAAGCAGCTTATTTCGCATCCTTTTCAGTTGAAAGACTGTCGGACAAGGTCTGCCGATAGAACAGCAACAGGAGAAACACACCCACACAAATAGCCGAATCGGCTAAATTGAAGATCGGACGGAAAAAGATGAACTCTTCACCGCCCCATAGGGGAAACCAATCCGGGAAATGGGTCTGTATCAGCGGAAAATAGAACATATCCACCACTTTCCCATGCAACCACGTATCATAACCACCCTCCGCAGGCAAGAAAGTAGCTACCTGTCCATAACTATGGTCGAACACAACCCCATAAAAGACGGAATCGATGATGTTTCCCACCGCACCAGCCAGAATCATGGATATACAGGCGATGAAGCCGAACGACTGGTTCGCTTTGACCAACTTATATAGATAGTAGCCGATGAAGCCGACTGCCACAATCCGGAAGAGCGACAGGAACAGTTTCCCGATCACCTCGATCCCGAATGCCATACCCGGGTTTTCGGTAAAGTAAAGATAGAACCAAGGGGTTATTTCAATACTCTCGTGCAACTGCAGATGGGTCTTGATCCAAATCTTCAGGACTTGGTCAAGAAGAAGGAGCAGCATGATGACACATACTGCTCCCCAACCTTTTGATAACCTCATTTATCTTTTACCTCCTTCTTTTGCTTCAATACTTAACGTGGCGTGGGGCACGGCACGCAAACGCTCTTTAGGGATCAGCTTGCCCGTCTCGCGGCAGATGCCATACGTCTTGTTCTCGATACGGATCAGGGCAGCCTGCAAGTTCTGGATAAACTTCATCTGGCGTTGTGCCAATCGGCCAGCCTCCTCTTTGGAAAGCGTCGATGCGCCCTCCTCAAGGATCTTAAACGTCGGTGACGTATCAGAGGTATCATTGCCATCTGAATTCGTTATACCTGAACGCAACAGTTCGTAATCCCGTTTCGCAATTTCCAGTTTCTCTAAAATAATCGCCCGGAACTCTTCCAATTCCGCATCCGAATATCTTGTCTTTTCACTCATATCATTCTTCGTCTTAAGTTTTACATAGCATGATCGTTCAAATCATGCGGACAAAGATAATAGGATTATTCGGCTTTTTCAACCTTTACGGATAATTTAAACTCCTCGAAGTCCAATTCTACGGCATCGCTGATCGCATAATCGGCAATTTCCACCGATGCGGCAAGCACCTGATTCGAAATGTACTCCTTGTAGGCTTGGATAGCCCCATCCATCTGTTCGTTGGTAAGGATGGTGACGTTCACCTTATCCGTGATCTCAAAACCGCTGCTCTTGCGCAGATTCTGGATACGGTTCACCAACTCGCGAGCCAATCCCTCCTTGCGCAGATCGTCAGTCACCGTGATATCCAACGCCACGGTCAATCGGCCTTCGTTGGCCACCAACCAGCCCGGAATATCTTCGGAAATTATCTCTACATCGTTCCGTTCGACAATCGCTTCCTGACCATCGACTACCAGTGTACAACGGCCCTCCTGCTCGAACGCATTGATAGCCTCCTGGCTCATCGTCTGGAGTTCGGCAGCCAACTTCTTCATGATCTTGCCATAACGCGGGCCTAACTTCTTGAAGTCGGGCTTCACACGTTTTACCAAAATGCCACCTGCATTATCGACAAACTTCAGATCCTTGACATTCACCTCATTGAGCACCAATTGCTTGACAGCTTCGATACTCTCCTGCTGATGGGCATCTACAACCGGTACCATCAACGTATGCAACGGCTGACGCACCTTGATGTTCACCTTCCGACGCAAGGCCAATACCATGGACGAAATATCCTGTGCCACCTGCATACGTTCCTCCAAGTTCTTGTCGATCATAGCCTCGTTGCTCACAGGGAAGTTGGCCAAATGGACAGACTCAACCGTATCACGACCCGTCACAGCAATCAGGTCGCTATACAACTGATCGGCATAGAACGGAGCAATCGGAGCCATCAACTTCGCTACGGTTTCCAGACAGGTGTAGAGTGTCTGATAGGCCGACAGTTTATCGTCGGTCATGCCACCACCCCAGAAACGGCGACGGTTCAGGCGCACATACCAGTTACTCAAATTGTCATTGACAAAATCGGAGATGGCACGACCGGCACGTGTCGGCTCGTAGCTCTCCAAATAACCATCGACATCCTTGATCAAGCTGTTCAGCAACGACAGGATCCAACGGTCGATCTCCGGCCGCTTTTCCCAGGCTACATCCGGCTCTGCATAACAGAAACCATCCACATTGGCATAGAGGGCGAAGAATGAATAGGTATTATATAATGTACCGAAGAATTTACGACGGACCTCTTCGATACCATCAACGTCAAACTTGATGTTATCCCACGGCGAAGCGTTGGTGATCATATACCAGCGCAACGGATCGGAACCATATTTCTCGATGGTGGAGAAGGGATCCACGGCATTGCCGAGACGCTTCGACATCTTGTTGCCATTCTTGTCCAACACCAGACCGTTGGAAACAACCGCCTTGTATGAGACACTGTCAAAGATCATCGTTGCGATGGCATGGAGCGTAAAGAACCAGCCACGGGTCTGATCGACACCCTCTGCAATGAAATCAGCCGGATAGATCGAACGGTTATCGAAGGCCTCCTTGTTCTCAAACGGATAGTGGATCTGTGCATAGGGCATCGAACCTGAGTCAAACCAGACATCGATCAAGTCGGTCTCACGCTTCATCGGCTTGCCACTGGCAGAAACCAGGATGATGTCATCCACATAGGGACGGTGCAGATCGATCTTGTCGTAATTCTCCTTGGTATAGACACCCGGCTGGAAACCATCCTTCGTGTAGGGATTCTCCTCCATCAAACCAGCCTTGACAGCCTTGTCGATCTCAGCAGAAAGCTCTTCGACAGAACCGATACACAACTCCTCTTTACCATCTTCGGTACGCCAGATGGGCAACGGAGTACCCCAGTAGCGGCTACGGCTCAAGTTCCAATCCTGCAAATTCTCCAACCATTTACCAAAACGGCCCTGGCCCGTGCTCTGCGGTTTCCAGTTGATCGTATTGTTCAACTCGATCATCCGTTCGCGACAAGCGGTCGTGCGGATAAACCAACTATCCAACGGATAATACAAGACCGGCTTGTCTGTACGCCAACAATGCGGATAGTTGTGGACATGCTTCTCAATCTTGAACACCCGGTTCTGCTGCTTCAACATCATACACAGCTCCACATCCAAGGTCTCATCCTTGTCCGTCTTGGTGGGATCGTAAGCATTCTTCACAAATTTACCCTGCCACGGATCGTAATCCGAAGCATTCATGCTTTCCTGCACAAAATCGGGATCCAGATCCTCCAGCTTGTAGAACTTACCTGTCATATCGACCATCGGACGCATGTTGCCATCCTTGTCTTTCAGCATGACACCCGGCACGCCATTGGCTTTCGAAACCCGATTATCATCCGCACCGAAAGTGGCTGCAATGTGTACGATACCCGTACCATCTTCGGTAGTCACGTAGTCACCCGGAATGACGCGGAAGGCGCCTTCACCCGGATTGACCCACTGGATCAACTGCTCGTAGTGCAGGCCCAACAGTTCGGAACCCTTCCACTCGGCAACCACCCGATACGGAACCAACTTATCGCCCGGCTTGTAATCCTCCATCGGAATTTCGGCAGCCTTCGGATTGAAGTAGGCCGACAGACGATCCTTACAAACAACGGCGGTCATCGGCACACCGGTATAGGGGTTGTAGGACTGCACAGCTACATAGACGATGTTCGGGCCCACACACAAGGCTGCATTGGAAGGCAAGGTCCAAGGAGTCGTGGTCCATGCCAAGAAATAGGCCTCACCAAACTGTGTCATCTCCGGCTTCGGGTCGAGAATGCGGAACTGAGCGGTACAGGTTGTATCCTTCACGTCGCGGTAGCAACCCGGCTGGTTCAACTCATGTGTACTCAGACCGGTACCGGCAGCAGGTGAATAGGGTTGGATCGTGTAGCCTTTGTACAGCAACCCCTTCTTATAAAGTTCCTTCAACAAATACCACAACGTCTCGATGTAACGGTTGTCGTAGGTAATGTAGGGATTCTCCATATCTACCCAATAACCCATCTTCTGGGTCAGATCTTCCCATTCTTTGGTGAACTTCATCACGTCGCGACGGCAGGCAGCATTGTAGTCAGCCACCGAAATCTTCTTGCCGATATCCTCCTTGGTGATACCCAAAGCCTTCTCGACACCCAACTCAACGGGCAGACCGTGTGTATCCCAACCCGCTTTACGCTTCACCTGGAAGCCCTTCATGGTCTTGTAACGGCAGAAAATATCCTTGATGGAACGTGCGATGACATGATGAATGCCCGGCATACCATTGGCCGAAGGAGGCCCTTCGTAGAATACGAACGAAGGATGCCCCTCCCGTGTTTCCAAACTCTTGTGGAAGATGTCACCCTGCTTCCACTTTTCCAAAATCTCCTTGTTGACTTTTGACAGATCAAAAGCGGAGTACTCAGCAAATTTCTTGCTCATATATTGTTCTGTTTATCTTAATTCGATCATACAATTGGCGGCAAAGGTACAATTAAAATCCAAAACCACCTACATTATCCTGCGTTATTCCCAAGCAGGAGGATCCTGACGCTTCAGATGTTTCACAAAGAAATCGTGCATTTTATGCAATTCGAACGGACCTCCCAAGCTGTGAGTCTTACCCGGCAGGTAGAGTTGTTCGAAATTCTTGCCTGCATCCATCAGGGCCTTGACCACCTGCAACGTGGAGGTCGGATCGACATTATCATCCAGTTCTCCATTGATCAACAACAGCTTACCTTTCAACAAAGCGGCATTATCCACATTCGAAGAGGCACTGTACGAAGCATCCAACGGATAGCCCATCCACTGCTCATTCCACCAGACTTTGTCCATCCGGTTGTCATGACATCCGCAAAGAGCCACTGCCACCTTGTAGAAATCGTTGTGCCACAACAGCGCAGCCATGGCATTCTGTCCGCCTGCCGACCATCCATAAATGCCGACCCGATCCAAATCCAAATAATTGTATTTGGCTCCCAACGCCTTGATCCAAGCGATACGATCCGGGAAACCGGCATCTTTCAGATTCTTCCAGCAGACATCGTGAAAGGCTTTGGAACGATTCGAAGTACCCATACCATCAATCGATACCACCACAAAACCCAGTTCTACCAACTTCGAGATGAGGTGATGTTCAGCCTTGAAATCCTTATCGACGTGTGAATCGTGCGGACCCGCATAGATCATCTCCACGACCGGATAGGTCCGGTTGGGATCAAAATGGGTCGGACGATAGACATTTCCCCAAATATCGGTCTTTCCATCCCGACCTTTGGCACAGAACACTTCGGGCATCACCCAACCTGCGGCCTCCAAATCGCTTAGATCGGCCTTCTCCAACGGCATCACGACCGAACCATCCATCCGTTTCAATTGGCTGACCGGAGCCAGATCGGGACGGGAATAGCTATCGACAAAATAGGCACGATCGGCTGAAGGATAGACATGGTGGTTGGCTGCTTCTGGTGTCAGATCGGTAAAGCCAGTGCCATCGAACCGCACCTGGCAGTAATGCAAGTTGTAGGGATCTTCACCAGCGTGGAATCCCGAAGCATAAAAATAGATGGTTTCCTGCGCCTCATCGACATAATCGACCTCGCGAACGACCCATTCACCCTTCGTAATCTGCTGCTTGACCTGACCTGTTGCGCCATCGATCCGATAGAGATGACGCCAACCGTCACGTTCTGAAATCCACAACATCTCGCGACCATCGTTCAAGTCGTAGCGGAAATTCTTATAATAATGTATGAAGGTAGGCATCTGTTCGTCCACCATCGTACGGATTTCACCCGTGGCCGCATCCACTTCACCGACGACATAACGTTGGTGTCCCCGCTGGTTGAACTCAAACGTAAAGGCCCGACTGTCTGCCCGCCAACCGGTCAGGTTGAGCCAGAACTGCTCTTCGTAGGCAGCCGCATTCACCGGAATCACTTTTTGCTGTTCCACATCGATCAGGACCGGCAACGAGACAGGCAGCACATCGCCCGGTTTCGCATAATCCCGCCATTGGAGAATGGGCTGTTTCTGAGAAGCGGGAGCCGACTCGATCAAGGGAATCCGGCGCTCTTCTACCTTCCGAACCCGGAGCGTAGCCAGTTTACGACCATCCGGCGACCATTGCAATGCCTCCGCATCGTAGGGCAAATTCACACTTCCGTCCAGTGTCAAGGCCACCTCCTTACGCGGCTGTTGCATCTTTTCACCCTCCTTTTGTACTTCAGCCACATATACATTGTGATCTTTGATATAGGCCTCCCATTGTCCATCCGGCGATACAACCGGCTTCGGTTCCTCCCGTTTCCAGTTTCGATAACGAGGTTCAGGGTCTTTCAGCAACGATTCTGCCAACGCCTTATCCCGTTTCGGCAAAAAGGCAGCCAACCCCTCCCGATTGTCAGCCCGATGGCGTTGGCCCGTCTTGGCATTCACCAAATAGTAGGCCTCTCCTCCTCGCTCCTGATTCTTATACCAGAAATAGGCCGAACTATCCAACCAAGCCGGACGCACAGCACCACCATACACCCGGTTATTCAACTTCAGGATCGTATCAGAGCGTTGATAGTCGGCACGAGTCACTTCGGCTCCCACTTCGCCCTGCAAGACACGGTAGATGGCTGCACCCCACAAGTGTCCCAACTTGACAGCTCCCTGCTCGTTGGGATGCAGATAGAAGGTGCCTGCGTTACCCGGTTCGGCCTGATAATCGGTCAAGTGATGTTCACGGAAATAGTCAAAACCCTGTTCATCGCCCATCCGGACCTGACCGGGACGTGTCTCCTCGTAGTGAGCCACCATGGAACGTAGTACCGGATAATAGCTCTCTAATCGGCGCAAGCCCTCCTCCAGATACATGGCCCCGTTATAGGTATTCGGGCTGTACCAGACCGGACGGTTGACCACAACTTGTGCACCTGGATAACGATTCAGCAGACTATCAATGATCGTCTCCATGTTCTTACGGTATTGTTCTTTGGCTACCGGTGCACCATTCGTGCCCTTCATGGCACTGTCATTGGTTCCCAGCATGACTGAGAAAAGCAACTGTGCCCAGGTCTCGCCCTGGAACTGATCGGCTGCCTGAATCACTTTCGGAAACAACGTATGCGTTTCCGGCAGGAAATCGACTGTCGTTGCCCCACTCACCCCTTGGTTGGAAAACTTCACCGAACCGATGCCCGATTGTGTAGCTAACCAAGCGGCAGCCTTGACAGGGGGAGCTTCCTTGGCAGGCTGGGGTAAACCCGCTCCATAGGTAATACTATTACCAATAAATACAACATTGATTTGCTTCTCCTTCGCATTAGCCAACAAGGAGAACACCGCCAAACAGGTGGCTATCCAAACAGACTTTTTCATGTACTTTGGGTATTAAGTTTGCATTCATGATTATCCTATTTCAAAAAATCCGACAATAATACACAAAAAACAGAAGAGTACCACTATATTTGAGTAAAATTTGTAATTGTTGCGTTCCACTTCCTCAAAGAAATGATTGTTTTTTTGTTTCTATGTTCCGTTGTTAATTGTTTTTTGCTATGAATAGTTGAATGATTACCTTTGCCTTGAAAATCATTTCTATATGAATAAAGATATCGTAACATTAGATCTCACCAAAGACTGCTGCGTCGGAGAAATCAGAACAGCAGAACAACTGAAAGCCTATAGCAACACGCCAATCCGGGTCGCTGCAGGATTATTCGTCCTGTGCACAAAAGGTAGCTTGAACGTATCTATCAATACGTCCCAATACCGGTTACATGCTCAAGACTTGGTGATGTTGATTCCTGGAAGCTATTTAAAACTGTCTGATATTTCAGAAGATATTACGATATCATACGTAGGTTTTTCATCTGAGTATCTGAGTCATTTGGACTTGGTCAAAGATACGGCTCCGTTCCTTCCCTATCTGTTGGAACACCCGTTGCACGCACTGAAAGACGAGCAAATGAATCTTTGCCAATCCATTTATGACCTGCTCAACCAATCCTTCCCTTTGCTTGATTCGCTGAATAATAAATACATCATGCGCTCCATTCTGACCATTTTCATCCAAGGAGCATCTGAACTATACAAAAAGCAATTCAATCATCTCCATGATAATTCCCGCAATACCAAAATATACAACGACTTTGTCGTCATGGTGGTAGAACATCACACCACCCACCACAATGTATCTTTCTATGCGGAAAAATTGGGAGTCAGTCTGCCTCACTTCTGCACCAGCATCAAGAAGGCGATCGGACTCACCCCGGGAGAGGTGATTTCCTATGCCCTGATGATCCATGCCAAAGGGCTTCTTCAATACACCAACAAATCGGTCAAGGAGGTGGCTTTCGCCTTAGGATTTACCAACCTTTCCTTCTTCAATAAATATTTCCGGCAACATGTCCACATGACTCCACAAGAGTATCGACGCTCCAAAAACGGAATTTAGTGGGGGATTGACCGCACCTCTTCCAAGGTGTCGGTCCAATTCCGCTATTCCACAAAGACGAGGAAGGCAGTGACATCACAATGTCTTTATCTCCAAGTTCTTTCCATGGGAGTAGTGCACGATTTCTTCTTGTACATTGTCACAAAATTTAAATGAGTTTTAACTTGCGGCAAAAGTACAGCCGTTTCAGCAGTGGTTCACTGCACGGTTCACCGAATACTTACAGTGAAAATATTCTCCATAAAAAAGTTTCCTTATATATAAACTTTTGAGTAATTTTGCGATATGAATAGAAGAAAAGCAATCAAATTAAAAGATCAGTATTATGCAGAAAAACAGTAATCTTCATAGTTTCGATGCTATTATGGATGCTCAGTTCGGAGCACCTGGTACAGCAGAACGTGATGCATTCAATAGAGAGGCAGAAACCTATTGTATTGGACAAATTATCTTAGAAGCACGAAAACGAGAGAAAGTAACACAGGAAGCATTAGCAAAACAGATAGGTACTAACAAGTCATATATCTCGAAAATTGAGAATGGACTCGTTGAGCCAAGTGCCTCCCTTTTCCTCCGTATCCTTTCCGCATTGGGTCTCCGCTTTGACATTGTAAAACCTTATGCACAATTGTAAGGTAAGTATTCGGTGATTGGTTATTGCCTATCTCAGACTTCATGAGTACCTTAGTGAGGGTATTCTGCCTTTTTTGAGCATAAGCGATACGATACTTTCGTTACATCGCCGTTATATAAGCTTATGTATTTTTCCAAACGTTGAGATGAAAAGGCACTACTGAGAATGTCAATTTCTTGTTTCATAAAGACAATTTATAAAAGAAAACCCGGATTCTTCACCAGCACAAAGTCTGGGAGAGGAATTACCGGGACTGCGCAACGAAGCCTAAATAGTTGATTAGTTACACCTAGAATCCCCTTCTCGGCAAACCATAATCCTGATAACACGCTGTTTCCTTTATCTCCTGCCATGCCCTATCAAGATATTCCTTTGTATCTATCGGCAGTTTGCCAGCCTTATCAAGTCCAGCGAACAGGTCAATCAAATCATCAATGGCATATTCAGGACTGTACATGTCATCGAAGTAGTTGTAATGCTCATCCTCCACAAAGTGGCGGCACATCGACTTGGTCATCTGCATGAACCGCAACGCTGCCTCCTGATAGTCACCCTGCTCCGCAAGCCGTTCAATCCGTTTGTTCTCCTCTAACATCAGATGCCAAATCTGGTCGCAGTCCCAACTGATATTCCTTCTGTTGAAAATCCGTGTCTCATAGTCAGGATTCAACGGAATGATCGACCGTGCCTCCTTCTCCGCTTCCATGCGCCGTTTCTCCTCCTGCTTGCGCAGACGCTCCTGATATATCTCCGCCTCGTTCATCTCACGGGTCACGGCCATTGGCTCACCTACAAAAGCGTCAGTAGGCACCATTGCTATCAAGGTCTGCGTCATGCCTCGCCACGAATTATAGCGTTTGGCCTCCATGGAAAGAAAATCGCAAACCTTTCTTCGCTCCGTCTCGTTGTTCCATGCCTTTACAGATTCGACCAATCCCTCAAAAGCCCCAATAATCAGTTTCCGTAATTGCGGCTTTTGTGTATCAAGCATCTCCTTGATATCCTCACGGAAGATAAACTGCGGTATCGCCTTGCACAGAGCCATACTCACCCCATACGCAGCATCCGGTCGTCCCATAGCTATCAGTTGCGGCACTGATTTCTTGTACCACCGCTCAATCAATCTCCGTTGATACAGGAAATCATCTTGGCAGGTCGGCATAAACTCCACCTCCTGCTTCAACAGCCGTCCATACTCCTCCGTGTAGTCAACCGTCAACCCCTTGGGAATATACGTGATCTTCGGTCGCTCCATACTGCTCCGCCTTTGTCTTTCGTCCGCGTGCTTGATCCTCAATTCCTTTTCCCGCCTATCATATTCCTCACGCCGCCTTTTATCTTCCTTCACCTGCTCCAATATCTTCTGGAACTCCGGCTTCTGCACCGTCTCATCTTTCATCAGCTCACTGATGCGCTGGCTGATGTAACGCCTCCAAGCCTCCACGGTGTCTTCATTCACACAGTCCGGGCAAGTAGGACCATACATTTCTCCATAACGACTCTCTTGAAACCAGAAGTTCCAATTATATTTCTTCCCCATGATAAAATTGAATTTGTTTGTTAAGATGTTTGGTTATAGCCGGTCGTTTTGTTCCGAAAAGGTCTGCTATCTGCTGCTGTGTAAGCAACACAGTCTCACCCTCCACCATCACTTCGATATGTATGCTGGAGTTCGGCTGATAGAGCACCACCTCAGCCTCTGCGTTGCCACCTATATCCTTCTTGACTATATCCATTGTGTAAAAAGCGATTGCAAAAATACCCTTAGTCTCTCCGTCCAGGCATCTTGTCTATCAGCTGCTCGTACACTAACGAATATGCTTTTTGCGGATCAAACAGAATCTCGGGTCGGAGCAGGGGCACTACGTCCTCCAGAAACTCCTCATCCTGCATCTTCTGTTCCATGTTTTGTACAAACTCCTTGTACGAAGGAACCTTATCAGCAACAAACTCAATGTAGTTTCGATAACACTCCAGCACCTTCTCCCCATCCAGTTCATGTGCCGTCAATGCCATATAGAGGTCGAACAAGTCACGCCCCTTCTTCCGCTGGTATAGCGCACGGACTTTCGTACCCACCAGTTCTTCCAGATGATAGGTAGTTAATTTCGCTTCACCCACAAACCAGCTGTTTTCTACCCTGAATGGTACCTCCTGCAATCCCAATACATTGAAGTGCTCAAAGCAGTTAATCTCCACCTTCAGGCGAATCTGCTGCACTGGAGGAATCTCCGACTCTACACGAAACAGCAACTTGTTGCTATGCTTCTTTTGTTGAGTCGTACGGTTCGGCAACCATTCCAATACCTCTCCAAGGCGAAACATGATAGGCTTTATCGGTCCGGGATGAATCTGCACGAGGTCGATATCCTCGCTATACCGCGGCTGAGGACTCAGAAACAGCTTATGCAAAGCCGTGCCGCCACGGAAAGCCAGATTTTTCCGGAGAAAGTCATCACTGAAGATGCTCACCAAGGCGCGACAGATAATCAAGTCTTGCTCCACCATCAGCGGGTTTGACCAGGGCACCACATCGTGCCACTCATTAATATATAGTACAGGAATCATATTTCGTCAATTTCAAGTTCGTAGTTGTCAATCACCTTCCAGTGTTCATCCACAGGCATACCATCCGTTACCGGAGCCGTCTGCTTCAAAGGCACTCTCCTTACCGTCTTGCCCGTCTGTTTCATCAGAATATAGAGCGAATCCGCCTGTTCATGCTCCTCTATCAGGTCAAGAATGAATCCCAACCGCTGGATTGTGGCCACACTGAAATATGACAGCAGAGGCAACTTGCTCGCATCCCACTTGGTCTGTTCGCACAGTTCTACAAGCAATTCCGCCGCACGGCTCAGGCCTCCCACTTTATTGTTCTCCGCCACCACATCCAAAGCCGTCAGCTCAGCATCTGCCACAGTCATATAGCCCGATTGCGTTTTCACCTTGTGAGTGAACTCCAAAGGCAACTTCTGCCTAAGTGTAAACTCCAGCTTTGTTCCATTTTTCACACCAGAGCGTATCGGTCCGCCACTCACCATTGTCTGAAACACCATTGCCATCTGATGAGAAGCACCATTTAGAGCCGCAGCTGTGAGGTGAGACACATAATAGTCGCGTCCGAGAAAAGCCATCAGTTTGTCAATGTAAAACGAAGGAGGCACAACTCCCTTGAGCTTATATTCCGTGGCAACCGCAACATAGAAATTCTGCCAAGGCGACATAATCGTCCCTTTGGCTTCAAGCCTTTGCAGACTCCTTTTCACACTGACATCCTTGATAGGCAGACCCAAATCCAGCACATCCTGCTTCGTAAACATATACCGTCCACGAATCATCTGATCTTCCACCCAATGCTGTATGTCTAATATATCAACACCCATATTCGTACCTGTATGTCGGAAGCATAAAGTCACTGAAATAGTCGCCTTTTGCTTTTCGTCTGCAAAATTACACTTTTTCTTTCATTCAACCAAACAAGTTGCTGATATTCTGTCTTCTCTCTAAACTCAGTTCTCTAAGCTCTAAACTTAGTTCTCTAAGCTCAGTTCTCTAAACTTTATACCTCCCATCCTTCGCCTCGAAGATCGTGCTCGGTTCATGCACCTCCACCGAGTGCCATGCCCCAAGAGGAATCTGCACTCCATATTTCCCTTCACCGGGACAGAGCCTTACCCGATACCGCTCAAACACATTCGTTTTCATGCCGTCAGCTATCACCGTACCACAGTCCCCCATAAAAGGACCACCACAGTCCTCGTTTGGACGCAAGTCATAAAACACCACATCTATGCACCCTTGCAGACATACCGTAGTCTCAGATGTCTCCAAATGCCGATAAATCGGCACCTTAGTACCCACTTCCAACGCATTCAACATACGTTGTGAACCATCCTCATCAGTCGTTCTGAGGTCATAGTTCATGCGCTTTCGTTCTGATGCCGTAGCCTGCAAATGCAATGCCGCCAGCATATTGTCATTGATTTCAATAATATCCATCATTGTGATTGATTTATTTATTGTCATAACTCTGTGCCTGTTCACTGATATGCTTTCCCTGTTGAGGGACAAAGAGAAAAGACACAAATTGCCAGATGTATTTGAAATATTTTTTCATTGTCATCAATATTATAAAAGAGTATATATTCCAGAGTCTTATGCTCAAAACTAAGTTTTCTATGTAAAAAGGTGCTTCTCACGAGTTCTCATGTAACATGATGCGATACAGAATCGTCAGACAACCTTTCATATCTCTATAGTCTTGTTGTCGTCCATTCTATTCACTTTCTTCTTGGTTGTTCAGGTTGATAAGGCCTTCTCCATCCTCGCGCCATCTAGCTTTCACTATATCTTCAAAATTTTCGAGTCCTTCTATCGTCAAGTCATCGGCATGATCTGTAACGATTATCTGTACTCCATTTCGATGGTCAGTGCAGAACTTATAGAGCAGAGAAAACACCTTATTGACCGCAGCCAAATCATCATCAACTGACGTCGCACTACTTTCCTCAGGTGAAAATACTTTTCCATTATCCTTTACTGCTGGAAAATAAACTTGACTTGGTTGATCTAAAAATAAAAGCGAAGGAACAGCCGATTTTTTCTCTGAATGAAAGAAATCTGCCAAAGCCAAGAACAAGCATAAATGTGCATTCAGCCAGTTCGCACCGCTACCTATAGCTCGCAAATATTTCTTCTCCTCTCGCTCACCGTCTCCTTTTGAGAAATAAAGCTCAAACTTCTTCAAATCAAAAACGAGGTTATAGTCATCCAATGATTTCTCAAATGGAATCATTTTCCTATACTGAGCCATAGACTGACGTATAGTACGTTGTGCAAAGTTCATTTTCCTTTCTACATTATAGGCTTTCAGTATTTGCTGCTTCTTGAAGAGTTCTTCTGCATGCTTCTCTATACTGGCTTGAAGCCCCTTGATTTCCTCATTTGAAACCAGTTCTATTCTTGATGATATTCTGTATATAACTTTGTAGGCTTGTTTGTTCAAGGAATAGTTCTTTCTCAAAGCCGCTACTATTTCATCCAATTCCGCCTTTGACGCATCAATGCTTTTCAGTTGTTCCTTCAATTCTTCAATTCTTTGATTCAAATGAAGTCGCTCTTCATGCAATGGTCTTACTAACGAGGGTATCCCCTTCAACTCTTCGTTGAGGTTTGTCAGAGCTATTCTTAGTTTATTAGCCTCTGCAATAGTGCTCGTCGTATGTTGATGACAGAAAGGACAGACTGAATAGTTGACTGTTATCCCTGTTAATCGTGGTGTCTGCTCAAGCGAATCTTTATAAGTCTGAAGATACTCTATGGAGTTTATCACCTCTTCAAGGTGAATTTGTGTCTCTCTTAGCTCTGCCATTACCTTGTTCTCCACATTCTCCAACTCCCTATACCTTGCCAACTGTGACTGGTTATTAGTGTCAATCTTAATGTCAAAGAGGTCCAGTTTGTCGATTTCTTCTTTATAATAGCTGGGGTTATCTTTGAATTGCGAAGGATTCAAGTCTGTGAGAATATCACAGCCTGTTATCTGTCTGTAAACTTCAATGTCATCGAGAAGTTTATCGTATGTTGCAGAGATGTCATCATCTGCTTTTGCAAGTTTTTTCTTAAGCTTTTCAATTTTCTCGTTCAGCATAGACACCTCAACTGAAAGAGCATAGTAGTTGGCATCCACAAAACCGGCAAATACCTTGAACTGGTTTATCGTCTCTTCTCTCTTTTCATTTTGGTCAAAGCGATAAAACAGAGCCTGTTTGTTGGCTACCAAATTCTGGTGTTGCAAGATGAATGGCATCATGTTTCTTACGGTTGGACGGCCTGCTCTTTTCCTTTTATCCTTGAATTGTTCTACGTTTTCAGCAGTGTTCTCTGCATCTATCCCGAATAGGATACCAAGTTGAATCTTGTAATCATTCAGAGAATAGTCGCAATCGTCAAACACATCTGGTGCCAATAGTTTTATGTTATCTATTTTGGGACTACTCACTATATAGCAATTCTTCCGATCCGCATCCCTGCCCAACAGATAATCTGCGTTTTTGATGTTAATCCACAGGAAGAATGTTTCCGCATTATCCTCAATAACGCCATGCGGAATGGTATCCTCGCTGGAGGCCATGCAGAAATCAAAGATCTCTATTAAAGAACTTTTACCAGTAGATGACTTTCCGGTTATCAAGTTCAGTCCTTTATCCAAAGTAACGCCGTGGACTCTGGTATGCTTATCAAAGAGTCCTATGAATTTGATATAGGTTATCATATCGTCAATTCTCTGATTCCGAGGGTGGCGTAAATTTTTGCAGGCGAGCTATTTCCTAACAACTTGGTCAATCTTATCGCTGCATCCATAAAATAACCCTTTTATAAGGGTTCCTTTCCACCGTTACATTGTTCTTTTCGTCCACTCTAACATATTCCATATCTATGCAATATTGCAGAGTGGTCTCTGTCAAATGCTGAAATGTAGTCATACGCTCACTGAGCCCTTCTATATGTAGTTGGTTATTCTTCACCCATGTTTCCAGTCGTGAGCGTGACTGCACTCTGGGTAGTTTAGCCATCCAGTCACTGTTTAATACCACAGGGAAAAGCAGGTACATCAGTAGCATGTTGTCATGCTTTACCTGACATGTCTCATAATAAGAAAGCATCGCTGGTGCCAAGGTAAAGGGGTTATACTTTATCTTGACAACATCCGAAATAATATTACTCATCCTTCAATAACCATTTAATATTCTGTTCTCCGTCATTCGCCATATAGTGGCACATGCCGTCCGAGAAATACTTCTTGGTAACGCCAAAAGGCGCAAACCTGATAGTAGTACATGCTTCAAAGAAATGTCTGAGAAATATGCGGGATTTAGTTTTTATCTTTTCATCTGTTAAATTATCTATCAGTAGTATTTCGTCTTTGGCATTGTCATATCTATCCCGATACATATCTGCCATGCTGCTCTGATACTTAGCAAGGTTCTTTTCTGCTGACGGTCTCTTGAATTCTCCTGTCAGCAAACCGGTTGTTTTAGCGTAGTTTACCATCGCTTCAGAGATGCGGTTGTAATCAATGCATTTCAGCTTCAACACAAAAAGAGCATCCGCATATTCCTTTTCGTCAACCTTCACATCAGGTGCTTCTGGAAATTCAATTGATTGTGGCAGCATCTCTTTGGCAAGAGTCTGGTAATGCGTTGTAAACGAACCATAATCTATTTTCCAACCGTTTTGCGTATTATTTGGACTAATGATATATCCAAGCATACATTGAATAAAATGCTCACGCAAATTGTCCGTAGTCACTTGGGCATACTTGAACAGTTCATTATAAGCCTGGTCGAAATCTTTACATGAGTCGATAATCATTACCCTCGCCAGTAAATCCGAGAGCCGTTTCTTACTCGCTTCTTTATCAATGCCCCCGTTTGCATTATTCACAGATGCAAGAACACGTGTCATCTGCTTTGCATTGCTTTTAATGGTCTTGTATTTAGTCGGGTCTGTATCTGCTATCTTGCTCTTGTGTTTCTCAAGATAGTCACTATACGACTCTGTGATAATTTTAACCTTGTCTTCAGGTTTCTTGTCGTTCCAGCCCTTTAGCATACTCTTTCCTGCGATTTGCTGAGTAGTATAAATAATGAGTCTGGAATAGGATTCAAAGTTGAAATCATCCTCCAACCAATTGAATAGGGTGTTTAGCAGATTGTGATGTCTTACATCCAATTTATCTGCATACATCTTCACCTCTATGCTCACACCACCTGTTGCCTCATCGTATGTTCCATCTTCTTTTATGGCCACGTCTCCATATTTCTCCACATAGAGACTTTGCCCAGGTGATAACCTGAAGCAATATTCAAGAGCTACAACAAACTGATACAAGAACCCTTGTATCTGTGGACTTGCATCACTTCGCAAAGCTGTTATTAGTGAACTGACCTGACTCTGCTGCATAATTCCTTCACTTAAACATTAATTCCGCGAAACGGATTGTATAAATTAGCAAGTATATATACAATGCTTCTAATTTAACAACACACTTTTGTCTGATTGCAAGCCAGACCACATAGTGTACGGTAATATAATTGTCTATTAATACTCCCTTTGTACCACCTCAAACGCCTCAGCGTAATTCACTCCCCACTGTCCGCCTCTCACAGCAGCCAGTCCTGTGATATACTCCGCTGAACGAGGATGAGGATAAGGACGCATCACCCCGCGATACATCGACAGCGCTTTAATCTTAGCATCCACACCTTCCTTGCCGACCTCCACATAGCAGTTCGGCTCAAAACAGTTCATGGCATTGTTGATCTTCCATTCCGTACAGGAAGGAACCTCCATATACCAGAACTCTTTCACGCGCTTCACCTCTGGCCTACGTTGGAACAGACGTATCGCTTCCTGACATGCCATAGATGTTTGAAGGTGGTCGTTGTTCGTGTCAGCAGGATGATGCGTTATGATCACGTCCGGTTCACTCTCGCGTATTGCTGATTCAATGAATTGCACCAGCTTCAGATGCGGCACCGTGTTCATCTCGATATTCGGGAACGTACCCTCATACTTCTTTTTTACTCCGAGGAACGACACGGCAGCATCCGTGTCACCCTCTAACTCTGCATCCGAAGGACGGAAAGCACGTGCCTTCGCCTCTGTACACATGATGCAAACTTCCACTTCGTCGCCATCGTGCGACCATTTCCACATTGACGCTCCAGCCCCGAGCACCTCGTCATCGGGGTGAGCCACCACAAGTAGATATTTCATATTTCTTATTTAAATTCTTTTTCTGTAATATATCCTAGATCCATCGCAACGTCAAGTTGGCGTACATCAAAGGTTAGAGGTTAGAGCCCCTAATAAATTGACCCACTTCCCGTAAGCCCCTTTCAGCCCCACATAGCCGAGGAATCGCTCCTTCACCGTCAGCCCTTCCCATCGAGGTTGATCCGTGTCGAAATCACGCGGGTGGAAATACATCATCACATACGGCATATCCCTCATCGCCCGTTTTATGAACCAATACGGCAGCAGTCGGAAATAGCCACCGCCTATGAAAGGCAACCGCCCCTTGTATAAGCTCACCGGATATTCCATTATCACGCCATCGCCAGCCGCAATCTCCTTCGGTTCGTTGCCATAGAGCGAATAATCCGTAATGAAATCCAGTTCCTTCAGCACCTCGAAGAACCACTCCTCAATGCCATTCACAGCAAATCCCGGAGCTCTGAACGCCACCACCTGTCTGCCTGTCACCCTTTCCAATGCCTCCTTCGCCCTTCTGGTATCATCCTCAAACTCCTCTCGGGTCATGGTGTTCGGTTCAATGTGCCAATATCCGTTGCACCCTATCTCGTGCCCCCGTCTAGCAGTCTCGCGAATGATCTCCGGGTGATGGTCAGCGAGCCATCCTGTGCAGAACACCACCGCCCTTATTTTCCTCCTGTCAAGCTCATCTAGCATAGGTATGAGCCATTTGTCCACCCTATACTCAAATCGCCCCCAGTCTCTGTCCTGAGGACTGACATACCCATTATACCAGTCCTCAGCATTGATAGTCAATATGCGCATTGGTTATTTGATTTTTCCTGTAGCCACACGAATCAAATATAAATCTTGAAGGCCACAAATTTCAAATTTAGAATACAGTTCAAATCTGGATCATCCCATTATCATTATATAGAACATCCCAATACTTCCTTACGAGTTTTGTTCCATATTGTAGATTCACCTTCGGCATATTTTCCCCAAGCAACTGCTTAACTCGGAGATAAGGGAAGTTCATTCCTGCACCAGCATATATTATGATTGTAGCGGTAACACGCGGATTCAAATCTGTCAACCATGGAGTATCGTTTTCATCCATCATAAAGTCAAAACCGATATTACCGTCAAGATTCAATTCTCTCACAATATCCTCACACAGCTTATATGCAACATCATTTTTCTCAACTACCGATGTTTGTGCGATACTCATGCTACTTGTAGTGTTTCTACGCCCAGCGATGTATAACGTCTTACCATGATCAGCCAATAGGTCAACGGTATATTCCACTCCTGGAAGGAACTCCATTGCCATGATTGTAGGCATTGGATTGCAACCTTCCAGAATTTCGCACATCTCATCTAAGGTAACATTCATCGATGATGGCTTATCGTGCATAAACAAATCACTTTTCGATATATCAGCACGGACGATGCGCACCCCTCGACTTCCGCTATTCTCTGTCATTTTAACGCAGACCGGACGCTGAGGAAATCCAAACTCGCAAATTCTCTTACGCAACGTCTCAGCCGAATCAACAAGGAAGTATTTAGGAACTGTAAGACCTTTTGCTTTCATGAACTCATATAGATGATATTTGCAGTTAGCTGTAGCAAGGGTTTCCTTATCAGAGATAGCTACCTTAACGCCCAAAGCTTTAAAATCAGCCATTCTCTCAAGAATGTATGGAAGTTCCATAGAAATATGCGGAAAAAACACATCTACGCTTTCCTTTTTGCAAATATCCAACAGAACATCCACATAAGTCGGATCGGTATATTTAGGCACTTGATAATACTTGTCAACAAACAGGCTATTAGTTAGTTGGTCACAGCTCAAATCTGCACCTATGATTGTTATATTACGTTCCTTGTTCTCTTTAAGACACTTGAAGAACCCAGGCATGAAGAATGCACCACATGCAGAACTCAATACAGTTATATCATTCATATTAAAGTCAAAAGTCAAAATTCAAAGTTAAACTTACCAAATACATCATCAAATGTTTCAGCACGCATAATCTCCATTACGTTGCCGTCACATCTTTTTGCAAACATCGCGCTCTGAGGTTTTATGAACTGAGGCTTAGACACTATACTGTATCCACCACAGTTGTCGAATACTATAACGTCGCCTTCAGCTAATTCGCCGCTCCACTCTGGTACCATCACATCTTGTTCGAGGCAAGTGAATCCCATAATGTCTATATTATCATAGTGCTTCTGCTTTTTTCCACCCGAAATTACATGTGTTGGCAATTTCTTCATTGTACAGATTTCTCCCAAATTATGGTAGTCGCCATCCATATTAGCAATCCAACGGCCGCGTATCTGCTTTATGCTAAGCACCTTGCTGACAAAACTCAAATAGCGAGCAACTACAGTCGTTCCTGGTTCTGTAAACAGTATAGGTTTGTTTGCAGCATCTTTGTAATGCTCTGCAAATGGCATAATGGAAGCCTTGCAATAATCTTCATATGTCGGTACTGAGTCACCTCCAAACTGATTCTTCAGGTAATCTGCCATATCAGCAAACATACCACTACCGAGGCTAATGTACTGAGGTACACCCTCCACAAGTTTATCAGCCATCTCCAACATTATTTCCGCACGTTTTGCCCATGCCTCCACACCACGACAGCGACTAATGTGACAATGCAAGCCTACCAGCTTCAGGTTCTCTGTCGCCTTGATGATGGCAATCGTTTCATTCATCTCAGAACTACCAGCCTCCAGACCGAAACGGCTGATGAAATTAGCACCCAGATCCATATTGATTCGCAGTCCACATGTGTACTGTTTCTCTGCGTGCGCTTTGCAATATGCTACAACACGCTTAGCTTCATCAAGCGAGTCGATATTCAGAATGCCATTATTTTCCAGATGCTCGTACATCTCCTCACCCTTCGAAGGACCATTATACACGATTTGCGAGTTATTATAGCCCAACTTTTTTGCCAGTGTATATTCCATATCACTCACCACCTCTGCATATCCACCAAGGCTCTTCACCAACAAACAAACAAACGGAGTGTAGTTCGTCTTATATGAATAGCTAATCTGATAGTTTGGATACACCTTCTGGAATGTCTCCTCCAACTTCTTGTAATTATCTACAAACCCCTTCTCATCAAACAGATAAAAAGGAGTGCCGTTCTTCTCAATCAAATCTTTGATTACGCTTTTCATTGTTTAGTTTGTATTTATTATTGAAACTTTCTGAAACTCACTGAAACAAAACCTATTTTTTTAAGACCCCGCAGCCTGCTTGATTCTGTAATCTTTCAAGTGCGGGCGATCGTCAGTACCATAGTTATCCTCCACACGCTTGAATAGGATAACGAAAGTGGCGAATATAACCTTGATATCCAGCCATAGCGATACATTATTTGCATATTCGCATTCATACTTGAATTGCTCTTCATATGTTGTAATTGTGCGAAGCGAAAGACTGTCTGGTGGAATCAAGCCACCTCTTACTTTATGTCGAGCGCGTTCCTCCTCCTTAAAATAAGGTAAATCGACCGCACGCAAAGGTCTTGGCCCAACAAACGACATATGCCCCATCAGGATTGCAAATAACTCAGGTAACTCATCCATTGAGCTGGAACGTAGCAAAATACCGAATTTGGGTAAGCGATCTTTCTCTGGCAAAAGATTACCATCAACATCTCGCGCATCCGTCATCGAACGGAACTTATACATCTTGAAAATCTTCTCACCCTTACCTATACGCTCTTGCGAAAACAGTATGGGACTACCCATATATATCCTCACGCACACTGCAATGATAATATAAAATGGCGAAAGGATAATAATCGCCATTAAAGACAATACAATGTCAATCAGTCTCTTAAAAAAATGTCTGTACATATCGTTTTGTTATTATCTAAATCATAAACTCTGCCACCAGCGCATCATGGTCGCTCAATCCCTTTGCGTCTATTTTCTTGATGCTTTTCAGTGTTAGTTTGTCATTATACATAATATGGTCAATTCTGTATGGCAATAGATAATGTATCGTTGCACCATATCCCAAACCACCTTTCCACCAAGCATCTTGAAATCCGGCTGCCTCAAATTCTCGTAATGCAGGAGAACCGCATACGTCATTGAAGTCGCCCATGATGATTGTAGCATTGTTCGTAATATCCTTTATTATAGCTTGCGCTTCCAATTTTCTTAGCCTTGAAGCGTCACGGATATTTTTCAGATATTGTTTTGCATCATGATGGTCGTTCACTTGGTCCAGATGGAAATCTACTTGCGATGCAGTATAGTTGTTACTCGCCAAATGACATCCATAAATATCAATTATTTGCCCCTTAACCATTACACTCACATGAATGCGAAGAGGGTTGTCGTAGCCTTCTACATCAACAAGCCTTATACTGTCAAGCATATAATTGCTGTAAAACTGATGTCCTGAACAAACCACATTGCTAGAGTATGGATAATTCTTCTTCAGCAGAGAATCCAAATAAATTCCAGTTTTATCAAAATCCTCTGAAAGAAAAACCACATCAGGTTTATACTTGTGAATCACATCAGCAATCTTCGATACTTTAAGCGAATCATACTCTGAACCATCGATATTCCAAGCCATCACCCTCACAGTTCTATTGCCACATATTTCATTATTAGATATAAGCGAAAAAGCAAAACACTCAGACAACCAGTTTAGAATGAATCCTACTACAACCAGTCCTCCGGCAATCCAAAAATGCTTCTTCAATGCAATGATAATTGCAGCAAAAAAACATAATGTGATAATCCAAGGATAAGTAAGAGCCAACATCTATCAATCAACCCTCTTAAACCTCCTTAAACCCTCTGAACCCTCTTAAACCATCCTCCTAAGACTCTCCTCAAAGCTCACGATCTGATACTCAAAGCCATATTCCGACATCTGGGGCACATAATACGAGTCGGCAAACATCTTGTTGACCGGCTGCAGCACAAACGATCCAAGCCACACAAACGGGTTGAGCAGCTTCGTAATCCAAATACTATGCCCCGCAGCCTTGGCAAAGAAGCGTATGATATCCACAGTAGCCGACAGCTCGCGGTTCTGCGGATAGAACGTACCCTCCAGCTCTCTCAACACCGCCTGCTTCACAAACTCCCCGAGGTTGTCGATATAAAGCATACTCCGTTTGTTTCTCCAGTTTGGGAAAAACGGCACCTTCGTTCCCAGTCTTCCCAATCGCAACAGATTACTCTTCGAGTTAGGGCCATAAATCATCGGTGGCCGCAATATGCACACCTTCATCCTGCTCTCACCATCTGCAAACTCCTGAACCCCTCTGAAACCTCCTGCAACCTCCTTCAGCCCTTCCTCCGCCTTGAGCTTCGAGTCGCCATACACCCCATTTGGAGCAGGTAGAGATTCGGGTGTGATGATATTGCCCTTGAGCGATTGTGTCTCCTTATATACGATCATCGAACTCATGAAGATAAACTGCTTCACCCCATTAGCCTGCGCATGCTTAGCAATCTCTATGGTCAGATCCGTATTCACCTTGTAATACAGTTGCTCCATACCCTTCTTGCCATTCACCTCAGCGATACCTGCCACATGATACACCACATCATACTGCGAGAAATCCGCCTTTTTCCAGTTGTCGCCAAAAGTATCCACTGCATCGATCACAAACTGATCTCCAGCAGTCTGCATTATATATTTCCGCACGTTCTCACCCACGTAAGAACCCGCCCCTGTAATCAGTATTTTCTTCATAAATGTTACTAAACGTTTTCGTTGATATTATATCGAATGGATAATCTGGTTGATTTTGAATAGATATTTAATCCAAATCATAGGCGCACAAGCAAATAAACCATTCTCTCTTAACGCTCTAACCGTTTCTTTGTTCAAGAGCATCTTGTTCTTCAAGTTTGTGCTCACTCCACCCAAGCGGAACGTCATGATAGCCTCTGGCACATATTTCATCTTCACCTTGTTCACGTAAGCAAAACGCATCATCAGTTCGAAGTCGGCCGCAATCTTATAACCCAACTTATAATAGCCGTATTTCTCGAACAGCGCCTTCTTTGCGTAGAATGTTGGGTGAGACGGCATCATGCCAATTCTATATTGCCAAGTCTTGAAATTACCACCATTAAATCGAAAACGCTTGCCAGTTTTTTCGTTAATCTCTTCATCATCTGTATAGATAGCATCAGTATTACTATCTTCAAACGCCTCTGCAATCACATCAAACGTGTCATTCCTATGGAAGAAGTCATCGGAATTAATGATACCAACCACATCACCTGTTGCCATTCTGATACCCTTGTTGATGGCATCATATAGCCCCTTGTCAGGCTCAGATATCCAGCGCATACGACCCTCGAATTTTGGCGCATACTCTTTCAGGATATTAAGAGTGTTATCCTTCGAAGCACCATCCACAATTATGTATTCATAATTCTTATACTTCTGGCAAAGCACCCCTTCAATCGCATCACGTATCACGTGAGCACGATTAAAGGTAACAGTGATAATTGAAATTTTTACCATATATATTGTATTTGTTTACTTGTTCATAACTTCGGATTACGTTCTATTAAGTTCAGCAAAATCGTTTGCTTACTATTTGCATTATCCTATTTCATCAAGTCCTCTATTAAGTCCCTCTTCATTTTTCCCAAAGGGCGCAATAACACCTTGTCTTCATCGTATTCTATTCCGAATAGCATTCGGAAGATATCCTTTTGTGACAAGGAACTACCGATGTTCTCTGCCCTCAGCCTGTTCATTAAATCGGAGATGTAGCCATCGGGATAATTATCCTTGAAATCCATGATGTCCTTCACTTCAAGCTGGTCGTGGAGCTTGTATATATCGTCTAAACAAAACAGATTGATTGTTTTGTCTTCGGGACTTCCATCTGGGCGCTCAATTTTTATTGTCCATTTCTTATTAGGCAAGACAGAGGGAACAGCCTTAAACTTTATATCGGGATGTCCTGGGCGATGAACGAGTGTTCTCGCTTTTGATCGAGTGACCTTCAAATCCCTCATTACATCGTATATTGTGGGATTGTCGGGTATTACTCCCATTCGAACCATTGAATCAAACATCAGTAGATCAATATCGTGTTTCGACATGCTGCCAAATGATGGAATACAATACGTATCTAACATGTTTGAAAGAATATCTCGTAGTTGTTGATTATCTAAGTGTTGAAGTTTATTATTCAATGATGCTCTATCCATAACATGATTTTGCGCGTTTTGTCACATTACGATTTTGAAATCATACACATAAACCTTATTGTATCGTAAGTATTCGGTGATCCGTGTATTGCCTATCTCAGAGTTCATGAGTACCTTAGTGGGGGTATTCCGCCTTTT
>JAFBIU010000059.1 GCA_021531775.1 Parabacteroides distasonis | reverse complement strand
CCATGTCCAAAGTAATCTCATGTCTGTTGCTTGGTGCAGACATAGTAGTACCAAGTAGGTCAAAGGTGTATGAAGAATACTACTGAGAATGGAATATTGTAGTCATTCTGTTGTTCTTGGCAATAATTGCTGTCGGGTTGTTCGGTTTCCCCAAATAATCCTTACATTTGCCCTACAGATAAAAAGAAGGAGATAAGACAATGAAATATCCAATCGGCATCCAGAGTTTTGACCGTATCCGTAACGAGGGATATGTGTATGTAGATAAGACCGCCCTGATCTACCAGTTGGTCACGACAGGCAGTATCTATTTTCTGAGCCGTCCCCGACGGTTCGGCAAGAGTCTGCTTGTCTCTACGCTTGAACACTATTTCTTGGGACATAAGGAACTGTTCAAGGGATTGGCCATGGAGCAATTGGAACAGGACTGGTTCGAATACCCCGTGTTTCATATTGACTTCAATAATGCAGACTTTACGGAGGCAGGTAAATTGGAGGAAGTAATTGAAAGATATGTTACCTCTTGGGAAAACATCTATGGAAAGTTTCCTTATTCAGACCTCATTGGCAGCCGCTTTGCTTACGTGCTGGAACAGGCCCATAAACAGACTGGCAGAGGAGCAGTAGTCCTGATCGATGGAGCCTACAAACCTATTCTGGACGTCCTGCATGCAGATACGAAAATCAGAGAGGATGGACAGGAAGAACTTTTGGAAAAGCACCATCGCAGTTTTCTCAATAGCTTTTATTCCGTCTTCAAAGGTGCAGACGCTCATTTGCATTTCGTCTTTCTGACGGATGTCGGAAACATTTTACCATCGACACCTTTCAGCGGGTTCAACAACGCACGTGATTTGAGTATGCATTACGCTTATGATTCGCTTTGCGGGATCACCCAAAAGGAGTTGTTGACGGTCTTTGCCGACCCCATCCGTCAATTGTCAGAAGCCATGGGATGGACGGCAGAAGAGACTCTCAAAGTCTTGAACGAACAATACGGAGGCTATCATTTCAGCGATGAGATGACAGAAATATTTAACCCATTCAGCCTCATGCATTGTTTCAAGTATAAACAGATAGCTGACTATTGGTCCAAATCCAATGCATCGTCTGATCCAATTCGTCTGTTGAACCATTTCAGTGGACAATTGAAAAAAACAATAGGCCAGTACTATTTTCCCGAAGAGTTCAGTGGCGATGTAGAGGAACCATTATCGATGATCTACCAGAGCGGTTATCTGACAATCAAAGGCCACAATCCTCGGTGGAACACCTTTCTGTTGGACTTCCCGAATAAGGAGGTGGAACGCATCTTCCGAGACGGGAACGATTGAGGGGTTTGAATATGTATAGGGAGGATTATATATGAAATACAAATTTTTGTTTGTTGGGATATTGTGGATGGTTATCCATGCCTGTTCCCAACCATCAACAGAGAAGTATCAGAAGAGTCGTGATAATATTGTCAATGTGAAGGCAAAGATTGTAGAGATTCCGATGGATAGCGTATTGTGCAATAATATGTGCGCTGTTTATATGCATGAAGACAAATTCATTATTGCAGATAGTAAATCTTCAGATCTTCAAATTCATATTTTCGACAAAAGGGATTTTACCCATTTAGTCAGTACTGCCCCACACGGACAAGGTCCTGCAGAAATCGCCAACTTGGGACCTGTTCTATTCTCGGATTCGTTGTTTTTCGTTGAAGACTATGGAAAATTTGTATTTTTCAAATACAATATAGATAGCCTTTTACATGATCCAGACTTTGTTCCACAAGTAGCCTATCGATTGAATGGAACAGAGTTCCCTGTACGTACCTGTTTACTCAACGATACAATCGCCTATTCAATAATTATGAAGCCAACCGGTACGTATGGTTTCAACCAATATACGGCCAAGTGGAACTTGCAAACTGGTGAATTTGTTCCATTGACAGATCTTCATCCGGAAATAAAAACGAAACGATATAAAATGGCCATTTCATCGAGATACAACCTGCTTGTCGAGAATTACCATCGTCAGAATCTGTTGGTGATCCGAAATCTGGATGACGGTTCGTTGAAGTATAATATCCGGGGAGATGAACCTTCAGACGGATGGCAACGACATGTAGAGTATTTTGAATTACTACCCCAAATCTGTAAAGATAAGATTGTGTGTGGATACAAAGGGGAATCCACTGATGAGACCCCCGAGAATCCGTTGGCGGCATGGGGTACCAAATTGATCCTCTTTACGTTGGATGGAGACTACATCCAGACACTGGAAACGGGTTATCGAATCAATGACTTTTGCTACGATGAGGAGATGAACCGTATCATTTTCAGTTTCAATGATGATATCCAGTTTGGGTACTTGGATATGAATGGTATTATGTAAGATTGGTTATGAAAAAGAACGTATTCATATTAGTAGCTTTACTACTTGGCTTAGGTGGATGTCAGGAGAAAACGGCATCCTTGTCATTCGAAAAGGAAGAGACAATTGAATTTCAGCCGGTTGATTATCCGGAGTTGTTGGGTGTTACCGTCCAGTTGAAGTGGATCAAGGGGAATTTGTATGTGAATAATTTCCATGGAGACACGTTGATATCCGTCTATGATGTTGGGACGAGACGGATCAAGCAGAAGATGATCTCCAAGGGGGAAGGCCCGGGGGAATTATTCCCTCCTTTGGATCTGCAAACGGTGGGTGATGACCTTTTCGTGGTCAGTCGTCCTCTTTTCTCGCTGTACCGGGTATCTGCCGATCATGCCGATCGTGTTGAGAAAATCTATCAACTGCCTTCACAAAGCGATTGCTTCCTGCCTTTGACCGAGACACAATTTGTCTTTTCCGGATTATGGGGGAAACAACGGTATGCCTGGTTGGATACCTCTTCGGATCAGTTGCAGACATTCGGTTCGTATCCGAACTATTGGGAAGAGGAAGAGGATATTCCGGATGATGCCAAAGCGATGTTTCACCAATGCTTTTTCGGACGGAATGACGCACTGCATCGGTTTGCTTCCTGTTCAGGATATGCGTTGGACATCTATCAGTATAATCCCGAAAAAGCAACAATCCCTCAGGTGTATCGCCAGATTCAGCTGGGAAAGTATCAATATGACTACAATACGGAAGGATTTATCACAACGAAGCTACGTTCCGGATCGGACTTGTGTGTTACAGAAATGGCAGTCACCACAGAATATCTGTATTTAGTGGCACAGTCTCAAACGAATAAGCGGAACCGTGACATTTGGGTGGTCGATTGGGATGGGAATCCGGTCAAACGGCTCTGTTCTGACAAGCGTATTTTATGCCTGACCATTGATGAGTCTCATCATCGGGGGTATGCCATCATAGAAGATCCTGAGGAGAAACTGGTTTCTTTTGCTTTGTAGATTAACCAAGCCTAGGGCAAAAACATTCAACTGAACCTAGGCTTATAGTACAAATCCATTCAACTTTTTCCAGGAAAAGACAGGATAATCCTTTTTTTTACAAGTGTTACGTTACGAGTGTTACGCTCTGTATAGGCGATATATAATTGATATATAAATGTTTATTCTGTTTGATCACGAAGCGTAACGTAACACCTTGTTGCAAAAAAAGGAGGTCGCTGTCCGACTTTAGCAGATGAACTGTCTCGAAAGGCTATCGAAGGACTTCCGAAGTAGTCTTCACTTATGCCTGTAGCAGGTCATCAGTGAAGACAGACGGTCGTCCTAAGTAGCGGCCAGTGCCTTCGCTCTTCCTTCGCTGTGACGTCGCTTTTTCTGCCTGAACAGATCGGAGGATTTAGGTAGGATGTTGGAAGGAAGGGATGATCATCACAATTACAATAATTTTGTATGTGATCGAACAAAATTCGTTGGCTGTCACAGATAAAACCATTACCTTTGAAACGGATTGGGGGCGTGTGCCTCCCGCAAAAGACAAGATACTATGGGTACATACATCAATAAAGGTAATAATGCTTTCCGTGACATCGTGGCTCACGAATATGTCGATAAGACATCGTTGATCCCGCTGATCAACGCGACACTCAATTCGGAGAACCGTTACAGTTGTGTGACCCGCTGCCGCCGATTCGGCAAGTCGATGGCAGCCAAGATGCTATGTGCCTACTACGACAAGTCGTGCGACTCGCGGGAGTTGTTCGTGGGGCTGAATGCCGAGAAAGACAAGTCTTTCGAGACCTATCTGAACAAGTACAGTGTGCTCTATCTGGATGTGACATCATTCACGGCTCGTCCCGAACTCCGAACGAATATCGTGCGTAACATTCAGAATGAAATGTGTTCTGAACTAAAGAAGAGTTTTTTAGGAGTTGACTATTCTGAGACAACTGATCTGATGGGCGTATTATCTGCCATTCATAATGCCACGGGAGAGAAATTCTTCTTCATCATCGACGAATGGGATGCTATCTGCCGTGAGTTTCCGAACCGGCAAAAGATGAAGGGTGATCCTGAATGCATCACTCCGACCATCCTTGACGAATACGTCATGTTGCTTCGCCGTCTGTTCAAGACTCAGGATTCGGACCGTGTGTTCGCTGGTGCATACCTCACGGGTATTTTGCCCATCAAGAAATACAATACCGAGTCTGCATTGAATAATTTCCGTGAGTATTCGATGATTAGGCCAGGTAAAATGGCAGAAGCTCTTGGATTCACTCATGACGAAGTGGAGACGCTTTGCGAGACATACGAATTGGATATGAACGAGATGGAACGATGGTATGACGGCTATCGCATAGGCAAGGCATTCCGCATGTTCAATCCCTATTCTGTCATGAGAGCGATTGATGACGAAGAGTATCGCAGTTACTGGACTACCACCGGTGCCTATGACTCCGTCGTCACCTATATCCAGATGAATTTCGATGGACTGAAGGATGACATCATCCGGATGCTTTCGGGAGAGCCTGTTCCTGTGACCACAACTACGTTCCAAAATGATATGCATATGGTCAACAGCAGAAACGATGTCCTGACCGTACTGATACATCTTGGCTACCTGTCATACGACCGTGATACGAACAAGTGCTACATTCCTAACAAGGAGGTGGCAGACGAGATGAACAATGCGGTCAATGCCACAGCCTGGACGCAATTGGCAAAAGCTTTGGAAAACTCTCAAGATCTTCTCGAAGCCACTCTCTCCGGCAACGAACAAGCTGTGGCTAAAGCCATCGACCTGGCCCACGATGAGAACACCAGCATCCTGGCCTACAACGACGAGAACTCGCTTGCCTGCGTGCTCTCCATCGCCTATATCTGGGCCAAGAACGAGTACATTATTCATCGTGAATATGCCACCGGCAAAGACTATGCCGACTTGGTGATGATTCCCCGTCGCAACGTTTCGAAGCCTGCCCTCGTCATCGAGTTGAAGTTCAACCAGTCCACCGATACGGCCATCCAGCAGATCAAGCAGAAAAACTATCCTGCCAAGATTGCCGACTACACAGGCAACATCCTCCTCGTGGGCATCAACTACGATAAGGAGACCAAGCAGCATACGTGCCAAATAGAGCGTTATCGTATGTGATATTTTTGATGTGTAACCTTTAAAATAGATATCATCA
>JAFBIU010000058.1 GCA_021531775.1 Parabacteroides distasonis | reverse complement strand
TTGTTCGTCCCAGCTACGACTTTGTGCAACAGTTGCTTTGGAATCGGGAGCAGATAGAGGTATTGTCACCGGAGGAGTTTCGCAATCAGATCATCGGTATGCTTCGGCAAATGCTGGGCAGGTATGTCCCTTAGTGATGCGATTCGGATATCACGTATGCAAAATCTATTTTATAGGAAAGAATAAGCGTGGCTGTGTCAGGATTTGGCACAGCAAGGTTGTTATTTTGCCATCAAAACGAGGAACCGAAGATTTTTTTTGAAGTTCTGTCAGCAACAATAGCTTTTTCGCTTATATTTGTCTCGGAATACATGTTGGGCTCCAAAGTCTTGATATGTAGCAGTAGAAGGCCAAGCGAGGCCGGAAACGTCCGAGCATCACATTCCAAAAATTATTTTAGTTAGAATATTGAGCATTCATCCTTATGCAGTCTTGGTTGGAAGCAATTAACGAACAAGGAAGCCACGGTAAAGGCAACTCCTACTCCTACCACGCCTGCCCATCCGTAATGTTGCCAAAACAGACCTGAAACGAACGTACCAGCAGAACCGCCCAGGAAGTAGATGGTCATATAAACGGTATTGACTCGGTTGATGGCGGATGCGTCGAGGGTGACCACGCTGGTCTGATTTGATAAATGGATGCATTGCATTCCTGCATCAATCAAAAGGATGGCGATTATCATCCACAAGTAGCTGTCATTTCCAAAAAATGCCAACAACCATGCAGCCAAGATAACACATCCCCCGACAATGGAGAAGAACCTTACGCCGTACTTCTGGACATAGCCGCTAATGAATACAACCGTAGACGCACCTGCCAATCCGCACAAACCGAGTGCCCCGATAATATCGTCATCCGCAAAGAATGGCTCTTGCTTCATCCGGAAAGCAAGGCAACTCCACAACGCAAAGAACGAGCCATAAGCCAATGCCGCCCTCAACGAAGCGATACGCAAGTACGGGTATTTGGCAAGCAGACGCAACAAGGATTTCATCAGACCCGCATAATTTTCACTTGAACGAGCAGGCAGAACGGGAAGCATCTTGTAAATCATAAGAAAGCATCCGAGCATAAACACACAAGCCACAAAATAGACGGAATGCCATCCCCACATATCAGCCAGGAAACCACTTAACATCCGTGAGCCAAGAATGCCTATGAGCAAACAGGACTGTATAATCCCCACGTTGCGTACCTTGTGTGCTGGTGCTGAATGGAAAGACACCAACGGGATGAAGAACTGCGGCATAACCGAAGATGCTCCGGCAAGCAAGGATGTGCCCCACACCCAATAGATGTTAGGGGCAAGTGCTATGGCAAGCAATGCGCACGATGAAATGATATAATTGGTCAATATCAGCTGCTTTCGTGAAACCAAATCGCCAAGCGGAATGACAAACACAAGTCCGACTACATAACCTATCTGGGTCAATGTCGCAACTATGCTGGCAGAAAAGTCGCTTACCCCAAAATCCTTTGCCATGCTGCCCAACAAAGGCTGGTTGTAGTAGCAGTTGGCAACGGAAAGCCCGGTAGCGACTGCCATCAGAGCCAGCAGAGGTGCCGGAATGCCGTGGTTTTCTCTCAATTCATATTTCATCATTTATTCCTCCTTTCAGTATGACACAACTTTCAATCCAATCAAGGAGGCAATGAGCGTGAACAGGAAGAAAAGCCGTATGGGAGTGGCCGGCTCTTTGAAAATGAATATCCCAATCAAGACCGTGCCGACCGCTCCGATACCCGTCCAAATGGCGTATGCCGTGCCCAAAGGCAAAGTCTGAACCGCTTTGGCAAGTAATGCCATACTCAATACCGTGGAAGCCAAGAAACCGCTTCCCCACAGATAAAAACCAATACCTGATGCCTCTCTCGTTTTTCCCAAGCAGAATGTAAGGCTTACCTCAAACAATCCTGCCAAAAATAAAATTATCCAATTCATACCTATGATTTATTAAATTCGGGTGCAAAAGTAAGCAAGTAATTTCTAACCGTTTTTTACATTTGGTAAAAACGGATTTTGCATTTGACAAAAAACAGCCGTTAGCAGCTGTTTCTGTGCACTATTTTATATTTTTGTACCACAAAAATGACTTATGGATATAAAGGAAATCATCAACCAGAGATATGCCATGCCAGATGCGTCTTTGGACAAGTTGCGGCAATGCCTGACGGAAGTCTCATACCCAAAAGGATTCCAAGTGTTGGAATATGGCAAGATAGAAAAAGACATCTTTTTCATCAAGAAAGGCATTGTCCGCGCCTATACTTCGGTAGAGGGGAAAGAAATTACCTTTTGGGTCGGCAAGGAAGGGGCGACTATTGTTTCCATGAAAGGATATGTGAATGACGAACCGGGGTATGAAACAATGGAGCTGATGGAAAATTCTGTCTTATATGTATTGGAAAGGAAAAAACTGAAAGAGTTATTCTTGGAGGATTTGCACATAGCCAATTGGGGACGGCGTTATGCGGAAATGGAACTGCTTGCTGCCGAGGAACGGCTGATTTCCATGTTGTCAGCCGTCGCCTCGGAACGGTATCACGAGTTGTTGGAGAAAGAGCCTGATTTGTTACAGCGGTTGCCGTTAGGAAGTATCGCCACCTATTTAGGCATCACACAGGCAAGTTTGAGTAGGATTCGGGCACAAATAAAATGACGTTTCAACCAACTGAGGATAGCAAGCGGTTTTGGTCTGCCCCAAACACAGACTTGCTATTCTTCCGTTGGTATTGTTTATAATCCCATGCCCTTGCCTCTCCTAAGCGGTTCAACCGTCCTTTTAACGGATGAGAACAGCCTGCCAAACTGCTCCTTGAACCACTCTCCAATCACTTGCCCGTTAATGGCAAGTGTAAGCTTGGACTTGTCTTTCGGGTCTTTTACCACTTGGAAGCCTGCTTCCTCGGTCGTGAACTTCCGCCTGTGCTCTTCCGAATAGAGCTCGCCCTCGTAGAACAGCGGTTTGCCGTTGATGAGCGTGGCGGTCTGCCGCTCGTTGAAGCCGACTTTAAGGCAGAACTTCTCCATGTACACCAACTCTTGGAACAGCGGAAACCACTTCTTGGCTTTTTGGATGATGGATTTCAGGAATGACACTTCCTTTTGGTGTTCCGCTTCCTTGTCCGACAATTCCCTGCGGTGCTTGGCTTGCAGTTCCATAAGCTGCCGTTGGTGTTCCTCCTGCTGCCGCTGTATCTGCCGTTGCAACAGTTCGATGCTTTCGTCACGGGCGGCAACCTCGCCTTGCAGGGTGCGGTTGTCAGCTTCCAGTTCTTTCAGCTTGCTGCTGCCTGGCTTTAACCTACATTATTCATAGGGGGTGTCGTTGAGTGAGTTAAAATGCGCAAGGCCATATTCTGTATATCTGACGAAGGTCCGTTATCGGAAAATAGCCTGAAGAAGTGCGATAATCATCTCAAAACACTTTATTTTTGACATTGGGATGCCTGATTATATCCACATTTATATTGAACGGACATGCCGTTTCAGTCCGATTGCAGCATCGGACACATCTTACTATCGGACTGTTTCTGTTTGTCAGGCGGACAGACTCGTCAAAGCTTGTGAGATCGCCTCAAGGTGCCGATGGTGTGGAGAGAAACTGAATCTTACAAATGTCTTTTTCTCGGTTATGAAGACGGCGCTCATGTGCCGCGTTTGCAGTAACGCCGGTACACGGTCTCTGGCTTGTTATTGCGGTTGCTTGTGACAATGAACCTGATGTTGACACCCTTGTCGGTGACTTCGATTTTTGCAATTACCCTCTGCTTGTATGTCCATGACTTGGCTTTGTACTCGAAGCTGTAGTAACGGCGTACGTCAGCGTGGTGACGTTCGAAATCCCCCTTGGCACGACGCAATTGCTTGTCTATCTTCTTCATCAGCACGGGATTGCCCGACAGGCCGGTGGTGAACTTCACATAAAGATGCGTTCTGGTCCAGTCCATATGCCCGACACGTTGACATACCATCTCTTCATAGGAATGCTGCACAAAAAGCTGATTCCTGTGATCCGGAATCAGGCGCGCGACCTTCCGGGCGATGCTTTCTTTCATGAGGCCGACAAGCACCAGCCCTCCATTCGACGATAGGTCCGGAGCATTGAAATCGACCTGGATTTTCTTGTCAGGGAGCACGTCTGAAAAAGAAAAAAGATTTTTTTCTTGGATATCCCCCTTTTTCGTTGTATCTTTGCTCATAAGAACGCCAGTATTAATTTGATTTTTAGCACTATAAATTTAATACATTTCTTGCATATTTGCAAGAAGGGCGTTCTTTTTTTAAGGGGCTATGAATTTTTAGGTTAAAATAATACACTTTTGAGAAGCAAGGCCTTATAAGTTGGTGTATTTGATGCGCCAAATGTCATATTGGGCAGGATGAATTGAGTAGTTTGCTTGATAAAAACGTTAGTAAATCAGCGGAAACATAAATTATTTATTAGTTTCCGCACGTTTTTGCACGAAAATTATTACCTTTGTACCAAATTATAGACATTACGACAATGCTTATAGGTAGAGAGAAAGAAAAACAACTACTGCTGAACGCTCTTTCTGAAGAGTATTCACAGTTTATTGCTGTGTATGGAAGACGTCGTGTAGGCAAGACCTTTCTTATACGAGAAGCTTACGGGTACAAATTCGACTTCCAGTTTACTGGTGCAGCAAAATTGACAGCAAGAAAGCAATTGGTGAGATTCCGCAGGACATTAAAAGAACATGGTCAGAAAGATACACCAGAATTAACCAATTGGGGGGATGCTTTCAGCGAACTTAAGCGCTTCATCACAAACCTTCCTGAAGGTAAGAAAGTGATATTCCTTGATGAACTTCCATGGATGGATGCACCACGCTCTGGTTTCTTGTCAGAATTGGAGTCGCTTTGGAATGATTGGGCATCCGCTCGCAAAGATATTGTTTTTGTAGTGTGCGGAAGCAGTACATCATGGATGGTAAAGAAGATTATCAAAAACAAAGGAGGTCTGCACAATCGTTTGAATCATCGTATATCTCTCAAGCCATTCCCATTGGGATTGTGTGAGAAGTTAGCACAGTCTAGAGGTTTAGTATTAAATCGCAAGCAGATGCTTGAAGCCTACATGATATTCGGTGGTGTACCTTATTACTGGAGTCTTCTGCAAAAAGGAGCAAGCATCACTCAAGAGGTTGACAGACTGATATTCTCATCTGATGGGGAACTGCATGATGAGTTTGAAATGCTGTATGCTTCACTGTTCAAGAAACCAGAACCATACATTAAGGTGATAGAATTGCTGGCAAAAAAGAAGATGGGAATGACTCGACTGGAGCTTCTTGAAGCTGGTGGCTTTGATGATAACGGTTCTTTCACTGATATTCTGAATGATTTGGAATGGTGTGGATTCATCCGCAGTTACACCATGATGGGGTATCGAACCAAGTCGGACATCTTCCAGTTGATAGACCACTATACTCTATTCTATTACGAATTTATTGATGGTTCGCGTCAAGGCTCAAACTATTGGAAGACAATGCTTGGAAGTCCCAAATACAACACATGGTGTGGTTTGGCTTTTGAACGTGCTTGCCTTTGGCATACGGACCAGATCAAGAAAAAGCTGGGTATCAGTGGAATATTGACAAATGAGTATGCTTGGCGTTGTCTCCCTAATGAAAAGGAGAACAGACGTGGCGTTCAGATTGATCTTTTAATAGATCGCAGTGATGGCATTATAGATGTTTGCGAGATGAAATATTCAAAGGAACCATATGCAATTACATCCGATTATGCTGAGGAACTTGCACGAAAGCGAAATGTTTTCCAAAGTGTGACAGGTACTAAAAGCGCTGTACATTCTATTATGATCACAACTGATGGACTGGTGCAAAATGAGCATTGGGGTGAGGTGCAGGCAGATATACAATTGAACGATTTATATGAACTCTAAGCAATGGCAAACTACGGAACAATACTCGTTGTAGATGACATACGTCTATCTTTACAACGCTTGAAATATGTCTGGATGGTGTGTTCGACCGCATACTGACTCTTACTAAACCAGCAAATATACTGACAACATTGGTACAGGAGGCGGTTGACATCATTGTCCTTATCTTGGCTGGCTTAGTGTTCTTCTTTCACCACCAGAATAAACTGAAGTTACGCGCCCGACTGATGCGTGAAGCTGTCAGGAACCATGAGTTTACGTTTCATCTGCCAGTAACAGCAGATGCAGGCGATCACACAACCTTCATCTTATCCTTTTGTTATTGATCCTCAGGTTGGTCATACCTAATTGATGTTATATTTATACCATCTCAAAATATCCAAAACACATAATCATTAGTTTGTTCAAAACAATATCTCGTATGTCATTTGGACCAACAATTTCTACATCTCTCTGCTTCTTATCATATGGTGTTTTTTGGAAGATAGCGAGGAAAGTTTGGGTGAACGGATAAAAAGTCGTACATTAGCCATCTCAAATCAAAGGTGTCAAGGATATGGAAGATAGCAAGGTGCAAGAGGAGGTAAAACGCATCCCCTACGGAATG
>JAFBIU010000057.1 GCA_021531775.1 Parabacteroides distasonis | reverse complement strand
ACGGTACCGATTGCAGTGCTACAATGGTACCGTTTACAGTGCTACGCTTGGTACCGATTCAGCGCTATTGTCAGTACAGGCAAGAGCTGGCTGGCATCTGCCCTTGGCTACCATGCCTGCCTATGTGGATACAAGGTCCGCTATTACAATGTGATGAAACTCTTTGAGGAGCTTACAATGGCACGTATAGAAAGCAGGCTCCCTAAACTCTTCGAAAGACTCTCGCAGTATGACCTGCTGATACTCGATGACTTTGCCATAAAGAAGCTCACCGCTGAACAGGTGCTCGATCTTATGGAAATCATAGAAGACAGATACGGCAACAAGTCTACCATCTTTGCAAGTCAGCTGCCCGTAGCAAACTGGTATGAAACGCTTGATAGTAATGTCTCGGCAGCGGATGCCATTTTAGATAGAGTGGTCAATACCGCTTCTAGATTTACATTGAAAGGAGATAGTTTAAGAAAAAAACACTAACTTTGCACCGTCAGAACTGTAACAGCATGGCCGTTTTTGCTGTAACAGTCTGCTCCGTTTTTGCCAGATTACCCACACAATTCGTTACAGAGCCTTTATTCTCAATTTTGGAAATGAGAATTACATCTGCATGCTAGTCCATTGTCCAATGCAGGAAACGGCAAAAGAGCAGCAACATTGGCTTGCCAAGTGTCCACTAAAAACGAAGTGGGGTAGCCTAATACCCCGCCCATCAAAAATGGACGAGGGGCTATCCACTTCGAAACGGCAAGCCGTGGGCGAAAAACGACTGAAAGAATGACGGATTTTGCCGATGTCGATTCTGACAATTATAATTGTCGAATTAGCATTTTTGGTAACGACACTCCTCATGAGTTATTCACCTAATTCACCCTTAATTTCGAGATTAGCATCAACCAACTTAGGAAATGACTTAGGAAAACACATAGGAAATTTTCCTAAATTCATACATCCTATGTGCTATCATCCTATGAACCATACTGTGTCAGTTCCAGGAATCCCAACTTCTGTGGTACATAAATAGACGATTCTATTTGTAATTTCTCAAGAAAAGACCTTACTTCAGGTGACATTTGGGCGTATTTTAAAATATTTTTATCTGCAATTATTATTGTATGACTTTTAGCTCTACTAGTAGCAACATTAAACAACCGAGATTCAAGGCATCGGTTCAAC
Source organism: Parabacteroides distasonis (assembly GCA_021531775.1). Lineage (GTDB taxonomy): Bacteria > Bacteroidota > Bacteroidia > Bacteroidales > Tannerellaceae > Parabacteroides. Next base: position 5,626 of record JAFBIU010000057.1, on the reverse strand, counting down.
GAAGCATTTGGAATAAATAAAATTGTAATATCTGTAGTTAATCCTTGAACTCTAGCAATAGTCTCAATTAATACCTTATTACCCAATCCAAGTCTTAATGCAATTGCTTTCTGAAGAGCTCTTGTTGTTTTGCGCAAACATGTTAATACTGCCATATCCGCCTTAGGACATTCATTGACAACAGAATGAGCTATATATGTAGCCATGTCTACTGCATATTTTGGAGCTGCATCTCCAACTTCCATGTCAGTGAGAATCAATGTTGGACCACCCGCTGTATGTAAAATACGCGACAAAGCACTCGGCATAACGAGTTCTTCTGATGATCTAGACACAAGAGTGCCACTATAGAATAATCCTGTATAATCCGCATTACGCTGAGTGAGCCTATAAGTCGCTGTAAGTTGATACACAGGATACATCCTCTTTGTTGTTAGAGTATGCAAGCCGTCCTTAAAATCCTCGAACGAATTTGCTAAAACCCTGTCATTGTTGAGTGATAATACTGGCCCCAATTGAGCTATATCACCAACCCACAGTTGTTTTTTACCTATCTTATTAGCTGCGGCAAACATTGCCAGCAATGCTTGACTAGCCTCGTCCATAATTACAACATCAAAAACACCTTCTTCAGTAAGGTCTGCAGCGAATCCGCTGACAATGTAATATGTCGCCATCGTTAGAGCACCTTTAATAGGAAGAATCTGCTTGAGCGGCTTTAATAAAGGAAGTTCCTTTTGTTCATCCACAGTTAAGTTTGACTTCAAAATGCAACCTTTCTCCAATAGTTCAAGAGAAGTTTTCTTTGATGCAACTTCTATCAAAGCTCTATTCGTGAGTGCTGTTATTAATACAGATTTTCCTTCCGAGCATAATCTTGCACACAACTCTGCTATAAGTTGCGTTTTCCCTGTACCGGGAGGGCCTTGCAATATTGTAATTTGAGACGCGTTTATTTGTTGATATACAAAATTTGAGGGTTTACCTTCTTTAATTAATATTGGTGGATTAGAGACCTTAACATAGTTGTAATCTATCAAATTATTAACAGACGGGCTATAAACATCATGAAGTAGTCTATACAAATTTGCAAGATAATCCATTGGAGGTTTATTTGGTCCAAAGACAATTAAGGCACCTGGAGCCTGACCTATGTATTGTGCAAAATCTAGGTCGATTCCCCTAAATCCAAGAATAACAAAGCCTTCTTCGTTAGATTTCGTTTGCCAAAGACAAACAGCCTCAGTCCCTTTTAGTCGATTTTTGAAAAGGTCTTCATATGTTGTATTATTCCACAATCTGTAATCCTGCATTCTAGACGGCAAATACATTGCTTGCACATATTCTCCTTTGCGTGGGAATGCCCTAGTCGCACGGAATTTAACAATCATTTCGCCGTCTTCAAATTTTATAAATTGCCCCATAAATAACTCTTCACTTTCATTTAAAAGGTAAAGAGCTTCGGCTGAAAACTTTTTATCAAAATCTTCAGTTAGAGCAATTAATTCCATGTTTAGGAATTTCTGATGTCTTTGTCTATTATCCATTATTCAGGCAAAGCATTAGTTGATACTGCTACAGGCAACTCACCTGTTGATTGTTCTGGGACAACAAATCTCTCCCATTGGTTTACAACAGGATGAATATAACTATCAAAATTAAACTGTATGCCTTTGAAATAAGCAAATACTTGCGACAGTTCTTTAATATGCTCAGAATTTTCAATGTTCTCAGAAGAGAATTGAATTGATATTTTCTCTTTTGACCTAAGTATCTCTCTAAGACTTATTGTGCCTATACCATTATTGGTTACAACAGCGAACATCGCATTTGGTTTCATTAATTGATTCCAATCCATTGGCGAGAGACATGTGTTGCGTTGGCTCTTGTTACTTCGTATTACAAGAGGATACTCAACTCCGTCCTTCTTTACGCCATCAATGCAAGTCCAACCATCCCATTCTATTTGTGAAATATCAAATCCATCATGCATGAGTCTATCAAGTATGACATCCTTAGCCTCTACAAGTGCATTTCGCATTTCCTCTCGAGTAAGTCCTCCCATTGACCCGTCTTGACCACTCATAACGACAGCGTTACCAGATGTTTCTATTGCGACAATCTCTTGAGGCTCTATTATAAACGATGTATCATAACCCTTTTGCTCAAGATATTCCTTAAGTTCTACCAAATCGGTCATTTGAAGAATTGTCAAGAATATTGTACGGGCTTTCTGTGGAAAATCTATAACCTTCATAATATCTCCGTGCAATAATTCCTGGTTTGCCAAGCCGAATTTTCCTACATAATAAAATTCCGTATCTTTAGAATATACAGTTTTCTCAAATTCTTGATTTCCATAGCATATACAAATGCTATCAACTTTATAGAAACTTAAATTGCTAATAGCATTTCCCATTTTTGCTTTGGCCTCACTCCAGGTTTCTTTAGTAAAAGCATCGTTCCCTACAACAGCTGTAAGAAAATCACATTTATGGAGTAGCATATTAGTTACATCGTAGTCAATGATAGCATCTTCTAATCCATTTACTCGATGGTCTGTAATTATATTTACGCCTAAAGCTTCCATCATCGAAGCAAATCTTGAGTTCTCCAAATGCTTGCTATGATATACTTGATTATTTAAGTCAACACCAGAAAGATGAGAAGAAAGAAGATATAATGATGACGGGTATTCAAATTGACCTTCCTTAGAAAGTAGCTTATGGTTCTTTCCCCAATTTTGCAACTGAATATAGTCTGTACTATTAGGACTGAAATCCCAATTATCAGACATTCGTTCATAGATCCGATTAATACGTTCCCTATTTTCTTTAATAGTATTCTGTTCTTGGCTAATAGCAGAAAGAATAGTTAAATAGTCTGTAAGTTCGAGTTGCGTTTTAAATTTGGTAATTTCAAGCCAATCAAGATGAATTTTACAATCCAAATCTAATGTTGGTAGATAGTGTCCACATAATTGGAAATTATCATCGGTTGGAGCCAATAGTTCCGTTGATTTATGTAACCGCCCATCCGTCCCTGGCAAAATATTTTTACTACGCAAAATATACGGCAGCAATAACTCGCCCAAATAACGATGTCCTTCAACATTATCTTTGAAGTATCCATAGGCATAATACCCCCATCCTGTGTGGCCTGCTATATAATCCTTCTTCTCCTCAAGATGCAATGGAAATGCCATCACATTACTCCAGACAAAAAGGCAAGAAGAAAAAGAGTCAGAAACAAAATTCAGAATCGGGGGCAATTGTGCTTGAATATAAATATGAACAAAATAGCCTGCAGTATGAATCGAGTATCCATAGTTTTTTTCGTTCCTCTTACAATAATCCACATATGTTGAAAGCGAACTATAAAGCGATGTGTCTTGGTTAAACCTTCTACATTTAATCCCAATATTGGTATTAACACCAATCTTTTTGAAGAAATGTTGCCATTTCTCTACCTCGGTATCCGTTCTTATATACTTAGGACTTACAAAAAAATTACCTAAAAAAGCATTATCAGCATTTACATAAATCCCATAAGCGGAGTCTAAAAACAAAGTATCTGCACTTTCAAGTACACCATTTTTAGTCATGACCTTCAAAGTGCCTATTTCGGTTTCGCTCAATGCATCAAGAACGTGTTCTTTTTGTTCACTATCAAAAATAAACTGAATTACTTTTATTGCATTATTTTGATCAATATATCCCTCTTTGCAGATAACTGATTTGATTACAGAAATATTAGACATTTCCTGCGCACCAATACTTTTAAGCCAACTTGATAAGTCTTCATCAAACAGGTCAGCCAACTCTTGTTTTATAATTTTAGCATCCTCTGTGATATCAGGATTTTTGTCCGAATATTCAGACGGGAAGAATGACGCGATAGGCTCTATTAAACAATTATTCTCATCTATAAGTATCCTTGCATATGATAAGGATTCCAGAAATCCTTTGCTTTGAGTTTCAGAGAATCTTTTAAGCCATATTAAAAAAATCAAGATATCCCCTGCCGATAAATCCGCCAGGTATGTCTCACTTTTCTCCAATAATATTTTAGCATGCTCCGTTTTTACACAAGCAATATCATATTTTTCTAAAGCACGACCAATTTCCAAAGAAACCAAAGATTCCACAGATGCTTCTTCTGAAATTTTTGCATGCACGAAATCGTTTAGTACGCTAAGCGGAATATTCGAGTTTATATCAATATAATCGCATATGGCATTTTTAACAAGGGCCATACGCCCATTAATAGTTTTTACAAATGGGACACACTTAATGGCTTCACTCAATGCCTGTGAATATGCTTGTGATAGTTCATCTTCAGATTCTAAGATGTGAGGAAGCACCTTGTACCAATCAGGATAGCGCAAAGCAATATCTTCTGCAATCCATTTTAGATAGAGTCTTGGTATTTGAGAAAATATAAATTCATTCCAAGCGCAATCCTTTGCTATTTGCTGACGTCCCGCATCTGTAATGAAATTCGCATTAACTACAAAGTTCAATCCAATCGAATATGATGTTGGCAAATAAGTATACATCACAGCATCTTTAAGAGGCACAATACAACCTTCTTCATCCAATGCTATGGCAAATGAAATCTCGACAGATTCAGACTCCTTTAATTTTGTAGGAACTTTAATGTCATGATCAATAGCTGTTCTAACCTCAGGAATTAATTTAACTTCTTTAGAGTGTATTAGCCATCTGTTTTGTGGAATTTCGTTTTTGAGCAGGGTCAATACATTGTTGTCATAAGATTTCGACAACTTGAGAATTTCCTCACCTCCATCATAAAAGGATATTCTTAAATTATTTACCTTCAAGAATAACAAGAATCGAGTGTCTGCTAAAAGCTTTTCTACTTTTTTTCTTAATAAATCTCTGTTGTATGTCTGAATGTAAGTTACAACATTGAAGCCACTAGTATCTATATTCGATGGAGTCTCTGTTAGCATAGGGATTATTTGCCAAGGCATCTTGACACCTATATATTCGGCTCCTTTTTCTCGAACTATTTTTTCACACGCTTTCTTGTCAAATTTAAAGCATGTTCCATTAGTCAATACGGCAACTAAATGGGAATGCATAAATACAGACTTAAAACCAATGCCTTTATATCCAATCTTCTCGGCATCATTCATTTTATTACCGTTGCCAATATCGCATAGTCCCTCTAAATCTCTTTCCGAAAAAGGCGCACCATTGTGCATAAAGATCAATTGGTCGTCCAATAGAACTATTTTTACACGAAGCTCTCTATCGTCATTAGCATCAAAACTATCTACAGCATTTTGCAACAATTCGAATATAAACCTTTCCTCCTCGGTGTAAATACCTGACGACAACAAATCCAAAGCGTTCGCTGTAGTAGTTGCTTGCGATGGATGTGAATATTCTGTAGTACGCTTGTATATGCGTTCAATAACTCTGTTCATATTAAATACAACTTGCTAAATAATTTATCCTAAAAAATTCATAGCCCCTTAAAAAAAGAACGCCCTTCTTGCAAATATGCAAGAAATGTATTAAATTGATAGTGCTAAAAATCAAATTAATACTGGCGTTCTTATGAGCAAAGATACAACGAAAAAGGGGGATATCCAAGA
>JAFBIU010000056.1 GCA_021531775.1 Parabacteroides distasonis | reverse complement strand
GGCTTTTAGGGGGCATTTAGGGGCTGCTATGGGGCAAAATTTGGGGCTGCTATGGGGCAGAAGACAGGGATGCTGTGTGACAAAATTTGGGGACTGTTATGGGGCAGAAGACAGGGGTGCAGTGTGACAAAATTTAGGGTCTGCTCTGTGACAAGAATTAGGGTCTGCTATGGGGCCAAACCGAAAATGTCCTTTTTCTAAAAAAAAGAGCGAGAAAGGGGGGATGTTTCAAATTACTTTCCTACATTTGTCCGCATAAATATAAAAGTTATTTATTGACCTAAAAAAACACCACGAATGATACTTTTAGATGAAGAAACACGGACGAAACTACGAGAAGAATACTATGATAGCCATCTTTTCTGTACGCTCGTTTACGGGCTGTCCTACCTGCAGCGACTCTATGGAGAGCTCCCGCCCACCCAAGTGTGGCACGAGGTGGTCGAGTTCTGTGCCCATCGGTTAGGGAGGATGAAAAAGCTGGAGTATGAAGTGCTCAATCTCTACAACTGCCTGTTGGAGCGTTACCGTACGTTCGAGACACCAGCCGGCGAAATCATCCTGCGGTCAGCCAACGAAGCCGCCTACACCACTGTCTGTGTGCTGACCTGTGTCTGCTTCCGCTTGGTGTCGGAACCCGAGGAGGCGGCCACCCTCCATTCCCAGAAGGCCATTGTCCAGCTCCTCAAACTGATCGGCCGGCATCCCGTCCATTCCTTCCTCTATCAGGAACAACGGATTCAGGAAGAGTCCCTGGAACGGGATGGCAAACTGATCGAGCGTACCCCCTGGTTTCCGAAGTGCAGCCTGCCGAAGCCGGAGCCGGACGATTCATCCCTTGGGGCATCGGTCAAGGAAGACCGTCAGCTGGTCGGAATCTTTCACGAACTGTTCAAGGACATTTCGTTGGACGACTTGCTGCAATGGGTGGCTCTGTGTGAAGAGAAGATCTTCTTCAAGAACCGTATCGACCGCATCGCCTATTTGTTCTCCGCGAGACAGAACGATTGGCTGAGGGATCCGGATGACCCCAACGTCTCCTCGTGGGTCAAGCTTATGAATGCAATCTTGGGGCCCGACAAAGCCATGCAAGCGAGCGAAGTCAACCGCAAATGGAAGGATTTGAGGTTTGAAAAGTTCACCTATATGCGTTCGCTTTGGAGTGCGCAACCATCCTTCCGGTCAAAGAACATCTCGCAGAAGTTCTTTAATGCGTTGCAAAGAAATGTGTTAGATATGCCAGTAATCAAAAACGTTCAAAATAAATAAATCGCCATGGGAAGTCATCGTAAATTACAATTGCCTGTCTATACCTATGAGTTCGCCCCCTTCGAAAAGGCCGAACCGACGCTTTTCGAAACGAAGGAATCCATCCAGCAACGGATGGACTACCTGAAGGCACACAAGCAGGAGATCCTGCAGAAGCATCTCGACCGGTTAGCCACGGGAGAGTTGGTACCTCAGCTGAATGGAAAGAGCTACCGGTGTAAGGTGCTTTACAATCGGGACCGGGTCATCGTGTTCAAAATCGAGAATGTCAAGGATGAATCCTTCGACTGGGACTTCGGGCTGGCCCAACACAAGATCGGCCCGAACTGCCATGTCATCATCGACAACCGCAAGGATATGCAGCACATTGCCATCCAGCGCAACCCGAAGGCCTTCTCCACCACGAATACGGTCCGGCGCATCCTGAACGCCACCTTCCAGCCCTTGATGCGGCAGGAGGGGCTCCACTTCGACATCAATCCGCAATTCCATCCGACGGAATTCTGGGATTTCATCGAGGCCAACAAGCAGTATGGCATTCGGGAGGTGCGGATCTACTTTCCCTATCCCAACTTGCCGGCCATCTCGGACCGGTATGGGGAGGTGTTGAAGAGCATCGGCATCGACTACAACTGTATGCCGGGGTTGATTCTTTATGCGCCCGATGGGATGGAAATGGTGCTGGATCGGGAGAACGCCCGACTGATGTTCTACCTGGAAGCGGCCGGCGAGAGTGGTTATCCCGTGATTGTCAAGTTGAAGGAGGGCAAGCGAGGCGAACACATGATCGGCAAGAACAAGTTCATCTGCTGGCCCTTGGAGCAGGAGGTGCTCGAAGCGTTGGATCCGCAGCCGGATATGTTCAAGCAGAAGCAACTGAACCTGTTCCTTCCGACCGAGATACAGGAGAAGCTCATCACCTTCATCAATCAGGGACGTTCGACCATCAGTCTCTCGAATGATTAACCGTAAGCTGTCTTGGCTGTAAGTTGCCTTGGGCCGTAAGCTGTCGGTTTGGACTCCGGTTACTCGGGTTACCTCGGTTACCGCACATGCCTGTATCGTGCGGTGGATGGGGTAGTGTATAGTATATAATAATATAATATATATATTATATTATATTATTATATTTATATATATACCACACCGCTTTTCGACGGCTCTACATACAAACGTGTGGGGTAACCGGAGTAACCGGGGTAACCGGGTGACGGTGGGGGAGGAGGTTTCCCGTGAGGTGTGGCGCACAGAGTCGGGATGCTCCAAAATTTGGGTCGCGAGGCTGCAAAAATGGGGTTTCTGCCCTTCCGGCGGTTACTCGGGTTACCTCGGTTACCGCACAGGGTCGTTTGCGCTCTTTTTCCTACTTTTTTCCCGGCATGTTTGTCCGTTCCGATATTTTTCCGTACCTTGCCCCTCGAAAGTTCGATAGCATGTAAAGATATGGAAAAGAAGCATCTGAAGAGACTGCCGGTAGGCATACAGACATTCTCGGACATCATCCAGGATGGTATGTTCTATGTGGACAAGACGTCCTATATCTGGAACATGATCCACCTGAGCAAGTACATCTTCCTGAGCCGTCCGAGACGGTTCGGCAAGTCGTTGCTTGTCTCCACGCTGCAGTCCTATTTCGAGGGGCGGAGGGAGCTGTTCAAGGGTCTTGCCATCGAGCAGCTGGAGCAGGATTGGACGGCCTATCCGGTGTTGCGCTTCAGCATGGCGTCTGGGAAGCATCTGGAGAAGGATCAGCTGGAGCGTTACCTGCTGTATGCGTTGGCGGAGAACGAGCGTCGCTTCGGTCTGTCGTCGGACCTTCCGGATGCGAATGTCCGTCTGAAGAACCTGATCTTCGATCTGTACCGTCAGACGGGCAGGAAGGTGGTGATCCTGATCGATGAGTATGACGCCCCGTTGCTGGATGTGGTGCATGAGCGTGAGATGCTTCCCGTGCTTCGCAATGTGATGCGCAACTTCTATTCCCCCTTGAAGGATTGTGACCCCTATCTGCAGTTTGTCTTCCTGACGGGCATCACGAAGTTCTCTCAGCTCAGTATCTTCAGTGAGCTGAATAACTTGACCAACATCAGTATGGATGAGGAGTTCGGTGGGGTATGCGGTATTACGAAAGAGGAGGTCATGAACGGGATGCAGGATTATTTGGAGGTGTTGGGAGATGCCAACGGCTGGACGAGGGAGGAGACGCTTGACGTGCTCCAGCGTCAATACGATGGCTATCATTTCACGTGGCCTTCGCCCGATGTATTCAATCCCTTCAGCCTCTTGCAGGCCTTCAACAAGAGGAAGATAGACAGCTACTGGTTTGCTTCGGGCACCCCTACCTATCTGGTAGAGATGCTCCGGAAATTCGGGACGCTTCCAGCTGACATCCGTTCGATGGAGGGAGGAGCTGACGATTTCGATGCCCCAACGGAAGGGATGACCACCATCATGCCCCTCCTGTATCAAAGCGGTTACATCACGATTAAGGATTACGACGAGCGTTTCCGAAGCTATACGCTCGGTATCCCGAACAATGAGGTGCGCATCGGTCTCACGAAGGCCTTGGTTCCGGCATACGTGATGTCCAATACCCTTGTTGTCAATAATACGGCCCGCAACATGGCCCGCTGTCTTTACAAGGAGGACCTGGATGGTGCCCTCACGCTCCTGAAGAGTTTCCTCAGTACGGTGCCCTACTGCCATGATGCGAATTCTGAGGGCCATTTCCAGCAGGTTCTCTACATCATCTTCACCCTTGTTTCCGACTATTTTGTAGATGTCGAAGTCCATACCCCGACGGGTCGGGTGGATATGGTGATGCAGACACAAACGAAGCTCTATCTATTTGAGCTGAAGCTGAACAAGAGTGCCGAGGCGGCTCTGCATCAGATAGACCTGCATGACTATGCCTCGAAATTTGCCCTTTGCGGCCTTCCGGTCGTGAAGGTAGGTATCAACTTCGATTCCGAGAAGCGTACGCTGGGGGATTGGAAAATAGAAAATGAGTATAGCATGTAAAGATATGGAAAAGAAGCATCTGAAGAGACTGCCGGTGGGCATACAAAACAGGTGGAATAGCAAGGAGGTGCTCCGTATGAAACGAATCAGTTGGCGTAGGTATATCAGTATGTTGGCCTTTTGGGCAGTCGGGCTGCTCTTGGCTGCACAGACCCTGACGGTAGGCCCTTTCCAGGCAGGACACTGCCAAGGCATTGCGGTAGATGAGCAACGAGGACACATCTATCTGTCTTTCACGACCCTGTTGGTGAAGACAGATAGGCAGGGGAAACTGTTGGGATCGGTCACCGGACTGATCGGCCATCTGGGATGCCTGACCTTTAATGAGGCAGACGGACGGGTCTATGGCTCGTTGGAATACAAGATGGATGAGATCGGCCGTGGAATCCTGAAGCAGGAGGGGGTGCAGCAACAGCTCCCGAACGCATGGTATATCGCCATTTTCGATGGTGAGAAGATCACGCGCGAGGGGATGGACTATACGGAACCGGGGGTGATGCAGGCGGTCTATTTGCCGACGGTAGTGGCCGATTATGAGGCTACGGTGGAGGGTCGTGCCCACCGCTACGGATGCAGTGGGATTGATGGCGTCTCGTTTGGTCCCTCTTTTGGAGAGGCCGACGGCAAACGTTACCTCACCTGTGCCTATGGTATTCGAGGCGATACGACACGTACGGACAACGACTATCAGGTGTTGTTGCAATATGACATTTCGGACTGGCCGACGCGCTATGAACGCCCCTTGGGGCAGAAGAATCTGCATCAGTCGGGACCCCTGCAACCCGCTGGAACCTACTTCGTTTATACCGGGAATACGAATTGGGGTGTACAGAACTTGACCTATGATGCCCGCCATCATTGGTGGATGCTCTTTGTTTATCGGGGCATGAAGCGGCATTTCAACAACCGCACGCTCTATGTGGTGGATGGATCAGTCGCTCCCCGGGAAACGGAACTGAAGGGGATGCCTCGGGGCGAAAAGGGACAGACGCTCTCGTTGTTTCCTCAAGGCCTGTATGATGAGCGAACCGGTATTTACGGCTGGGAGAGTCCCTATGGATCCTTCGGAGCAGCCGCTTTGGGCGATGGCAGCTTCTACTTGGTGCATCCGACGTCCGTGAAGGAGGGGGCGGAGTTGCATCGCTATGAGTGGACGGGTGATACGCCCATCCCTTTCAAGGAATCTTCCGAATAAGAGCTTTTCAAACCTGAGGTGTTGTCATACGGGCAGGGTGCGCTTCGACCCGTGGGAAAAATGATGGTGGCGTGACAAACATGTTGTATCTTTGTTGGCGTAAATCACAACGATTGTGGTTCGGCAATCGTCTCGAGAAATGATTCAACTATTGTTCAACTTTTTAACCCTATCATGCTATGTCAATCAAAGTCAAAGCCGTCGAGCGTAACGTGTCGTTCGACAAGTCAACCGAAAAGTGGGCCTACGTCATGCAGGCAGATCTCTACAGCAAACTCTCCGCAAGCAAGGTGATTCAGGAGGCCTCTATCCGTAGCGGTATCGGCAAAGGATCCATCAATGCAGCCTGGGATGCCATCGGAGAGGTCATCAAGGCTTGGGCTACGGAAGGTCATTCGGTCGCTATCCCCGGTTTGGGCAGTATGCGTTTCGGTCTTCGTGCCAGCTCGGTGAGCGATGTGAACAAAATTGGTACGAACCTCATCACTTCCCGTCGTGTTATCTTCACCCCGAATGTCGAAATCAAGGATGAGCTGGCTCGTACGGCCATCAACATCACCTGTTACGACCGGAATGGAAATGTCGTCAAACGTATCACTTCGTCCGACGATGGAACGGTGGAGGATCCGGAGAATCCTTCTGACGATACGGGCGGGTCCGGTTCTGATAATACCGGAGGTTCGGGTACTGACAACCCGGGTGGCTCCGGAAGTGACAATACCGGAGGTTCCGGTTCCGACAACACGGGTGGCTCCGGAACAGATCCTGAAACTCCTCCGTTCAGCTGATCCGTGGGGCTCTGAGGAATCTTCCTGATACGGTTCATTTGGCTCCCTCAGAGCCCCTCGTCCCTTAACTTTGGAACAATCTACTCTTTATACAACATGCTTGCCGTTTGATTATAAATCAAATATACTAAACTGATGATCCATATTCCAATACGTTAGACCCTTCTCGTTAACCCTATTGGCTAACCCCTTCAACCCTTCAATTTGTTAGCTGGAGTTTCGAATCCTATGATGTTAAACCCAACACGTTGTCTTGCGTCTTTTGCCGTATTATGAACCCTTAAAATCGAGGAAATGAAAACGTTTCGAATTACCTTAGGGCTGAGCATCAGTCTGATTGTTGGAGGCTTCTTCTGTCCGCCGATCGGCATCATCGACAGTAGTGTGTTGACAGCCGTCGGTCTGTTGTTAGCCTTCGCCACCTTGGCGCAAGTACCCCTCTTGATCGAGGCCGCCAAGCATGGCAAGCATATCCGCTTGCAGAAGGGCGACTTCTCTGCCGAGGTCTCTTCACAGGTTTCTGCTGAAGTCTCTTCTGAAATCTCTTCTGAAGGTGATTGCTAATTCCGAACTACCTTACTCTTTTCTGAAACCGAGCCCCCCTCTTGATTGGGATGGAAAATGTCAAGCCTCTCTTGTCCAAAAGCAGGAGGGGCTTTGTTTGGTTCCAGACGGTCTCATCGGGCTATCCCAACCGGTTACTCCGGTTACCTCGGTTACCCCACCTATTTTTTGGGGCAGACACTCCTAAAAAACTATCGGAACCTTGGAAGAAACCAAAATAATCGCTATGTTTGCATGACATTCATTTTTAAACCAAAAGAACTATGGCAACATACATGAATCCGTTTACGGACGTAG
>JAFBIU010000055.1 GCA_021531775.1 Parabacteroides distasonis | reverse complement strand
AAAATCCTGAGCAACTTTTTGTTGCTCAGGAACTTATAAATAAAGTTAAATCAAAGTGTTGCGGAATTAAGGAATAACTAATTTTGTGGTCACCATGCGGCAGTAATAATATACATACCAACACGAGTTAGGAATCCTGTAGCTCTATCATGCTACGAGGAGGTATTAAAAGGTGCGTTCCGACAACGCATCTAATGCAGTATATTATTGCTTAATCCAAATGAATATTATAAATTTAGGAATTCTTGCTCACATTGATGCAGGAAAAACTTCCGTAACCGAGAATCTGCTGTTTGCCAGCGGAGCAACGGAAAAGTGCGGCCGCGTGGATAATGGTGACACCATAACAGACTCTATGGATATAGAGAAACGTAGAGGAATTACTGTCCGGGCTTCTACGACATCTATTATCTGGAATGGGGTGAAATGCAATATCATTGACACTCCGGGACACATGGATTTTATTGCGGAAGTGGAGCGGACATTCAAAATGCTTGATGGAGCAGTTCTCATCTTATCCGCAAAGGAAGGCATACAAGCGCAGACAAAGTTACTGTTCAACACTTTACAAAAGCTGCAAATCCCGACAATTATATTTATCAATAAGATTGACCGTGCCGGTGTGAATTTGGAGCGTTTGTATCTGGATATAAAAACAAATCTGTCGCAAGATGTCCTGTGTATGCAAACTGTTGTCGATGGATCGGTTTATCCGGTTTGCTCCCGAACAGATATAAAGGAAGAATACAAAGAATTTGTATGCAACCATGACGACAATATATTAGAACGATATTTGGCGGATAGCGAAATTTCGCCGGCTGATTATTGGAATACGGTAATCGCTCTTGTGGCAAAAGCCAAAGTCTATCCGGTGCTACATGGATCAGCGATGTTCAATATCGGCATCAATGAGTTGATGGACGCCATCACTTCTTTTATACTTCCTCCGGCATCAGTTTCAAACAGACTTTCAGCTTATCTCTATAAGATAGAGCATGACCCTAAGGGACATAAAAGAAGTTTTCTAAAAGTAATTGACGGAAGTCTGAGACTCCGGGACGTTGTTAGAATCAATGATTCGGAAAAATTCATCAAGATTAAAAATCTGAAAACTATTTATCAGGGCAGAGAGATAAATGTTGATGAAGTTGGCGCCAACGATATTGCGATTGTAGAGGATATGGAAGATTTTCGAATCGGAGATTATTTAGGTGCTGAACCTTGTTTGATTCAAGGGTTATCGCATCAGCATCCCGCTCTCAAATCCTCCGTCCGACCGGACAAGCCCGAAGAGAGAAGCAAGGTGATATCCGCTCTGAATACATTGTGGATTGAAGACCCGTCTTTGTCCTTTTCCATAAACTCATATAGCGATGAATTGGAAATCTCGCTATATGGTTTGACCCAAAAGGAAATCATACAAACATTGCTGGAAGAGCGATTTTCCATAAAGGTCCATTTTGATGAGATCAAGACTATCTACAAAGAACGACCTGTAAAAAAGGTCAATAAGATTATTCAGATCGAAGTGCCACCCAACCCTTACTGGGCTACAATAGGGTTGACAATTGAACCCTTACCATTAGGAACAGGGTTGCAGATTGAAAGTGACATCTCCTATGGTTATCTGAACCATTCTTTTCAAAACGCCGTTTTTGAAGGGATTCGTATGTCTTGCCAATCGGGGTTACATGGTTGGGAAGTTACAGATTTGAAAGTAACTTTTGCTCAAGCCGAGTATTATAGCCCGGTAAGCACACCTGCTGATTTCAGACAGCTGACCCCTTATGTCTTCAGGCTGGCTTTGCAACAGTCAGGTGTGGACATTCTCGAACCGATGCTCTGTTTTGAGTTGCAGATACCCCAGGAGGCGAGTTCCAAAGCTATTACAGATTTGCAAAAAATGATGTCTGAGATTGAAGACATCAGTTGCAATAATGAGTGGTGTCATATCAAAGGGAAAGTTCCATTAAATACAAGTAAAGACTACGCCTCAGAAGTAAGTTCATATACTAAGGGCTTAGGCATTTTTATGGTTAAGCCATGCGGGTATCAAATAGCAAAAGACGGTTATTCTGATAATATCCGCATGAACGAAAAAGATAAACTTTTATTCATGTTCCAAAAATCAATGTCATCAAAATAATGGAGCGGTCAGGAAATTAATATAAGACGCTGTGGTGACAGGAGCGTGAGGCAGTGCGCCGGGCGTATTGCCTCACACAACCTTATCACCACCGCTTGCTCCCAGATGATGTGATAATTCAGGCGATAAGCCGTGTCAGTGGCCCGCGGATCCACAGACACGGCATATCGCCTTATGCTGTTTATCGGTTGCCCGACTGATTCCGTGCTGCACACCGATTCAGCTTCGGGCAGTTCTGATTTTGGATATGATGTCCGGCTTCAGCCGGAAACGGCGTTTATTAATTTAAATTCAAGTTTTATGAACAAAAAGTTTTCTACACTGGTGGCGGGCTTGCTGCTCGCCGGAGCTGTTGGAACTGCTAATGCGGCGACGCCTTCGTACGTGAAGTACACAAAAAAAGGTGATCAAGCTACTACTGTTCAGCAGCGTGGAGCTTATCAATTGACAGACCAGTACGGTCGTGTTCTGTCATTGAGGCGTGTCCAGACTAACGGACAGTATGAGTACTCTTTGCAGATGGTATCAGCTGATGATGGCGTGAATTTGGCAGAGACACTTTGGAACATTACTTACTCTGAGAATAAAGAAGGTGGTCCTTCTTTTACTTTCGTAAGTGCTCCTTATGGTATTCCCTTGTCGTTTACACCGAAGAACATCGGTACACGTGATATCATTCGCGAATATCCGGGTTCTGCAGCTGTATGGAAATGGCAGAAATCTACATCAGTGACCGGTTCAAATAGCTTTGAGAAATTACCCTTAGTGAATAACTACAGTGCTGCTTTGGACTCTGCTATTGTTGTTATTGAAGATGTTGATGGTCATGTAGCTGCAAAACGCTACAAAACATCTGATGGCATGAATTCGTTCGCAAGTTCAGTTTTGAATTTGGTTCCGACGCAGGTTGCCTCAGTTGTTTTGGGTGCTGATGACCTGAACAGCATGATGATGACTCAAGAAATCAGTAAGTTCAAACTGACTTTCAACGGTGAACCACAGAATGCTGCAAATGGTAATATCTGGACTTCTCAGAAGTATCAAGCTGTTCCGGCTATTGCTAATTCTACACATATGTATAAGCCTGCAACTACGACAGGATATAATGCCAATCAGAAAATGGCTGCCGAAGCTGCATGGAAAGCTGCTCAGTCATTATTGGAAGATCCTAATCTGATTGCGAATGTCGTTAAAACAACATCTGCTGATGCTGCTGTTCAAGCATGGGTTAATACTGTTAAGAACACTGCTTCTCAGAAAGAAACTTTCTCTGAGGCTTTGCAGTATGTAACAGCTGAATTACAATCAATGGGCAACGATGTAGCAGAAGTTACCAATGCTAATGATGCTGCACAAGCTATTTTAGCACAAGTGAATGCTTTCCCTTATGCAGAGCAAACAGGTGTGGCTAATACTGCTGCTCTTTTAGGGCAGTATATTGATGCTGTTACAACTGAGAATCTTGGAGAACCAGGTCAATATGCAACTGACTTTAAGAACGCTTTCAAAGCATTGGTTTCTTCAATGGAAGCGAATGATGAAGCTTCTTATGTGGCAGTGAAAGGGGCAGTTGATGAACTCGTAGGTAAATTGACTGCAACTAATTTGACTCCGGATCCTGCTATTACTAGTGCAGAGGGTTTGAAAGTATTCTATCGTGGAAAGGGGTTGACAACTGAAATGCAGACTTTGGTTGAATCTTTGATTGACTTAAATAGTTCATATACAGGTGGATACGAGGCTTATGCTCCATATTTGGCAGGAGTCTTAGAAGCAAATGCTGGCAAGGTAGCTCAAGCTTTAGCTGATCATCCATTCCTGAAGCATATACCGGCTTTGTCATTTGCTGATTTCAAGACTAAATTGTCTGAAGTGGTAGCTTCTCAAGGGCTTAATGAAGAGGCATTTGGAGAGGTTAAAGATGATCTTGTCAACATTATTGGTTTGTTGCCTGATGCAACAACTACAGATGCTGCTAAGGCTGTTGTAACAACCCGCATTGCTGAGTATCAGACAGAAGCAGATGCTGTTGCAGATTATCAGACTACTATTACGTCAATTGAAACTTCACTCAATACTGTCAATTCAAAGAATACAGTAGTTACCGTTGTATTACATGCAGCTGATGATATGGATGCAGAGGCTCGTGATATCGCAAGGGTGATTAGTGAGGATGTAGATGGTACAGATTTGGTTTCTGCAGTTAATAGTGTTGATGTTAGAGACTATTTCTCTTCTTCAACTACGTTGTCTAACGAAATTGACCCTGTTACAAGTAAGCAATATGTTTCTCTCTATTTGGGTGACAAGAAGGTCAACAATGTTGATAAGAAGCACTATTTGGCAGTCGATACGAACTTTGTAACAGGTGCTGCTGGTCGTCGTCACTTGAAGTTCGCTTCTTGGTACTATTCAATGCCGACTAAGTCTGATGGAACTGCAATGCCGACAAATTTGCAGCGTGATTACAACGGTCACTTCAACTTCAAGTTTACATACTTCCCGACTCAGGACTCTATGGTAATCGTTACTGACGGTTATGCAATGGAGCCGGTTGCAGAAGTTGGTGTTAAGAACTGGGTTGATATGCCCTCATATATGGTAGAAGCTTCACATGACTATGAAGGTAACGGCGCCCATGTTATGTTGGCTGTATTGGCTGATAACCACAGTGAGGTCACTGTAGGTAAACCGCAGCAGGTTGCTGGTACAAATAGAGAGACTCTGAACACTCGCATTGGCTTCAATGCTACAGTAGGTAAGGGTGCTGAAATCGAGGCTGGTGTTTATACCATCCAGTATGTGAGCGAGGCTGCTGATAAAAAGGAAACCAATGGTCGTTACATTGTAGCTAACTGGTTACCTGAAGGTCAGGCAATTGCTAAGGTCGAAGATCAAGATCTGAACCACATCCCGGCAGCTCAGTGGATGTTGTCTCATGAGAATGGTTCTAACATCAATACCATTTTGAACCGCGAGTCTGGCGATAATTTGAAGTTCTTCCAGTATGATAATTCTTCTTTGCCTGTTCAGTATCTTTATGAAACAGCTACAGCAGGTTTGTACACAACTGTTTATGGTGACTCTTTGAAGTTGGCTAAGGTGGATGCTGAGGCTCTGAAGGATTCTACTTTGGGTTACTATGCAGCTGCTAAGTATAACGAGGAGACTAATGATCAGTTGAATGTTTATGCATTGAAGTATTTGAACAACTTGGCAAGTGTATTCGTAAATTACACAGCTGCTGATTCAATCTTGAATGTAACGGCTGGAGACGAAGCTGAGGTTTACTTCCGTTTGATTCCGGCTGCAGGTGCTGCTAAGTATGGTGCTTCTAATACCGCTTTGGCTAAGGATCTGTATCGTCAGGCATATCGTTTGCAATTGGAAACAGGAAAAGCGAATGTTAAGGATGAAGATCAGTTGTTCGTAATCGTTGATGCAAATGGTAAGTATCGTTTGGATACTCGTAAGAAGAATACTGATGGTTCATTGTCTTGGATTGGTGAAACAACTGAGAATGCTATCGCACCGTTCTTCTTGAAAGAATTCAAGGAGGGTGAAGATCACAGCTATGCTTTGATCGAGGCTTACTATAATGATGACAAGGTTTGGGAACCGGGTGATCGTAAGATCTCTGTAAAGGACTATCCGTCAATCCTGATTACTGAACGTTTGGAAGGTGAAATGAAGGGTTATTATGGCTACTATATGGACGGTCGTACATCAACCTTCATGTTGACAGCTAAGGATGCTCCGAAGTATCGTCGTCTGGGTGTAACGGATGCAGAAGATGGTTTGAAGGACAACGACACGAACTATGCTAAGATCTATACAACACGTAACGCAAACCGTTACCTGTATGAGAACTCTTTGAACAAGGTGGCTGGTTACGAAGAAGATCCTCTGGGTCTGAACTTCTTGGGTGACATCAACACGAAGGAAGCTTCAAAGAACTTGGCTCTGTTCATCGATACAGCTTATGTTCGCAACAACACAGCTCGTCCGCAGTACATGATCGCTTTGCGTCCTGACTTTACTCCGGATACAGTGAAGTGCGAAGCTCATCCGAGCACTCATCCGTATGACTTGGTTGACGCTGTTCACGCTGACTACTTGGTAACTTTGGCTGACTCTGTAAAGGCTTATGTCAAGAAGACAACTCAGGATAAGTTCAAGTTCGACGGTTACACTCGTCTGGCATTCGTTCCGGCTAAGCACGTAGGTGATGAGTTCACAATTGCTAACTCTATCTACACAGGCACGAAGAATGCTGCTAAGGACAAGAAGGATCTGAGCAAGAACGGTTGGAACAATGGTGTATGGCAGTTCCGTCTGACTGGCAACGATGCTGAGTTCTACATCGAGGGTGCTGCTGAAAACAACTTCATCCGTTTGGTTAACGGTGTGGCTGTTGTAACTACGGACATTGCCGATGCTGAACGCTTCAACATCGAAACTACAGAAGAGGAAGCAACTGCTAACGAAGCTGTAGAGGCTGCTGAAGTATCTGTAGTAGCAGCTCAGGGTGCTATCATCGTTAAGGGTGCTGCTGGCAAGGTGGTAACAGTTGCCAACATCTTGGGTCAGACAATCGCTAACCAGGTAGCTGCTTCTGACAATGTAACAATCGCTGCTCCGGCAGGTATCGCAGTCGTTACAGTTGACGGTGAAGCTACAAAGGTAGTGGTTAAATAATTTGATTCATAAGGTATAACAAATAAAGGGTGGGCTTCGGCCCTCCCTGTTCATAATCACATCTCGCAGGCTGCAAGGTCTAAAGTATCCCGAGAGGGCGAACAAGAGATGGAATATTAATACTAGAGTAAAAATAAAGTTCTCTGTCCAGTAGGGCTGCGAAGCTCGAAAGACAGGCCCCTAAAAGAGTCCCGGCAGATCATGAGTCTGTCGGGACTTATTTCTTATTGTATGCGTAACACATTGTATATTATTTTATCGTTGTACATTTGCATAAACATTCAACATCAACGTGTGTGGAATAAGGCCGATTTAG
>JAFBIU010000054.1 GCA_021531775.1 Parabacteroides distasonis | reverse complement strand
TAACAGTGGGAGAGTAGGTAGCCGCCGTTTTAGAACGAAGGGAATCAGTCGAAAGATTGGTTCCCTTTTTTATTGACCGATTTTTTATTATACATCGATATATATTACGCTTCCATACGGTGGAATCTGTTTGAATGCCTCTTCAAGTGGGTATTCACCTGCATAAATTCGTGCACAAGTCAGGATTCCGCCATGTGCGAAGACACAAATCTGATGATAGCCTTGTCTGCTCATTTCTACAATGAATTGGCGAAGACGTTCAAATTGATCTTGAAATGACTCCCCTTGTGGAGCCGGCGTATGTAGCCAATCGGCAAACCAACGTTCCGATCGTGGATCCATCGAGATCTCATCCCATGTTTTCATTTCCCATGCACCAAAGGATAATTCTTTTAATCGATTATCCCGATAGGCATCGGGATAGCCACAGTAGGTGGCCAAACGGACACAGCGGCTGAGTGGACTGGTCCAGACAGCATCGAAGACGAGACCTGTCAATTGTTCTTTTACCTGTTCGGCCTCTGTCTCGAAGGTGCTGTTTACCGGTACATCGGTTTGTCCGTAGGTAATTCCTTGGGGAACATCAACGGACGTATGTCTGACAAAATAGATTCTCATATTAGACGGTTATTAAATGGTGAATACTGGCAATACCGAAATAAAAGCTTAGTTCGGTCAGCAAGAAAGTGGCTCCGCAGCAATCACCTGTGTAACCTTGAATCTTACGATCCATGAAGTGCATCAGAGCCACCCACGTAAGGATGGGGCAAAAAATAGCAGCTGCATAACGGAAGTCTGGTAACCAGAGTAACGGTAGGGATGCACAGACGAGTGTGATCCAATACTCCTTTCCTGTCATCCGGCTGTAGATCGTCTTGTTTTTCGCCTCCTCTTCTTTACGGGCATAGGGCAAGCGGTTGATGATCATACTTGAGACTCCCTTACAAAAGGGGTCTCCTGCGAGCAGTGTACTACCTGCTATTTCCAAAGGCAATGCATGTAGCAGGGAGTAGAGGCTGCCGAAATAGAAGATCAGGCTGATCACCCCATAGCTTCCAATGTGGGAATCTTTCATGATGGTCAGGATACGTTCCCGATTCGTTCCTCCTCCGAATCCATCGAAGAAATCAGCCAGTCCGTCTTCGTGTAGGCAACCCGTGACGAGCAGCCGTGATAAAATGGCCAACAGAAGCGCTACCTCTTCGGGTAAGATCAAGGAGGCTGCGTAGAGCGTAAACACCATGATGCCTGAGGTGAGCCAGCCTACCAGAGCCCAATGGCTGACGATATTCTTAAAATAGTGAGCAGGCACTTCACCCAGTTTCCAAAAAGGCAACCGGGTGAAGAATATGAACGCTGCTAAGATCTTCCACATATCAGAAATATTTGGTAACGGCTGCTTGTTGGAAAGAGTGCATTTCGTTCAACATCCGTACGGATGAGTCAATAATCGGGTAGGCACAGACGGAACCAGATCCTTCTCCCAACCGCAACCCCAAATGCAAGATGGGTTTGACTCCCAGATAATCCAGTACACGTTTATGGCCTGACTCATCTCCACAGTGACCGAAGATACAGTAGGGCATCATCTCCGGATACATTCGGGATGCAGCCAGTACACAGTTGGTCATGATGAATCCATCGACCAGGATGATCATTTTACGTTCAGCAGCTCGAAGCATACCCCCTACGGCCATGACCATCTCGATGCCACCGAAATAGCTGATCACGGAATGTACATCATACTCCCCTTGGTAGTTATCGAGTGCCTGACGGAGTACCTGATACTTATGTTCAACACCTGCTGCATTCAATCCGCTGCCAGCTCCGACGCATTCCCTCAAGGGAATACCAGTCAAACAACTCATCCATAAGCTGGAAGTGGCTGTGTTGGAAATGCCCATCTCGCCAAAACTGATGACATTGCACCCTTCCTGATAACACTCGTCCACGATTTCTGCACCATATTGGATAGCCAGATCAACCTCTTCAGTGGTCATGGCTGCCTCATGTAGGTAGTTACGTGTTCCTTTTCGGATCTTTCGGTTGATCAAGCCGGGAATTTCCGGGAAGTCGTAATCGACACCACCATCCACGATCTTGATGTCAAAACCGTGCTGTCGTGCCAGAAAGCAGACTCCTGATCCGCCATTCAAGAAATTATAGATGACCTGTCGAGTCACCTCTTTGGGAGATTGACTCACGTGTTCATCTGAGATCCCATGATCCGCTGCATAAATGACATTGACTGGATGTAACAAGGTCGGTGTGAGTGTCTGCTGGATCAACCCGATCTGGAAGGCTAATTCTTCCAAACGTCCCAAAGAACCTTTGGGTTTTCCTAAATTGTTGATTTTGTCTTCTAAGGCCGGTACTATTGCTTCATCCGGTTTTTCAATATGAAATGTGATCATTGTTCTAGTTATTGATTATCCTTTTATCGGTACGGCAATGCCGCTGACCATTAATATGACTTCGTCTGCTTGTGAGGCAATGAACTGGTTGAGCCACCCTTGCAGATCGGTGAACTTCCGTTGGACCTCATCCACCGACACGCCACCCATCCCCAATTCGTTGGTTACGAATAGGAAGTAGGCCGGTTGATTGGTGAAACGCAGAAACTCCTCTTTCAGCTGCTGCAAACTCGTTTCCACATCACTGTCATTGGCAAAGAAGAAATTGGTACCCCAAAGTGTCACGCAATCGATGACCACGACTCGGCCCGACACATCATGTTTACTCAGGTATTTCTCCTCTTCGATGTTGGTCCATTCCGGTCCGCGATCCTGCTGATGTCGTTCTACCCGTTTACGAAACTCCTCGTCCCATATATGAGCCGTGGCCAGATAGATCGGATTAGGAGCTATCGACAAAGCCCTCTTTTGGGCATAGCTACTCTTGCCGGAACGTTGTCCACCTGTCACCAAAATGATACGTTTTTCCATAGCTGGAGTGGTTATGTGTTGTTATTCCGTCTGGTTCGCTTGAGTTTATTCAAGGGATTATTCCGGCTTGTCTTGCGCAAAGCTGCCGATTTAGGAGAGGAGGCCATCCGCTGTGCTACTGCAGAACGCTTCAGCGAGCGACCGAATTTTGGACTCATGGCCTCTTGCCGTACCTCGTCCCAGTTGATCTCTTTCCGTTTGGCACCTTCGGGATTCTCTTTGGCTGCTTTGGCTGCTTTTCTGGCGGCCGCATACTTATTATATTTACCGAAGTGTTCGCGAGTTTGTCCGTGTGTAACGGAAGTGGGGCGAGCACTCGCACGACGTTCGTCTGCCAATTTGGCTGCCTCTTCGGCCTCCTGTAACAACCGTTTACTGATGGTGACCTTATCTCCGTCCACTTCTACCAGATCATCAACCGTGATCTTTTGGCCAACGCGCGGTTGTTTTCCATTGACGGTGACACGTCCCATCTCAATCCAATTGTCGGCTTCGCGACGCGAGCAAATCCCAGCGTCGCTTATCAGTTTGTTTAATCTAATTTCCATATATCGATATTATTCTGTTACATTTTAAAGTAAGAAATAGGCCGTCACCAAAACCCCCATGAGCACTTCTGCATTGCTATTCACCTGAATGGCGATTTGCATGTCTTCCGTTGTGAGCGGACGCGCGTGATCTCCGATAAGCGGTTTGACGACAGGCTGTCCGAAGTAGTTATGTGTTCCTCCGAATTGGCAATCCAAGATCGCTGCCAAGGCAGCTTCCGGATAGCCGGAGTTAGGACTGGCATGGGCTGCACCATAACGATGGACAAAATGACGTTTGTCCCATTGTCTGGCCGCGATCAGCATGAGATAGGCAGTCAAGCGGGCCGGTATGAAATTGGCAAAATCATCGATCTGAGCTGCTATCCGTCCAAAATCCTTGTACCGTTCATTCTTGTAGCCAATCATCGAATCCAGCGTATTGGACATCTTATAGGCCATCATGCCCGGGAGTCCAGTCAGGGCAAACCAGAACATGGGAGCGATCACTCCGTCGCTGAGATTCTCGGCCAGTGTTTCCAGAGCTGCCGTTCGGATCTCTTGCGGGTTCAGTTCGGACGTGTCTCGTCCTACAATCCGAGCCACCTGTTGCCGCCCCTCTTCTATGCTCCGATCAACGGCTTCAAAGACCCATTTGACCTCTTGAATCAGGGTCTTTCCGGCCAGGCAATAAAAGACACCCACACCCGTCAACAGTTGAGACAACCAAGGGGATATCTGTCCACACATCTGCAACAAGTGACTAATGATCACATAGGTGCCGACGATACAACCAACGGCCATGCAGGCTCCTTTGGTGAGGCGATCTTCGCCCCGATTAAATTGCTTTTCGCCGGCTGCAATGATTCGACCGAACCATACAATCGGATGAAATCCTTTCGTTGGGTCACCTAATAACCTGTCAGCCAACCAACCTCCCCAAAAGGGGATCAGTCGCCACCAATCAGAATAGATGGGATGCCAATACATGATGATAAATATTTTGATTATTGCCTGACAAAGGTATTTATTCTTGCTGTGTTTCCCAACTAAAAAGTTGTACTTTTGTCGGATTAAAAAGAAAGCAGACATGATAGAAGCATTATCTCATTTGAAAACAGTCGTGTTCAATGAAGCGGCCGATGCGGTGGTGATTTTGGATCAGACACAACTGCCGCTCCGAGAGGTCTATCTGACCCTCACGACAGCCGAAGAAATCTGGGATGCGATATACAAGTTGAAGGTACGTGGAGCACCTGCTATCGGCATTGCAGCAGCGTACGGTATATATATATGTATAAAGCGAGAACTGTTTGCTTCGCCAGCCGATTTGGTGGAGCGGTTCCGACAGTTAAAGGAATACCTCGTTTCAGCCCGCCCGACCGCTGTCAATCTGGAGGCAGCCCTGGTTCGTATGGAGCGCGTCTTGCAGTCGGTGGAGGGAAAAACGGTCGAGACGATCAAGGCGAACCTACTTCGAGAGGCCTTCGAGATCCGTTCGGAAGATGCGGTAGCCTGTCGTCAGATTGGCGAACATTGCCTCTCGTTGTTGAAACCAGGGATGGGTATTCTGACTCATTGCAATGCCGGTCATCTGGCCGTATCCGAATATGGAACCGCCTTAGCACCGATTTATCTGGGCGAAGAGCGAGGCTATCACTTCCATGTCTTTGCCGATGAAACACGTCCCTTGCTGCAGGGTGCACGGCTCACGGCCTACGAACTGCAGAAGGCAGGAGTCGATGTGACGCTGATCTGCGACAACATGGCCTCCAGTGTGATGCAGAAAGGATGGGTACAAGCTGTCGTTGTGGGATGCGATCGGGTGGCTGCCAACGGAGATGTGGCTAACAAGATCGGAACTTCCGGTGTGGCTATTCTGGCCCGTCATTACGGTATTCCCTTCTATGTGTTGGGCCCGACATCCACGATCGACATGGCCTGTCCTGACGGGCAGTCCATCCGGATTGAAGAACGAAGTGCCGAGGAGGTGACGACGATGTGGTACGCACAGCGTATGGCTCCAGCTGATGTCCGAGTCTATAATCCCTCATTTGATGTCACACCCCATGAACTGGTTACGGCGATCATTACAGAACGGGGCATTTTTCGCCCTCCTTTTACAAATCTGGGCGCTGAAAACTAATTTTGTTGGCTGAAAGTTTGGGTAATAAGGAAACAATCTGTAATTTTGCTGCCCGATTTGAAGATATAAATTAAACAATATAATTCATTTAAATTATTATGATCGTAGTTCCATTAAAAGAAGGCGAAAACATTGAAAAAGCGCTGAAGAAGTTCAAAAGAAAGTTTGAAAAGACAGGCGTTGTAAAAGAATTGAGAAACCGTCAGGCATTCGAAAAGCCGTCTGTTACAAAGAGAAAGCAGGCTATGCGTGCTGTATATGTACAGCAGTTGCAGCAAATCGAAGAATGAAAATTGCCAATAGGCTTGTTTATTTGAATTCTTATTCCTATATTCGTTGCAAAATTTAGAGAAGCAACGAAGATGTGGATTGAACGGTTTTTAGACTATCTGCGTTACGAACGAAATTATTCGGTACAAACAATACGTTCCTATCGTAACGATTTGACTCTGTTCCGGACCTATGTGACCGAGCAGGTAGGATCTGAGGAGTTCGATCCGAAAACGGTTGACAAGGAGTTGGTGCGAAGTTGGGTGGTTGATTTGATGGACCATCAGATGATGCCTAGATCCGTCAATCGTAAATTGAGTTCTTTGAGGTCTTTTTTTAAATTTCTGATGATTCAAGGTGTCATCCAGATCGATCCCATGCAAATTATTCATGGGCCGAAAACAAATCGACCCTTGCCCTGTTTTGTTAAGGAAGAGGATCTAATGAAGGTGCTGGATGAACCTGATGAAGCGGAAAACTTCGAATGTGTGCGCGATCGGTTGATCGTTGAGATGTTGTTCGACACCGGTATGCGACAATCCGAACTGTGTGGATTGAGGAATGCCGACATTGATTACGACGCTATGTTGATCAAGGTGACCGGTAAACGAAACAAACAGCGGTTGATCCCTTTTGCGCAACAGTTGAAAGATCGGATGTTGAAGTATGTGGAGGTTCGGAACCGGGAAGTTGCAACCTGTAGTGAAGGCTTCTTTGTTCGGAAAAACGGGAAGGGCATTACTCCTACCTTAGTTTATAAGGTGGTGCATACGGCATTGGAAACTGTTCCGGCCTTGTCCCGACGTAGTCCTCACGTATTGCGACATTCATTTGCAACGAGTATGTTGAATCACGGTGCGGAGTTGAATGCGGTGAAAGAGTTGCTCGGCCACCAAAGTTTGGCGACCACCAGTATTTACACACATACAACCTTTGAAGAGTTGAAAAAAATGTATCATGCTCATCCAAGAGCAAAAAAAGAAGGAGGTTATTATGGAAATTAGAATTCAGTCTATTCATTTTGATGCTACCAGCCAGTTGGAAGCGTTCATTGAGAAGAAGGTTTCAAAATTGGATCAGTATTTTGACGGGATCCAGAAAGCTGAAGTGACGCTGAAAGTTGTGAAGCCGGAGACAGCGATGAATAAACAAGCTGGAGTGCTGTTGAAATTAAAGAATGGTGATTGTTTTGCTGAGAAGACTGCTGATACGTTTGAAGAAGCGATCGATGTTTCGGTCGAGGCTTTAGAGAAACAGTTGGTGAAATTCAAGGAAAAAAGCAGAGCCAAATAAAAAAAACAGCCGATAAGTTTGGTATCTAAGAAATAATGTCTAAATTTGCAGCCGTTTCGACACGGTTCGTGTTGAAACGGCTCGTTTCAGACGATTTGCCTCTTTAGCTCAGTTGGCCAGAGCACGTGATTTGTAATCTCGGGGTCGTTGGTTCGAATCCGACAAGAGG
>JAFBIU010000053.1 GCA_021531775.1 Parabacteroides distasonis | reverse complement strand
ATTTCAGTGAGAACATGTTGGGTGTCTATAACCCTTTCAGTCTGCTGAACTGTTTCAGACATAAGAAAATGGCTGACTTCTGGTTCTCGTCGGGTACCCCTACTTATCTCGTGCGCCTGCTGAACCATACCCAAGAGCAACTCAACGAAATGGTGGGCCAGTATTACTTCCCCGAGGAGTTTGTCGATTACAAGGCTACCGTAGAACAACCGTTGCCGATGATCTACCAGAGTGGTTATCTGACCATCAAGGATTATGACCCGGAGATGAACAGTTTCCTGTTGGACTTTCCGAACAATGAAGTAAAGAAGGGATTCCTGACGTTGGTTGCCACCAGTTACCTGCAACCGCAGGAGCGCATCATCTCCTGGATACAGCAGGCTGTCAAGGCACTGCGGCAAGGTAAGATCGAACAGTTCCGCGACCAACTGACCGCTTTCTTGGCCAGTGTGCCCTATTCCATGCGTCGGAAGCAGGACGAACGGGAATATGAACGCTACTTCCATTACACCTTCTACCTGCTGTTGCGCCTGTTGAGTGTCTATATGGTCTATAGTGAGAAGGAACAAAGCCAAGGCCGTGTGGATTGCATCGTGGAGACGCCCGATTATGTCTATATCTTCGAGTTTAAGCTGGACGGTTCTGCCGAACAGGCACTCCAGCAGATCAAGGACAAGGGTTATGCCAAGCCTTATCTGACCGATCCGCGGAAGCTCTATCAGATTGGGGTGAACTTCTCCTCCGAGACAGGAACGATTGAGGGATTTGAATATGTATAGGGTCAAAGATAATCCTTACATTTGTCTTGAAAATTAAAAAGAGATCATGAAAATCATATTCCGATTGACATATTACGTGTGGATGTTGTGTTTGTTGTTCACCTCCTGCCGTTCCGACAAGGATTATCCCGAGGCCATACAAAAGGCCATTGCCTGCATGGAAAGCCATCCCGACAGTGCCAAGATCTATCTGGCCTCTTTGGACTCCGTCATTGCTGGCGAACCCGAAGAGACGCGGATGTATCATGCCCTGCTGACCACACAGGCAAACGACAAGCTGTACATCACCCACACATCCGATTCGGTCATGCGGCAGGTGGTCCGTTTCTATGACACGTATGGAGACGCGGACAAACGTATGCTTTCCTATCACTATCTGGGCAGTGTCTATCGGGATCTCAACGATGCGCCACGTGCCATACAGGCATACCAACAGGCTGCGGATGCGGGGAAAGAGAGCCGGCAGTACAACACATTGGCACGGATCCATAATCAGATGGGAGTACTCTATGCCTATCAGGATCTGTTTCACGAATCCTTGGAAGCCACGCGCGTGGCATGTGAGTATTATCAGAAAGCCAACAATCAAACCGGTGTAACGAACGCATATCGGAATATGGCCCGAGCCTATGAGTATTTGGGTCAGTTGGACAGCACGGAGTTTTACTATCAGAAAGCCTATCAATTGGCTTCCTCCCATCAAAACAAGAGAACTATGACATCCATTCTCTGTGAATACACTGCTTGTTTGGTTGATCATCAACGGTTGCAGGAGGCAGAAGAATGGATGGGGCTGCTATCCGAGGAGCGGATCAGAACCGATGCCATCGTATTGAACAGTCAGGCCTCCATCTATCATCAGAAGAAACAGTATGACAAGGCCCGTATCTATTACAATTTGGCGCTGGAAGATACCCTTGATGCACAGAGTGTTTATTTAAAGAGCAGTATCCACCGTTCATTGGCCCGGTTGGATTCGATGGACGGCAAATTCGAATCTGCCTATTCCCATCTGAATCAGATGATATTGTGTGAAGATTCCATCAAAGCCATCACCCAAACCGAAACGATCGGTAAGATTCATGCGCTCTATACCCATCAGCGGATTGAAAAGGAGAACCAACGTCTGGTATTGGCTCAAAAGAATAGTATGCTGTTGAATTATTGTTTAAGTGGCATTATTGTGTTTATCTGTATCATGATTGTTTTTTTCTGGATTGGCTATAAGCGGAAAATGAAGAATCAATACGAACAACGGGCCCGAGTGGCGGTATTGAGTCAAACTTCCTCTGTCACGAATGCGATGCAAACTAAAGAACAACTCAAAGATACTTCAATTTATAGGTTTTTATCAGATTCGAACAATCAATCTCCTCGTAGCGTCACGCATGAACACTGGATGCTACTTCAACAGACTGTAAACGATTTTTATCCCCAATTTTTGTTTCACCTCAAAGTGCTCTATCCCTCTATTAACGATGAAGAACTTCAACTCTGTTACTTGGTAAAGATAGGACTGACGAATACAGCGATGGCCAATATTCTGGGTCGTTTACCCCAATCGACAAGTATGCGTCGCAAACGTCTGTATGAAAAGATACATGGATCAGCAGGGAAAGCATCCGATTTTGATCGGTTTATCCTTGATTTATAGGCTTGTGAAATCGTGTGAAATGCCCTGTTGCATTTGTGAATACATTTGTGAAATCAAAAATAATAATGGAACGTTTCGAACAGCATACCTTTATGCGAAGTCACAACTTTGGAATTGCTTGGAAAATATTTATTCTTAAATAAAATGTCTATGAAACTTGTATTATTAGTGACACTGTTATTGGGTATAACATTTAACCCAATACAAGCACAGGAAAAACTAGATCTTTATGGCCATAAGGATCAGGCGAAAAAATGCAATCTGAGTATGATCGCAGATCAAGTGGTTTACATCCCTCTCGAGACCACAGACAATTCCCTGTTGGGTGAACAGCTGGAAATCTTCTATGGGGCCAATGACATTTTTGTAGGCGACCCGAACAACACCCTCTTCTACCGGTTCGACAAGCAGGGGAAATTCCTCAATCAGATCGGGAAGAAAGGGGAAGGTCCGGGTGAATATCCCTCTGCCATCCATTTCTATGTGGACGAAACGGAATCTACCGTTTCCATCATCAGCCCCAAGACCAGGAGCCTATATCAATATGACTATGCCGGCCGGTTTCTGCGGAAAATCTCTTTTTCGGAATCTCCTTGGATGATTGCAAAGCAGCAGGACAAATTCCTGTTTTACAACCAGCGGTTCAATCGCATCAGCGACAATCCGTCCGTCTCCGAACTCTTTTTGGCAGATGCGGAGGGGAAGATCGCCGGACAGCTCCCTACAACCATCCAGGACAAGTCCATGGACATGCTGCTGTTTGAATCGCCCTTTTTCTATGTGTACAACCAGAAGACCTATTACAAGAATCCTTTGCTGGACCAGGTGTTCGAGGTGAAATCCCCGTTGCAGCTGGTTCCTGCGTACGAAATCTACACGGGACCGCAAAAGCGCACCAAAGAGGATCTGCGCAATCCCAAGAACCTGCTGCAACAATTGTCTGTCCGGAACATAGTGGAGACGGGGTCACTCCGGCTGATTGTCTTCGCCTATCAGGACCGGTTCCACAATGCGCTGTTCCTGAAATCGACTTCCGAGTTGATCCATGTGAAAAACCGGTATCCCGGTTTCGTGGAGGATCTGGCGGGTGGTCCGGATTTTACAGCTTACTGGATGAGTAGTTCCAACCAGCCTGTCCTGCTCTCCTTGCTGACCGCCGAACGTATTGAGCAACAGGCTGACCAATTCAAGAAGGTGGCAGACAAATATCCGGCTTTGACCGATTGGAACGCAGAGAACAATCCCATTTTGGTCGTTGCATTACTCAAATAGAGGTTGGCATGAGTCTTTATCAGGATATTCAGATTGTATTTATCTGCCAGAATCCAGTCTGAGAAGGATAAACATAGGTACTCTTGAATATCCTGATTCATGTTATTTATAGAAACTATCAGATTTTATACTATTAAAGATAAGTTTAATAACAATGAAAGCATATTTATATTTAGAACCATATGTTTATTTATCGTTAGCTGGTGATTCTGTATTATTGTACAATACACTGTCAAGTTCTTGTTAAACATTCAATAATGGAAGTTTGTGTAAAATATTTCAACAATTTTCCGAATCCTCAAATAGAGTTCTACCCATAGAATTAGAATCGTACCATAAAGACCCCGACTGGTCTCGACTTATTAGCTGGATAAAAGATTCTTTTAGTGGAGATTTAATCCCAATGGAAGGTAGGAACCTCCCATTTATTACTAAACCAAATCTTGAACCGTTTTCTGAACCAGAAATAATAGAATCTAAATTGATTAATTTAACAATCTATTTGGATTCAACTTGTTCATTGGATTGCCCTTATTGTGGAAAATATCACAAACAATTAACCTTTTGTAAGAAGTCTAACAAGAGGCAATCTATAGATTTTAAGCGATTAGCGCATTTTATTAGTGAACTTTCTGAAAGAATCGAATCTATTCATATTGTATGTAATCAAATTTCCACAATTACAACAGGTCTGAAGTTGTTGGACGCAATTAGTAATTTAGATTGTGACATCATGTTTTATATCCATTTGCGTAATTTGTTATCGGTTGATAGAGAGACAATACAAGCTGTTTTCTCAAAAAAAACAATTATTTTAGCTGATAGTTATTATGACAGAGATATACTTTTGGAAAATATTGATTATATAAATCATGTATTTTCCAAACATGAGTATCATATTGTTGTTAGGGATTTACATGCTATGCTAGAAACAGATTCTGATGATATACGGTATTTTCCATTCTATGATAACAATAACAGATCTTTTTTTGAGGACGCAGTATGTATATCTGAGGATGACATTATTTTACAAAATTTATCTATGAATGATATTTATAATAGAACTCATATGAATACTTTCTTTTGGGGAAAATTGATTGTTGATTCAGATGGAGATCTTTTTGTTTCTTTTATGGATGACAAATTGGACAATGTTAATCAAGTTGATGTTCGGTATTTATTGTCTTCATTGACGAATGATGAATCTTTGTGGAAGCGTCTTAGAAGAGACGTTGAGATTTGTGATCAATGTTTGTATAATTCGCTTTGCCCTTCTATTTCAAATTACGAATTAGCTATGAACCGTTACGATCTATGTAAGATAGGTGTTATATAATGTTTTGATTTACAATGTGTCTTTCTATGAATAGTCTATCCTCATTTCTGTCACCTTTAACCCAACGTCTATTAGGAGATTGCGGTACTGCCAATTATCCGATAGGATTGGCCCATGGTAAAATGGGTGTCATAGTCTATCTGTATCATTTGCATAGATATACAGGACTGGATACTTACAGTGAGGCAGCTGGGAGTTTGTTGGATCAGTTGTTGGAATCTGGTCTCTCCGTGCATGATAACCTGACTGTAATGGATGGGTTGTGTGGGATCGGATTAGGGTTGGAACACTTGGTGGCCGGTCAGTTCATAGAAGGAGATCTGAATGAGTTGCTGAAGGAGATGGATGATCGCTTGTTCAAGACTGTGGCGTTTGAGGAACATCCCTACACACTATCGGAAATGGCACATTTGATACATTATTTGATCAAGCGGATGAAACGGCAGAACGATGATGAAAACGTGTTCATCTATCAAGAACTCTGTATTAGGTTGGTCAGCCGGATTCAGCACCAATGGAGTTCCATGTTATGTAAGGAACCCTTTGCATTCTCTTTGTATGACTATCATGTGCCGGCTCTTTTATATGTCATGGCAGAATTGACAGAACTGGATTTTTACCAAAGCCGTCTGTTGCACATCTTGGAAGAGGTGTCCCATACTTTGTTTGCCCATTTGCCGCATTCCCATTTGAATCGGTTGTATTTGTTGTGGGGAGAGTTGCCATTGAAAGACTTCTCGAAGGACTGGGAACAACATTGTGATTTGCTGTACGAAAACATACGGATTTCTACCATCATGCAGAAAGAGATAAAGGGTAGAAACATCTATCTGAGCAATGGATATAGTGGGTTATATTGGTTGTTGAAAAATATCGAGATGCGATTTCCGGATTATGCATTCGAGTATGAACCGGCGCAACTCTATACGTGTATTGACAACTCTGAGGCTTGGAAAACACTCATGGAGATACCTTATTATTATGAGATTCATGCGGGACTGCTCAATGGCTTCCCGGGGGCAGTCTTGACTATGTTGGACATAAAATCTGCCTGTAAATGAGATACGATTTGCTGGATATGACATTCATCGTCCCTGTACGCATTGATTCGGTGGTGCGTCTGGAGAACCTGATTATGTCCGTAGAATTTCTCGTGTCACATTATCAGACACATATTCATATATTGGAAGCTGCACGATATTCCAATCAGTTGATACGAAGATTGCTTCCGGATCCTTCGGTGGAGTATTGTTTCCAGCAGGATAAAGATCCAGTCTTTCATCGGACAAGGTGGCTGAACCAAATGCTTTTGAAAGTCAAGACTCCTCTTGTCTGTGTTTGGGATGCCGATGTTCTGATGAATCCGATACAACTGGTGGAGGCGGCCGATCAGGTACGTTCCGGCCAGTTTGATATGGCCTATCCGTATGACGGGGATTTTCTGGATACTTCCGATATCTTACGGGCTTACTATTGGGAACATCGGGACCTCTCTTTTTTGGAAAGGCATAGAGGGAAAATGAATTCGCTTTATACCGTAAAGGATGTGCTTGGAGCCGTAGGTGGCGCATTTGTTGCCAATACGGAAAAATACATATCCGTAGGAATGGAAAACGAGGATTTCTATGGATGGGGATTGGAAGACGGTGAACGGTATTACCGATGGCTTAGTTTCGGATGCCGTATTTACCGTTCAACCGGTTGTCTGTTCCACCTTTCTCACCCGAGAGACATGAACGGACAATTCCGTTCACAAGAGCACCACCAAAAAGCGGTGTATGATATGAATAGGGTGGTCGATTATTCCTATTCGCAATTGGTCAGTGAATATTGTCATAAGATGAAAAGATGATGTCATTCCATTCCTTCCCCCACTACCGGCAGCTGGATGCCATGGATTGCGGACCGACTTGCCTGCGGATGATCTCCAGATACTATGGGCGTAGCTATACGCTCCAGTCCTTACGCGAGAAGTCCTTCCTCACACGGGAAGGGGTCTCGATGCTGGGTATCAGCGAGGCGGCGGAGTCCATCGGGTTCCGCACGCAAGGAGTACGTGTCTCCCTGCAGGAGTTAGAGGAGCTGTGTCCGCTCCCCTGCATCCTGCACTGGAACCAGCGGCACTTCGTGGTGTGCTACCGGATCCGGAAAGGGCGTTTCTACATAGCGGATCCTGCCGGCGGGATGGCTGTCTATACCCGGGAGGAGTTCCGACGTTGCTGGGTCAGCACGCAGGTGGAGGGAACGGACAGTGGCACGGCCCTGCTGTTGGAGCCGGGACCTGCTTTCTATGAGCGGGAAGACGAGGTGGCGGACCGGAGGAGCCTCTCTTTCTTCTTCCGATATCTGACCCCCTACAAGCGGGAGGCGGTCCAGTTGCTGCTGGGCATGCTGACCGCCAGCCTGTTGCAGCTTCTCCTCCCTTTCCTGACGCAAAGCTTGGTGGATACCGGCATCCGCGACAGTAACCTGCCGTTCATCACATTGGTGTTGGTGGCCCAGTTGGTGATCTTCGGGGCCAAGCTCTCGGTGGAGTTCATCCGGAGCTGGCTTCTGCTGCATGTGAATGCCCGGATCAACATTGCCCTGATCTCGGATTTCCTGGCCAAACTGACCCGTCTGCCCT
>JAFBIU010000052.1 GCA_021531775.1 Parabacteroides distasonis | reverse complement strand
TGTTCGACCGCCTGTTTGAGGAGGCCGAGATTGCCCGATTCACCCCACGAGAACTGAGAGAGTATGAGGATAGCTGCAAGGCCTATCGCGATCTGAAGAACTCACTTGATACGGCATTACGCCAAGGTCATGCTCAAGGACTCGAAGAGGGATTGGCTAAAGGTCGTGCAGAAGGACTTGAAGAAGGACATGCGAAAGGGCTTGAGGAGGGATTAGCACAAGGATATGCCGCCTTGTATGAAACTGCCAAAAAATTGAAGGAAAGGGGTGAGTGTTCTATGGTTATTCAAGAACTCACAGGTCTTCCTTTGGATGTTATTGAGAATTTTTGAGTAAACAGCTCAATGCGGTTCCCGAATTTGGGAATATCCGCAATGGCCTTGTCCAAAATTGTAATGGGCATGGTATTGTTTGGTGAAGGGGATTAATGACGGGGGGTTAGGGTAAATCCCGTCATCTCCCTTCACCTTTACCCAAAATGGAGCAAGATAGTAAAAACAGGTGGAAAGTTGAAGTCTCAGGGCTTTAGCTTTTTTACCGTAGTAAAAATTAGTACAACAGGGAGTTACTAGGATGTTTTCAGACCACCTTGCCTAAGCGTTTTTGCTACTACGCGTGGTAGCAAAATTTCCCTCCTCGTAGTAGCACTTTTTTGTTCCTCGATATGAAAGAGATCGGATCCTCAAGTTCCCAAAGTTCCCGCGAATAATTCGGCATGATGTTTTCGTCAAAATTGTTGTGGGGACCAGGGGAACTGTGGGTACTATATTGTTGTTTGTTTACTTTCACATAATTGGATTGTTCGAATCATGAAACGTTTCTTTGACATTGTGGCAAGTGGCTGTGGACTACTTGTATTGAGCCCTATATTGCTCGTTGTGGCGATATGGATCAAGTTAGATTCACGTGGGCCTGTGTTCTACCGGCAGGTGCGTGTGGGGTATAAAAACAAAGACTTCCGCATCTTCAAATTCCGCTCGATGAGGATTGGAGCAGACAAGGGGAGTCTTGTTACTATCGGAGGGCGTGATCCTCGTGTGACTCATAGTGGTTACTACATCCGTAAGTACAAATTGGATGAATTACCTCAGTTGATCAATGTGTTCATTGGCGATATGAGTTTGGTGGGACCTCGTCCAGAGGTACGCCACTATGTGGATTACTGGACACAGGAGCAGATGCATGTACTGGATGTTCGTCCGGGTATCACCGACCCTGCGAGTATCAAGTTTCGAAACGAAAATGAACTTATGGAGAAGGCTGAGGATCCAGAGAACTACTACATCAACGTGATCATGCAGGAAAAAATCAGATTATACTTGGAGTATGTAGAGAATGCCAGCTTCTGGTATGACATTAAGTTGATATTCGCTACTTTCAAAGTAATTATAATGGAGAGATAATTATGGAAATACATAAGGCAACTGTAAGCGATGTGGGTATCATAGTGAAGATACATATCGATGCCTTTAGAGGATTCTTTCTAACTAGTCTTGGTCCCAAGTTTCTGACATTCTACTACACCTGTTTTGTAAAGAGCAATGAAACTGTAACTATGGTCGCAGAGGAGGATGGCGTTGTCTATGGATTCTCTGCCTCAACCAAGGTGTGCAAGGGTTTTAATAGCCGATTGATAAAGAGTAATTTCTTTGCATTTTGTGTTCTTTCGTTGAAGATGCTGTTTACGACTCCGAGTGCTTTGCTTCGTCTGGTAAAGAACCTAACCAAGAGGGGTGAGGGTGTAGAGGATAACGAGGATTATGCAGAACTCTACTCGATAGGAGTTAGCAAATCTGCACAATGTAAAGGGATTGGTAAGAAACAGCTCCTCTAATCACAGATGTTTAATTAAATTAGAAATATTAAACAATTGACTGACAATGAGTAATATTAGATTTAGATTAGCAAAGCCAAGTGATGCGAAGCAGATTGCAGACTGTCATTGGCATGTACGGGATAGATATACTACGGGAATTTTTCTGTCTTTAGGAAAAGGGTTTCTTAAAGCTTACTACGAAATTATGCTCAATGACCCCAATGAGATTATAGTCTGTGCAGAAAACTCAGCTGGAGAGATTGTTGGTTTTTCAAGCGGCTCACTTGATGCTGTCTCTCAATCAAAGACTATACGGAGTAACAAAATTAAACTAGGTTTTGCTGCTATGATGGGGATTATTAAACATCCTACTTATTTGAAGGGAGTATGGCAGCGGTACACATCTCTTGACAATAAGTCTAATAGGCAACAATATCTTCATATGGAGGGCGCTCGTTCTGAATACCTTTGTTGGAAGAAAGGCGCTGATGGAAGCATAAATATGATGCTGCTTGACAAAATAAAATTCAAGATAATGGCAGAGTTGGGAGTCAAAGAAGTGTTCTTCGAAATTGACAGACACAATGAGCGTTTATTCAAAACTCAGGAAAGAGATAAGTCAATAACACTTTTGACCGAATATCAGCTCCCCGATGGTCGTACAAGAGGACTATTTAAGAAAGTATTAACAAAATAAATTAAGTCAATTATGACAAATTTAGAAAAGTACAACAACGTTTTTTGTGAAAATTTGAACGTTACTGCTGATCAGCTCGCTGGTCTTAAGTACCAGGGCGTTGAGCTCTGGGATTCTGTAGGTCACATGACTCTCGTTGCAGCCATAGAGGATGCATTCGACATCATGATGGACACGGATGACATCATCGACCTCTCGTCTTATGAGAAGGGTAAGGAGATTCTTAAGAAGTATAATGTAGAATTCTGATCCTTGTGATATAAATTTTGTAAGTGCGCAATTACGATATGTTATTACAAGGAAAGAATGCTATTGTAACAGGTGCTCGTAGTGGAATAGGTTTCGCTACGGTACACCTGTTTGCTAAGAATGGATGCAACTGTTGGGCAGTTGTGCATAGGGACGATGATGAGTTTATTTCCCAAATTGCTCAGTGGCAGGAGAAATATAATGTATGGATTAAGCCCATACACATAGACCTAAGCGAAAGCGAATCCATCAAAGCTGGTATGAAACATATCTTGCAGGAGAAGTTGCCCATTGACGTATTGGTGAATGCAGCAGGCATTGTCAGCCCTAACCGTTTGTTCTCAATGACAAAGATGGAGGACATCAGGAAGGTGATGGATATTAACTTCTTCAGCGTGATAGAACTCACACAATTGGTTTGTCGCTCGATGTTGCGTCAGAGAAAGGGCAGCATAGTAAACATAGGAAGTATAGCTGCATGGGGAGAAGATACGTCCCAAATGGAATATGCTGCAAGCAAAGCAGCCTTGACTATTGCGACCAAGAAACTTGCTCGCGAATTAGGTGCAGCCGGTATTCGAGTGAATGCTGTTGCTCCTGGTCTTACGCAAACAAAGATGATCGCCGAACTAGAAGATAACCAACTTAACTTTATCACAAAGGGAGTAGGTTTGCATCGTCTTGGCACACCAGAAGAGATAGCAGAAGTATGCGTTTGGCTGGCAAGCGACAACTCAAGTTTTGTAACTGGTGAAACGATTAAAGCGGACGGTGGCGGGTTTGACCTTCGTCTGTCAACATCAAAGTAAAATTATATGAAAGCATTAGCAAAAACTTTACGCCTTTCAGCATTGCAGATGGCTCTTAACTGTGGAAAGAACGGTTCGCATTTAGGTGCGGGTCTTTCTTCAGTTGAGATATTTGCTGCATTGTATGGAGGCGTACTGAAATACGACTTGCAGAACAAGGAAGACGAGAATCGCGATCGCCTTGTGGTCAGCAAGGGACATTGCGTTCTTAGTTACTATTCTGCTTTGCGGCAAGCTGGTTTCCTGACCGATGAAGATATTGCAAGCTTTGAAACCAACGGATCTCACTTCCATGGTCACGCTATGCGTAATCTGGAAAAGGGCATTGAGTTCTCTGGCGGTAGCCTGAGTATGGGTATGAGCTTTGCTGTTGGTCAGGCTCTTGCTTGCAAAAAGAAAGGTCTGTCAAGCAGAGTATTCTCAATCGTTGGAGATGGAGAATGCGATGAGGGACTTATTTGGGAGGCTGCTATGAGCGCTGCCAACTATGGTCTTAACAATTTTGTCATAATCGTTGACCGTAACAAATTGCAGTATGATGGTCCTACCGCAGAAGTGATGAACCAAATTGACCTCGGTGATAAATTTCGTGCATTCGGGTTTGATGTTCGCGTTGTGGATGGTCATGATGTTGATGCATTGGCAAAAGTCCTCCGTGCTCCAAGTGAGAAACCTGTTTGTGTGATAGCCGATACTATCAAGGGTAAGGGTGTGAGCTTCATGGAAGGAGTCAAGACATGGCACCATAGTGTACTCACACAGGAACAATATGATCAAGCTGTAAAGGAGGTTGAAAATGTTTGAAATAAATAGAATGACAGCCCGCACTTGTTCAATGCTAGGACAACGCGGAAGCATCTTCGGACTTGCTGCACTAGATGCAGCCAAAGAAGATGATAAGTTCGTGCTCTTGACAGCCGATCTGGCAACCCTCTCTGGTATGGACAGATACATCAAGACCTATGCAGATCAGTTTATCAATGTGGGTATTGCAGAACAAAACATGGTGGGCATTAGTGCCGGTTTGGCTGCTGAAGGCTACCATCCTGTAGTGACCACATACGCAACATTCGTAACTATGAGAAGCTGCGAGCAGATTCGTCACTATCTCGGCTATATGCAGCAAAAGGTGGTTGTGGTCGGTTCTGGTGCTGGATTGAGTCAAGGATTTGCAGGAAACACTCACTATACCATCGAGGATATCTCGATGATGCGTGCTATCCCTAACCTTCAGATACTCTCACCTGCCGATGGTGCATCTGCTGCAAAGTTGTTCCATGTGGCAATGGCAAGCGATAAACCTGTGTATATCCGACTGACAGGAAATCTCAATTGTCCAATAGCATACAAAGAGGATGCTCCTTTCTCAATCGGTGGAAGCAACAAACTCCGAGAAGGTAAGGATGTGACCATCATTGCTTGTGGTACAATGGTATCAACGGCTTTGTCCGCTGCCAAAAAACTTGAAGATGAAGGCATAGAGGCTTCAGTTATCGACATGTATAGTATCAAGCCACTCGACAAAAAGGCAATAATGGAAGTAAAGGACTGCCGTCTGATAGTGTCTCTTGAAGAGCATAGCAAGATGGGAGGTCTTGGGGCTGCTGTTGCAGAAGTGATGTGTGAGCAAACAGGATTCCCACGTCTGTTGCGTCTTGGTATTGCCGACTTCTTTGACCTTGCATGCGACTATGATGGTCTGCTTGAGCAGAACCGGCTTACAGTACATCAAATTACAGAAGACATATTAAAAGCACTTTAAAATAGCTATAATGTTTGATTTACTACAATATAAAAATAATGTAGCTGTCATAACCGATAGGGGTGAATCATTGACCTACGGACAACTTGCGGAGGAGGTGGAGCTAATGGCTGCCGCCTTCCCTCGAAAGGGCTTGGTGTTCACACTTTGTGAAAACCTTCTCGGTTCGTTTGTGGGTTATGTTGCTTGCATGAACAAGCACATACCACAGGTGTTGCTCGATGGTAGCAAGGACTTGGAACTGGTGCAAAGGTTGATAGGAATCTATCAGCCAGAATATGTCTGGACTCCAACTGATAGGGTTCAAGAGGTTTCAGAAAGTTTCAAAGGTTTCAAAGTGGTTTATAAGTATGCTACATATTCATTGCTTGAAACGGGGTTCACTACACAGACTATAAATTCCGAGCTTCTGCTTTGCCTGACAACCTCGGGCAGTACTGGTTCTCCGAAGTTGGTGCGCTTGTCTGAAAGAAACTTGCAGAGTAATGCTGAGTCGATTGCGGAATACTTGCACATCAATGAAAACGAGCGTCCGGTGACCTCTCTTCCGATGTACTACAGCTACGGCATGTCGGTAATCAATAGCCACCTTATCAAAGGTGCAACTATCCTGCTGACCGACAAGGCTGTGATGCAAAGAGAATTTTGGTCGTTCATCAAGGAGCAGAAGGCAACTTCCATTGCGGGTGTTCCTTACACCTACGAGATGCTGAAGCGATTGCGTTTCTTCCGTATGGATTTGCCAGAACTGAAAACAATGATTCAGGCAGGTGGCAAACTGAACGCTGATTACGTGAAGGAGTATGTTGATTTTGCCGAACAGAACGGTAAGGAGTTTATCGTGATGTATGGACAGACGGAAGCTGCTCCTCGAATGAGCTACCTGCCGTTTGACAAGGCTGTCGAGAAAAATGCTTCCATCGGCATTGCCATCCCTGGAGGTGAGTTGTCTGTAGTGGATACTGATGGAAAAGTGATAGAAGAACCCAATGTAGATGGCGAGCTGCTCTACAAGGGTGAGAACGTATGCCTTGGTTATGCTGAGGTGCGCGAAGACCTCATGAAGGGTGACGAAAATCATGGTGTCCTACATACTGGCGATATAGCGAGACACGATGCAGATGGTTACTTCTATATTACAGGACGCATGAAACGTTTTGTGAAAGTATGGGGTAACCGCACTAACCTTGATGCCACAGAACAACTTGTAAAATCCATAACGCCCAATTGCGCATGTGCTGGAGTGGATGACCTTATTACAATCTTTGTGATAGAAGATGGATTGGAAGAGCAGATCAAGAACCTGCTTGTGGAGAAGACAGGATTCAATCCGCGTGCCTTCCAAGTGAAGAAGATTGATTCTATTCCTGTAAAGACGAGCGGCAAGATAGATTATCCCGAATTGCAAAAAATGTTATAAGAATTATGGATATAAACGAGATTTTGGAGATAGCACCTTATTCGCTATCGAAGGAAGAGAAGAGGGCATTGCTCAACGAGCGACTGCATGAGCTTACGCGTAAGCACTATGAGAAGTGTAAGCCTTATCGCAGGATGATGGATGCTGTGGGATTGGATATGAATAATCTGCCCGATTATGAGAAGCTGCCTTTCCTTCCTGTTCGTCTTTTCAAAGAATTTGAACTAAGAAGCTGTGAGAAGGAAGAGGTGGTAAAGACAATGACTTCATCTGGTACAACAGGTCAGCAGGTGAGCCGAATATTCCTTGACCGTGAGACATCCTCTGCCCAGCAGAAGTGCCTGACCAAGATTGTGAGCCACTTCATCGGCAACAAGCGCGTACCTATGCTTATCCTTGACTCATCGGCTGTCATTAAGAACCGCAATATGTTCTCTGCCCGTGGAGCAGGCATCCTCGGGTTCTCGATGTTCGGAAGCAAGCGTCAGTATGCGCTTGACGAGAATATGGATCTTGATATCGAGGGAATGAAGGCCTTCCTTGAAGAGCATAAGGGTGAGACAATCTTTATGTTCGGTTTCACCTTCATGATATGGCAGCACTTCTATAAGAAACTTATCGAGACAGGTTATAAGCCTGATTTGAGCAAGGGTGTTTTGATTCATGGTGGCGGTTGGAAGAAACTGGTCAACGAGAAGGTTTCACCAGAGGAGTATAAGAAGCGTCTGAATGATGCTTGTGGCATTCTGCCAGAGAATGTGCACGATTATTATGGTATGGTAGAGCAGACCGGTTGTGTGTATATGGAGTGCAAGTGCGGACATCTGCATGCAAGTGCTTTCAGTGATGTACTCATTCGCAGGCCTTATGATTTCTCTCTTGCCGACAAGGGCGAGAAGGGCTTGATTGAGGTTGTGAGCGTACTTCCTGGCTCTTATCCAGGGCATGTACTACTGACCGAAGATGAAGGAATGATTCTTGGAGAGGATGATTGCCCTTGCGGTTTGAAAGGAAAGTATTTCAAAATAGAGGGACGAATCAAGAATGCCGAGATTCGTGGTTGTTCTGACACATACGAGCAGAAGAGACTCGTGCCTAAAGTTTAATCGTTCAAAAGGTTCAGAAAGTTATGACTGATAATTATACATTACTTTATCCCGCTCAGGTAGAATGGGATAAGTTTGCAGAGCAGAAGCCAGATGTGCCTTTTGCTGATAACGTTATAGAGTTCCTGAATGCTCTTTCGGGAGCTTTGCTCAAGGATCGTGAAAGCCGCCTGTATCCAGATGCCATCACCTTTGCATTCTTCTGCCGCAAGGCAAACTTGCTGAAGTTGAAGGAAGAGTATGTTTCGGATGGCGCACTGCGTATGGGTAGAGGTTTGCTCTTCCATATTGCTCCAAGTAATGTGCCTATCAACTTTGGTTACTCACTTGTATCAGGTCTTTTGGCTGGTAATACCAATGTTGTTCGTGTAAGCTCTAAGCAGTTTGCACAGGTGGATTTGATAATCAAGCATCTGCACGCCTTGTTGGCTTCTGGCGATTATGACGAGGTGGCAAACCGTATTGCTTTGGTGCGTTACGACCGAACTTCGGATGCCAACGAAATGTTCTCGGCTATGTGCAATGTGCGTGTGATTTGGGGTGGAGATGCTACTATAGCAACACTTCGTCAGAATGCTATTCCTCCTCGCGCCTTTGATGTTTGCTTTGCCGACCGCTATTCGATTGCAGCCATCAACCCAGAGGCTATCATGGTGGCAAGTGAAGAAGATATGAAGAAGCTTGCAGAGGCATTCTATAATGATACATACTTGTTTGACCAGAACGCTTGTTCTGCTCCTCATACTATCTTTTGGGTAACTAACGATAACGATAATGTTGACAAGGCCAAAGAGAAATTCTGGAATGCCGTACATGAGCATGTGGCTGCAAAGTATCAGTTGCAGGCGGTAATGTCGGTGGATAAGCTTACCGCCTTTTATCGTCAGGCAGTATGTATGAACGTGCGCAAGGAAGAGATGCC
Organism: Parabacteroides distasonis; assembly: GCA_021531775.1. Lineage (GTDB taxonomy): Bacteria > Bacteroidota > Bacteroidia > Bacteroidales > Tannerellaceae > Parabacteroides. Next base: position 1,775 of record JAFBIU010000052.1, on the reverse strand, counting down.
GGATAATGTTGTGGTTCGTACAGAGCTGAAGGAATTGACAAAGAACATTGAGGACTTCCGTTGTGCTTGTGGTTATTTCTCAGAAAAGACCATAAGCAGCCTTGATGAGATTGCCCCAATAGTGAACATTAAGTACCAGAGTCTCGGCTACTACGGTTTCGGCAAGGAAGAACTTCGCGACTTCGTCATCCGCAATCGCTTCCAGGGTCTCGACCGCATCGTTCCTATTGGCGAGACAACCGCCTTTGCCCTCACATGGGACGGATATAATTTGATTGATACGTTTACTAGAAGACCAAGTGTGCTGTAATTTATGAATTTAAAAATTTTTGCTCCTTATGCTTATTTCTCTCCAGAGAGGGCTGCAAGTTCGTATCTTTGGGACAATTTGCATGAAGATTTGGCTAAGGCTGGAATAGAATGTTACATGTATGTTCCAACGCCAACTCGTGGTGTTTCTGATGATATTAGAAAGATTTATAAGACTGAAAAAAGGAGCGAATCGTTGTATAACGGATTATTTCATATTATTAGATTTAATCTCTATAAGGAGGGAAAAAATCCTATATCAAGAGCATTCAGGTATTTTTTACAAGGGTTCATCCATTTTCTAATAGGAGTTTTTGGAAAGAAATCTAGATCTTGTAATATTATTTTTACAGGAAGTACACCTCCTTTCCAAGGTGCTTTAGTAGGACTAATAAAAATAATCACTAAACAAAAAGTTGTTTATACACTTCAGGATATCTTCCCTGACTCACTGGTGAACAACGGTTTGGCGAAGAAGGGGGGAGGGCTCTGGAAGATAGGTCGTGTGATTGAGAATTTCACCTACCGCAATGCTGACAAAATTATCGTCATCTCTGAGGATTTCAAGAAGAATATCATGGCGAAGGGCGTGCCAGAGGAGAAGATTGTGGTGGTGTATAACTGGGTGGACCAGCATGCGGTGGTGGATATTCCACGTGAGAAGAATAAGCTGTTTGATGCGTATGGATTGGACAGAAGCAAGTTCTATGTGACTTACAACGGTAATATCGGTTTGTCGCAGAATATGGATATGCTGCTCAGTGTGGCTGAGGAGTTTCAAATGGAATATGCTGACATTCAATTTGTACTGGTGGGTAGTGGGGCTTATTTGAACGAGGTAAAGCGTATGGTGGCAGAGAAGGAGTTGGACAATGTACATCTGCTTCCTTTCCAGCCATACGAGGATATCAGTCATGTGTTCTCGTTGGGTGATGCTTCATTAGTGATTTCCAAGCCCGGAACAGGTGCAGCTTCGGTTCCCTCCAAAACGTGGAGCATTATGAGTGCGAGTCGTCCAGTGCTGGCGAACTTCGACGAGAACGAGTTGAAGCAGATTGTGGAAGAGCATAACTGTGGCATCTTCACCAAGGCTGGTGACAAGGAGGCATTCAAGCAGTCGATTCTTGCACTCTACAACGATCGTGAGAAGGCTGTAGATATTGGCAGGAATGGTCGCCAGTTTGTGTTGGATAACCTGACTCGCGAAGTGGGGACGCAGAAGTATGTGGACGTGATCAAGAGTGTTGTTGGCTGAAGCAGAAGCGAAGAAGAATGGATAATAAGACAATGAGAGGCTACTTGTCAATTCGCTTTAAAGACTCTTCCGTCTTCTTGGCATAGGCCTCACCACGGCTGACGAGGTATCTGAAAATGACTGTGTCGTTTACAATAAAATATTCTACATTCATACGCCCAACCACTTTTCAAAGTCTGTCTTTTCTTTCTGATCAAGAATGACATGCCCT
>JAFBIU010000051.1 GCA_021531775.1 Parabacteroides distasonis | reverse complement strand
GTGGTCGATTGCGGCGGTCTTGAAAACCGTTGAACTGAGAGGTTCCCGGGGTTCGAATCCCTGTCTCTCCGCAGAATAAAAGGTTTGGTTTTTATAAATCAAGCCTTTTTTTATTTCTACAAATATGCTATTTTTGCTGACTGATTAAAGTACTGAATAATATGCGCAATTGGACAACCATCAAAGAATATGAGGAAATCTTGTTCGATTTCTACAACGGCATTGCCCGCATCACCATCAATCGTGAACGCTATCGGAATGCCTTTACCCCAACGACAACAACTGAAATGAGTGATGCCCTGTACATCTGTCGTGAACGGCCAGACATCAATGTCGTGGTGTTGACCGGAGCAGGTGACACGGCCTTTTGTGCCGGAGGCGATATGCATGTGAAAGGACGCGGAGGCTATGTAGGAAAAGACGGAGTGCCCCGGTTAAACGTGTTGGATGTGCAGAAACAGATTCGTTCCATCCCGAAACCGGTGATTGCTGCTGTCAACGGCTTTGCCATTGGTGGCGGACACGTACTGCATGTGGTGTGTGACCTGACCATCGCATCCGAGAATGCTATTTTCGGACAGACAGGTCCGCGGGTAGGCAGTTTCGATGCTGGATTCGGCTCCTCGTACCTGGCTCGTGTGGTGGGTCAGAAGAAGGCACGCGAAATCTGGTTCCTCTGTCGCAAGTACAATGCACAGGAGGCGTTGGACATGGGCTTGGTGAACAAGGTGGTTCCATTGGAGAAGCTGGAAGACGAATATGTACAATGGGCCGAGGAGATGATGCTGTTGAGCCCGCTGGCCTTGCGCATGATCAAAGCCGGCTTGAATGCGGAACTGGACGGACAGGCTGGTATTCAGGAGTTGGCGGGTGACGCGACCATGCTCTACTACATGACCGATGAAGCCCAAGAGGGTGGCAAGGCTTTCCTGGAGAAACGGAAACCTCGTTTTGAGGATTATCCCAAATTCCCCTAATTCAAATCGATATGAACCCCTTCCCTACACTAATCCTCAGCTGTTGGCTGCTTGGGATACCCTGTTGGCTCTCGGCCCAGCAGAGCCGATCGTGGCAATCCCCAGCCGACAGTTTGATGCAGTATGCGATTCAACACGCGCCCGGTAACCTGCAGGTATTGAAAGGGTATGATGCACAGGTATCCCTTTCCGGCAAGACAACGGTCGAACGCGCCAACCGGCTGATGCCCTATGCCTATTTGGCCTTTCCGATCAACAAGCATCTGCAGGCCAACGGTTTCCAGTTACAGGCGCACACCCGTTATCAGGCTCCTAACCTGTATATGAATGAAATCCTGCACATAGAAGACGACCAACAAAGCAATTACAACCTCTATCGGGAGGCTTTCCAGCTGGTCAATCTGAACATATACGAACCGACCCTCTACAACAAACAGATGATCATGCCCCTTTCGCCGGATGCCTTCCAGTATTACTCCTTCTCGCTGGTTGCCCAAACCACCAATGCAGCCGGACAGATCTGCTATGATATCCGTTTTACACCACGCCAATGGAGCCAACGACTGGTTGTCGGAAACTTGTTGCTCAATGGGGAACATTGGACGGTTGAAGAGATCTCGCTGCAGGGTCGTGCCACCTTTGAGGATTATACCATGCAGATCCATTTTCAGGAGCCAACCGACCAACAAGCGTGTGGGTTACCCCAACATATTTCTCTGACCACCCACTACAATTGCTTCGGGAACCGTTTTACCACCTTCTTGGATGCGAAATTGGACTACGAGCAGGTATGTTGGAACCAACCGAACGATACCATTCCCACGAAACCCACGTTGGACTTGACCCGTTACTACACGGTTTTGGTTCCAGACAAACGGCCCACGGATGCACCTGTTGCTGAAACGGACAGCATGGCATCCGCTGAAAAGCAGAAACTCTCACACCAGTTGACCAGCCCCATCAACCTGGAATACAAATCTACTGAATTGAAATACAGCGGACTGCTCAATCCCTTCCAACTCTCCTTGGGTAGTGGCGGAGTCACCTACAAACAGGAAGTGCGTCTCAGCAAACGGTGGGCAAACGGACAAATCCTCCGTTTCCATCCGGAGGTAGGTTACCTCTTCGGCGATCATGCGTTTCGTTACACAATTCAAACGGCTTGGAGTTATGCGCCCCGGCGGATGGGGGAATTACGTATCAACCTGTCCAATACCGACCAAACCTTCTGCTATGGTCCAAACCCTGAAGCCGAAGATACGGTCGGAATCCAGTATTATCGGCATCACATTTTTGCCTTGAGTAACCAGTTCGAGCTGCTGAACGGACTCACCTGGGATGTGGGCGTGGAATACCACCTGCACAAGGCCATCCATGCATCGGACAACTGGACCCCATCCATGCGCAATGATTTCATTCCCTATATGCGGTTGACCTATACGCCCAACCAACGTTATTGGTTCAATGAGCATGAAAAAGAGTATCTGCATACCTCCTTCCCTACTTTCCGTGCCGAAATCGCACGGGCCATTCCCGGGATCATGCAAAGCGATTCACGCTTCTGGCGTTTGGAATGGGGCATGAATCAAACCATTCCACTGGGTCTGACCCGTAAATTAAACTACAACGTCAGTAGTGGTAAAATTTTCGGGACCCCCGGGAAGGATCATTTCGTCGATTTTCGTTTCTTTGCAAAAAAATATTTTCCGGAGCCTTGGAGCGACCGGTTTGGTGGTATCTTCCACAATCTGGATCGGGACTACTATCATGCTTCCAATCGCTATGTACAGCTGCATGTCATGTTGGAGAGTCCCTTCATCCTGATGCAGTTCATGCAGCCCAAACTCCATCGCTTCATCGTATCGGAACGTTTCTACTGGAGCCATCTTTGGACGCCCAACCTCCCGAAATATGGAGAATTGGGCTATGGAATCGGTAGTGATCTGCTTCATGCAGGTCTGTTTGTCGGTTTCCGACACTACAAGTATGAAAACTTCGGTGTCAAGATCGCTATCGATCTGTTCCGATAACGAATCAACTTATTTGTTTTAGAACGGATACATTATATATAATATGATACATTATCATTGCCAAACGACTTGCCATCTGCTGCATTTCAAGCAACCGGCAGGTACTTCGCGGGGAATCTACACGACCCGAAAAATCTGGCTGATCCGACTGACGGCCGATGAATGGCCCGGCCAACAGGGAATCGGAGAGTGTGCGCCACTCCCCCAACTGAGCCAGGAGGATCGTCCCGACTTCGAGGCACAACTGGCCCACTTCTGCCGTCAGGCCGAAGAGAAGGGCTGGGAGGCGCTGGACGATCCGGCACTATCGGCGTTCCCCTCCATTCGTTTCGGACTGGAAACAGCTTTTCTACAGTTACATGCCGGACGCATCGTGGTGTTGGATACACCCTTCACACGGGGTGAGGCCGGTATCCCCATCAACGGATTGATCTGGATGGGTGACTATCCCACGATGCTCCAGCGCATCGAAGCCAAACTACAAGCTGGTTTCCGGTGCATCAAACTGAAAATTGGAGCCATCGACTTCGAACAGGAGCTGGCCCTGTTGCGTCATATTCGGGCTCATTTTTCGGCCCGCGAGATCGAACTGCGTGTCGATGCCAACGGTGCCTTTGCCCCTGCCGATGCCTTGACGAAGTTGCAGCAATTAGCCGAACTGGATCTGCACTCGATCGAACAACCGATCCGTGCCGGACAATGGGAGGAGATGGCTCGACTTTGCAGCGAGAGTCCGCTTCCCATTGCACTGGACGAAGAGCTGATCGGTGTGAACCAATTGGATAAAAAGAGGTTACTGTTAGAAACGATCCGCCCCACTTATATCATTCTGAAACCCTCCCTGCATGGAGGCCTCACAGGATGCGAGGAATGGATCCGACTCAGCCGGGAAGTCATCCCATCATCCCCTGAAGGAGGTCCCTCCTATTGGGTCACCTCCGCTTTGGAATCCAACATCGGGCTGACGGCCATCGCCCAATGGTGTGCAGCACTCAACAATCCCTTACCCCAGGGATTAGGTACAGGCATGCTGTTTACCGACAATTGGCCCATGCCGCTGGAAATTCGGGGGGATCAGCTTTGGTTTATTCCTGAACAGGAAGAAGTTTGTCAAAAGATCAAACTGTAGCCCTTAGTTGCTTTGCCAGCTAAAAAAATGTTGTACATTTGCACACACGAAATATCAAATAAGAACATCATGAAGAGAGATTCGCTTATTTTCGACATCATCGAGAAAGAGCATCAACGCCAATTGAAAGGCATTGAGTTGATTGCTTCTGAAAACTTTGTGAGCGACCAAGTCATGCAGGCCATGGGTAGTTGCTTGACGAACAAGTATGCAGAGGGCTACCCCGGCAAACGTTATTATGGCGGTTGCGAAGTCGTGGATCAAAGTGAAACGATTGCCATCGAGCGTCTGAAGAAGATCTTCAACGCAGAATGGGCCAATGTGCAGCCGCACTCAGGCGCACAAGCCAACGCAGCCGTTTTGCTGGCCGTGTTGAATCCCGGCGACACATTCTTGGGTCTGAACCTGGCACACGGTGGCCACCTGTCTCATGGTAGTGCAGTCAACAGTTCTGGTTTGCTCTATCACGCGACAGAATACAATGTCAAAGAGGAAACCGGCCGCGTAGATTACGACCAGATGGAAGAGGTAGCCTTGCGCGAAAAGCCGAAATTGATCATCGGCGGTGGTTCTGCCTATTCCCGCGACTGGGATTACAAGCGTATGCGTGAGATTGCAGATAAGGTGGGTGCCTTATTGATGATTGATATGGCTCACCCGGCTGGTCTGATCGCCGCTGGATTGTTGAGCAATCCGCTGGAGTATGCCCACATCGTCACTTCCACCACCCACAAGACCTTGCGTGGTCCGCGTGGAGGTATCATCCTGTTGGGTAAAGATTTCGAGAATCCGTGGGGTAAGAAGACTCCGAAGGGACAGATCAAGATGATGTCTCAGTTGTTGGATTCGGCCGTATTCCCCGGTATTCAGGGTGGTCCGCTGGAGCATGTCATTGCAGCCAAGGCTGTCGCATTCGGCGAGGCACTGGAACCGGAATACAAGACCTACCAGCAGCAGGTGAAGACGAATGCCGCTACCATGGCACAGGCATTCATGGACAAGGGATACAAGATCATCTCGGGCGGTACAGACAACCACTCCATGCTGATCGACCTGCGTACCAAATTCCCTGAACTGACAGGTAAAGTGGCTGAAAAAGCATTGGTAGCAGCTGATATCACGGTCAACAAGAACATGGTTCCGTTCGACAGCCGCTCGGCATTCCAGACTTCGGGTATCCGTGTCGGAACACCGGCGATCACGACGCGTGGTGCGAAGGAATCCTTGATGGGTGAAATCGTTGAAATGATCGACACCGTATTGGCGGCTCCTGAGAACGATCAGGTGATCGCAGCTGTACGTGAGAAGGTCAACAACACCATGAAAGACTATCCTATTTTCGCTTGGTAATCTAACTTTTTATAAAGGAATTGGGATCGCGTTCACCTCTTGGAAAACGCTCCCAGTTCCTTCTTTTATACATCAAAAAACTCAATTTATCAACTCATTTATTAAAACAAAAAGCGTATGATGAAAAAACTCCTTGCAACCATGGGCGCTGGACTGATCTTGGCTGTTTTGGCTTCGTGTGAAGCACCGACTGAGCCAAAAGCGTACAACCAGGGTATCAACATCATCCCGGCACCTGCAAGTCTCGTACAAAACGAAGGTGCCTTTAAACTGGGCAAAAGCACAAATGTATTTGCCTCCACCCCGGAAGCAAAAACCATTGCTGAATTCTTTATTGCCAAAATGAACACGGCCACCGGCTATGCTACCCGATTGGCCGAAGGTACAGGTAGTGGCATCAATCTCGTGATTGACGAATCATTGGATGTCAATGACGAAGGCTACACCTTGGAAGTAAACGCCAAAGAGGTGATCGTCAAAGCCAAGAAACCGGCAGGTCTCTTCTACGGCATGCAGAGCTTCATGCAGCTGTTGCCGGCAGAGATTGAAAGTGCGTCACCCGTCAGTGGCATTGCGTGGACAGCTCCTGCTGTTTCCATCAAGGATGAACCTCGATTTGGCTATCGTGGCATCATGTTCGATCCTTGCCGCCATTTCATGCCGGTCGAAAATGTCAAGAAGCACATTGATGTATTGGCCTTGTTCAAAATCAACCGGATGCATTGGCATTTGACCGATGACCAAGGCTGGCGAATCGAGATCAAGAAGTATCCGAAACTGACCGAAGTGGGTTCGAAACGTATCGAAGGCGAAAAGACCGAACACAAAGGTTTCTATACACAAGAGGACATCAAGGAGATCGTGAAGTATGCTGCCGATCGCTTCATCACGGTTGTTCCCGAATTGGAAATTCCGGGTCATGAGATGGCTGCCATTGCAGCCTATCCGGAACTGTCTTGCAAAGGTCAAGAAGGTACACCCCGTATCATCTGGGGTGTGGAAGACATCGTCATGTGTCCGGGTAAAGAAGAGGTATTCCACTTCTTGGAAGATGTAGTCGATGAAATGGTACCGCTCTTTCCGAGCGAATATTTCCACATCGGTGGTGACGAATGTCCGAAAGTAAGCTGGAAGAATTGTCCGCTCTGCCAGAAGCGAATCCGGGAAGAGGGTTTGAAGGCAGAAAACGGTCACTCTGCCGAAGAACGCCTGCAGAGCTATGTCATCCAGCGGATGGAAAAGTATTTAGCTACGAAGGGTAAGAAAATCATCGGTTGGGACGAGATTCTCGAAGGTGGTTTGGCTCCTACGGCAACCGTCATGTCTTGGCGTGGTGAAGAGGGTGGTATTACCGCAGCTTCCATGAACCATACCGTCATCATGACACCGGGTGGCAACGGTATGTATCTGGACCATTATCAAGGTGACTCCAAGATTGAGCCTGTAACCATCGGCGGTTACACTCCGTTGGAGAAGACCTACAGCTACAATCCTGTTCCCGACACGTTGGCTGCCATCGGCAAAGGTGACTTCATCCTGGGTGTACAGGGCAACACCTGGTCGGAGTATATGTACACCGAAGCGATCCGTGAATACATGATCCATCCGCGTATCATCGCTGTTGCTGAGATTGGTTGGACACCGCTGGATCGCAAAGATTACAAGGATTTCGAACGTCGTATCAATAATGCATTCGTACGTTTGGACGAGCACAACATGAACTATCACATTCCGCAGCCGGAACAGCCGAATGGTTCTTGCAACTTCATTGCCTTTACAGACAAGGCTACATTGACCTTCAAGACCTCCCGCCCCATCCCGATGGTTTACACGTTGGATGGTACAGAACCGACTCCGGAATCAACGGTTTATACGGATCCGATCGAATGTTCAGAAACCACTACGTTGAAAATCCGCTCGTTGTTGCCTTCTGGCAAGATGAGCCCGACTCGTACAATCACCGTTGAGAAGCAGGCACTGGCTCCGGCCAAAGAGGTTGCCCAAACAACACCGGGTCTGAACATGGAGGTAGCGTATGGTTATTTCCTGAACACAGCTGAGTTCGACAAGGTGAAAGATCGCACATCATCTGTCATCAAGACCTTGCGCGAGATCCGTCAAGTAGAAAAGACGGACGAGTCCATGCGTGGTGTGAAACAGTATGGTGCTGTGGCTACAGGCTATGTCAACATTCCGGAAGATGGAGTGTATTACATCTCCTCCGACAATGAAGAGGTTTGGATCGATGGCAAACTGTTGATCAACAACAGCGGTGAGGTAAAACGTTTCTCACGTCACGACAGCTCTGCCGCTTTGGCCAAGGGTCTGCATGAAATCAAGGTGGTCTTCTTGGGTCACATCATCGGTGGTTGGCCTTCTAACTGGAATGATGGCAGTGTGAAGTTGCGCAAAGCAGACGCAGAGAAATTCACGGCGATTACTCCAGAAATGCTGGTTCATTAATCCAAAATTTTTTCCCTAATCCCCCTCTCTCCCTGTGAGGGGGATTGGGTAAAAGATGGCAAAGTTGATGAGGCTGAATATATTCAGGCATTGGTTGACTCTCGTGAGCAGGACAGCATGAATGCAAAAGTCACCTCTACCCAAATGGCAAAAGCCCTCGGTATCAACCGAAGTGCTGTTTCCAAACATCTGAAGAAAATGCAAGAGGATGGCATCATCAAGCGAGAAGGTCCTGATAAGGGTGGCAAGTGGATCATTTTATAATATAAAAAAAGGATATAACCCCTCTGCATACGCCTTGACCAAATAGGCGTGCGAAAGAGGTTTTGTCGGATCATCCACCTCGCAACAGGTGTTGTAATCCAACAGAATGATGGTTTTCGTTTGGCTTGCCTGGCGCAACCGTTCGATGATATACATTGCCTTATGTTCCAGCATCCAACGATAAGTAGGAATATAGATTAACTGCTTGGCCTCTACATAGCCCAAAATCGTTGTACCATGTACCCCTTTGCGATGCCCCAATACGGCTCCATGCTTGCGTACCGTTCGTTTCAGCTGCTTCATGCTCGTATTGGCAAAAAGCGATAGATCGATATCTTCTTGTTCAAACACTTTCAGTCCTTGCCATATTCCCTCCACAGAGGCAGCAGTATAGCCCTCGCTGAAGGGTACCGGTATATCGCCATGTGGATAGAAGGGACTCAGTTTTACCAATCCATCCGTTGCCTGGCTGGTCACATCGGCAATAATGGCTCCAGGATATCGCTTTAGCAAGTTCTCCCGCTTACATCGTTTAGACGCTATCTGTATCATTCCTCCACTAATTTTTCGATTAACTTTTTATCACCAAGTAGTCTTTTGAATTTCTCTTTGCTGCCTTTGGGAATGTAGATTGTGGTCAAGGAGTAACAATCCGCGAAAGCGTAATTCCCAATCGAATTGACGGACTCTGGCAGATGAATCGAGGTCAAGGAGTCACAATACGAGAAAGCCTCATTTCCAATCGAGGTGACGGCCTTGTGCAGCTGAATCGAGGTCAAGGATTTACAATACGAGAAAGCCGAATTTCCAATCGAGGTGACGGATTCGGGAAGATGAATCGAGGTCAAGGAGTCACACCAACAGAAAGCCTCATTTCCAATCGAGATGAGGGCCTCTGGCAGATGAATCGAGGTCAAGGATCTACAACCCCAGAAAGCCGAATCTCCAATCGAGGTGAGGGATTTGGGTAGCTGAATTGAGGTCAAGGATGTACAATCCAAGAAAGCGCCACCCCCAATCGAATTGACGGACTCTGGCAGATGAATCGAGGTCAAGGATGTACAACCCTCAAAAGCGAAATAACCAATCGACTTGACGGACTCTGGCAGATGAATCGAGGTCAAGGATCTACAACCCCAGAAAGCCCAATCCCCAATCGAGATGAGGGCCTCTGGCAGATGAATCGAGGTCAAGGAGTCACAATCCACAAAAGCGTGATTCCCAATCGAATTGACGGACTCTGGCAGATGAATCGAGGTCAAGGATCCACAACCCCTGAAAGCGTAATTCCCAATCGAATTGACGGACTCTGGCAGATGAATCGAGGTCAAGGATCTACAGTTATCGAAAGCATAATCTCCAATCGAGGTGACGGATTCGGGAAGCTGAATCGAGGTCAAGGATTCACACCAAGAGAAAGCATAATCTCCAATCGAATTGACGGACTCGGGAATTGTAATATGCGTCTTGTCTGAGAGATTAGCAATCAGTTTGCCCTCTTTAGAAATCAGAGAACCATCAACCACCCGAAAATAGGGACTATCACAGGTTATGTGGATTTTTTCGCACCATCGAAAAGGATTGTTCCCAATCGACTTGACGGATTTGGGTAGCTGAATCGAGGTCAAGGAATTACACAAAGAGAAAGCATAATCTCCAATCGAGGTGAGGGACTCCGGCAGATGAATCGAGGTCAAGGATGTACAATCCCTGAAAGCATAATCTCCAATCGAGGTAAGGGACTCTGGCAGCTGAATCGAGGTCAAGGATTCACAATCCCTGAAAGCATAATCTCCAATCGAGGTAAGGGACTCTGGCAGCTGAATCGAGGTCAAGGATTCACACCAAGAGAAAGCTTTATCACAAATCACCTTCGTCCCATCTTTAATTTCATAGGTTATTAGATTATCATTAGCCTCAATTAATCTCAATCCATCCGGACTATACAAAACACCATCCTCATCCTTAATGGCTTGTTTTCTATCCTCGTCTGTCACATCTGTCCGTAATACCTCCACTTTTGGTTTCTCCTGTTCTTGTAACAAGAACAGGCGGAAAGAAATCATGCCAAGACTATTTTTGGCATGAGCCAACAAGAAGATGGAGAGGAGTACGGCCAGTTCTGCATCGGAAGTCAATGAGCAGAGGGTAGGTAGTAGTGCAGATTTGCCTAATTCCATATAATTGGAAGCGGCGAACAGCAAGCGGTCGGATGCGGCAAACTGATCGTAGAGCGAGGGTTGCAGGGCAATCGCTTTCAGAGAGAGAGCGATAGAAGCAATGGAGAAATCATCGATATGCTCGTTGAAATCGGCCGCCGTTCGCAAGGGATGACGAAAGTCAGGGC
>JAFBIU010000050.1 GCA_021531775.1 Parabacteroides distasonis | reverse complement strand
AAATTTTACCGCGGTAAAATTTGTCCGTTTCTTCCTGCAAAAATAAGGATTAATTGATTGGATTCCTACAAAATGTCCGATTTATACCAAGGAAGTGGTGGGGGATGGCCTAATTTTGTGTCATCACCCTATCAGGTTGTTCTGCTGAACGCCCTTCTGTTCTCCTGTGTGGCACATCGGATACATTCTTGGTGGGGTTGATGGTGCGTTGAGGGGAACTGTCATCTGTAAGAACTGTAAGGTGGGAGTTTTCCCGAATGAGATGGGAAGGTTAACAAGAAGTTTATGTTTTCAAAAGAGAGTGGGTGAACAAAAAAGGGGCCGGTTTCAAAAAGGAACCGGCCCCTTTGGATGGAGACTCTTGGGCGGCAGGAGCTAACAAGGGATGTTCGTTAGGCTATTTCCCCAAGAACGAGAATCGAAAGAACGTTCGTTCAGCTATTCGTGAGCTATTACCCCGGCTGGATGATGAGGTAAGCCTTGTGATCCCGATCGATGGACTTGCGAAGACGTTCGAAGAGCATATTGAAGAGTTCCCGTGTTTGGGTCAAGACACCCGGCACCCGATACTTGCCTATCAAAACCGTCGGGTGAGGAAGCCGATACACCCCATTGCCCCAACGGATCAGCCGACAATGCTGGCAGTCCGGACAAGGACGATACTTTTCTCCCGGTTTCCAGATACGGATCATCTGACGTTTGCAACAAACACAGGGAACCAACTCCAAGTCGTACCGGCCCGCCGGTAACTGGTACTGGGCCCGTTCGGCCGTATCGGCCACATAATTGCCATTGATGGTAAGACGCCCCATCACGGCATCACGACGATGGATCACTTGTCTGATTTTCAATTCAATCGTTTTCATATTATACATTTGCATAACGGTTTAAATACTTGTTTGTTTTCACATACGCCTGGTCCTGCTCGTCGCGTTCGATGTAGCCCCGACAGGTCCAGGTGTAGATCAGTTGCTTCACATTCCCCTTGCGGCCCTGTGCCCGATGGATCTCCTGCAGATCCTCAACTGAGAAACGATCCGGCAAGAGATTCAGTAGGTTACGCGGACCGGGAGTGGTCGTGTGCGTCTGTTTCTCCTTATCCATCTGTTCCCGCATCTCCTCTCCGAAGAAGTGGAGCTTGCACCACAGATCGTACTGCATCGACCAGTGGCAGAAGCGGGCAATGTCGTTGGTCCATTGGCATCCTTGCGAGATGTAGAGCAGCATCGCCTTGTCGTAAGCCATGCGCATGGCCCGGTAGGAGAGGGTCTCAAAAGCCTCGTCGCCCGACAATTCGGACAGATCGGCATTCTCCTCCACCAGCTTCTCGGCCATCCGTTCTGCCTGCGGACATTGCACCAGCCCCTTGGCCTGCTTCAGTTGCTCGATGAAGGGTTGCAGCCGTTGGCTGAATGCCTCGTCGTAGTTGCCGAATCGTGGCATCACACGTCTGCCTTCCGGTTTGCAGATGGTCGAGAAACTGAGGCGCGAGAGGGTACCGTTGACCAGACCGTTCCGGAAATAATACTTACCGGCCTGAATCGTCGTGCTGGCATTGAAGTTGAAACGCAAGGGAGGCGTACCCGTCACACTCTCATTGCCCACACGCTCCTGACCATACAGACTTTGGGTGAAGGCCAGTCGAATCAGTTCGGAAGCGGTCGCACCACCCGTTGCCTTGATCTGATCCAGCAGCTCGATCTCGTCCATCTTCACGTAGATGAAGCGTCCGCCTGCCTGATCCACATCGATCAGCCGTTGCACCAGGGCGGCATTCGTCATGTTCGACATCAGATACTGGATGTACAGACCTTCGGGACGAGGCGGCTTCTTCTCGTTCGACTTCGCCCGTTTGCAGTCCGATTTCCATTCCCGTTCGCGATCCCGATTCACCTCATCCTGCCGGCGGATGTCCTCCATGATCATCTCGATGGGCATATTGACCGCCCCCTTGCCGATGCTTTGGGTGGCCATACAGATGGCCATGAAGCCTCCCAAGTCGTTGAGGGAGTTGTCGATGTAGCGTGTCTGTACACCATGCAGATGGACTCCTAATGGAGGGAAAATGGCCTGTGCCACAGCCGGTTGATACATCGGATCCACCTTGCTGACCAGCAGAGATACCAGTTTGGGCAACCGTTTCGGTAGGCTTGGTGGCGTGGGCAGCAGATAGGGATTGACCTTTCCTTCATCACTTCCCGACAAAGCCTGGAGTGCATTGGCCCGTTGTTTGGCCATCCGAAGAGCCCGTTTCATCGCATGGGGCATATTGCGCGATTGCGAACGGTTGCAAGCCGACTGGATGGTGTGATAGGCCCGATCGGCCTGTTCTCCAAAGGTGGGCAGTACCTCACGAATCCATTTCGGGTCGTCGTTACAGACATAGCGCAAATGACAGGCCATCGAGAAGATGAAGTTGTTGCGCGATCCATGTTCCGGAATGCCTCCCAACTGTTCGCTCAATGCTTCCACCAGCAGTTTGTAGGGGATCCCTTCGTATTCTGAAGGATAAATAGGAGAGGAGGATTCTGATTCATCACCTCTTGGCTCTTTCTCATCCGCAGCTGGATCGTTGGCCGGATCCCTGTTGTTGCTGGTAGAACTTTCGTTGCTGTCCGAATGGCTTGCATCTGCGGGTGGATCGCTTGCCGGATCCTTGTTACTGGTCGAACTGCCGTTGCTGTCCGGACTTTCATTCTTAATTGGAACGTGATCGTTGGGAGGACTAACCTCATCGGCATCCAACCCGTCGCCTTGTTCTCCATCTGCTGCATCCATTCCCTCTGCTTTTCCCATGCCGTCTGTCTTCAGCTGATCCCCTTGGGCGGAAACGTTACCAGCTTCTTGGGGAGCCGAGTGGTTGTTTCCTGCTGATCCATTGTTGACCGAATGGCCATTGTTGTTTCCTGCCAATCCATTTTCGGTGCTTACCGGACGAGTTTCGGAGTGAACCGGACGAGGTGCTGTACTGACCGATCGATTTCCAGTACGAACCACCGCTCTTATCTCGTTGTGGGCTACGGATCCATATTGGTTGGGAGGCGATGGAATGTTGGCCTTGAAGAAGAGCCGAGACTGATAGCGCACATGATCCTCCGGCACCATGAAGATGCAGCCTGCCACATTCTTGACTGCCGGATCGACCGGCAACCCGATCAATTCCGAGAAACGGCCCTGTGCTTCCGTCAGATCCATGTCGGCTGGTGGAACCACCAACACGTGTGTACCTCTGCGGACCGACTCCTCCACCTGCAACACCAAGAAGGGCCCGATGAACTTCTCCCCTTGATAGGTGGGATCATCTCCACTGTAATCTGTAAGAACTGTCAGGATCTCATCCGTATGACCCTTCGCGTCAATGTCGAACATCTGACGGTTCAAGGGCAGATAGGCATCAGCCTGTGAACGATGGCCGTTACGAAAACCACCACACCGAGGAGTCCAGACTGGCAAGAAGCCCTTCATTCGCTTCTGAGTGTCGGGATCAGTCTGCTGCTCAATGTTTTGACAGAACTTGATCAGTCGTTCTTCTGTACGGGCTGCCAGCCACGTTTCGGGTGTAGCCGGTAGGCAAGGAGCATTGTATCCTCTGCCGATACAGGCGAAACTTGCATTTGTTTGCTCTTCATTCGGAGCATAAATCTCATTTGGATTCATCTGTTTTCCGATTTTAAAATTGATAATCCTGTGAACATCTCTCCGAGCAGTTTCCCCCTACCAGTAGCAGGTTGTCCTTCCCTCCTCTGAAGTTGCTTTCCTCCATCCGAAGTTCACCTTCTCCCATCCGAAGGTTGTTCCTCTTTTAGCGGAAGTTCGCCTCCTCCCGTCCGGGGAACCGCTCTCATAAAGATGTCTGCATGAAATCCTCAGCCTATCGACAGCCAAGGCTGAGGAATCAGACCGAATCGCCACCCACTTTCGTTTCCATCTCCTTCTGTATCAACTGAAAAATAATTTTGGAAATAGTCTATTTTTTTATCGGAAGGCTGAATACAAGGCTGAGGAGGAACCATTTTTTCGGATCCACTTACAGTATCTATGCAACCGGCAGATGGTTTCCAATCGATGTGATTGTTTAATAGTATTAAAAGATGTGGTCAAATTATGTGCTCTAAGCCCTATCCATTAATTTTGCAATTTATTATCTTTATTCAATGTTATGAACAACTACCTATTCCATGCAGTCCGTCTCTCACGCCGGACCATCCTGCTGTTGATGACGCTCATCACCCTACCGGTGATGGCCCAGAACGTACAGCTGCATTATGATTTCGGTCGCCATCTCTATTCATCGGATGAGGCAGACCGCCAACGGGTCACATTGACCTACGAGACCTTCAAGGCCGACCAGCTCGGTTCGTGGTTCTACTTCATCGACTTCGATCTGCGCACCGGAGGAACCAGTTGCGCCTATACCGAGATCAGCCGTGAGTTCAAATTGGGCAGTCAGTCGCCCTTCTCCGCCCATTTAGAGTATGATGGCGGTCTGAATCTCTACGGCAGTTTCCAACACGCCTTCCTGGTCGGACCCGCCTACAACGGTCACAATGCCGACTTCTCCCAGACATGGGGTGTGCAGCTGATGTACAAACAATGCATCAAGAGTGGTGATAAAAAGGCCATCCCCGGGGTACAGCTGACCGGAATTTGGGGACTCACCTTCGGGCAGGGCAAATGGACCTTCTCCGGATTTGCCGACCTTTGGACCGGCTACATCCCTGAATGGAATGCCGACGGACAGCAAAAGGGACTCGTCTTTTTGGCTGAGCCGCAACTGTGGTACAACTGCTGCCGTCAGGTCTCGATCGGTACGGAGTGGGAGCTTTCGAACAACTTCATCTATCGCACAGGCGATTCCGATAAGTCCTTCTTCTTCAATCCCACCTTGGCGGTTAAATTTAATTTTTGATCGTTTGACAAGGGGTTGAATTATACTAACAAATCACTCCGAAATAATAAGCTTTTGAACAATGGATACCAATCGTAACAACATTTATCAGCTGAACGGCCGCGTGCCCCTCCTGCAAGCATTGCCCTTCGGCCTGCAACACATCCTGGCGATGTTCGTTGCCAACATCACCCCCATCATCATCCTTGCCAACGTGGCCGGACTGCCTGCCGAGGTGAGTGCCGCCCTGGTGCAAAACTGTATGATCATTGCCGGTATCGGTACACTCGTGCAGCTTTATCCCGTCTGGCGTGTCGGCTCACGTCTGCCCATCGTGATGGGTATCAGCTTCACCTTCCTCTCCTTGGCCATCTCCATCGCCACTACCCAAGGCATGGGTGCTTTGGCCGGAGCCGTCATTGTCGGTGGACTGGTGGAGGGCTGTCTCGGCCTTTTTCCCCGCTACTGGACTCGCCTGATCTCCTCCGAAGTGGCTGCTATCGTGGTGACAGCCATCGGTTTCTCGTTGCTCCCCATCGGAGCCAACAGCTTTGCCGGCGGACAGGGTGCAGCCGATTTCGGTAGCCTCGACAACTGGATCGTGGGTACCATCACGCTCTTGGTCTGCCTGCTGACCATGATCTTTGCCAAAGGATTCTTGCGCTCCCTCTCCGTGCTGGTGGGACTCATTGTCGGATATGTGGTGTCGCTCTGCATGGGTATGGTTGATTTCTCCGCCTTGAGTCAGGTCGATGTCGTGGCATTACCCACCCTGATGCCTTTCCAACCCGAATTCCGGTTGGATGCCATCCTGGCCATCGTCTGTGTCTATCTCGTATCGGCCACCGAGACCATCGGAGACACCTCTGCCCTCTGTTCGGGAGCCCTCGGTCGGGAGGTGACCAAGGATGAGATGGGTCGTAGCATCGCTTGTGACGGTTTCGTGAGCACCGTGGCCGGCCTCTTCGGATGTACCCCTATCACCTCCTTCTCGCAGAATGTCGGCTTGGCAGCCATCTCGAAGGTGATCAACCGTTTTGCCATTGCTACGGGAGCTGTAGTGATGATTCTCAGTGGCCTCTTTCCGGCCGTGGGTGTCATCCTGACCTCCATTCCGCAAGCCGTCTTGGGCGGTTGTACCATCATGATGTTCGGCTCCATTCTGTTTGCCGGTTTCGGTATGTTGGCCAAGTGTGGCTTCTCCAACCGCAACATGATCATGGTGAGCCTCTCCCTCAGTGTCGGTCTCGGATTCACGCAAGCAACCGAAATGTTTGCCATTTTCCCGCAGATCATCCAGACCATCTTTGCCGACAACTGTGTGGCCGTCGTCTTCCTCTTGGCTGTCGTTCTGAATCAGATATTACCAAAAGAGGAACTGTAATCTGTAAGAACTGTAAGATCACAATGCAATCCCCCTTTTAGGTACACAAATCTGTGGCATGACACAACAATGGGTGCCTGAAAGGGGGAGACTCATATTGTAAAGAGGTTCATATTGCAAAGGTAATTCCTCTACATCAGTAGTATAGGAAACTGCAACATCTCCAATCAGGATAGGTTCTCTATCTCTCTCCCAATACCTCCTCGCACTTCACCAGATCGATGCTTCGGAAAATGACGACTACCTGATGCAGTCGGGTCTGCTTGAGGGAGGAACGGACGATGTCCGATGCTGCATAACGGTGGACCTGCGCCTTCGCCTCCTGCAGGAGCTGCTCGATGCGGGCATCACTCGTGTTCGACTTGGCATATTTCAACTCGATGATGTAGGAGTGAGCTATGTCCTGGTAGATCTCGCACTTGGGCGAAAGGAAGATGTCGGCATAACCCCCTTGGTTGTCCAGTTCGGAGATGGGGCGGTAGAACTTCGACTGGCTGGTCAATGCCAAGGTGAACTCATGGACAAAGGCTTCCCCCTTCTGCCGGTCTCGTTGGGAGGCAAAACATTGCAGACGGTCAGCCATATAGGCGAAGAAAGGCTGGAACTGTCCGTCGTAGGCCATCAGCTTCTCCTTGTCCCGTATCTCATATTCCTCATAGGAGAGCTCATTCTCATGATAGGTTGCCAACAGGTAACTGAACAGCTGTTCCCGTACCACCTCATTGGGAATGATGAAGCGGGTCTCCCCTCGGCTGGTTCCTCCGAAGGTGATCAGCCCGAAGTAATAGAGCAGGCTGATGAAGTTGTCCTCCAAGCCAATCTGCTCGGCCGGGAAATGGGACTTGATGTCACCCGTGATGTATCCTTGCTGCACCAGCCGCAGGATGATGGAGGCATCATGCTTGAACTCCTTGTCCTTGCGGATGAACATCCGGATCTTCTCATAGTCGAAACGGATATTGGCATCCAGCATCTCCTTGGGAATCTGATACTCCTCGCGTCTGTATTTGTCGATGAAATAGAGCACCATGTTGGAGTTGTACATGGTCGTTGATCCATAACTCTTTTCGGCAAAACAATAGTTGTCGTAATAGGGCTTCATGATGGTCAACAGCTGCTGGACGGAATGGTTGTAGGGCTCCACCGAGGCATAATAGTCCAGCATCTGCCGCACCTCTTCCTCCGTGAAACCGGTCATTTCGTTGAAGAGCGGTTCCAAGGAATAGTTGGATCCGATGTTGAAACCGCTAGTCAGGTCATCCATCGTGACCGGACTGACACCGGTCATGAAGAGTCGCTCGATGGACTTGTTGGTCCCATCCTTGATCACATCGTAAAACTTGCGGATGTACCCCTCACCATGCGTCTCCTTGCGGTACTTGTCGAAGCAGTCCGGCTCGGCCAGAATCTTGTTGGTGAAATGGTCGTATTCGTCGATCAGGAGGTAGAGGGGGAGGCCCACTTTCAGGCACTCGTTACAGGCCAGATCCAACATGCCGACCGCATCATGGGTGGCCTCCATCTTCCTGGACGTATCCGGTGGCAACAAATGACGGTATTTATAACAAAACAGATCGAACACCCGACTGCAATACGCATCCATCGCCTCTTTGTAATTCTCCAGGTCGGCATGAATGCTGGCAAAGTTCATTTCCAGGATGAGGTACTGGTTGCGTTCCGGTGTCGGATGGCTGCCGATATAAAGATCGCCAAACAGTTCGTCGAAGCTATCCTTCATGTTGATGTCGTAATAGTGGGACAACATGGAGAGTGTCAACGACTTGCCGAAGCGTCGGGGACGGATGAAGAAGAAATACTTGTTGGCCTCTTCGATCTGTTCGATAAATCGCGTCTTGTCCACGAAGTAACAGTTGTCTCTTCGCAGCCGTCCGAAGTTCATCATGCCATACGGGATGCGCTTCGGTTTCTTCCTTTGTTTCTGTCCGTTCATCTTGCCCGCCACTTTGTTTCTTGCAATAATTGCAGCATAATATGTGTATGCTTTCTTTGCCACAAAACTACGAAGTTTCCGGACATTCTCCAAATACACCAAACGGAAAGATGATTCGTCGTTCCTTCAGTGGATGAAGTGGCAATCAACGGAAGGTCCGGAATAGTCGAGATGCAAATATTCCGACAAGGGCCCCTACTACTATAAAGAGGATGATAAGCATCGTCATGATGGTATTGTAGGCAAGGAGATTCAGATAGTGTCCAGACAATGCGTCGGCTGTATTCAGCTGCAGATAGCTGATGAGAGCCTGGATTGTGCCGTATGCGTACATTCCGGGTATCATAGGCAATAGGGCCGGAAATGCCAAGACCTCGTATGGACAGCGATGATGGCGCGAAGTAAACGAGGATATGATGCCGATGCAGATACTTCCGGCAAAGCCGGCAAGGATGATGTTGAGATGAATGGAAGAGTTCATCAGGGCAAAACGGGTTGCATGACCGATGGCAGCGATGAGTCCGCACCAGGGAAGTAAGCTGCGTGGGGTGTTGTTGATGCTTCCAAAACCTATTGCCGCCAGGCTGGCAAAGAATCCGTCAGCGAGTAGTGTATTTATTTCCATTGTATGTTTAATGTAAGTAATGCAAGACAAAGACCTAACGAAAGGCAGATAGTGGTAATGATCGCATCTGTCATCCTGCTTTGCGACACGACATAGTGACCGTTAGTCATGTCGCATATAGCATTGATGAATCGGATTCCCGGCACCAGCCACAACACAGAGGTTCCCAAGGCAGTCTGTGGAGTATCTCCAAAACCAAAAATGAAACACGACGAACCGACAATGGCTGATATATAGGCAGCCACAATGGTTGTGAATCTGATGTCCCAATGCCTTTCGGTCATATAGTTCTTATATACATTGCCGATGACTGTGGCGGCAAATACCACGCCCATAGCATACCAGTCGCCATCAAATAGACGGCAGAAAGAGAGATTGGCCAATGCCGTCAGCAGAATGACCATCCATTTGTTTAGGCGTGGTGTCGAGATGATGATTCTCATCTGCTCGCATGCTGTCGCAAGGGGCATATTGAGAAATGACAAGCGGCTCAACGCTGTGACTGTCTGCAGGTTTATACCGTTCGTATGGGTGTGTCCCACCAGACTATAATTGTGCCTGTGACGTGTATCCCATACCGTCAGTAATATACGTGAAGGGAGTAGTGACAGGTCGGAGATTATATCATAGCGTTTGGATATACGTTCCACACAATGCTCAATGCGCGAAGTGGTTGCACCGGCAGACAGCATAGCCGTGGCATATTCCTCGATAAACCGGCATACCTTCTTTATTCTTGTATGCTCGTCGGCAGGCATGGCATCATGTTCAGTCGTCATCATCTTCGTCATAGTCATAGGTTACAGTGTCACCATAAGAGATGATGTGCAATCGCTTGTTTAGTTTCCAAGCCTTAACCAAAATTCTGATAGCCGGCTTCAGTAGCACGGCTCCCAAGGCAAGTGCCCATACGAGCCATGCGTATTGGCCTGCCGAGATTTCATCAATAATGTACTCCATAATTCTTACTCTTTTAATCATTTTTTTCGGGTGCAAAACTATTGCATAGGCGGATAAGCGGGAAGATTTGCCTATAGATTGTTTCGACCATGGCTATCTATAGATATTAATAATCAAAATCGATAATAGTATTGATGATAATAATAGCAAGCGGCTGTACGTATGATTCGTTTATTGTACTTTTGCGGCGGTTTTTAAAATAGTACGATTAGCATGGAATTAAGGCAACTGAAATATTTTGTAAATGTGGCTGAGACGAATAGTTTCAGTGAGGCTTCAAGATTGCTTAACATCACGCAAAGCACGTTGTCGCAGCAGATCAAACAGCTGGAGAATGAATTGGGTGTAGTGCTCTTTGAGCGTTCTTCCCATCGCGTATGTCTGACAGATGTGGGGGAGGCATTCCTTCCAGAGGCCAAGCGCACACTACATGCCGCGGATGTATGTATAGACAGGATGAACGATATCAGGGACTTGAAGGCCGGCTGTCTTAACATCGGCTCTACCTTTTCGTTTATTCCGCTGCTCAAGGATACGGTGTTGCTCTTTATGAAGGAATATCCCGACATCAAGCTCAACATTCATTGCCATGATATGGAAACGTTGATAGGTATGGTGAAAGAGCGTGAACTGGATGTAGCCTTGAGTTATAAACCCACAAGCGTAAGTCCTGAGATCGAGTCGCACATATTGTTTGACAATAAGTTAGCTGTCGTAGTTTCCGAGTATCATCCTCTCGCAGAGGCAGAAAAGGTAAGTTGTGCCGACCTCAAGCACTTCCCCTTTGTCATGCCAGCCAAAGGGCTTCAGGTCCGCAACGCATTCGATCTTATCACAAGAGGTTCAGATATTCAGTTTAATGTAAGGTTGGAAATTAATGAGGTGAATGTCATCATCGACCTTGTAAGGTCGTCTAAGTCTCTGGTTACGGTTATCAGTCAGGCTGCCGTAAGTCATATTCCGGGCATCAAGGTCATCACCCTCGACCATCCAAACACGCAGATGGAGGGTTCGTTCCATATACTCAAAGACAGTTATACCAAGCGTAGTACAAAGGAATTTCTCAAGATGCTTTGCGAAAACAAATCCTATAATATGGCATTGCTTGACTTGCTATAAATGGAGTTTTCAAGGCAGATGTAATTGTTGCTGCCCTTCCCGTTCAAACGATAAGAGCAGGTCAGATGTCGGACGTAGCCATTTCTCACTTTTTGAAAGAAATACAGTAGTTCCGTTAAGCGTATCGCCTGTAAAACGCATACTTGCTTGGCTGTAACTATTCCAAGAACAAGCCAACGTTCTCCTGCGGATGCCTGTACCCGACTTGAAGTAATAAGTAATCATCCACACCATCCCGTTCACTGACCTTGACCAGTACGATCCTCTTCAAGCTCCAGTGTAAGATCGCTCCGACAACCC
>JAFBIU010000004.1 GCA_021531775.1 Parabacteroides distasonis | reverse complement strand
CCTGGGCCACCTGCTCCAGGATGCGCTTGGTGGCGGGTGTCAAGAGGGTAGCCGAAGGGATCGCGATCGCCTTGTGTCCGGCCGAAAGCATCGCCCAACAGTCGGTACACCCTTCGGTGATGAAGAGCGATTCCCCCTCCCGAAGCCGCTGGATGACTTGCAGGTTATAGACACCACATTGTGAACCCTTCGGGAAGCAGAAACGTGGATTGGTCCCTTTCTGCAGATTCCGGTTCTGAATGCCTACCAGCTCTCCTTTCCTATTATAATAAGGTATCTGAAGCCAGTTGCGGCCTTGACGGTCTCTCCAGGAGGTGAGTCGGCACCAGCGTATGACGGCCGGGTGCAACTTCCGCTCCGTAAAGAGAAAGTGACGCGCTTCGGGGGAGAGGTAGGGCCGATCGAAGAATCCAGCATACCGTTTCGCATCGAAGGTGGGCTCATGGACCGTGGAGGGATTCGCCTTCCATTCCGTGAGGATGATGTTGTGGGCATCTCCCAACCAACGGCATGCCTCCTTAAAATCCAGATGCAAATGCTTCATCACCAAGTCGATCGTCCCCATCGATTCCGTCATGCAGACGAAACAGCGGCAGGTGTTCTTCCGCTCAAGAAAGAAGAGGCTCTCATGATGATCGTTATGGAAGGGGCAGAGGCTCTTGTGGCGCGTAACTCGGAGACCGAGTCGCTCGGCGACCCCCTCAATGGGGAGGTCGCGGAGCTTTTGTAACTCGAATCGGTCCATCATTTTGATGTTGATTTTCCGGTGAGATACTCCTCGGTCTTCGAATAAAGACCCGTCTGGTTGCTGTGGGTGATGAACTTCCGGCATACCCATTGGCGTAACTGAGCCTTCGCACCCTCCTTACTCTTCCCGATGTTCAGGCGAACGGCCTCCAACTGTGCCTCGTTGAACGAGTCGGGCAGGGAGTCCAGGAGATTCTTCGGACCGCGACGTAGCGTTCCACTCGAGGTGTCGGCCTCCTTGCCCAACAGGTCGGCAAAGAGCTGCATCTTGCTCCATAGGTCGTGATACACCAGCCATTCCACCAGATCTCCCATCGCCTTGGTCCAGACCTGGTTGTTCAGGAGCCACATCAGGCACCCTGCTTTCCAGGCAGACACCAAAGCACGTTTCGACAGATCCCACACGATGTCGTCGTCGATCAGATCGGCCAAACCAGCCATATCCTCTGCGATCTTGTCTGTCAGTTTGTTCAGTGGCCGGATGATGAAACGACCCTTGGCCAGCTTCAAGCGCATCAGGTACTCATCGAGTTGGTGATAGAACTCCTCGGAGAATTTCCCAATGCGTGGAATCCGACCATCTCGGGCAGTCCGAGGCTTGAAGGAGACCACTGTCCGGCCGAACGTACCGTTGTAGAGATCGTTGCGGAAGAACTTACGTACCTCGTTTGGTGTACTGGAAAATGTGGCGTTGACGCGCAATAAAGGATTACCCGAAACCCCATCAGCCGTGGCACGCAAGGCTCCTGCACGCTGGCGATCATAGATGTTGCGCATCATTTGGGACACCTGCTTGTGGCCTCCACAGATGCGATCGGCCATTTCGATCTCGGGCATGTTCAGATACTGGGTGACACCCCCTTGCGACTCACAAGCCATGGCGTTTTGGAGGAAGGCCGGGTTGGTGAGATCGGCAGGCGGAAACCGGAAGGCCACGTCAGGGCGAGGCGGTTTCTCCTTGTTGGCTCCCTTCGATTTCATCAGTTTCTGCCAGGCAATTAGCTTCTCCAATTCCGCTGTGTCGTGTTCACGGAAAGCGCGACAAATGGCCTCCACGAGGAGTGACAATTGGCCCTTGTTGCCTCCACTTTCTGCTACCAGAACATGTAAAAGCCCACACAATTCCTTCCAAGTGAGGTCGGGATACTGAAATTCACAACCACTCACGTGAGCTGCCAAGGTAGAGGAAAGCATCGGAAACAGGGGTTCCCGCATGTCTTTGGAGCAAATGTATTGCAACAATTTGAACATTCCAACCCTTTTCCCAGTGGCGGCATCTGAGGTGCCGTGCTCTTGCTGATATCGTATTTTATTGATTTTCTGCCTTTTAAAGAAGTTTGACATAGTCCGGTGTGACAGTTACAGTTGTGACAGTTGTTTTTTTGAGGGTCATCACTCCTCTCTTTCTATGTATAACTATCTATATATTAATTAGTTATATAGTATTAGAAAGCGGGTTATACCCCTCATTATTTAATTGTCACAACTGTTATTTGTCACACTCCGGAACATTACTTACGGACCTCCACTGTTTCTCCTACGAAGCCTTTTCTCTGTGCATACCTATACCCCTGTTTAAGTACAGGACAAGTTGCATACGGATCCGTAGGTTTGTTATATCCCGATTCCGATTTCCTCGCACGCTACCATCTCCACGCCACGATACACCACATATACCTTGTGGAGTCGGGTATGCCCGATCTGCTTGTTTACATTAACCGTTTCGGCATAGCGGCATACTTGGGCTTGGGCCTGCTTCACGGCAGCTTTCACCTCTGCATCGGTAGCTTGACTCTTCAGGTATTTCAGCTCGATGATGTAGGAGTGCTGCATGTCCGAGAAAATTTCATAGAGCGGTCGCAGGAAGATGTCGGCATAGCCGTTTTGGTTGTCCAGCTCGGAGATGGGGCGGTAGAAGTGGCACTGGCTCGTGAGGGCAAGGGTATAGCCATGCACGAAGGCCTCGCCTTTCTGCCGGTCACGTTGAGAGGCATAGGTATAGATGCTGTCGGCAACGTACTGGAAGAAGGGCTTGAAGTCGCCAAGGTATGCCATATACTGCTCCTTTTTCCGGATGTCATAGCTCTCGAACAGTAGTAGATCAGCATCTTGCGCACCTCCTGTTCGGTGAATCCCACCATCTCGTTGAATCCGTAGGCAAGGGAGTAGTTGGTACCGATGTTGAAGCCGTTGGTGAGGTCGTCAAGGGTCACAGGGCTCACGCCTGTCACGAAGACGCGCTCTATGGACGAATAGGTACCGGATTTGATCGTGTCGAAGAAAGTACGCAAGTAGCCGGTACCATGCGTCTCTTGCTTGTATTCAACGAGTCGGGCTGCATCGGAGAGGATATGGTTGGTGAAGTGGTCGTACTCGTCAATGAAGAGATAAATCTTTGCTCCTGTCTTTCGTGCCTCTCTACATAGATGGTCGAGCTGCTCCACACAACCATTCTTCTTGTTCATCTCCTCCTTGATGCCCTTTGGCAGATATGGAGCATACACATCACAGAAGTAGTTAAATTCTGTATTGCAGATGGAATCCATAGCACTGCGGTAGTTGCCCATATCGGCATTGATGACTGCGAAGTTAAGATAGATGACTAAATATTTGTTATGGTTGGGTGTGGGATGCTTACCAATGTATAGGTCTCCATAGAGCCGCTCGAACTTATCGGCATCATGGATGTCGTAATAGTGGTGCAGCATCGACAGGGTCAGGCTCTTGCCGAAGCGACGCGGACGGATGAAGAAGAAGTACCGGTTTGATTTTTCTACCTTTTCAATGAATCGGGTCTTATCGACATAGTAATAATTGTCCTCGCGTATAGCCACGAAGTTCATCATTCCGTAAGGAATCTGTTTTACTGCTTCTTGTGTTGTCCATTCTTCCATATCCCTGGTTGTTTTGTCTATTTCGCCGTAAAGGTAGTAAAAAAATGCGGAGGAGAGTATAGCTTCTCAGCGTTCTCTCCTCCTGCAAACACAAAACAATCAACAAAAAACTACTGTTATCTGATAAATAGAAGTTCGCGATACTTCGGCAAGGTCCACATCTGATCGTCAACTACCAGTTCCAGCTTGTCGATGTGGTAGCGGATTTCTTCCATCATCGGCACGATGGTGTCGTGGTAGGCGATGGCTTTCTCGCGCTCGCTTTCGATCTTGTTGGCCACCTTGCGGGCTTCCACCATGGCATCTACCTTCTCCTTGATGAAGATGGTGCGGTTGGCAATGTCCTCGATGATCTCCATGTTCTTAGAAGAGAGGTAGGTTGCCTTCTCGGCTGGGAAGAGTCCCTTCATCTTATAGACGTTGTCGATCAACTCTGTCTGATACTTGTTTGCGATCGGGATGATGTGGTTCATGGCCAAATCTCCCAAGACACGAGCCTCGATCTGGATCTTCTTCGTGTACATTTCCCACTTCACTTCGTTGCGGGCTTCGAGCTCCTTGCGTGTCATGACGCCGGTCGATTCGAACATCTTCAC
Organism: Parabacteroides distasonis; assembly: GCA_021531775.1. GTDB lineage: Bacteria > Bacteroidota > Bacteroidia > Bacteroidales > Tannerellaceae > Parabacteroides. The sequence goes on along the minus strand of JAFBIU010000004.1, from coordinate 158,172 downwards.
GCTGGTTTCGCTCAGGTATGCATCGAAGATCTTCGGTACGCTGGTCTCGCAGTCCAAACCACGGCGGGCAGCCTCTGCTTTCCATTCGTCGCTGTAGCCGTTTCCGTCGAAATGGATGGCCTTGCAAGCGATGATCTCCTGACGGACAACCTCCAGAATGGCGGCATATTTTTCTTTGCCTCCCGCAATCAGGGCATCCACCTTTTTCTTGAACTCTGTCAACTGTTCAGCAACGGCTGCATTCAGTACCAACATGGCAGAGGCACAGTTGGCCGATGAACCTACGGCACGGAACTCGAAACGGTTTCCAGTGAAGGCGAAGGGTGATGTACGGTTACGGTCGGTATTGTCGATGAGCAATTCCGGGATGCGGGCAATGTCCAGTTTCTTGCCATGCTTGCCGGCCAACATCAGATCTTCCGGTTCAGACTTCTCAAGGTGTTCCAACACAGTGGAGAGCTGTGCACCCAAGAAGCTGGAGATGATGGCAGGAGGTGCTTCGTTGGCCCCCAGACGATGGGCGTTCGTTGCACTGGAGATGCTGGCTTTCAGCAGACCGTTGTGGGTGTGGACAGCCTTCAGCACGTTCACGATGAAGGTGACGAAGCGGAGGTTGTCTTCCGGAGTCTTGCCCGGGCCCATCAGCAATACGCCTGTATCGGTACCCAACGACCAGTTGTTATGTTTACCGGAACCGTTGACACCCTTGAAGGGCTTTTCGTGCAACAGTACGCGGAATCCATGTTTACGTGAGATTTTGCGCATCAAGGCCATGATCAGCAGGTTGTGGTCGTTGGCCAAGTTGCATTCTTCGAAGATCGGAGCCAACTCGAACTGGTTGGGTGCCACCTCGTTGTGACGGGTCTTGACGGGAATGCCCAAACGCAAGGCCTCTACCTCCAAATCTTTCATGAACTCCAATACACGGGTCGGAATGGCACCAAAATAGTGGTCTTCCAACTGCTGGTTTTTGGAGCTTTCGTGGCCCATCAAGGTACGGCCGGTCATCAGCAGGTCGGGACGGGCGGCATACAAGCCTTCATCCACCAGGAAGTATTCCTGTTCCCAACCCAAGTATGAATAGACCTTCTTGACCTTCGGGTCGAAATAGTGACATACATCGACAGCGGCTTTGTTGACAGCTTCCAGTGCCTTCAGCAACGGAGCCTTGTAGTCCAACGGTTCACCGGTGTAGGAGATAAAGACGGTCGGGATACACAGGGTGTCTCCTACGATGAAGGCAGGAGAGGAGGGATCCCAAGCGGAGTAGCCACGAGCCTCGAAGGTGTTACGGATACCACCGTTCGGGAAGCTGGAGGCATCCGGTTCCTGCTGGATCAGCAGCTTGCCGTCGAACTCTTCGATGACGCCACCCTTTCCATCATGCTCTACAAAGGCATCATGTTTTTCAGCCGTACCCTCTGTCAGCGGATGGAACCAGTGGGTGTAGTGGGTAGCTCCCTTTTCCAGGGCCCATTTCTTCATGCCTGCAGCCACAGCATTGGCTATTTCGCGATCGAGGGGAGTACTGTTGTCGATACAGTCGATCAGTTTCTCATAAACCTTTTCAGGCAGATACTTAAACATCTTTGCCCGGTTGAAGACCAACTCGCCATAATACTCGGTCGGACGCTCTGTCTGTGCTGGTCTCTCGACAGCCTTTTTGCCGAAAGCTGTCTCTACCACTCTGAATCTTAACTTTGACATAATACCTATTTAATTTAAATGATGAATAATTACAATAACTCAATGTGGCCTTTTTCACAGGCTTCGATCTGTTCTTCCGGCCAGATGCTGGCTTGCACTTCGCCAATGTGTGCCTTTTTCAGGAAGAACATGCAGAGACGGCTCTGTCCGATACCTCCACCGATGGAGAGCGGCAGCTTGTCTTCCAGCAACATCTTGTGGAAGGGCAGCTCTTTCCGTTCTGGACAGCCGCAGAGGTCTAACTGACGGATCAGGGCCTCCTTATCAACACGGATACCCATCGACGAGAGTTCGAATGCGCATCCCAACACTTCGTTCCACAGGATGATGTCGCCATTCAAGCCTTGGAAACCGTCTGAGTTGAGGGTGCTCCAGTCGTCATAGTCCGGAGCGCGTCCGTCGTGACGCTTGCCATCGGTCAGCTCACCACCGATACCGATGATGAAGATGGCTCCAAACTTCTCGGCCGCTTTCGTCTCACGTGCCTTCGGATCCAAATCGGGATACATCTGCAAGAGCTCCTCCGAATGGATGAAGGTGATGTCTTGCGGCAGGGCCGGTGTGATATGTGGATATCGGTCATAGACCAATACTTCGATCTCTTTCAGAATGTTATAAATGGTCCGCACTGTCTTCTTCAAATAATCCAGGTTGCGGTGTTCCGGCTTGATTGTCTTCTCCCAGTCCCATTGATCGACGTAGAGCGAGTGGAGGTTATCCAGGTCTTCGTCGCTACGGATGGCATTCATGTCTGTGTAGAGACCGTAGCCGGCCGGGATGCGGTAAGCACCCAGTTTCATGCGTTTCCACTTGGCCAGCGAATGAACCACCTCTGCATAACGGTCGCCCATGCAACGGATGGGAAATTTGACAGCACGTTCCACACCATTCAGATCATCATTGATGCCGGTTCCGGAGAGGACGAACAGCGGGGCTGTCACACGGCGGAGGCTCAACGTCTTCGACAGTTTCTCCTGAAAGCAGTTTTTCAATAACTGAATTGCTTGCTCCGTTGTTTCCGGAGTCAATGTCTGTTTGTAATTACTTGGAATAATCAGTGCCATAATTGTTACTGTTTAATAATTGTTGATTGTTTGTTGTTATTTAATTGTTTTATAATCAATTGTTATAGGCGGTCTCGCCATGTTCGTAAATGTCCAGGCCCTCCTCTTCGACACGCGACGGAACCCGCAGTCCATGTGCCAGATCCAGTCCCTTGAAAATCAGGAAGCCCATGCAGAGTGCCCAACATCCGACGACGGCTGCTCCGAAGAGCTGGGCCAGCAGCAGGTTTGCGCCACCTCCGTAGAAGAGTCCTGCCTCTGTTGCAAAGAGTCCGGTCAGGATCGTTCCCAGGCAACCACATACACCATGCACGGAAGAGGCTCCTACCGGATCGTCGATCTTCAGACGGTGGTCAATGAACTCAACCGCATAGACCATGACCGTTCCGCAAATGAGTCCGATCCAGGCTGCACCGGCGGGTGAAACCAAGTCGCATCCGGCTGTAATACCCACCAGTCCGGCCAACACCCCATTGAGTGTCAAGGAAAGGGAGGGTTTCTTGTATTTGACCCATGCAACGATCAAGGAGGCCAATCCTCCCGCACAAGCGGACAGGTTGGTGGTCAAGAACACGTGTGAGATGGCCACTCGGTTGGTTTCGCCGGAGGCTGCCAACTGTGAGCCCGGGTTGAAACCGAACCAGCCGAACCAAAGGATGAAAACACCCAAGCAGGCAATCGTCAGGTTGTGACCCGGAATGGCGCGTGACTGCTTGTCCTTGCCATACTTGCCCAAACGGGGTCCGATGATGGCTGCACCGACCAACGCCATCCAACCGCCTACGGAGTGAACCACCGTAGAACCGGCAAAGTCGTGGAACGTGGTGCCAAAGGTACTCATCATGAAACTGTCTGCTTCACCATTCATCAGCCAACCGCCTCCCCAAGTCCAATGGCCGGACACGGGATAGACCAGCACACTGATCAGAATCGTATAGGCCAGGTACATGGAGAACTTGGTCCGTTCGGCCATGGCTCCACTCACGATGGTGGCTGCCGTTGCACAAAAGACAGTCTGGAAAATCAGATAGCCATCCACGGGCAGGTCTGTAGCGAAGAAGGTATGGTCGAACAGGCTGGGTGCACCAATGAACTGGCCGGCACCAAACATCACTCCGAAGCCGATTGCCCAAAAGAGCAATGAGCCCAACATGAAGTCCAACAGGTTCTTCATCAGAATATTGGCTGTGTTCTTGGTGCGTGTGAATCCAGCCTCTACGAGGGCGAATCCCGGTTGCATGAAGAACACCAGCATGGCTGCCAACAGCATCCAGACCGTGTCTAACGATCGTGCTAAGTCTGCAATGTTCAAGTTACTTGTTTCCATCTTTTTCTTTGTTTTTTCGGTTTGTTTGTCTGTTTGTTTGTTATTTATCGGGTCCTGGTCTTATTTCTCTTGTTCTGCATTGTAAAGGGCAATGTCTCCGCGCTCACCGGTCCGGATACGGATTGAATCTTCCACCGGAATCACGAAAATACGTCCGTCTCCGATTTCTCCTGTCTGAGCCGACTTGAGGATGGCTTCGACTGTCTTTTCGACGTTCTTGTCGCGTACGATGATCGAGACCAGGGTGCGTTCGATGCTGCTGGTGTCATAGACCACGCCTCGATAGATGCGTCCCTGACGGGATTTGCCGATGCCTCGTACATCGTAGTAGGAAAACCATTCGATGCCTGCTTCGAGCAACGACTCTTTCACATCCTCGAAACGTGTCTTCCGGATGATTGCTTCAATCTTTTTCATTTCCTTTTTCTCCTATGCTTTGTTGAATACGGTTAAATCCATTTTTTGAGACGATCCATCGCTTCCTGCGTCTCGTCGCGGTCGCCAAAAGCGGTCAGTCGTAAGTAGCCTTCGCCACTGGGACCGAATCCGACTCCCGGTGTGCCGACGATGTTGACTTCGTACAGCAATTTGTCAAAGAACTTCCAAGAGGTGAGTCCTTTCGGTACCTGAAGCCATAAGTAGGGGGCATTGTCGCCACCGAACACCTTCAGACCGCACGCCTGCAGGCCCTCTTTCATGATCTTCGCATTGGTCATGTAGTAGTTGATCGTAGCCTTGACCTGCTCTTTGCCGGCTGGCGAATAGACCGCTTCGGCTCCTCGCTGGGTGATGTAGCTGGTGCCGTTGAACTTCGTACACTGACGACGGTTCCACAGACGGTTCAGTTCGACCCGTTCGCCCGTCAACGTGAAGGCGTGCAACTCTTTCGGAACGATGGTGTAACCACATCGTACACCCGTAAATCCAGCGGTCTTCGAAAAACTCCGGAACTCAATGGCCACCTTCTTGGCTCCCTTGATCTCGTAGATCGAGTGGGGGATTTCCGGATCCTGTATGTAGGCTTCGTAAGCTGAGTCGTACATGATGATGGCATCGTTGGCCAAGGCATAGTTGACCCACTTCTTCAGCTCTTTCTTGCTCAAGGTCGTGCCTGTCGGGTTGTTCGGATAGCAGAGGTAGATGATATCCACACGACGGCTCGGCAGGTCGGGCACAAAATTGTTTTCGGCTGTACAGGGGATGTAGACCACGTCGCTCCAGCGTCCGTTCTCCAAGTAACCGGTACGTCCGCTCATGACATTGGAGTCGATATAGACAGGATAGACCGGATCGGTCACACCGATGCTGTTGTCGTGGCGCAGAATATCGCCAATGTTTCCACAATCACTCTTGGCACCGTCGCTGATGAACACTTCGCTGGGTTCCAAAGAGATGCCTCGGCTGGCATAATCATTCTTGATGATCGCATCGATCAGGAACGAGTAGCCCTGTTCCGGTCCGTATCCGTGGAAGGTCTCCTTGGAGGCCAGCTCATCCACGGCCTTGTGCATCGCTTCGATGACGGCAGGTGCCAAGGGCTGGGTCACGTCGCCAATGCCCATGCGGATCACCTTTGCTTTCGGATGGGTTACTTTAAAGCCGTTCACCTTTTTGGCAATGTCTGAAAAAAGGTAGCTGCTTTGTAACTTCAAGAAATGTTCATTTACTAATGCCATAGTGCGTTGATTTGTTTTATGTTGTTCAGTCATGTTATTGTTGCCTTTTTTACGATACTTCCACTTGAATTGTCCCTTCAAATACGCGGGTTGCTCCTCCGGTCATGTGGACCGTTCCATCTTTTTCGTCCCAATGAATGGTCAGCGGGCCTCCATCCATGATTACCTGCACCTCTCGACCTGTTTTCCCAAGGGTAATGGCCGCCACGGCTGTCGCACAGGCACCGGTTCCGCAGGCTTGCGTGATGCCGGATCCTCGTTCCCAGACGCGCATGCGTACTTTGTCGTCGTCCAACACCTGCACGAACTCCACATTCGTCCGGTTGGGGAAGTGGGGGTGGCACTCGATTTTCGGACCAATCGTCGGCAGATCGACCGCTGCCATCTCATCGACGAAAATCACGAAATGGGGATTGCCCATCGAAACCTCTGTCCCTACATAGGTCTGTCCATCCACGGAGAGGACATAGGATTTTTCAATGACTTGGGGTTGTCCCATGTTGACGGTCACCTCCTGCACCTGATCGTCCACCACATGGAGTTTCAGAATCTTGATGCCGGAAAGTGTTTCCAGCGTCACCTCCTGTTTGTGGGTCAATCCCTTCTCATAGACATATTTTCCAATACAGCGGGATGCATTGCCACACATCATGGCTTCCGAGCCGTCGGCATTGAAAATGCGCATACTGAAATCGGCTACGTTGGAGGATCCAATCAATACTAAACCGTCCGAACCGATGCCTGTATGGTAGGCACTCCAAGCGATGGAAAGCTTCTCAGGCTCCTCAATGGGATATTGCATCGTATTGACATAAATGTAGTCGTTACCTGCTCCATGCATCTTAGTAAATGGAATTTGTCTTGTCATTTTATTTCGTTTCTTTTGATTGTTGTTTCTTTTTGCCTTTTGATGGTGCAAATATACAGCGAACTGTCAGAATGAAACGGTTTGGCGTTCTCTTTTGGAGAAAAAAGTTATCGATAATAATAAAATTTGTATTTGAGTATAGTTTTTCTTATGATATGAAACATAATCGTGGTGTTTTCATAATAGATTATAAGTTGTGCGTAATTTGCTTCGTTGGAGCATAAAGCTCGTCCTCAATACTGCCGAACCGATCGTGGATCGTCATTCACGGCTGGTAGTTGGCTCGCAACCGTTTGGGCAGTTGGTTCACCAAACAAGCATGTGATTCTGAAATCCATGCCTGGACTTGCTTGTCTTCGAAGCGCGTGTAGGAAATGTCACTCCAATGCTTTTTATTCCAATGCCAGGCAGGGGTGATGGCATCGTAGGCGGCTCGGAGCTCTTCGTTCCGTTCGGGGGTGAGTTTGAGGGCAAAGACGGGTTCGTCTCCATACAATCGGAGAGCCAGAAAGATCTTGCCTTCGATGCGGAACGTGACTACATCGTCGCCAAAGGGCATATCTTCGGTGACGCCGGGGAGTGATAGGGTGTAGGTTCTAACCTGTTCGATATTCATGGGGCTGATGATTTGGAATGAAGTGGGTAAAAGCTGTCAGCCGGACCGTATGTTATATAATATATGTATAGAACATCCGATCCGGCTGGCAGGGTACTGTTAGAGCTTCGGCAATTCCCACGGAGCCCGGTAATAGGCCTTGGCCAGTGCTGTAGCCTCGGCATCTCCGATGAAGAAATGGTTGTTGTCGTCCCAGTTCACTTCACGACCGACACGGCACGAGATGTTTGCCAAATGGGACATCTTGGCTACCCGTGCACCAATGGCCACATCAGCAGCGGGCAATTCGCGGCTCTTGATGCAGTTCAGGAAATTCCCGACATGGTTGTACAGACCTTTGCCTTCGCCCTTCTTGAACGGAATGGCCTCCATCCGTGCCTCCTTGCCGGCTACCACCGGGATGACCTCCCATCCGGCCCGATCCAGCACCAAGGTACCCAGTTCGCCAAAGAAGGCCAATCCCTCTTTCCGGTTGTAGAGTCCGTGGTTGATACCGCAGGCATGATCCCAAATGATGTTGAAATCCTTGTACACGTAGGTAGCCATCAGGGTGTCGGGTGTCTCCATGGCGTCATACGGATAGGCCAGCTTGCCACCACAGCCGACTACACGGGTGGGCAGATCGGCCTGCATTCCTTCGAGGGCATAGTCCAGCAGGTGTACACCCCAGTCGGACATCAAGCCACCGGCATAGTCCCAGAAGAAACGGAAATTGTAGTGGAAGCGGTAGGGGTTGAAGGGACGTTTCGGAGCCGGACCTAACCACATGTCGTAATCGACACCGGCAGGAGCTTCACAATCGGGCTGCGGAGGAAGTGTCGGCTTGCCATCCTGATAGGCCCATACCTTGACCGTACGCACGCGACCCACGCCTCCCTGTTTCAGGAAGTTGGCAGCTTCGTCCCAATGGGGGTCGCTCCGTTGCCACTGGCCGACCTGAACAATGCGGTTGTACTTGCGGGCAGCTTTCACCATGAGGTCGCACTCTTCGATGGTGTTGGAGAGCGGTTTTTCGACATACACATCTTTGCCGGCTTGACAAGCCCAGATCATGGGCAGGCAATGCCAGTGGTCCGGTGTGCCGATGATGACCACATCCACATCCTTGTTGTCGATCACCTGCCGCCAATCTTTATAGAGGTTGGGCACCCGTTTGCCTGTCTTCTTTTCCATATCGGCTGCCCGTTTGTTGAGCCACTCGTCGTCCACATCGCAGAGGGCAACACACTCGACTTGGGGGTAATCCAAAAAGGTACTCAAATCGGCATACCCCATGCTGCGGCAACCGATCAAGGCCACTTTCACCTTGTTGCTGGGAGCTGTGGCCCCCAAAACGGACGCATGAGCCTGTCCCCACAACGGAGCTAATCCCAGTCCGATGGCAGAAGCGGCTGATTTCTGTAAAAATTCACGTCTTTTCATGCTTTGCTTGTTTTAGATTGATGTATGTTTTGTTTTTGTCTGATCATTCATTTTTCGCCTCGGAGTGTCTGATAGATGTACTCCATATCGACCTGTTGGCGTACCCAGTCGGCCAGTTTGTCGTATTGTTGCTCTTTGAAAGCGGCATAGTCGAAGGTCACCTCCTCCTGTTGCCCGAAACCGGCTGCCAGATGGTTCAAGACCTCCGGGTTGTCCAAGATGCCATGCAAATAGCTGCCCCAACAGTCCGGACCGGCATAATAACCATCTTTTCGTCCATCGGCCAAGAGCGCGACGGGACGTTCGGGTGCATGGCTGACGCATTCGGTCCGTCCCATGTGGATTTCATAGCCTTGGCAATCGAAGTTCCGCTCATTCGCAGCCGTCTCCTCCGCATGGGCTGGAAGAAAGTCGAACCGGCTCTGTTGCGTAATTTTTTCGGTTTCCAGCAACGTCTGTTGTGGCAGGAGTCCCAAGCCGGGAACCGCTGTCAGACTACTTTCCGTGTGATGCGGATCCTCGATACGTACCCCCATCATCTGGTAGCCACCACAGATGCCGATCACCCGTTTGCCAGCCTTGTGGGCTTGGATGATGGTTTCCGCAATGCCGTTGGCCCGCAGACTCTGCAGGTCAGCCAGGGTGTTTTTCGAACCGGGCAACAGGATGATGTCAGCCCGTTCCACCTCGCTGATGTTGTTGGTATAGTAAGCGTTGAAGCGCGGATCCATCGCTAACACGTCGAAATCGGTAAAGTTGGACATGTGCTTCAGGAGAATGATGGCCACATTGATCTTGCCGGAACGATACCCGTTGCGTTTCATGTCGAGGACGACCGAATCCTCCTCTTCGATCTGGATGTCCCGGAAATAGGGAATCACACCGACTACGGGCAGTCCGGTTAACTTTTCCAACAATTGGCGTCCCTCGGCAAACAGGGAGATGTCGCCCCGGAACTTGTTGATGATGATCCCCTTCATCTGCTTGCGCTCTTCCGGTGTGAGGAGGGCGATCGTACCATACACCGAACCGAACACGCCACCCCGGTCGATGTCGGCCACCAAGTAGGTAGCTGCATCCACGGCCATAGCCATGCGCATGTTGGTGATGTCGCGGTCGCGCAAGTTGAGTTCGGAGATGCTGCCGGCCCCTTCGAGCACAATCGGACTGTAACGCGCCTCCAACCGGTGGAAGGCTGCTTGTGCCTCGATGAACAGTTCCTCTTTCTGCAACTTCTGCCCGAAGTAGTCCTTTGCGGACAGATTGCCTACGGGCTTTCCGTTGAGCACGACCTGCGAGTGTTTGTCGCCAGTCGGTTTCAGGAGCACGGGGTTCATGTCGGTATGCGGAGGAATGCCGCAAGCCTCGGCCTGTACCACCTGTGCCCTTCCCATCTCGCCTCCATCGGGCGTGGAGAAGGAATTGAGCGACATGTTTTGGGCCTTAAAAGGGGCAGGATGATAGCCGTCTTGTCGGAAAATACGACAAAATGCTGCATTTATGATGCTTTTTCCGGCATCTGAACAGGTGCCGACAAACATGATAGGTCTGATGTGTTGTTTCATTCTATTCGATCAACTGATTTGCAGGCAAAAGTAATAAAAAAAAGCAGTAAAAAAAATCTTGATATTTTGCATTGCCAATTCAAGAGAAATGCGTTTATTTGCGGCATACATTATTTTCCTTAAATGTAAGTGCTATGGCTCAAAAACTTTTAATCCGGGATTTAACGTTGCGGGATGGCCAACAATCGGCCTTTGCAACACGTATGAAACAGTCGCAGATCGATCGCGTCTTGCCATTTTACAAAGATGCGGGCTTCTATGCCATGGAAGTTTGGGGAGGTGCTGTTCCCGACTCTGTCATGCGTTATCTAAACGAAAATCCATGGACGCGCCTGGAGACAATCAAACAGGCGGTCGGTGATGTGTCCAAACTGACAGCTTTGTCGCGCGGACGAAATCTCTTTGGTTACAGTCCCTATACGGACGAGATCATCGAAGGCTTCTGCCGGAACTCGATCGAATCGGGACTGGGTATTATGCGTATCTTCGATGCGTTGAACGATGTGGACAATGTGAAGTCCACCATCAAATACGTCAAGAAATATGGAGGATTGGCTGATTGCGCTGTCTGCTACACGATCGATCCTCACTTCACTTGGATGGAACGTATCAAGGCGATGTTGAAGGGGAAACCGCTTCCCAAGACGGTCTTCACGGATGCCTATTTCTTGGATAAAGCCAAGCAAATGGAGGCATTGGGTGCGGACATGATCACGATCAAGGACATGAGCGGTTTGATTCCACCGAAACGGGTAGCCGGTCTGATCCGTCTCTTCAAGAAGCATTTGCGTGTTCCCATCGACTTCCATACCCATTGTACACCGGGCTACGGTTTGGCTTCGGTCTTGTCGGCCATCGTGAATGGTGTGGACATTGTCGATACGAACATTTGGTATTTTGCCGGAGGTCCGGCAGCTCCCGCCATCGAACTGATCTATCTCTTCTGCCAGAAATTGGGTATTGAATGTAGCGTGAACATGCAGGCTGTTGCCCAGATCCGGAAGGAGCTGAAGGGTATTCGCGAAGAACTGGATGCCTTTGATGCCGTCAAGCAGTTCCCCCATGCGTTTGATCCGTTGAAGGACAAACTGCCTGCCAACATCGACCAGCTGTTCGATCAAGCTATCGCCGCAGCCAAGGCCGAGAAGGAGGAGGATCTCCTGGATATCTGCCATCAGATCGAACACTACTTCAACTTCCCGAAACCGAACGAATTGGTACAGCGGGCTGAGATTCCGGGTGGTATGTACACCAATATGGTGGCTCAGCTGAAGCAATTGAAGTCGGAGGCCATTTTGGAACAGGCCATGGAGCTGATTCCACGGGTTCGACTCGATGCCGGCCTGCCTCCGTTGGTTACACCGACCAGCCAGATTGTGGGTGCACAGGCGGTCAACTGTGCCTTGGACCAGAAGGCCGGCAAGCCGATGTACACCAACGTCTCGAATCAGTTTGTCAACTTGGTGAAGGGCGAATATGGCAAGACACCGGTGGCAATCGATCCGGAGTTCCGCTTGAAGATTGCCGGTGTGCGTGAGGAAACGCCTTACGATACCTCCCGCTATCAGATGCAACCCAATCCCACCTTGGAGGATTGTGGTGGCGTGAAACTGGCCGAGAACGAAAAAGAGGCGCTCTTGCTCGAACTCTTCCCGTTGGTGGCGAAAGGCTTCTTGACCAATCAGAAGAAGGCCCGTTACCAGGCTCAACAGGCGAAAGAGGCGGCTAACCGTCCGGCGGCAGAAGAGCAACAGACAGCCCGCAAGCAGGTTCAACCCATCACAGGTCATGTCGTTTCAGCACCTATGCCCGGGCGTATTTTGGCGGTGAAGGTGAAGGTGGGCGACACGGTGAAACGCAATCAGGAACTGCTTGTGCTGGAAGCTATGAAGATGGAAAACAGCATCATGGCAGACTGCAACGGTACGGTGAAGCAGATCCTGGTCAGCGAAGGCGAGAGTGTCGGAGCTGATGTTGCGCTCATCGAATTAGCTTAACATACGATTGTATCCATGAGTCGTCTGGCAGCAGAAAAGAAGCCGTAGATTTTGTTGAAATGAAAAAATGGCGTAATTTTGCTGCCAACGATTTTTGAAATAAGTAAAAATGTCTGTAGCAAAACGAGATTTAGAGGATAACAGGAAGGTCACTACGCGTCGGCTGGCCGAAATGAAACAGCGGGGCGAAAAGATTTCCATGTTAACGGCTTATGATTATTCCATGGCCACCTTGATTGACCAAGCGGGAATGGATGTGATTCTGGTGGGAGATTCGGCTTCGAATGTGATGGCTGGTAATACAACCACATTGCCGATTACGTTGGATCAGATGATTTATCATGGCAAGTCGGTCGTGAAGGGTGTCAAACGTGCCTTGGTGGTCGTGGATTTACCTTTCGGTACCTATCAGGGCAATTCGAAGGAGGCATTGGCTTCGGCCATTCGGGTGATGAAAGAGACCCATGCTGACTGTATCAAGTTGGAGGGTGGATCGGAAGTTCGTGAATCCATCGAACGCATTTTGTGTGCGGGAATTCCAGTCATGGGACATTTGGGGTTGACCCCGCAGTCGATCAACAAGTTCGGTACCTATACGGTGCGGGCTAAAGAAGAGGCAGAAGCGCAGAAACTCTTGACGGATGCACATCTGTTGGAAGAGATAGGCTGTTTTGCCTTGGTTTTGGAAAAGATTCCCGCTGCGTTGGCAGCTCGGGTTGCTTCGGAATTGACCATTCCGGTCATCGGCATTGGTGCCGGTGGTGATGTGGATGGTCAAGTCTTGGTCGTTCACGACATGTTGGGGATTACACAGGGCTTTTCACCTCGTTTCCTGCGTCGCTATGCCAATCTCTCGGAAGAGATTACACGGGCGGTGCAAAGTTACATTGAGGATGTAAAGACGTGTGACTTCCCGAACGAGAAGGAACAATATTAATTCTTTATTATCTTTCCCATCGCTGCTTTCGACTATCCAGGTCATCTTCCTCCGTTAGTCGAAAGTGGCGATGTTTTTTTAGATCTTCCTGTCTTCCCATCGGCCACCGACCAGTTCGCGTGTCGTTTGGAAACCACACGTTTTCAGCAATTCAAAAGTCTCTTCCCGGCCATCGTTGACCAGATGCGGATAGTGGCAGTCGGAATTGACCATCACCGGAATGTGTAGTTCCGCGATGCGTTTGAGCCACTGTTGGTGCGGATAGAGTTCCTGCTTCTGCGACCAGTTCTTGGTGTTGATTTCGACCATCAGTCCCAATTGGGCAATCCGTTCGAGGTAGGCCTGTATCAGCTCCTGATACCAGGGCGCATCGAGCGAGAAGGTGTCGAAACGTTGTCCGTTCATGTAGATTTTGTCCAAATGACCCACGATGTCAATACCTCCAGCCTCGATCATCTCCATCGAAGAGCGGTAATAACGCTCCACTAACTTGCGGATGTCTCCCTCGAAATAGCGCGAAACGGAATGGGCATACTCCCGAAATGAGCCATCAATGCAGACCATGTTGTCCTCGATCAGGATGTCCGAGATAGGCAAAAAGTGGATCGATCCGATCCGATAGTCCAACGGCAATTCCCGGAAATAGGGGATGGAGGCGTTGTAGGTTGTGTCGAGGTAGTCGATCTCCAGACCTGCATAGAGTTCGATCCGTCCGTCGTATTTCTCCTTGAGCCGTTGGATCTCGGCCAGATAGGCCGGCATCTCATCTTTCGACATGTTCCAGTTGGTCTCGAAAGGCAGTGGCGAGTGGGACGAGAAGCCGTAGGCCCGAAATCCATGGGAGAGGGCAAAGCGCACGAAGTCTTCCGGATGGCTACGACCGTCGCAAAAGGTGCAATGGCTGTGATAGTTGCTCTGTTGCATAACTGTACCTTGCTAAGTGAGAAAGCCTGTCCGGCAGTCAGTTGTCGAACAGGCTTATGGAATTTGATTTGTTTGATCGGCTAATTATTTGATGACACCCAGTTCCTTACCTACCTTGATGAAGGCTGCAATGGCCTTGTCGAGGTGTGCAGTCTCATGGCCGGCAGAGAGCTGTACACGGATACGTGCCTGACCCTTCGGGACAACCGGATAGTAGAAACCTGTTACGTAGATACCCTCTTCCTGCATCTTGGCAGCAAAGTCTTGTGACAACTTGGCATCATACAGCATCACGGCACAAATCGCAGACTGAGTCGGCTTGATGTCGAAACCGGCAGCCAACATCTTCTCGCGGAAGTAGGTTACGTTGCCCATCAGTTTGGTGTGAAGTGCATCGCTCTCCTTCAACATCTTGAACATCTCCAGGCTGGCACCCACAATGGCTGGAGCTACGGAGTTGGAGAAGAGGTAAGGACGAGAACGCTGGCGCAACATGTCGATGATCTCCTTGCGACCGGTTGTGAAACCGCCCATGGCACCACCGAATGATTTTCCTAATGTACCGGTGAAGACATCAATGCGTCCGTAGCAGTTGTATTGTTCTGCCACACCGTGACCTGTCGGACCTACCACACCTGCTGAGTGCGATTCGTCCACCATGACCAGGGCATCATACTTCTCGGCCAATTCACAGATCTTGTCCATCGGAGCCACATTACCGTCCATGGAGAAGACACCGTCGGTAGCGATGATGCGGTGGCGCTGAGCCTGAGCCTCCTGCAAACAACGCTCCAAGTCAGCCATGTCAGCATTGGCATAACGATAACGCTTTGCCTTGCAGAGACGTACACCATCGATGATCGAAGCGTGGTTCAATGCGTCGGAGATGATGGCATCCTCTTCGGTAAAGAGCGGTTCGAATAGACCACCGTTGGCATCGAAGCAGGCTGCATACAGGATGGTGTCTTCGGTGTGGAAGTAGTCAGAGATGGCAGCTTCCAGCTGTTTGTGCAGGTCCTGTGTACCGCAGATGAAACGTACGGATGACATACCATAGCCGTGAGAGTCCATGGCAGCCTTGGCAGCTTCGATCAGACGTTTATTGTCAGACAGTCCCAAGTAGTTATTGGCACAGAAGTTCAATACATCGCTTCCTGCATTGACTTTGATATCAGCTCGTTGGGGAGTTGTGATGATTCGTTCGTTCTTGTAGAGACCGGCTGCCTTGATGTTGGCCAGCTCATTCGTTAAGAAATCTTTTAATTTTCCGTACATACAATCGTTTTTTTAAGTATTGTTTCTAAGTCTATTTCACGTTTTGCAGTCCACAAAAGTAGAACTTTTTTTGTAAATCACCACGCGAAACCGGGAAATGTTCATTATCTTTGCCCAAAACAACGCTAAACAGCTTACATTATTAATCATAAAAGTAGTTATTATGCACAAAGCAATGAATCGAATGTGGGCTTGGCTCCTTGTGATTGCCTGCTGTGGCGGACAATTGACAGCTAAGACCTTTGACCCGGTAGAGTGGGTCAGCCCTTTGGTGGGTACGCAATCGACGTTCCAATTATCGACGGGAAATACCTATCCGGCCATTGCAAGGCCTTGGGGTATGAACTTTTGGACACCGCAGACGGGTAAGATGGGTGATGGATGGCAGTATGTCTATACGGCCAATCAAATCCGTGGTTTCAAACAGACACACCAGCCGAGTCCGTGGATCAACGACTACGGTCAGTTTGCCATCATGCCGGTGGTAGGCAAGCCGGAGTTTGACCAGGACAAACGTGCCAGCTGGTTCTCACACAAGGGTGAGATTGCCAAACCCTATTATTATAAGGTATATCTGGCCGAACATGATGTTGTCACCGAGTTGGCACCGACCGAACGGGCTGCGATCTTCCGCTTCACCTTCCCGGAAAATGATTCGTATGTGGTGGTAGATGCTTTGGACAAAGGCTCCTACATCCGTGTCATTCCCGAAGAGAACAAAATCATCGGTTACACCACCAAGAACAGTGGGGGCGTACCGGAGAATTTCAAGAACTATTTCATTGTACAGTTTGACAAGCCCTTCACCTATACGGCTACCTTTGCAGATGGAGCCTTGAAAGAAGGCGTCAAGGAGCAGCAGGCAAACCATACGGGTGCCGTGATTGGCTTCAAGACCCGCAAGGGCGAGCTGGTGCATGCCCGTGTCGCCTCTTCCTTCATCAGCTTCGAGCAGGCTGCCATCAACATGAAGGAGTTGGGCAACGATTCATTTGAGACCGTAGCTGCCAAGGGTAAGCAGGCTTGGAATGAGGTGTTGGGCAAGATCGAAGTAGAGGGTGGCAATTTGGATCAGTTCCGTACCTTCTATTCTTGCTTGTACCGCTCTTTGCTCTTCCCGCGTAAGTTCTACGAAATCGACGCGAACGGACAGGTGGTTCATTACAGCCCGTATAATGGAGAGGTGCTGCCGGGCTTCATGTACACCGACTCCGGTTTCTGGGATACGTTCCGTTGTCTCTTCCCCTTCCTGAACCTGATGTACCCCTCTATCAACAAAGAGATGCAGGAGGGTTTGATCAACACCTATAAAGAGAGTGGCTTCTTCCCCGAATGGGCCAGCCCGGGTCACCGGGGTTGCATGGTCGGCAACAACTCCGCCTCTATTTTGGTTGATGCCTACATGAAGGGTGTGCGTGTGGATGACCTGGAGACGCTGTACCAAGGTTTGATCCACGGCACGGAGCATGTGCATCCGACCGTCTCTTCAACCGGTCGTTTAGGACATGAGTATTACAATACATTAGGTTATGTACCCTACGACGTGAAGATCAATGAAAATGCGGCCCGTACGTTGGAGTATGCCTATAACGACTGGTGTATCTGGAAGTTGGCAAAGGATCTGAACCGTCCGAAGAAGGAGCAGGAACTCTTTGCCCGTCGTGCCTTGAACTATCGTAACCTGTTCGATCCGGAGACGAAGTTGATGCGTGGCCGTCTGGAGAATGGCGAATTCATGGCTCCCTTCTCACCGTTGAAATGGGGTGACGCCTTCACAGAGGGTAACAGCTGGCACTATTCTTGGTCTGTCTTCCACGATCCGCAGGGCTTGATCAACCTGATGGGTGGCAAGGAGCCCTTCGTCCAGATGTTGGATTCTGTCTTTGCCGTTCCGCCTTTGTTCGACGATAGCTACTATGGTCAGGTGATCCACGAGATCCGTGAAATGACGGTCATGAACATGGGTAACTATGCGCATGGTAACCAGCCGATCCAGCACATGATCTATCTGTATGACTGGGCCGGTGAACCTTGGAAGGCTCAATATTGGTTGCGTGAAGTGATGAACCGTATGTACACCGCTGGTCCTGACGGCTATTGTGGTGATGAGGACAACGGACAGACTTCGGCTTGGTATGTCTTCTCAGCCTTGGGCTTCTATCCAGTAGCTCCGGGTACTACCCAGTATGCTTTGGGTGCTCCCTTGTTCCAGAAGGCAACGGTTCACTTCGAGAATGGCAAGAGTTTGGAAATCAATGCTCCGGCCAACAGCGACACCAACGTCTATATTCAGCGCATGAAGGTGAACGGTCAGGACTATACCAAGAACTACTTGGAACATTTCGACCTGCTGAAGGGTGGTGTCATCGACATCGAAATGGGTAGCCAACCCAACAAGTCACGTGGTGTAGAGGCTGCAGATGCACCCTATTCTTTCTCTCAGGAAGAGGGTGTGAGCAAACTGTCGCCCATCACGGCTAAAGACAAGAAGAAGAAAAAGAAATAAAAGCATCTTCGTATGAAACATTATCTTCAATCTTCATTCGCCTGCTTGGCATCGGCCCTTTTGTTGACCGCTTGCCAGCAGACGGGCGAGGTTTGCCAGTCTGTACAGCAACCGGTGGACTGTGTGAATCCCTACATGGGAAACATCAGCCACCTGTTGGTGCCTACCTATCCGACCGTGCACCTGCCTAACAGTATGTTGCGTGTCTATCCGGAACGTGCCGATTTCACGGGAGACCGTTTGGGAGGTCTGCCTTTGATCGTGACCAGCCACCGAGGCAGTTCAGCTTTCAACCTGAGTCCCTATCAGGGCGACGCAGCTGGTTTGCGTCCGGTGCTGGAGCTGAGCTATGATGCGGAACAGATCAAACCCTACCGTTATCAGGTCTATTTGGACGAACAACAGGTGGCAGTCGATTATGCGCCTTCGCATCAGAGTGCCGTCTATGCGTTGGATTTCGAGCAGCCGGGAACTGCCTATCTGGTCTTCAACAGCCGGAATGGAGCTTTGAAGGCACAGGGAAAGAGCGTCAGCGGTTATCAGTATGTCGATCGAAAGACCAAGGTCTATCTGTATGCCGAAGTGGATGCAGAACCGGCCCAGCAGGGTGTGTTGACAGCCGATGGCGTACAATTTGGTCAGACATCTGCCGAGGGTAAGGATGCCGCTGTGGTGTTGGCCTTTGGTGACAAGGCGGGCCGGATCGGTGTGCGTTATGGCATCTCCTTCATCGACGAGGCACAGGCTCAAAAGAATATGGAACGGGAGATCAAGAGCTTCGATGTGGCAGCGGTGGCCGAAACGGCTCGCCAATGCTGGAACGAAGCATTGGGCAAAATTCAGATCGAAGGGGGTACAAAGGATCAGCAGACCGTGTTCTACACCTCGCTCTATCGCTGTTTCGAACGTCCCGTTTGCCTGAGTGAAGATGGACGTTATTACAGTGCGTTCGACGGTCAGATCCATTCCGATGAGGGTCGTGCCTTCTATACCGACGATTGGATTTGGGACACCTATCGTGCTACGCATCCACTCCGTGTCTTGATCGATCAGGATCGTGAGAACGACATCATCCAGTCCTATCTGCTGATGGCAGAACAGATGGGTAACAATTGGATGCCTACCTTCCCGGAGGTGACGGGCGATTCGCGTCGTATGAATTCAAACCATGCCGTGGCAACCGTGATCGATGGTTATCGGAAGGGCTTGCGTGGGTTTGACCTGGAGCAGGCCTATATCGCTTGCAAGAAGGGCATTGAGGAGAAAACCTTGATCCCCTGGTCGGCTGCTCCGGCCGGTTGGTTGGATGATTTCTACAAAGAGCATGGCTACATCCCGGCTCTCCAGAAGGGGGAGAAGGAGACTGTTCCGAATGTCTCCATTTGGGAGAAGCGTCAGCCGATTGCCGTCACATTGGGTACGTCGTACGACGAATGGTGTCTCTCGCAGATCGCCCAGGAGTTGGGTAAGGATGAGGAGGCTGCTTACTACCTGAAACGTTCCTACAACTACCGGAATGTCTTCAATCCGGAGACCCGTTTCTTCCATCCCAAAGACAAGGAGGGACACTTCTTGCCGGAGGTGGATTACCGGTATGACGGTGGCCTGGGTGCACGTGACTATTACGACGAGAACAATGGTTACATCTATCGTTGGGATGTGCAGCATAACGTGGCGGATCTGATCTCCCTGATCGGTGGCAACGAGGTGTTCACAGCAGCCTTGGATTCGATGTTCAACACACCGTTAGGTATGTCGAAATGGTCATTCTATTCCTTCTTGCCCGACCACACAGGTAATGTCGGCATGTATTCGATGGCCAACGAACCGAGTTTACACATTCCCTATCTCTATAATTATGCCGGCAAGCCTTGGATGACACAGAAGCGTATCCGTACCTTGCTGAACCAGTGGTTCCGTAACGACCTGATGGGTGTTCCGGGTGACGAAGATGGTGGCGGTATGTCTGCTTTCGTGGCCTTCAGTGAGATGGGCTTCTATCCGGTGACACCGGGCTCGCCTACCTACAACATTGGTAGTCCGATATTCACCCGCGTCAAGATCGATCTGGGCGAGGGTAAGAGCTTCGAGATTCGTGCCAACAATGCTTCCGAAGAGAACAAGTATGTGCAGTCGGCCCGTTTGAACGGCAAGGAACTGAACCAGTCCTGGTTCCACCACAGCGACTTGGCTGAGGGTGGCTTGCTGGAACTGGAGATGGGTCCGCGTGCCAATAAGCAATGGGGTGTGGCTACGCCGCCTCCTTCGGCTCAACCGATTCAATGATAGGAGCCATGGAGAAGGAAAAGATGCCTTGCTATCAGTGCCGCTTACGGAAACGGTACGATACGAATCCGAAATCGCTGTTGGCTCGTTTCTGGCATTGGCATACGCGCTTTTGTCCGGGTTGGAAAGCATTCATGAAGAGCTTGTCTCCCGAAGAACAGGAGGCGATGCGCACACGCTATCAATTAAAATAAGGGATTAGAAAAGGAAGGTCTTGGGGGGATTCCTCAAGACCTTTTTTTAGTATCAATCGGGCTGTTTATGTGCAGAAGACGTTTTATCTGCCTTGTTTGTGATAGGCTTGATAACCGCGAATCAAATCATTTCCACGAATGTTGGAGATATGGTCCAAGAAATTAGAAGGAGACATGCCTGCAAACAGCTTGAACTCTTTGTAGAAATGCGAATGATCCGTGAATCCCAGTTGATAAATGAGGCTCGAGAAATCCCGTTCGCTCGTCTGCAGGATACTTTGGGATGCCACCAGACAACGCTGGATCCGCATCAAATGTTTCGGGGGCATACCGATGTAGTTCAAAAATAATCGGCGAAGCTGGCGTTCACTGAGACATGCCTTCTCAGCCAGGTAGGAGAGGGATGCGTTCGGATAAAGCTCAATCGTATGACAAACCTCCATAAACTGTTTGAGATGCACATCATCAGATCGGCGAATCAGCTGACGGATAATGAACTCTTCGATGAGCCGGATAGCTGTCAGCTTATCCGTAGTTTCCAGAATCTGCTGTTTCAACCATTTGAATTCAGGGATTCCCAAATCGTCCAGAGCGATATTGCTGTTGGCGAATAGGTCGCACGGAATGCCGGTGATCATCTTCATGGCATAAGGACGGAAAAAGACGAACAGGAGATTGGCTTCACCCTGCATGACGACCTGTGCAGCCGTTTGATACTGTCCACAGAGGGAAGCCCTGTTGTTTATGTCCTGGAAGCCGTTTATACAGAAGGGCTTGGCCCAATGAAACATCCATTTTGTACAACCCGTCGGCAGGATGTTCATGGCCATGCTATTGCGGTCGGCACGCATTATCCAATAATGATGGACAAAGGGACGCAAAGGCTCGGAGGGTAAAAGAATCTGTGAATGTAACATATTAGGCCAATTTCTGTTCAATAGATGGATGCAAAGATAGAAAAATTCGTATTTTTGACACCTAAACCAGTTAAGATTTGTAGAAATGAGAAACGTATTTATTCTTGGAGCTTGGGTGGCTCTATGCATGGCATGTACAGGACCGAAGCCGGCGGAGGTCTTGCCCGAAGAGGATGCCTCTGCGTTTGTGGTTGTGACAGACGTTGTGCCCGAAGCGATTTTGGAGATCCGCTATTACAGCACCTATAATTTTATTGGTGACCGGATTCCGGGCTATGAGGAACCAGTGGCTCTTTTGACACGACAAGCTGCTGACTCACTGAAAGTGGTGAGCGACGAGTTGATGCGCCAGGGCTATCGGTTGAAGATCTTTGATGCCTATCGTCCGCAAAAAGCCGTGGATTATTTCATGGAATGGGGTAAGGACTTGGAAGATATACGGATGAAACCCTATTTCTATCCTGAACTGGACAAGGCTGTACTGATTCCGCAGGAGTACATTGCCGAACACTCCGGCCATACACGCGGAAGTACGATTGACTTGACCCTTTTCGACGATACGAAGGGCAAGGAGGTCGATATGGGTTGTACGTTCGACTATTTTGGTGTTGCTTCGCATCCCAGTGCCCAGCCGGGGCAGGAGGTGGGTACCTACACCCCACTCAACGAGGAACAGTATGCCAACCGGATGATCCTGCGCAAGGCGATGCTCGCCCATGGCTTCAAACCCTATGAATATGAATGGTGGCACTTCACGTTGGCCAATGAGCCCTTTCCGGATACCTATTTCACCTTCCCGGTAAGCATCCATTCCATTCCGAACCGTACGGTGTCACTCTCTCACTAAACGATGGTTCTATGAAGCAGCATGACTTGGCTTTGAAGGCCGTTCCTTGGTTACAGGTCGGCATATTGTCCGCTCCGCAGGTGCGTTTTTGCTTTTGCGGTGCCTACACATGGGAAGGAACTCAGTACGAAGGAGATCAGGAGGCTGTCTGCAGCGATGGCCAAATCACTTTTGCGGGCCGGCGTTATGCCTCGTTGACCTTTCAGCCGGTAGATGAGCAGGCCACTTTCGTGATCGAGGAGGTGACGATCGGCGTGCAGTTCCATTGGCAACGAAAAGAACAGCAACGCTTTGCAGGAGGGCTTCGGCTCGTGGTCGATCCGGCATCGAAGGGGTCGCAATTGGTGGTGATCAATGAGATTGATGTGGAACGTTACCTGACGAGTGTCATTTCATCAGAAATGTCGGCAACTGCTTCCAAAGCTCTGTTGAAGGCTCATGCGGTCATTTCGCGTAGCTGGGTATTGGCCCAGATCAGTCATTCCACTTCCCGTTCTGAACAAGAACCCCATGCCCCGTTGTCTGATACCTCTTCTTCCGGCAAGCAATCCTCTTCTTCCGATGCGATGCAAGAGAGCGAGAACCTCCGCATCCGTTGGTACGACCACGATGACCATACCCTGTTTGACGTATGTGCCGATGACCATTGCCAACGTTATCAGGGTGTGACACGCGCCTCGACCCCCATCGTAGAGGAGGCGGTAAGCGAGACGGCTGGAGAGGTGTTGCTCTATGCCGGTACCCTGTGCGACACACGCTTCTCCAAGTGTTGTGGAGGGGTGACCGAACAGTTTGAAAGCTGTTGGGAACCGGTGCCGCATCCCTATCTGCGGGCTGTGCGGGATGGTGCTGAAACGGCCTTTCCAGACTTGACCCAAGAGAAGGAGGCTGATCGTTGGATCCGGCAGACTCCCGCGGCCTATTGCCATACGCGGGATGCAGCCATCTTGCGTCAAGTACTGAATAGTTACGATCAGGAGACCACCGATTTCTATCGTTGGCAGGTGCAGTACACCCAGGAGGAATTGTCGGAGTTGATCGCCCGGAAGAGCGGTTTTCACGTCGGGCAGATAGTGGATTTGGTGCCCATCGAACGGGGTCCATCGGGACGGATTGTCCGGTTGGAGATCCGGGGAACAGCACGGAGTGTCGTCATCGGGAAGGAATTGGAGATACGCCGGACACTTTCAGAAACCCATCTCTACAGTTCCGCTTTTGTGGTTGAGAAAGGGGCGGTATGTCATGGCATCCCGGCCTCCTTCCGGCTCATCGGAGCCGGTTGGGGACACGGGGTCGGACTCTGCCAGATTGGTGCTGCCGTGATGGGAGCCCAAGGTTTTGACTACCGACAGATCCTGATGCATTACTATCCGGGTGCCACGCTTCAGCGGTATGATGAACCCTGACGGGGGGCAACCTTTACTTCTGTTTCCAGAATCGGTACATGTAATAGGCCAAGTGGGTGAAGGCAAAGAGGAACGAGATGACGAGCAACACTTTGCTTTCGCCCCAACCCACGGTCTGCTGATGCCAGAGACCCGTCAAGACAGAGAGAACGGAGAGTACGACGCCAATCATGTTGAGCGTGAACTGACCGCCATGACGCTCTTTTCCCAATTCCAGTTTGCTATGCTTGATGCCATAGACCGTATAGATGTCCAGTCCGATGAGCATCCACAAGACTAACCGGATCCAGGTGTCGGCCGGCAGGAACACCATCATGCAGAGGCAGGTGGCAATACCCATGATCGGCACGAAGGGGACAAAGGGGGTTTTGAAGGAGCTGGTGGCATCCGGCATCGTCTTCCGGATGACCAATACACCTGCACATACCAAGGTGAAGGCAAAGAGCGTACCGATACTGGTCATTTCACCGGCCACTTGTGCCGGGACAACGGCTGCCAAGGAACCGACAATCAACATGAAAAGGAAATTGCTCTTGGCCGGTGTACGGTATTTCTCGTGTACCTGGCAGAAGAGGGGTGGCAGCAAGCCGTCACGGCTCATGCTGAAGAAGACACGGCTCTGACCCAACAACGTCACCATGATGACTGAACAGTAACCGAACAGAATGGCCAGGATGATGGCCCGGTTCAGCCAGGGGAAATCGGGATGAATCACACCGGCTGCATCCGCCTCGCCCATGTGCTCGATGGCAATGGCTACCGGAGCAATACCGTTCTGTCCGCCGAAGAGCGAATAGTGTGCCACACCCGTCATCACGTGGGCAAAGAGCATGTAGAGAATGGTCACGATCAGCAACGAAGCCAAAATACCGATCGGCATGTTCCGCTTCGGGTTGCGCGTCTCTTGTGCTGCGGTACTGACCGCATCGAAACCCAAGAAGGCGAAAAAGACAATGGCCGCTCCGCGCAAGACTCCGGAGAAGCCGAACTCACCCAAGGTGCCGGTGTTTTCCGGAATGTAGGGCGTGAAGTTTTCCATCCGGATGTATTGCCAGCCCAGTACGACAAAGGCCAGTACGACAGAGACCTTCAGAAAGACGATGATGCCGTTGAAAATGGAGCTTCCCTTGGTTCCTCGGATGAGGAAGAGACTCATCATCACGACAATGAGAAAGGCCGGTATATTCACAATACCTCCGTCCCACGGACAGGCCGTCAAGGCATGTGGCAGATGAATGCCTAAGCCCTCTAAAAAGACGACTAAGTAACGGCTCCAACTGATGCTGACGGTGGTAGCTGCCACGGTATATTCCAGCACTAGGTCCCAACCGATGATCCAGGCGATCAGCTCGCCCATGGTGGCATACGAATAGGTATAGGCACTACCCGCCACCGGAATCATGGAGGCGAACTCCGCATAACAGAGACCTGCGAAGCAGCACCCCAAGGCGGCAATGGCAAACGAGAGTGTAATGGCCGGACCTGTGTAGCCTGCAGCTACCGTTCCGGTGATGGAGAAGAGGCCGGCACCGATGATGACACCTACACCCAAGGCGATGAGGCTCCACGGACCGAGGATACGTTTCAGCGTCTTGCTGCCCGTCTCATTGGCTTCTGCCAGCAGCTCTTCCAATGGTTTCTTGATAAATAATCCCATGATACGTTTTGTGATTAATGTTTGATATGTTGTTTATAATAGTGATAACGCTGGACCACTTCCGTCACATACGCAAAGGTCTCCGAACCACGTAGATAACCATGCTTGCAGAGCGGGTCGTTGTAGTAGGTCGGATCGCTCTTCAGACGCACGAACTCGGCCACATGATTGTCCCACCGCAACGGATCTTTGCCATATTTTTCCGCCAAACGTTGTGCATCGTAAATATGCCCGATACCCGCATTGTAGGAGGCCAAGGTGAATTTGATCTTCTCCTCCGGATCCGCTACCCGGGAGAAACCCTGCCGAAAGCGGTGCAGACACTCGACACCCACCCGGATACCTATATCCGGATCCTGCAACTCATGGGGCGACACACCCAAGGCCTTGGCCGTACTGGGCATGATACCCATCAACCCCTCGGCACCGGCCCAGGAGACCAGCGAGGTGTTGAAACGTGACTCCTGATAGGCGATTGAGGCCAGCAGCTGCCAGTCCCAACCGATGTTCTTCGCATGTTTGCGGAAGAGATCGTCGTATGGGGAGATATGTCCATCGGCAATCTTGGGCATGACGGTGACAGCTGGCTGCTTGCTCCGTTCGAAGTAACGCTTCATGGCCGCTTTGAACGAACGTTGTCCGGCATTGTCCTCGGCCCATTGGTTGATGGCTTCGGCCAACAAAGGACTGCTGCGGCGGACCATCCAGGAAGAGCGTTGCTGAAAGCTCACCTGCAGGTCGCAATTGATATGGGCAAAATAGGTCCGGTTCAGCCGGGCGATTTTGTCGTCGCTGACCGTATAGTCAATCTCACCCTTTGCCACCATCTCGATCAGATCTTCCGTGGTGACCGTGTCCTTCTCGATATAGTGCATCTCGATGCCACCCCCCAATTCTGCATTCAGGTTGGCCAACCGTTCCGCATAGCGGGTTCCCGCCTTGACATGCACTTTCCGACCGATCAGTTGGGTGACATCCGTCAAGACCGTGTCACGTCGGCCTCCTCGTTGCACCAGCACTTGATTCGAGATGGTCTCGTGACCACAATAGATCACCCGCTCTTTCAGCTGCTTATTGATGGGCAGGGGATAAGCCACCACGTCTGCCTCACCCGCTTCCAGCATCTCGACCAGTCGGGCCGCATTCTCAGCCACTTTCACTTGCAGCTGCAATCCTTGCGACTGGGCGAAGTTCAGGATTAGGTCATACTCGTAACCCATCGGCTGAAACTTATACTGGAAGTAGGAGGTCGAACTGTAGAGCGTGACAGCTGTCAGGGTGTCCCGTTCGATCAGTTGCGGCAAATCCACGTCCACCACCTCCTGCTCCGCATCCGGCGAAGCCGACTGGCAACCCGGACAGAGCACCATCATATATAAAAGGTAGAGGAACAGGCAGAGGCGATACATCGGCTTAACGTTTTTCCAGTAAGACCACGTTTTCGACATGATGCGTATGGGGGAACATATCGACCGGTTGCACTTTCTTCAACGCATATTTCACGTCCAGCAGACTGAGGTCACGCGCTTGCGTGGCCGGGTTACAACTGACATAGACCACCCGTTTCGGTTCGGCCGCTAAAATCGTCTTGATCACATCGTCGTGCATACCGGCACGGGGCGGGTCGGTGATGATCACATCCGGCTGTCCATGTTGTTGGATGAAGTCGGCTGTCAGGATGTCCTTCATGTCACCGGCATAGAACAGCGTATTCTCCAAACCGTTCAAGGAGGCATTGACCTTTGCATCCTCGATGGCCTCCGGCACATACTCGATACCGATCACCTGTTTCGACTGGCGGGCTACGAAGTTGGCAATGGTACCCGTTCCGGTGTACAGGTCATACACCAGTTCGTTGCCGGTCAGTCCGGCAAAGGAACGAGCCACCTTGTAAAGGTTGTAGGCCTGTTCGCTGTTGGTCTGGTAGAAGGATTTCGGACCCACCTTGAAATGCAGTCCCTCCATCTCTTCGATGATATGGTCTTTGCCTTTGAACACGATCACCTCCTGATCCGTAATCGTATCGTTGCATTTGCCGTTGATCACATACAACAGCGAGGTGATTTCCGGGAACTGTTCCGCCACATGGCTCAGCAAAGCCTCCCGACGCTCCTGATCTTCGTGGAAGAAGACCACCACCACCATCAAGTCGCCTGTCGAGGCCGTACGGATCATCAACGTACGGATGAAACCCTCCTGATTGCGCAAATCGAAGAAGGGATACCCCTCATGCGAGAGGCAATAGGCCTTGATGCAGTTGCGGATCCGGTTGGAAATATCATCCTGCAACCAGCACTTCTGAATGTCGAGCACCTTGTCGAAGAGGGTCGGGATGTGGAAACCCACACCGTTCCAGGTATCGGGCGTGACACCCGACTTGACCTCCTCTTCCGTCAGCCATTTCTTGTTGGAGAAGGTGAACTCCAGTTTGTTGCGGTAGAAGGTCGTCTTGGCAGAACCCAAGATCGGCAACACCTCTTCCGGTTGCACCTTGCCGATGCGCGTCAGATTGTCGAGCACCTGTTTCTGTTTGTATTTCAACTGATCCTCATACGGGATGTGCTGCCATTTGCAACCACCGCAAACACCAAAGTGCTGGCAGAAAGGTTCCACACGGTGCGGAGAGTAGCTGTGGAAATGCACGGCTTTGCCCTCTGCATAGCTGTTTTTCTTGCGAGTGAGTTGGATATCCACCACATCACCCGGTGCCACAAACGGAACGAAGATCACCATGTCATTTACTTTGGCGATCGCTTTTCCTTCAGCGGCTACATCTGTGATAGTTACCTGCTCCAAAAGCGGCAACGATTTCTTGTTTCGTCCCAATGTTATTACTGTTTTTGTTCCAATTATGCCTGCAAAGGTACGATAATCTCGCCTTACTTGTTGTAGAACATAAAAATAAAGTGGCCAAAAGGTGGTGGGCTGTTCAGAATAAGGGCTATATTTGCAGCATTGTAAAGTTCAGTTTGCAAAACAGGGCTAAACTAAACAACAACAAAACTAGAATACTATATTGTTAATTGAACATGGAAAAGAAAAGAGTTTACACATTCGGAAATGGAAAAGCCGAAGGTAGAGCAGACATGAGAAACCTGCTGGGTGGTAAAGGTGCCAACCTGGCTGAAATGAATCTGATTGGTGTGCCGGTTCCCCCGGGATTTACCATCACTACTGAGGTATGTTCTGAATACTATGAATTAGGTAAGGAGAAGGTCGTAGAACTTCTCAAGGATGATGTCATGAAAGCCATTGCCAACGTCGAGGATCTGATGAAATCGAAGTTTGGCGACGTGGAAAATCCGCTGTTGGTTTCAGTTCGTTCAGGTGCCCGTGCCTCTATGCCGGGTATGATGGATACCATCTTGAACTTGGGTCTGAATGATGACGTGGTAGAGGGTTTGGCACGCAAGACGAACAACCCGCGTTTTGCATGGGACTCTTACCGTCGTTTCGTGCAGATGTATGGTGACGTTGTGCTGGGCATGAAGCCGACCAACAAGGACGATATTGATCCGTTCGAAGCCATCATCGAAGAGGTAAAGAAGGCCAAGGGTGTCCGTTTGGACAACGAGTTGGAAGTGGAAGATCTCAAGGTGTTGGTTGCTAAGTTCAAGACTGCTGTCAAGGCTCAGACAGGCCAGGACTTCCCGACTTCTGCCTACGAGCAGTTGTGGGGTGCTATCTGTGCCGTATTCAACAGCTGGATGAACGAACGTGCCATCCTCTACCGGAAGATGGAAGGTATTCCTGCTGAATGGGGTACTGCCGTAAGCGTTCAGGCCATGGTATTCGGTAACATGGGCGAAACCTCAGCAACCGGTGTTTGCTTCTCTCGTGACGCTGGTAACGGTGAAAACCTCTTCAACGGTGAGTATCTGATCAATGCACAGGGTGAAGACGTGGTTGCCGGTATCCGTACACCGCAGCAGATCACCATCATCGGCTCTCGTCGTTGGGCTGACCGTGCAGGCATCTCTGAAGAGGAACGTGTAGCCAAATATCCCTCTATGGAAGAGGCTATGCCGGAAATCTACAAGCAGTTGGATGAATTGCAGACGAAACTGGAAAATCACTATAAAGATATGCAGGATATGGAGTTCACCGTACAGGAGGGTAAACTCTGGTTCTTGCAGACACGTAACGGTAAGCGTACAGGTGCTGCCATGGTCAAGATCGCTATCGACTTGCTACACGAAGGCATGATCGACGAAAAGACTGCTTTGGCCCGCATCGAACCGAACAAGTTGGACGAACTGTTGCACCCGGTATTCGACAAGAAGGCTGAAAAACAGGCGAAAGAGTTCGTGAAGGGTTTGCCCGCATCTCCGGGTGCTGCAACAGGTCACATTGTTTTCTTCGCAGAAGATGCAGCCAAGTGGCATGCTGACGGCAAGAAGGTAGTCATGGTTCGTATCGAGACCTCTCCGGAAGACTTGGCTGGTATGACAGTGGCTGAAGGTATCTTGACCGCTCGTGGTGGTATGACTTCACATGCTGCCGTTGTAGCTCGTGGTATGGGTAAGTGCTGTGTATCAGGTGCAGGTGCTTTGGATATTGACTACAAGGCTCGTACCGTACGTGTGGATGGCGTACTGTTGCGCGAAGGCGACTACATCTCGTTGAACGGTACAACAGGTATCGCATACGTGGGTGAAGTGCCGACAAAGGCTGCCGAACTGAGTGGCGACTTCAAGGAATTGATGGATTTGTGTGACAAATACACGAAGTTGCAGGTACGTACCAATGCAGATACGCCGCACGATGCAGCCATCGCTCGTAGTTTCGGTGCAGCCGGTATCGGTCTCTGCCGTACAGAGCACATGTTCTTCGAAGGTGAGAAGATCAAGGCCATGCGCGAGATGATCTTGGCAGAAGATGCAGAGGGTCGCAAGAAGGCGTTGGCGAAGATCCTGCCGTATCAGCAGGCTGACTTCAAGGGTATCTTCGAGGCTATGGCTGGCTGTCCGGTGACTGTCCGCTTGCTCGATCCGCCTTTGCATGAGTTCGTTCCCCACGATCAGAAGGGTCAGGAAGAGATGGCAGAAGCCATGGGTGTTTCTGTGAAGTATATCCAGCAGCGTGTAGAGGCTCTTTGCGAGCACAACCCGATGTTGGGTCACCGCGGTTGCCGTCTGGGTAACACCTATCCGGAAATCACGGAGATGCAGACACGTGCCATCCTGGGTGCTGCTTTGGAATTGAAGCGCGAAGGTATTGAGGCTAAACCGGAAATCATGGTGCCGTTGACCGGTATTCTGTATGAGTTCAAGGAGCAGGAAAAGGTAATCCGTGCAACCGCTGCTGCATTGTTCGAAGAGCTGGGTGACAGCATCGAATTCAAGGTAGGTACGATGATCGAGATCCCGCGTGCTGCTCTGACAGCTGACCGTATCGCTTCGGCTGCTGAATTCTTCTCATTCGGTACAAACGACTTGACACAGATGACCTTCGGTTACTCTCGTGACGACATCGCATCCTTCTTGCCGATCTACTTGGAGAAGAAGATCCTGAAGGTCGATCCGTTCCAGGTTTTGGACCAGAATGGTGTAGGTCAGTTGGTTCGTATGGCTACTGAAAAGGGTCGTGCCATCCGTCCGGATCTGAAGTGCGGTATCTGTGGTGAGCATGGTGGTGAACCCTCTTCTGTGAAGTTCTGCCACAAGGTAGGCTTGAATTACGTTTCTTGCTCTCCGTTCCGCGTGCCCATCGCCCGCATTGCTGCGGCACAGGCTGCCATTGAAGAATAATTGAGACGTACTGAGAATTAGTTATATAAAGGGCAAGTATCTATGGGGGTAGGTACTTGCCCTTAGTTTTTGTGCATATTCTGCCTGTTCCAAATGTAGAATAAGAAACCAAAATCAGGGCAAATGTTTCCCCCCAAACGCGGTGTTTCCCAGATTTTGGAACTTTGTTGGGAGAATACACCATGCGGACAAGTCTTGACGCACTTGTTACAGCCTATACAGGCATCTGCATCTTTGAAAACCACATGTTTGTGCCACAGGAAACAGACTTTCCCGATAACATGTTTAGGACACTTATCTACACACTTCAAGCACCCCACGCATTGACGTGGATTCATGGCTACATACTTAGTTGTGGAAGTATTTTCATATCGTCGATGTTTTTCAGATAGAACACCTTGAAGATGGGGTTGTCGCGCATGTTCTTGTATAGCGCATTCACGATTTTTCTCCAAGTACATTGCTCATCCAAAGATTTCGTGCAGTTCCTTGTTTGAAAGTTTGCCAATCCAACTCTCGCCTGTCGATACTGTGAGGTCAGCAAGATGTTTCTTTTCTTGTATCATAGCGTCAATGCGCTCTTCAAAAGTGTTTTGCGTGATGAAGCGATGCACCTGTACGTTCTTGTGCTGACCAATACGATATGCGCGGTCGGTTGCCTGTGCCTCTACGGCAGGATTCCACCAGAGGTCGTAATGTATGACGTGAGTTGCTGCCGTGAGGTTGAGACCAGTACCGGCTGCCTTCAATGAAAGTATGAAGATGCGGTCGTTGCGGTTATTCTGGAAGCGGTCAATCATTTCTTGGCGCTGTTTCAATGAGCATCCACCATGATAGAACATTGGTTCTTCATCAAGAGTGGTACGGATGAAGTGCCGGAGCAAATCGCCCATTTCGCGGAATTGTGTGAAGATAAGCACCTTCTCATCAGCATCAATGATACTACGAAGCATATCGAGTAACATTTCTGTCTTTCCCGACAGGGTTGCATCCATGCGGTTGTCCTTGAGATACTGCGTCGGATGATTGCAAATCTGCTTCAAGGCAAGCATCATCTGCAGGATAAGTCCCTGGCGCTTGAAAAGAGTCTGGTTGTCTTCTCCCTCAATGCTCTCTATGACAGCCATACATTTGTTGACGGTCTCTTGGTATAGAGCGGCCTGACCTGGAGTAAGCGATGCCAACTCGTTACGCTCTATCTTGTCTGGCAGGTCGCTGATGATACTCTTGTCCGTCTTCAGCCGTCGCATCAGGAACGGAGCTGTCACCTTGCGGAAACGTTCTGCCACATGACTGTCTCCATACTTCTGTATAGGCTTTGCGTATGAATCAGAGAAGTCCTTTGCCGAACCAAGATAGCCCTTGTTTGTAAAGTCAATGATACTCCAGAATTCTGACAAGCGATTCTCCACCGGTGTACCGCTCATGGCGATGTGACAATTGGCAGGGATGCTGTGTATAGCCTTGCTCTGTGCCGTATCGCTGTTCTTGATGTTCTGGGCTTCGTCTATTACGAGCACTTGCCATTTCTGTTTCTTCAGTATGTCGGCATCGGAGCGCACCACACCGTATGTCGAGAGGATGATGTCAGCATTCTTGCAATCATCGTCCTTCAGATCACGTGCCGTACCGTGATATACGGCAGTGGTCAGCCCGGGAGCGAAGCGCTTCACCTCTGACTGCCAGTTGTGCAGCAAACCAGTCGGCACTACCACAAGCGCTTTCTTCTTGTCCATTGCGCCCTCTTCCTTCATTTTTGCCAGAAGGGTAATGACCTGCAGGGTCTTACCAAGACCCATGTCATCAGCTATGATGCTGCCGAAGCCTATCTTCATATTGCGATACATCCATGAGAAACCTCGTTCCTGATAGGGCCTGGGCTGTGCATTGATACTTTTTGGCAGAGGTATGACGCTCTGTGATGTAAATTGTCTTATGAGCTCGCGCACCTCATCGGTCAGTTCTACAGGTGCTCCCTTATACTCACCACAAAGAGCCGCTTGCAACAGTTCGCCTGGCTTTATCTTTGGTGGAGCATTCAGCACTTTCTGCAGTTTCGACATTCCCGCCTCATCAATATAGACGTATTGTTCCTTGAACCGGAGCAATCCACTCGCATGACCGAGCAATCTGTCAAATTCTTCTATTGATAGGAATATATTGCCCACAGCCACCTGCCAGTTGAAGTCTAGCAGGTCGCCCATTGACAGGAATCCATTTGAATCCTTTCCTTTTGATTTCAGTTTTACCGATATTTGTGGACGTATAAGTGTCTGCAATGCCTTTGGCATGATGACGTTCACACCGAGCAGTCGCATGGCTGGAATCACTTGCAGCAGGAATGTTGGGAAGGTTTGCATCGTGAACTCAATGCTTCTCTTGCC
Organism: Parabacteroides distasonis; assembly: GCA_021531775.1. Classification (GTDB taxonomy): domain Bacteria; phylum Bacteroidota; class Bacteroidia; order Bacteroidales; family Tannerellaceae; genus Parabacteroides. Next base: position 124,847 of record JAFBIU010000004.1, on the reverse strand, counting down.
CTTATCGTTGATGTAAGCGTCAAGTCCGTCAACTATGTCGCATAGGATGGCAAGCTGACGCAGTATCTCCATCCTGCTTGATATGTAAGCCTTCTTTGTCATCACATCCTCCAGCGGATGACCATCCGCCTTCACATTCACGGCAAAGCCCTTTTCCGTCTCGTCAATAAAGAACGTCACTTGATGCTTGTTCTGCATAAAGTAACGGTCAAGCCATGAGCGTATGCCGCCAGGGGTATTCGTTTCTCCGATACCATTGAAACGCGAACACTCAGACTTGAAGAACAAATCATAGAACAGTTCGTATTTGCTCTCATGCGATAGCATAGGAATGAGCGACGTTACCATCTTGCTGACAAGCTCCTTGCTCTGACCCAATCTGCCAATAATGCTGCGGGTGGCTTCGTCAATCATGGCAGGTTGCCATATGATGCGGTATTCCTTCTCTTCCTTAGCCTTGGCACGTCCACGCCCTTCGCTTATCACAAGGTCATAGTAAATTTGTGGAACGATGCAACCATGCGCTATCAGTTGAAGCGCACAGATGAGCACACTGCGAAGGGCTGCAATAGAATTATCATAGTCACGCAGGAAGTCAATATTGATGTCGAGCAGTTGCTGAAGCAGAGGAAGGCGAATATCGTCAACAGAAACAACGTCACGTTTGTTCAGCGCCTTTCCGCCGGTACCTACAAACAGTTTCTGCTTATCCTGCAACACCTTTGTTGCCACCTTACTTATGTATAACAGTTCCCTCTGGTAGGCCTGTTGGAAATCGCCATGATGACAAAACGCAGGCGACGATGGCAGAAGGCTGGACAACGGCAATGTAAGATCAGAGAGCAATGTGTAGTCGGGCATCTGTTCGGGCACTTCCCTCAGTTGCATCTGTTCCATCGTGGCATACACCGCACTCGTATTCTCCACCTCCATCATCTCTGTGGAGACGGCAGCTGTTATGCCACGCTTCTCCAGCTCTGCCATCAGATCAACGCCATGCAGCGAGAATACGAGGAACGGATTATTGTCAATCTCCATGCTCGTTTTGTAGATGACGGCAGCCAGATGCTTGCAAGGCACAGCCCAGTCAGGACATGAGCAGTTCATCTTCAAGTCCTTCCATTGCTTGGGGAACAATGGCATACCAGCCTCTTCAGCCATCTTTGCCAACGATTCGTCCAATTGACGGTTGAAGAGTTTGCTCAGCACGACTGGTTGTTCCTGTATCAGTTTGACGAGTTTGTCAATATCTTTCGACGAGAACTCTGGCAGTTTGATGGTCTCGCTATAGGGCGTTCGGCGGCTTCCCTTCACTTTCGCCCTAATGATGTTGCCCGAGAAGTTTATCTCCTGCACCATACCATTACGAGCGTATGAAGCGCCACGAGGTAATCGGTTACTGTAATCAATATTCTTGAGTGCGCCAAGCCATTGCTCGCCCCACCATGTCTTTCCGTATTTTGTTGCCATGTTTCAAGTTCTTTTCAATTTCAGCAAATTACCGGCAAATAATGTGTTATTATTATATTGTAATGCTGTCTCCTTCGTGCCCGATGCACCAAAAGGGGACATCCTTTTCTTTGCAGAAAGGCTCCATGCGCCAAGCACTCTCAAACCCACTCATGACAAAGTGCATTGGAACGAACATCCCGACCTTGAAGCGAGTGATAAACTGACGTCCGCCAAGCGTATAGCCGTTGCCGATGCGTCCGTCCACAGGGAACATCACAAGGTCAAACGAGTCGGTTATCTTTCGGATGTCTTTCAGTTCACCAAGGAACCGCTTCTCCTCTGCTACAGGATTGATGTATTGACCGAACTCTTCACTGAGAACCTCTCCTTCAGGCGTGCCGTCAACAAGAAAGCGTGCGTACCAGTTGCACAGGTCGCCTGCGTGAAAGATGGTTTTACCTTCTGTCTCCACAATCCAGCTCACGCCACTGTCATTGCTGCCCGTAGCTGACACTTTCAGGTTCTCATCTTCCCATACCGCTCCTTTGGCCATCCATACATCGGCATCCTCTTTCTGCGCTCTTCGGCGTTTGAGTATATCCTTTGACAGGATGTATGTGATATTGGGAATGCGATTCTTCCACTTGAGGATTTCTTTTGTGAAGTGGTCTTCATGGAAGTGGCTTGAAAACACGTATACATGTTTACATGTATTCATGTACCCACTCATGACATCGGCAGGATCCATCCAGTAGTCAAAGACCAGAATGCACCGAGCCGTTTCAAGCAGGAATCCGCTGTGGAAGATGTATCTGAGTGTCATCCCTTCAAAGCCTTTCCGTCAGAGAATGCCTTTCCAATGGTCTTGCCTAGTTCGATGTAACCGTGATGTATCGGGTTGAACACGACGAGTTCCATCTTCTCCATGTCGGGCTTGCCGTCCTCAGCCAGATAGTTCTCATCCACAAGGATGTTCACTATCTCTGCAACAATGTAGTAGCCTTCCGCTGACTCGTCGATTTTCTCTTTTATACGACATTCCAAGGTCATGGGGAAGTCGGTGAAGACGGGAGCGTTGACATTCTCTGCCTTCTCAACGTTCCAACCTGTCTTCGCCATTTTGTCCGCATCGTTCTTGGCAGATACAATGCCTACGAAATCTGCTGCCACCATGGTCTGCTTTGTAGCAAATGCCACGGTGAAGTCGGGGCAGTTGTTCAGATTCTCGGTAGTGGCATGTGCGCCCATGGCAATCATAATCTCCTTTGCGTCCCATTGACCGCCCCAGGCTGCGTTCATTGCATTGGGCTTGCCATTCTTGTCGTATGTACCGATAATCAGTACCGGCTGTGGAAGCATCCACGATTTTTGTCCAAATGATTTCATTCTTACTTCTATTTATTGTGTTATCAATTCATTCAACTTATCTTCTCGTATTACCTTCGGTTGTGCCTTGCCTGCCAGAACGAGAATCTTCTTCCCATTCCTGTATATGTGCAACTGTCTGCTTCTAACGATAGCCGTCAAGGTTTCATCATCCTGCATGGCTTGCCATATTGGATAATACACACCTTCGGGTTCAAACAGCTTCTTCTGAAGGTGTGAGCACATGTTGGTTGTATCTATTGTCATATCATTAACATAATTCTGCCAGCTTCTTTTGTGAACATTTCGGGAAAGCGGCAAATCGTTGCATACACTTGATTGCTCGTCACAGGTTGCCCGTCTTTCCGTTGGTGCAACCCTTGGCGATTGATGGCATCAGCAATTTGGTCGGTAGTCATACCGCCATTTCTCTTCACCATCACATATACTATGGCTTCTTCTATCTTCATATTGATGTTATATATCTGGTGGCTCCACCGCTGCCGAATGGAAAATCACTGACATCTTTATTCAAATAAGGCGAATTATGGCAAATTTCTCCTTCAAAGCAACAACGCGGCTTCGAAAAGATAGTACCATCTTCTGCTTGCGTCACAAACGAATGTGATTGTACCTTGATGACACATCTCACAATACCTTTATATACTCCAAGCACATAACCTATATGAGCTGCTCTTACTGTGCTGACTTTCCAGTATTATCAACCACATTTCTTTCATTTTCATTGTTTTATATAGCGGGCCAAACCATAGACATAGCGACGGAATCCCGGTTTGTAGGCCAGGATGCGGTCAAACCATCCGAGATGTCTGTTGGCAAATCTGACCACCACGCCCACATACACCATGGCGAATAGTGTTCCAACGCCTACGATCTGCCACTGCCATGAGCCGAGCAGAAGAAAGCAGAGGATTACGGCAAGGATTACGAGTGTTGTATCAACCCTTATCTTTGCCTTTGGAAACTCAAGACCTGTAACCTTATGGATAGCAATCGTAATACCTTCACCAGGCATAGTTACGGAACCACATTTGACCTCCATGGCAATGCCGATGCCAAGGATTGTGCAACCGGCAATCTGTACTAAGGCGTTAATCCAAAGCGAATCGGACAGGAGCCACTGCGTCAGGTACATGTTCAAGTCAATAAGCATACCGAAGAAAAATCCGATAATGAGTTGGAACAATTGTACCAACTCAAAGTTTCTTCTTAGTATCAGTATTTGTGCCACAACGAAGATGGCATTCATCAGTATGGTGTAGGTACCGATAGTCCACTTTGGTACAGCGTCCATCAACTCGCCAGCACTCGCCATCACGTACGGTATGGTCGAGATCACGCTGCTACCAAGTTGACTCCTGACGCATACGGCTACTCCAACCGTCATAACAAAAAGCGAAATGAGAAGCAAAAAGTGTTGCCAGATGAATGAATTTATCTTGTCTTTCATTTTTCTAAACCTCCTTTATGAACTTAGCAGGTACACCCCCAACAACAGTTCTTGGTTCCACATCTTTTGTCACTACAGCTCCAGCTGCAACAATGGCTCCTGCGCCTATTGTCACCCCTTGCAGAATCGTTACATTTGCTCCTAGCCAAACATGATCTTCGATGCGAATGGGCTTGAAGGACATGTCGCCACGATGCTCTGGATCGGGATTGTGATTAATGGTACAAAGAGTAACATTGTGCCCTATGAGGCAATCATTGCCGATGAAGATACCCCCTTGATCCTGGAACTTACAACCGCTGTTGATGAATACCCGTTCACCGATATGCGTATTCTTGCCACAATCGGTATTAAAAGGTGGAAACATACCGAATGTCTCTGGTACGTCAATGTCCCAAAGCTCGGAGAACAACTTTCTAAGTTCCTCTGGCGTGTGGTACTTGTTGTTTATCTCCATTGTAATGCGAATAGCCTCTTGTGCCATCTGGTACATAAAAAGATGCGGTTCGCTACCGTTCTCGACAGGATTCCCTGCGGCTATGTAATCTCTGTATTCTTGTACTGTCATATTTATTCAAAAACTTTATTATTGTTTATATTTGGTGCAGTCCTTGTTTTGTAAATCAAAAACTTGCCTATTCTTACGCAATGCCAAGAAGCTCAATCTCAAAGATGAGTGTAGAGCCTCCAGGAATGCCTGGTTGTGAGAACTTGCCATAACCCATTTCAGCAGGGATATATACCTCCCATTTATCTCCCACACACATTTGCTGCATGGCAATGATCCACCCTTCAATGAGGTCACAGAGACGGATTGCCAATGGAACACTGCCACGGCTGCTGTCAAACTGCTTGCCATCGATGGTGCGACCTGTGTAATGGGCCGTGACTATGCTTCGGGGTGTAGGATGCTTTCCGTCTGCCTTGCCCTCTGCCAACACCTTATAATATATACCCTTGGGGAGCGGTTTCACTCCCTCTTCCTGCGCCTTTGCTGTAAGCCAATCCTTGTTAGTTTGTGCGTATTCTCTTTTATTCATGTTCACATTATATTCGTTCAAGTATAGCAAGGTCATGTATATCTTTATCACGAAGCTCATATCCAGTATGAAAGACCTTCTGAGCTTTTAATGATATACATGGAATAGTTCTTCCCTCAAGTACAGCCGTACCAAAGAAATCAGGCTGGAATTCATACCATCCCCCATTCAAGTCAGCTTGTTTGGAAGTTCCATCGCTATTCAATACAAATGGATGGATATCGATATACCCCAATTTTTCACTATGAAGTTCTATTCTGTTTGGATAGCAGTCCGTCTCAATCAAATAACCTTTTTTTGCAAAAGTGTTAAAAGTTCATCATGATATTGGGCATCGAAATCAATGTCAATATCCCGATGCGTCCGGGTCTGCTTGCCATACAAAGCATCTACACCCCACCCACCATCTAACCAATACTGGATTTTCATGTTATCGAGTAAGTCCAGTACTTGAAATAAGTCAGAAATATTCGTTGTCTCTTTCTTTGTAATGTGTAAATCGCTAATATAGTCTATGAATGCATCCACCTGCCGTTTCAAGCTAGACCTCTGTGCTTCGGTCAGCATCATGCGCCCTTCCGTCCAAGCCTCCATATTCAGTTGGATGCCCGTCTGAGGCTCTGTCATCACATCAGCACGGATAAACGGCAGCGTGAGCAGTTCGGTCAGCTTCTCACGGCATTTGGCTGTTGCCGATGCGCCACCAGCACCGCTCAGCGCCACCTTCTTTCCGTTAATGGCAAGCGGAGTCTGACGATCTCCTGCCACGAGCGGACGTGACAACCAGTCGATGAGATTCTTCAAATGACCGGGGTAACTGTAATTGTATTCAGGAGAGAATATCCAGAGTGCATCCGCCTCTGCTACTTTCCCCCTCACTCTCTTGACCGGTTCGGGCGCAGGAAACTCGATGTCCTGATTCATCAGTGGCACATCCGAATAGTCGAGATATTCCACCGTCGCATGCCTGGCAAGCATCTGCTCCACCTCTTCAGCGAGCTTCTTGTTGAACGATTCCTTGCGCAAGGAACCGATGATAAACAGTATCTTCTTCATTGTCTTCCTATAATTTGATTTTCATTATTGCATCTCGGTCAACATCCAACCATGATCGCCATGGTAAATCATCTGCCGGGTCATGCCACCGTCGATGCAGATGTTCTCGCCTGTGATGAATCCTGCCTTGTCGGAGCAGAGGAACAGCACCATATTGGCGATGTCCATCGGGTTGCCAATACGTCCTGCTGGCTGCTGCACCGCATCTGCGCCATCGTACTCCTTATAATCAGGTCTATCCATCCAGGCGAAATGGAGTTGACCCTTGCCTTGTTCCGAAGTGTGACGGCAAGGGCGTGGGTGAGTGCGGCAATACCTCCCTTGGCAGCAGTGTAGCTCTCTGTCTGCGGCTGGCTCATGCGGTCGCGCGAGGATGATATGTTTACTATCGATGCTCCCTCGGCAAGATTCGGAGCAAGCAGCTTGACAAGATAGAAAGGTGCAGTAATCCCGACTGTCAAGGCATACTGAAACTCCTCCCACGTACATTCATCCAGTCCCTTCATCAGCGGAAGGGCATTGTTGATGATATAATCCACCTTGCCGTACTTGCCGATTACTTCATCGGCAAAGGCTTCCAACACCTCTTTCTTAGAGATGTCTCCAACGAAATGGTCTCCCTCTCGCATATCAATGACTGCCACCGAAGCCCCTTTCTTGCGAAGCTCCTCAGCGATACATTTGCCAATGCCATGCGCACCGCCTGTCACGATTGCTACCTTATTTTTATATTCCATTGCAGTTATCTTAAAAACGGGTCAATCGTTGCCAACAGCTCTGCTCTTTGCACAACGCCGCTTGTTCTCCACAGCACTTCGCCCTGTCTGAACAGCATGAGTGTGGGCACAGATTGTATGCCATATTGGTTTGCTGTCACTCCATACTTGTCCACATCCACCTTGATGATGCGGATTCTGTCACCCAGCAATTCCTTCACCTGCTCCAAGATGGGGTGCATCATCTTGCATGGTTGGCACCATGTGGCGAAGAAATCGACCAAGACCAGTTGGTCGCCTGATATTACGTCTTTGAATGTTTCCATTTTTATTTGTCTATCTCTGTAAATGGTTAAATGTCCTTCCGTCTCTTGTGATTTTCTCGAAAAACTGCTGCGCCAATGGGACATACCAAGTCTTGACCTCTTGCTTTGTGGGCGTGTGTCCGCCCGGGAAGTGATAGCTGTTGTTGTAGTGCTGCAAGAACAACGGTTCAAAATGAGCCAGTGTGTCTTGTTCACCAAAGAGTCCCCACACCCGATCCTTATAATATGGATTACAGCAGTTAAACTGCGTAGCTTCGAGTTTCTCAAACTCATGGATGAGTGATTCGTCAATGACGATCTTCTGGTTACCATCCATGCGTGGAGCCTTGTATTCATGTTCACCAATGCGTTCTCTCAGGAAGTCCGTCATCTTGAAATGAGGATTGCCGAGCAATGCAGGAATGCCTGCGACTGAGGAAAGCATCTGTGCAAGGAAAGCCCCGCAACTGTTGCCTATGAGTAGGTCTGGCTTCTCCTTTTCGATAAGTATGCGTATGTATTTCAATGCCTCTTCGGGATGGAGAGGAAGGTCGGGAGTCATCACGGTGGCTTGCCCGTCAAAGGCCTCCTTTAGTGCCTTCGCCATCGGACAGCTGCCAGTCGCAAAGAAACCATGTAGGAACAGTATCTTCTTCATGCTATTCATTCATTATCTTGTGGATGTCGGATATACCCTTTCTCTTTTGAACCAGAATGATTGCCACGGTTCAGTTTGATGCCATGCTTGTTATATGCGATTTTACCTTGCCGACAGCCGTTTATGGTGCGAGGCTTGGTTCTACGCATCATTCTATTTTCCGTGCAAAGTTATAAATTATATTCAGAAAAGAATAATCATACTGAGGCCATACAATTATCCTTTCTTGATTCTTTAACCTTGTTTAATGCTTTCTGGTGTTAAACGTCAAATGTTTACGCTCAAAATAGCTTGATATGATCAAATAATTTGTGTTTGCGTCTTTTTACACTAAGATATTTTATTGCGTTAAAATAACGCATTATCTTTACACCAGTGATTGATAAACCATATAGTATGTACATAGCTGGAGCCTATTATCACAAGATACCTTATGAAATCGTGGATTTTGGTATGAGCAAGTTGCCGAATGACATGAAAGATATGATAACTAAGTTCTACGCAGAATACAGCCGAAAAGTGTCATACCAATGGCGTAATCCCGACTTTGATCAAGAAGCACTCATCAGAAAGGTGAGGTCTGGCGAAATATTCATTTGATTGATGTACTTGAAATGAGCAGGTTCTGTTTAGACAATTCGCACGCTCGAAAAGTGGTTGTAGTATTTTGCATGTAAAACGTGAATACCTTGCAGGATGTTGGGTATTCTGAAGATTATCGTTAATTTTGCGAGCAAAATTTGCAGGACGTGCAAGTACATGCTCTCAATGTTTCCCAATCCCGATGTATGTTGCTGAGAATCATCGCCCGCATAGCTGCGGCACAAGCGGCCATTGAGGATTGAGGATCAATGAAGTAGATGATTAAATAAATAAGAGGCAAGTGCTTACCGACAAGTGCTTGCCTCTCTTCTTATATTTTATAGTATATGATTGACGAGATTATTGACTACAACAAGACATTCGTAGCAGAGAAGTGCTACGAGCGATTTATCACGGACAAGTACCCGGACAAGAAATTGGCCGTATTGTCGTGTATGGACACCCGACTGACCGAACTTCTTCCTGCAGCACTCGGATTGAAGAACGGCGATGCAAAGATTATCAAGAATGCGGGAGGACTGGTTATCTCCGCTTTCGACTCGGCCATGCGCAGCCTGATTGTCGCTATCTACGAGTTAGGCGTGGAGGAAATCATGGTCGTGGCCCATTCTCATTGCGGAGCCTGTCACATGAGTTTCGACCATTTCCACCATCAAATGATAGCCCGTGGAGTGAGCGATGAGACACTTGACACCATTCAAAAATGTGGAATAGACCTGCAGCATTGGCTGGAGGGATTCAAAGACACCCCCACATCGGTCAAAAAGACCGTAGAGACCATCAAGACCCATCCGCTTGTACCCAAGGATATCGTAGTGCGAGGCTTTATCATAGATTCTGAAACAGGAGCATTGGAGGAGGTTCAATAAAAGACAGATAGAGGGAAATGGATGCGTGTAGGCATGCCGTTTCCCTCTACATATATGAGAACACTTCCTACAAAAGTAGATTATTTTTCTTTCGTTGTCTCATAGCCGACCTTGAGTTCCTCAAGGTCAGAGTAATTTATAATTTAGAATTTATAATTGGGCTTCCTTGATAATTTCGTCTGCGAGATATTGATCGCTACGACAATGCATGTCAGCCACACCTTTGTCTATTAGTTCAAACACAGGAGAATTGTAGAAAAGATCCATAGCTTCCTCGAGTGTGATGTTCAAGCGTTGAGCAAGTATCTCTATGATACGTGCATACTTCATATCCAAGATTATTCGATTGGCTTCCATATCTTTCACAATTAGAGTTCTTTGGAATCGATAAAAGAGATGCAACAGTCTATTGCTCTTTGATTTGTAAAACAGAGTTGCTGATTTGGTTTTTCAAAAATCAGACGTTTTAAAGCTTCTTCTTTGGTCATCTGATTTGAAAAATACAGATCAAGCGTATTGAATACTCTGTCGTTGGCAATTCCGCCGCATATCACATCATATTGTTGATAAACACTTTCGCCCATGCGGCAAGCAGCTACGAAATCAAGCCACTCACTGTCATAAGCGTCAAAGCTCTTGATGTTTAATGCTCCTGTCGGAGTGTATTCATAGATATTAAGAATACCTTTTCGATTCCTTAGGATGAACCTTTGGGCATATCGCTCTGCTTGCTCTCTGATAACGGTGGCATAAAATCCCTTGCCGAAATCCAGGAACGTACGTGAATGCATGATGTCAGGCTTATCGACAATGATGTCTGAAGCATGATAGATTAGCATAGCTTTACTCCTTTCTCTTGCATAAAGTCTAACAAATCGTCCACCAAATATTGGCGGCCGAAAGTATGCAACACATCGTATGCCGGAATCAAATATCCAGCTATGACATTGGCCTGTTTAAATATCCTGTATATCTCAGCAGGGCTCTTTTGCACTCTTTCTGCTACGCAGCCTATGGCAAATGTGACAAATTCTAATATATTCTTATTCATTGTTTAATTTGCAAATCTACAATTAATCAGTGCATTACCGTTGCAACTGAATGAGTTTATACACATGCAAAATTAATGTTTTATCTGAAATAACATTCTAAAAACAGAAAAAAGAGTTTTGAGACTCAAGAAAATGGCTTTTTAGAAAATTCGCACGCTCGAAAAGTGGTTGTAGATGTCCATAAGATTGGAGGAAGTCCAATAAAGACCAATAGAGGGAAATGGATGCTGTAGGCATGCCGTTTCCCTCTAAATAGCTGAGAACACTTCTATGAATAGCTTATTCCATGGAGAAACCAAGATCCTCGATTACCTCACGAATGGCAGCTTGGTCAGCGTTACCCTGTATGACGGTCTCTCCAGAAGCGAGATCTACGGTGACGGATTCCACACCGGGCAGTTTGGAGAGGTTTTTCTCGACCATAGCCTTGCAATGGCCGCAAGACATTCCTTTTACGAAAATGACAGTTTGTTCTTTTTCCATTTTGTCTGATTTATTTGATGTATATCTTCTGATTAAAGCATGTATGAGCAGTATGATCAGTAATACCGAGCAAATACCCTGAAACAGTTCCACGTGCAGATGGCAATGAGCTTCACCTGCCACCAATGGCATCGTGAACCAGTGGCGTGGCATCAGGTAGTCTATGCACATGCCGATGACGATAGCTCCCAGTATGATCGTGCCGAGATAGATGGCTGCCGCTCTTTTCCCCAGTGATTTCCCCACAATGATGATAGACGCAAAATTGGCAGCCGGGCCTGCCATGAGGAGCACAAAAGCAGCTCCGGGGCTAAGGCCTTTCAGCATGAGAGAAAGGGCAATGGGAATGGAGCCGGTGGAGCATACATACATCGGCACAGCCACGATCACAACGGCAATCATGGACAGCAAAGGATAGTCGGCAAAAAGGGTGAAGAATCCGTCGGGTACGAATACCGTGATGGCGGCAGCGACAACCAAACCGATGATCAGCCATTTTCCGATGTTTTGGATCATATCCACCAATCCATATCGCAGGGCATCCCGGAACTTGCCGATGAAACGGTCCGACGCGGGTGCATCTATAGTATCCACCTCCTCCTGGGTATCTTCGGTGCACGATTCACCCCATTTGTTTACCATCATTCCACCCATGAATGCCGTGGCAAGTGCGGCCACAGGCCTGATGATGGCAAATGCCGGTCCCAAGAGCGAATAAGTGGCGGCAATGGAATCTAAACCGGTCTGCGGTGTGGCGATCAGGAATGATGTCGCGGCACCACGTGATGCACCGTTACGACGCAAAGAGACGGCCGTCGGCAAGACTCCGCAGGAGCAGAGAGGCAACGGCACGCCTATCAGAGCTGCCTTCATCACTGACCATATACCGGGACGCGAAAGATGGTTCCGATAGAATCTCCCCGGCACAAAGGCATACAGCACGCCGGATATCAGGAAACCGAGAAGCAGATAGGGAGCCATCTCTGCCAACATGTTGATCAACGAATAAATGAATATCATCAATACAGATTATAGGTAGTTATTTCACTTATCCGATGTATGCCATAAAAGCATCCACTTGCTCTCTTAGATTCTCCTGCTGGTCATCCGTCAGTATCAGGCGTCCTTCAGTCCAGGCCTCCTTATTCAGCTGGATACCCGTTTGAGGTTCCGTCATCACATTGGCACGGATAAACGGCAGCGTGAGTAGTTCGGTCAGTTTCTCACGACACTTGGCCGTTGCCGCTGCACCTCCAGCACCGCTGAGAGCCACCTTCTTGCCGTTGATGGCAAGGGGAGTCTGACGGTCACCAGCCACAAGCGGACGAGAGAGCCAGTCGATAAGGTTCTTCAAATGGCCGGGGTAACTGTAATTGTATTCAGGAGAGAATATCCAGAGCGCATCTGCCTCTGCCACGCTTTTCCTCACTCTCGTGACTGCTTCGGGTGCAGGAAACTCGATGTCCTGGTTCATCAGTGGCACATCCGAATAGTCCAGATAGTCCACCGTTGCACGCCCACTAAGCATCTGCTCCACCTCTTCGGCGAGCTTCTTGTTGAACGATTCCTGGCGAAGGGAACCTACAATAAACAGTATCTTCTTCATTGACTTCTTACCTTTTGATTATTTTGTTTCTGTCCATCGGCAGGACGAAATCTGCTGTTTTTTGCTGGCAAAATTACAAACTATATTCAGATAAATAGTTTCACGGAGGCGAGATCATGAATCATCGTGGATTATTTAACCCAGTTTAATGCTTGTTGGAGTTGTATCCTTGGGATGCATTTATGTATAGAAAAACGGCCCCGCTAAGGGGGCCGCATTCGATCATCGGTTAGGAGAAGGGAGGTGTCTCCGGATCCTCACCACCCGATGCCTCCTCTGCCTTGAAGGAGGCTGTCAGCGTCAGGTCTTCCGTCACCGTGAGGGTGCGCGTAGCCGAGGTGTTGCCATCACTCCACTTTTCGAAGACATAACCACTGTTCGGAGTGGCGGTGATGGTGACGGAGCTACCCTCATCATAAGTGCCGCCACCTGTTACGCTACCCTGGTCCGTGTTGGCCGACTGAACCGTGAGGGTGAACTGGCGCGTGGTGTTCTCACCCTCGTTCTCTTCCGAACCGTTCTCACCACCTGCTGCCACGGTCATCTTGCGAGCCACCTTGCGATAGAACTTACCGTTTTCGGTGTCCTCGGCGATGTCATAGACACCGTCGAACTCGATCTCGACCTGGTCAATCAGGTTCTTCAATGCGGCACAAGGAAGAAAACGCACGCGCAGCTTGATGAGCTGATCCACACCAGCTTTCTCGGCATCTGCCTCGGTGATACCCTGACTGGAAAGTGAGAAAATCCCCAGGTTCGGAAATTCGACCGAATGGCCGTTGAGCAAGAAGTTCTCCACACACTGTGCGATAGCAATCATTGTCGCATGGACGTAGGCCTTCGGCACGATGGAGTTCAATGCGCAGTAGTTGACGATGTCGTTAGCGCGCATGGTGGTGTAACGAACAGGACGCAGCACGTAGGCAAGACTTTTCTGACCGCTCTTGCCTCTGTTGTACACGGTCTGCTGCTGCGCTTTCACAAGAATCTTTCCCATAATGAAAATGAATGAATCGGGAAAAACCAGTACGATGATTATTTCTTTTAAACCGAAATCACCTCATCGGTTATTACGTTACAAATATAGGGATTTTTCTGATAACCTCCAAACTTTTCAGTCAGAAAATCAGCGAAAAATCCCTACTTTTTTCAATCTGCCGGTTTACCCCTTGGGGTACCCGTTAGGAAGCACTGGTTGCACCCTTTTTCTGCCAGTTGTTCTTAGCGACCTCTTCGATGAGGCCCTCCTTTTTCCACTTCGAGATCATGGTGCGGAGGGCGCCATACTTGGTCTGCGGACGAAGCTGCTGGATCGTCTCCCAGTCGAACGTATCTCCCAGTTCGTCGAAGAGCGACTTGTTGCGCGATTGATAACCTGTGCCGTCCAGCAGGCGGGATGTCTTTTTTAAGAGCATACTGCCCAGCATTTCGCATTGATTCTTCAGGATGTACTCGGCCATCAGTTCTGCGAACTCCAAGCAGTTGTTACTCTCTGTCTCGTGTTGTTCGAGTAGGTGGTAAATCACACCACAACGGAATCCCATCAGGGCACTGCGCTTGCGGAACGTGTCGAGCACGTTGTCATCATGATCGCGTGCCTCATCAGCTTTTGCATCGCACCATTGGGTGATACGTTTGCGCAGACGTGGCATCTCGTAAAAACCACTTGAACCGCGCAGGATATCGACCGCCTTCAGGATGCAGTCAATGTCGGCCTGAGGCTCTTCCTGATAAGTGGGCATGTGGGCAAACCGATTCCCCGGCATACGGGCCAGCATCACACGGGAACCCAGACCGTTCTCTACGTTGTCCCCCTTGAAGCACTTTTCGAATGAGCCGTACGTGCCGAGAATGGTCCAATTGTAGGCTACTGGCACGATTCCCGATTCCGACTGGTCACCGTTAAAGTCCTGGCCCCATTCGGCATTGTCACAAGAATAACGATAGATGTCGTACTTGGTGGACCAGGAACCGGCACCATTGGTTTTCAGGAGGGTGTCGATCTCTTCACAGAAGGAATAGAGATGCCGGCCTTTGGCATTCTTCATGCGCTTCAGTAGAGCACTACACGAGATGGTGATGGGTACCTCGAGGATCGTATCCGTCGGTTCAGGCTCAAGTTTCTCGTTGGCTTTCCGGTTCTTTCGCTTCTCCTTATAGGCATCCAGTTTCTCTCGAGCCTTCTGATCACTCTCTCGGATGGGTCGCTTCCAGAGGTCGAGCTTGTATTTCACCGCTGACTTCTTGCTGCCCTGCTCGCCGACGATCAGACTCATACCGTTGAGTCGCATGGTTTTACCGTCACAATAGCGATATGTGACGTTCGTGGCATAGGTCATCAGCAATGGCATGATGCCGATCAGGATAGGCATGATGGTTTCATCCGGCACACCCTGAATACTCTGTTTCAGGCCGATGACTTTGCGGGCCAACGACTGTGCCACGGCTCGGAACTCGGAGTCGTTGTAGTCCGCGGATTCCTCGATCGGCTGGGGTACATGGGCTTCGACAGCTTGCCGTTCCTGCTCCGTCTCGCTATGTTCAAAACCCCAGCTCATGGCCTCCTGCACCTCAGTAGCAGAACGGAGGCAAGGGTCATCGGGCAGGATATGATTGAACATCAGCAATTGAAACTGCATCACCTGTTGATAAATAGCTAGTTGGTTTTGCGGAACCCCTTTCCACTTCAGATACTGTGCAAAACTGATCCACCAGTTGTGACGTCCCGAGGGCTTGTAGGGATGCTTCGGCAAGTAGGCTTTGATGAGCCCCGGGTTAAAAGGGGGCTGAGGAACTGTGGGTGAGGGGGCCGATTGTGTAGTAGTAGTACCCGGCTGACCCTGCTCGTCGTGTGCCTGTACTGCACGAACCTTTGGCTGGTTGCTGGGAGCGGGTGTTCCCTGATACGGAAACACTTCCAACTCCTCGTCCGGCCGGATGAACGCATTCGGGTCAGCACTCACAAAGAAACCCCGGAGCACATCCTTGCATTGTCCATCGACCTTAACCCCTAACTCTCGTTGGATGAAGCTGGTGATCTCGGCATATCTGCGCTTGTACTCGCACTCGTAAGCCTCCTTGCGCTCTTGGGGCGGCAAGTTTTTGTCCACATCAATCCTCCCCATCGCTACAATGAAATGCGCTCCCTCCCGGCGGCAACTGACGTGTGCCTCTTTTACCCAGGGGAATTGCGGCATACGCTCCATCACCATCAGGAGCTGTTCGGGTGTGAGATGGTCGATATCGACCGGTGCATATCCCGTGAAGTCTTGGGCATGTTCGAAAAGACGACGACCGGTTAACTTTGCTTGGCAGACGAAGTAGGGCAACTGTTCCTTCAATTGTTTTCCCAGAGGCTCCATGATGACGTTGCCCGCATCGTCGCGTTCCACGTCTCCATTCTTGCCTATACGCTCTGTCAGAGTGCCGTCCTGGAATGCCTGCAGCATAGCATCTATCTCAGATTGATAGGTGCAATCCACAATACACTGGTGGAAATCCTCAATCGTCATCCGTTTAGCCCCAAGAGTGGTTCTGTATTGTTTCATGAGGGTTCCCTTCCGGTGTTTTCCTATAGCCGGTTTCGAGGTACTTTTACCAGCACCTGTTTGCTCAATGTGTAGATTTTGATCCATCACTTACTCCTCCTTCTCGTTTTGGTTTAACATAGCACTGCGATCCGCATCCACGACCCGAATGGAGTGTGCATACACATCGTTCCCGAAACACTTCCGGTTCGTCTGTTTGTCACGGAAGACAAAGACGCGATTGATGTACTCCACCTCTACGGTCATGCCGACACAGGCTGCATAGTTGACAAGTTCGCCCGTCACCTTGACAGCCAACTCCAATGGGTGTGGGTTGTTGCAGATTTCCATGAGATGAAGAACGGCAGATTGGCTCTTCGTTCCATCCTTCTTTTGGAAACTCTGAACAGTGGTAGCATTAGCGATAATCGCTGTCATTTTTTGTTTTCCCATAGATTGTTTTTATGTAAAAATTTTATCCCGTACGAAGCAATGCTGCTCCTACTATAGATTGAAGAAGTGCGGTTTTTGTCATCAAAAAACAAATCAAAATGCTGACAGCATGAATCTGCTGATAGAAAAAAGTCGGAATCATACTGAAAATCAAACGATCCCGACTATTGAAATTTTTTTACTGTGCTGACAAAAATACTGACAATGCTGACAACTATTAGGCATGGCTACTGTTGCTGAGTTCTCCGCTATACAGCATGGCCTCTGCCAAGGCTTCGTCCGATATGTCGAGGGTTTCGTTGCCACGTCTGCCTGTCATGGGTATATTAGATTTCGGATTTAACAGGTAGATGATATACTTGATCTTTTGCAGATCATCGTTTGACACCCGTTCCGTATGCTGGTTGAATTTGTCACTGAATTGGCTTAGTACGATGGATCTTGCACTACACCCTTTGTACCTTTCGATGAAAGGTTGTTTCAACAACTCTTGCATCAATTTGTATAAGGTAGGAGCATCTCCGGCCCATTTCAATTGGCAATCTGCATGGGTGCCACTAAATAATTGTTCATAAGATTCAATGGAAGTTGTTTCAACCATCCATCTCCATTCTTCCAATTTCCGATGCACAAAGTCGATCCGTGTATATCTCGTAGGATTCTGGTTGATATATTTGAGCGTATAGTACACCAAAGGCTTATTAGCCTGTTTACCCTCCTTTTTTGATTGTTTGGAGGATTTAGTCTGGGTCTTTCTCGTTTGGGACTGCTCGGGTTGTGGTGTTGCCTCTTCCGTGGTGATGCGCTGATCCGGTTCAGCCTCGGTGTTGGGCTTTACGGAGTTTTCTTTGTCGGTCTTCGCTTGTTTGCTTGCTATCTCATGCAGTAATCTGAGGGCTTGTTCGTGACTTGTTACATAGCGATCATCAACATAGAAAACTGACACAAATCGTTGTATCAGATATACTCCGCATTGCTGTTGTACGTCGGACAGTTTGATTCCGTAAGTAAGGGCAAGGGCAGCAAGATGTTGGGCAAAAACTATCATTTGTCGCCACCAAAAACCCAAAATACCACACATGACACAATCTGCATTTTTTGCATATTTTTGTCTCAGATTGGGTTGTGTAAATATGAAAAAACGTTGTTGAACCACTGTCAAGTATTCAATATCTTCCTTATACTTTTGTATCTGACAATCATAGTCTTTTATTTGTTGTTGCTTGTCTAACGTCTCACCGGTATGTTTATCAACAACATCGTCTGCCATTTCCTCACACCTTTTTCGTCTTTTCTCCAAATTCTCAATGATTCTTTTGTTATCATCTATCATCGATTGAGGATTGAAGACCTCTGCAAAGCCCTGAAAAGATTGAACCAAGGAAGTGATATAGCGAAAACGATCGTCATGCGTGGCACAGGCTTTCAGGGTCTCGTGGATTTCCTTTGTTACGATGCTGTTATCGTAGGATAAACCGTTTTCTTTAATATCAATGTATTCATCTACTACCCGTTCATACATATCTGCATACAGCAATTCTATCTCTACGCGTTGCTGAAAACTAACCTCTGTCATTACCCAATTCTGGGGTTTAAAACGAGGTAATTTATGCGTTAAGCGCATCAATTCGACACACTCCGCAGCGGCTCCTCCAGATCGGAATGGAGCCAAGAAGGTCTCTTGGAGTTCCCTGCCCTTCGGATAGTCGGGCGGGTAGAGCTCTTTACGTTTTTTACGAACAAAACGTCGGTAGTTGGTTGTGATACTCTCGATGCGTTTTTTGTCTGACTTGGTTAGGTAGCGGAAGATTGCCTCGGATGTCCGGATGGCTTTATGTTCGGCTGACAGATGTTTTCGTTCAACAAACTCTCGCTTCAGGTCTCGTTTCCAGGCATCGTCATCATATTCGTGCGCCCGCTCGTAGGCTTGCAGTTGTTGGGTGAAGTACCCCTCAAAGATGTCTTTCACTCGCTGATTCCTGTTGTGTAGCCAGTAGGCGACAAAGCCAGTGGCAACGACCGGGCATGCCATCTCATCTTCCTTCGTTAGGTGCACTTTGTACGGTTTGCCGTCAGCATCCATGCCGTAATCCACAAAACGATAGTTGCCATCGCCCTTGATGTCAACGATTTCGCCAAACAGACCGTTTGCCCATTTGTCGGTGAGCACCGTATCGTGATAGGTGCTTGAAATAAGATCGAGTAGATTCTCTACCATTCTCTAAGATTTATGTTTAACACTGAAGTTTTTTACTTTTTTACTTTTTACTTTTTTACTAATTGGTACCTTACATAGGTGGGATCAAGTTTTTATTATATATATATATTATATATAATAAACTCCATGGAGAGTAGGTTGTACCTACCAAAAAGTAAAAAAGTAAAATAGTAAAGTAATAAATTTTCATCTCCTAATACCTGCATGGCTACCCCGCGGCTTCCTGCGTCAACCTCTATGGCCTCCTACACCAACCCCCACAGTCCACGGGCACCAACCCCTACTGTCGGGCCTCGCGAACCCCACAGTAAAAACGGCTGAACCCCTACAGTAGCCTGTAGCATCCTACAAAAGTACACATTTTTTGCGAATATCAGTTTTTTTATTGTACATTTGCCACGTGTTGCACACCCTAAGGGTAGGGGTGCAGCCATTTTGTAGTAAAGTTTAATAACAGCATTAGCAGTTATTCGGTTTATCGTGAAACCTGAGAAATTTCAATGATTATAACACCGAAGGATAAGTTGTTAGTGTCTGCGCTTCATAGGCGTGGGCATAACTTATCAGGTGTTATGGGCAGTTCTCAGGGCCTCACGATAATGATAAGGAAAGGCGCACGCCATTTTTTTATCTCCTATCGTGAGGTCCTGTTGTTGTGGCCCATCAATCGCCGATAAGTGCTTTTGCCCTAAAACAATAGAAAGGAAACGCCTATGGCAAAGAAAACACAGCTGGGCTATAGGGAGATAGAGGAGCGTCTGATGGCATTCCGGAATGGTGACATGCCTGCCCATGAGGTGGGCTACCGGTTGCTCTACTCCTTTGGTAAAAGCGAACGCGACATTGAGCGGTACAAAGAGGGAAAGGGCATTCTGAAGACATTCGACGGTCTGCTCATTAAAGGATTATTGTGCTTTCGCCCATCGAAGAGACACCAGATGACGGATCTGCTCGAACAGTTGAAGTCCGATAGTCAGGTGCTGAAAGCGGCACCCAAAATCGTGGCGGTGAGTGATGGACAGACGATCCTTGCCTACGACCTGCGCGAGAAGGATACCTACGAAAACCTGTTGGATCGACTCCATTGCGACTTTGCCTTTTTCTATCCGTTGATGGATGTGGAGCGTGTGCATTATGTGGGAGAGAATCCGGCAGATGTCAAGGCAGCCGAGAAACTGGCGAAACTACATGATGAGCTTCGTGCCTACAACGATTTCAACAGCGATACGGACCTGCATGACTTGAACATCTTCATCACCCGCCTACTGTTCTGCTTCTTTGCCGAGGATACCGGCATCTTCGAAGATGGACTGTTTACCTCCTCCATTATCCGATACACCAAAGAGGATGGGAGTGACCTATCGGATTATCTGGACGAAACGTTTAACGTGATGAACCTCTCGCCCCGAAGCAGTGACATTCCCACCATTGTGACGCAATTTCCGTATGTCAATGGAGGCCTCTTTTCAAAGCATATTCAGATTCCGCGCATGGGAGCCAAGGCACGGAAAATCATCATCGAATGTGGCGAACTGGACTGGAAAGACATCAATCCCGACATCTTCGGTTCCATGATTCAGGCCGTGGTCAACCCGGAAGTGCGAGCCAATCAGGGGATGCACTACACCAGTGTGCCTAACATCATGAAGGTGATCAATCCGCTGTTTTTGGATGAGTTGCGTGAATCATACAACAAGCTGAAAGCACGTTACGATAGAGTACGGCAACTTAGGGAGTTGCGGGGTATCACAGTAGCGAAATATGCCAAAGAGTGCGGATCCATCGTGAAGGAGGGAAATGCGCTGTTGCACCGGATGAGCCGCATGAAGTTTTTCGACCCGGCCTGTGGCAGTGGCAACTTTCTGATCATTACGTATAAAACGCTCCGTTTGTTGGAGATGGACATTCTGAAACTGCAACGGCTTTGCCAAGGGGAGGATCGGGTGTTGATGATCATAAACAGCATGATTCGTCTTGACCAGTTCTATGGCATTGAGCTGCTTGATTTTCCACACGAAGTAGCCATGTTGTCCCTTTGGTTGGCGGAACATCAGATGAACAGAAAGTTCAATGAGGATTTTGGAGTGATCACTGAGGCTCTGCCTCTGAAAAATATCACTCAAATTGTCTGTGGCAATGCCTGCCGCTTGGATTGGGATGAGGTTTGTCCGCATACGATGGATGAAGAGGTTTTTGTGTTTGGAAATCCGCCTTATTTGGGGAGTAAGCTACAGTCAAACGAGCAGAAGAAAGATGTGGCCAATATATTTAAAGGGGTTAATAATTGTCTCATACTTGATTATATCTGTTGTTGGTTTCAATGTGGAGCTTTATACGTTCAAAATACTACTGCTAAATATGCTTTTGTGACGACCAATTCGATTTGTCAAGGAGAACAAGTCGGTGTATTATGGCCAGAAATATTCAGGAAAAATCTTGAAATTACGTTTGCTCATAGGTCTTTCAAATGGACAAATAATGCAAAATATAACGCTGGGGTAACTTGTGCCATCATTGGAGTTGCCAATACAGAGAGTAACTTACCAAAGAGAATATTTGATAAGGAACATGCCATATCGGTGAATTATATAAGTCCATATTTGATAGCAAACAGTAAAACTATAGTCAGGAAAAATAACGTAGATCCTGCAGGTTTGCCGAAATTATGCTTTGGTTGCATGCCTTATGACGGCAGGGAACATAAGTATTTGAGATTGGATGCTTATCAAAGGAAACAGTTGTTGGATGAATATCCGCAATCAGGAGTGCTGATTAGGCGAATCTATGGTTCTGAGGAATTCATTAAAGATAAAGAGGCATATTGTTTGTGGATTGATGATGATCAGTTAGCGTTGGCAGAATCGATACCTCCGATAAAAGCAAGGATTGACGCGAATAGAATTTTCAGATTACATGAGTCAAAAGATGGTCAAGAGTTAGCAAAAAAGCCTCATCAATTTAGGGAACATCCAATGGATGCTGAGAAAATTATTATACCTAGTGTTTCATCTGAAAATAGGTATTATATTCCCATTGGCCATCTTGGAGCTGATATTGTTATTTCAAATGCAGCTTTCGCTCTATACGATGCAGAAACTTGGCTTTTCGGTATTCTAACCTCTGCCATGCACATGGTTTGGGTAAAAACTGTGGGAGGAAGATTAGAAACTCGTTATCGATATTCGGCCCAACTCTGCTACAATACCTTCCCATTTCCTAAAATTTCCGATTCCAAAAAGCAGGAGATTGCGGAAGCTGCTGAAGAGGTATTGGTCACGAGGGAATATCATCTCGGAAAAACATTGGCAGAATTGTATGATCCCGACCGGATGCCGCAAGATCTACGGGAGGCTCACGAACGATTGGACAATCTCGTAGAAAGCTGTTATCCCGGTTATCCCTTTGCGAATGATGAGGCACGATTGGAATGCCTTTTCACGATGTATGAACAGATGACTGCATCCAAACAATAAAGCACCATGAAACAGCAAGCCAACGAAATTGTTGATATACAGTATGAGCAGACGGGGCTTTCGGCTGAGGTCGATGAATTGGGTATGCGGGAGATGCAGGCAAAAGCCTACGCTGCCTGCGACAAACGGTTCCTGTTGATCAAGGCACCCCCTGCATCCGGCAAGAGCCGCGCCTTGATGTTTATCGCTTTGGAGAAGTTAGCGCATCAAGGTTTGAAACGTGTGGTAGTGGCCGTGCCGGAAAAGAGTATCGGACGTTCGTTTCGGAACACCCGTTTGAAATCCCATGGCTTCTTTGCCGATTGGATTGTAACGCCTCATTATAACTTGACCGATGTCAAGAATGAGCAGGACAAGAAGAAACGCTTCATCGAATTCTTTCATCAGAGTCATGCACAGATTCTGGTTTGTGCCCATGCTACCCTGCGTAATGCATTGAAAGAGATGCAGGACGATTGCTTCAACGATACCTTGTTGGCCATTGATGAGTTTCATCATACGAGTTCCGATGCTCAATCAAACTTGGGGGATGTGGTTCGTCGGGTGATGAACAACTCGACCGGACACATCGTAGCCATGACGGGCAGTTATTTCCGGGGCGATGGCCTACCTGTGTTGAGGCAGGAGGACGAGGCTCGTTTCTTCCCCATTACCTATAATTATTATGAGCAACTGAACGGCTATCGCTATCTGAAGAATCTGGTGCTCGGCTATCACTTTTACCAAGGCAGTTATCTCGATCACCTGACCGAAGTGCTTGACACGACGAAAAAGACGATTATCCACATCCCCAGTGTCCATTCCAGGGCTTCGACAGGGATGAAATACGATGAGACTGCCCAAATCATGCAGTTGATCGGTGAACGGGTGGGCAAGGACTACCCAACGGGTATTTATACCTTACGGACAGCAGACGGCAGACTGCTGAAGGTGGCCGATCTGGTGGAGGATGATCCCAAAGAACGAAACCGGGTACAGGGCTATCTGCAGAAGATGAAACGTCGGGAGGATGTGGACATCATCATTGCCCTGGGAACCGCGAAAGAGGGGTTCGACTGGCCGTGGTGTGAGATGTGTTTGACCATTGGAGTCCGAGGTTCGTTGACAGAGGTGATCCAGATCATTGGCCGTTGTACGCGCGATTGTAAGGGCAAAGAGACGGCACGTTTCGTGAATATGATTGCCATGCCCGATGCTGAACAGGACGATGTGAAAGTGGCTGTCAATGATTTTCTCAAAGCGATCACCGCTTCCCTGTTGATGGAGCAGGTGATGGCTCCCTCCTGGCATTTCCGGACGGCTGCCGATCCGGACTTTCTGGATGAGGCGGATCGGGCGCATACGCTTGTTATAGATGGGTTGAAACCGCTGACCAGTCTGCGGGCCAAGCAGATCGTGGAGGAGCAACTGGATGATCTGAAGGCCGATGTGCTGAACAACGAACTGGTTGTACGAGCCATCAGTGGTTCGACGACCGCTGAAGCCATAACGCAAGGGTTGATTCCCAAGGTGATTCGTGAACGGTATCCCTATTTGGATGATGAGGAGGTGGAAATGGTTCGGGAATATTTTGTGGCCGACACACTGATCAAAGGATCCGATATCGTCATTCAGGATACGGATATTTTGCCGAGCGGAGGAGCTGATCAAGCGAGCGAGAGCGAAGGCAATCGCTTGATAAAATTGGCCAATCGTTTTGTGAACATTGACAAGTTGAGCATCAATCTCATTGATTCTATCAATCCATTCCAGCGGGCTTACGAGGTGTTGTCGAAAACAGTGGATGCACCGACGTTGCGCATCATTCAGGATACCATTGCGGAACAGAAGTTTGACCTCACCTTGGAGCGGGCGATTCAGCTCTTCAAAGGTCCGTTGAAGCAATACGTTGCCGCACATCAAGGACAGGTTCCACGTGTGGATGATCCGGATCCGAAAGTGCGCGAAATGGCAGCCGCTTATCAGATGATCCGGAATTTGAAAGCCAGGAAGATGGCGGGATTGGCGTATGAAGAAGGTAAACGATAACTGAACGAGATATGGAATGGCCGGCAGAATTATTGGAAATATTTGAAGATCCACTGTTTGATGACGTACGTCCCAACGTTTCTGCTCCGACGTTTGACGACCGGAAAAACAAGCAGGTAGCAGAGTTGGAACGGTGGATAGCGGAACATGGACGGGAACCTCAACGAACGGGGGATTTGATAGAGAAACGGATGTGGGCCAGGTTACAGGCTCTCCACAAACAATCTTAAAAGCGGGATGGTATGGATATAGACAAAGAATTGGATGATTTATTGAATGATCCGTTGTTGAACGACATCACAGCCAAGGAGGTCGAACTGTTTAGTTTGACACCGGAGATGAAACATGTCATCGAAAAGAAGCAGGCTGAATATGTGGCACAACGGAAACCTTGTGACGACTTCTACCGGTATGCAGAAGGGTTCAAACGGGTTCACAGCGAATTGAAAGCGGGCCAACGAAGCCTCCTGCGGGTGACGAAAACAGAGGGTCTCCAAGAGGGTCGCTACTATATCGTGAGTGGGCAGTTGATGTTGCTGGAGAAGATTCTGGAAAGCTATGAGGGTTCCAATCATGTGAGGGATGGACGTACCCGATGCATCTATGAGAATGGACAGGAGTCGGATATCCTGCTTCAGACATTGCGCAAGAACGTGGTGAGTGACGGATATGGTGTGTCGGAACTGGAGTCTGAGACGGAACACCGATACTTCCAGCCCAAGGGAAACGATGTGGCAGATATTGTAACCGGCTATATTTATGTGCTCCGTTCCTGTTCGGAGGTACCGGAGATCATGAATCAAAAGAATCTGTACAAGATCGGTTTCTCGACCAATCGGGTAGAGGAGCGCATTGCGAATGCGGTTCATGAACCGACCTATCTGATGGCCCCTGTGGAGATCGTTGCCTCTTACAAGGTCGTAAACATGCATTCGCAGAAGTTTGAGGATCTGATTCACCAAGTGCTGAAAAAGGTGCAGTTTTCTATCAGGGTGATGGATGATGCTGGGGTGGTACATCATCCGCGTGAGTGGTTTGTCGTTCCTTTCGAGATTGTAGAGCATATCATCGGGCGGATCGCAGACGGTTCGATTGTCGATTATGTCTATAACGCGAAACTGCAATGTTTGGAAAAGCGAGCGAGAAAGTTGTCGCTCTCGTATGATACACGTGGCATGAAGGTATTGACTTTGCGCATCAAACAGGTTTATTTGGATGAAATCATCGCTGGGACGAAGCGGATTGAATATCGGGAGCTCAAGCAGACCACGTTGAACCGCTACACGTATATAGACCCGGCAGACGGCAAACGATATTTGCGTCGTTTTGATGCTTTGCGTCTCATCGTGGGGTATCATCAGGAGGGTGATCGGGTATTGGTCCGGGTGGTTGACACTCAGTTTGCCGATGGTCTCGTGGCATATCATTTAGGGGAGATGCTGGAGGTTGTTAGGAAGAGGTGATGCGATAAAGCCCCGAACCGCTGGTGTGCGATACGGGGCAACGAAAGGAACAAACATGCTCGCTTCGTTTATTGATTCGATTGCAACCACTGGAGGCGACGTTGGTCGGGCAGATGCTGGATGGAGAAGTGCTCGAAACGGGCCTCGAAACCCTGGCCGTCGGGCGAGGCACCCATGAGGCCGACCTTGATCGGATGGTTGTCCTGCATCCAGGCATTCCGCATCAACGTATATTCCTGATCATCGAACGAATAGAAAATCTCGATGGCATCCAAGCGCCGGACAGCCTTGATCCAGACAAAAGGAACCGGCTTCTCCAACGGAATGATGCTCCAGTCGCTCGTGTGGTGGGTGACGACCGCACTCAGGTTGTATTTGCCATCCACAAACTCGATACCCGCCTTGATGTAGTTCTCATGGTCGATCCGCAACATCAGTCCGGCCTGGTCGTAACGGGTCCTATAATCGCCAGACACCTTTACCTTCACCTCAAATTCGCCACCACGGAGGGTATAGAGGAAGGGCGCATCATCCACCGTAAATCCATAGTGCGAAATGCGCCAGTAGTCCGACTGAGGCGTCACCTGCATCGAAAGCACATGATCCTGAATAGTCCATTGAGCCGGTTCGTTGAACCATTGCATCTTCTCCAACGATTGAGCCTGACCGTTGGTGGCCGTACCCAGACAGGCAGCCGCCATCAGCAAGGCACTACACATAAACTGTTTCATATTTATCGCTTTTTTATTTACCTTTGCAAAGGTAGGACAGGGAAACAGGCCCTACAATGATTATTAATAACCATTTTGGACAAGTTGATGGATACGATCAAGAAACTGAACCGGGCGTTTTCGACGCTGGACTTCTCCGAACAGCAGCCCTATGCGGACAGTTTGGAGACCTACAAAACGTTGGCGCACAACTATGCATGTACGGAAAATGCCATTGCGGTATTAAGCGATTTGCGTACGCATGTCAGCTACATCTACTACGGTGGCTTTGCGCATACGTTGGGCCTCGGCAAGGGGCAGCAGGAGGCGGTCGTCTCTTCCATCTGGGAGGAGGAGATCTTCCAACGGGTGCACCCGGACGATTTGGCCAGCAAACATGGGCAGGAACTCTGTTTTTTCCAATTTGTCAAACGGCAGCCCAGCGGCAGACGAACCGACTATTACCTCTCCAGTCCGTTGCGGATGAAGAACGGGAAGGGCAGCTACCTGCCTGTGTGGCATCGGATCTTCTACATTACGGGACCCAGCAAGGGACCCCTGTGGTTGGGCTTGTGCCTCTACTCCCCATGGGTGTTCGGACAGCTCACCCCGGCAGTCGTGGTCAATTCCGTGACGGGCGAGACGCTGGAGATGGGCGAACAACAACCCTCCGATCTGTTGTCCACCCGGGAGAAGCAGGTGTTGGGGCTTATTGACAAAGGACTGACCAGCAAGGATATTGCGGATATGCTGTCGATCAGTGTCCATACGGTCAGCCGCCATCGGCAGACGATTCTGGATAAGTTGCAGGTCGGTAATTCCATCGAGGCTTGTCGGATTGCAAAAATAGGAGGTATGATATGAAGAAGATTGTTGCGCTCCTGTTCTGTTGGGCGTTGATGGCCACAGATCAGGCAGCTGTTTGCCAGGCGGTGGGTGTGGAGTCGCCCATCGAAGAGGGCATTTCGCAAGCCTTGGCGGAACACCGGCGGGCTCAGATCCGGCAATTGGCCTATGCCTTGACGTTTCATCTGCCAGCCGATCGGGAGGAGGCTATTCAGGCCACCGAGACCATCCGTTTGACCTTGGAGGCTCCGGGTGAGATCGTGTTGGATTTTCGGGAACCGGACAAGCATGTGCAGCAGGTGCGTGTCAATGGCCAGCCCTGTGAGTGGGTGGCGGCAGCAGACCACTTGGTGATCCCCCGGCAACTGACACAAGCGGGAGAGAACCTGCTCTCCCTCGATTTTACGGCTGGCAGCCAGTCTTTAAACCGGCGGGAAGACTACCTCTACACCCTCTTCGTGCCCGATCGAGCACACACGGCCTTCCCCTGTTTCGACCAGCCCGACCTGAAGGCCTCTTTCTCCTTGACCTTGGAGATGCCGGAGGCTTGGAAAGCCGTTTCAAACGGTCCGGTGCTGTCGGACAGCCGGGAGGGCGGACGCAGACGCATTGCTTTTGCTGCCACCGAACCCTTGCCTACCTATCTCTTTGCCTTTGCCGCCGGTGAATTTCAGTATCAATACTTTGCAGCGGAGAAATTGGGAGCCTACTATCGGGAGACTGATACCGCCCGGGTGGCCCAACTGCCCGAAATAGCCCGTCAGATCGCCTTCTCCATCGATTGGCTGGAGCAGTTCACGGGCGTGCCGTACCCCTTTGCCAAGTATGACTTTGTGGTGTTGCCCGGTTTCCAGTTTGGCGGAATGGAGCATACCGGAGCCACCTTCTACAACGACAATACGCTCTTCCTGTCGGCCCATCCGACCCCCGATGAGCTGCTCCATCGCACGGAACTGATCGCGCACGAGACGGCCCACATGTGGTTCGGTGATGCGGTCACTATGCAATGGTTCAACGATGTCTGGACGAAGGAGGTGTTTGCCAACTATTTTGCGGCAGAGATTACGGCTCCCCTGTTTCCGGAGATCAACCATTCGCTCAACTGGCTCAAGACCTATGTGGCCGCAGCCGTTTCGCAAGACCGGACGGAGGGACGTACCCCGATCCGGCAACCACTCGACAACATGCGCAATGCCGGGTTGGTCTATAACACGATTATCTACAACAAAGCACCCGTCATGATGCGCAAGATGGTGGATCTGATGGGGCGGGATGCCTTCCAGCGAGGCATTCAACACTATGTGGCTCAATATAAATATGGCAATGCCACCTGGGATGATCTGATCGACCTGCTCGACCGGGAGACTCCAGCTGATCTCCGCAGCTTCAGCCGCACTTGGGTGGATGAGGAGTATTGGCCCCAGCGGACCGCCTCCTCTTGCCTGGAGGGACGCGATGCCTCTTTCTATGGCTATCTGGAGTTGTCTGCCTCCCAAGTGGACAGCTTGATGCACTACTGGCCTGGTGAAACCGATCCGACGGCCCGTCAGGCCCTACTGATGAACCTGTATGAAAACTATTGCACGGGCCGGATCGGGGAGGAGCCCTGGCTTTCGTTCCTGACCCGCTCGTTGCAAGAGGAGCAGGATATGCTGACCGCCTCCACCCTGATCGGTTATCTCTCCGAGCCGATGCAATTGTTGAGGGGTAGCCATGCAGAACCGATGGAGGAGAGCCTGTGGCAAATGGCGACCGACCATTCCTTGCCTTCCGTGCGTACCCAACTGCTTCGCCTGCTGATCCGACGCGCCAGTTCGCAGAGCGTTGTCAAACGCCTGTACGACCTGTGGCAAACGGGATCGGATCCTCGTCTTTCGGTCAACGACTTCATGACATTGACGTACGAACTCTCCATCCGGATGCCGGAACAGGCCGAACGTCTGATTGCCCTCCAACGCGAACGGATCGACAATCCCGACCGCTTGCGGCAGTTCGATTTTGTGGCCCGGGCTGTGGTGCCTTCCGAAGCAGCTCGCGATACGCTCTTTGCCTCCTTGTCGGACGTTCAGGCCCGCAAGATCGAGCCTTGGACACTTTCGGTGCTCTATTACCTGAATCATCCGATGCGCGATGAGCAGTCGGTCAAATACATCCGACCGGCCTTGGAACTCTTGCCGGAGATCCAGCGGACGGGTGACATCTTCTTCCCCGGCAACTGGAGCAGCAATCTTTTGGCCGGTCATCGTTCCAAGGAGGCTGCCGAAGTGGTCCGACACTTCTTGGCCTCACATCCGGAGTTGCATCCGATGCTCCGGAAAAAGGTACAGGCAGCTGCCTATTTCCTCTACCGGGCATGCCCATCTCCACAACGTTAGTTCACGAACGGTGGAGATGGCTGTGCGGAGGCCCTGTCTATTTCCGGATCTGGCCGTCTCCCTCGATGATCCACTTGTAGGTGGTAATCTCCTCCAGGGCCATCGGGCCACGGGCGTGGAGTTTTTGCGTACTGATGCCAATCTCTGCCCCGAGACCAAACTCGTTTCCATCGGTGAAGGAGGTGGGCACATTGACATAGACACAGGCGGCATCCACCTCGCGGACAAAGCGGTCGGCATGAGCCTTACGGTCGGTGATGATACACTCACTGTGGTGCGAGCTGTAGCGACGGATTTGCTGGAGTGCCTCCTCCAACGAACTGACCGTGCGGATGGCCATCTTGTAGTCCAGGAATTCCGTACCGTAATGTTCCGGTGTGGCCGGCTGCAACAAGGCGTCGGGATAAGAGCCCTGCAACGCAACCAAGGCGGGTGCATCGGCATAGATGGTCACCCACTTTTCTGCCAAGGGAGCACAGAGTTGCGGCAGATCAGCCAGACGTGCGGCATGGAACAGGAGACAGTCGAGGGCATTGCAGACGCTCACCCGACGTGTCTTGGCATTGCAGACAATGTCGCGGCCCTTGCTGAGGTCACCGAACTCATCAGTTGGATTTTAAATTTGATTAAGGAGGCACTATTGAAATAAATCGTACCTTTGAGCAGTACTTTTTTATTTGAGTGTAATATGCAGAGAAGAACATTTATCAAAAGTTGTGCCCTGGCCATGGGAGCCTGGTGTATTGATCATCAGCTGTTGGCAAAAATGGCCCCTCAGCTGGGAGAGCCGAAGTTGCGCATCGGTATCGTGAGTGATGTCCATATCCGTCATGCCGAGCATACGGAAGCCTTGGAGAAGACATTCCGCTATTTTCACGACAAGGGAGCCGATGGTGTCATCATTGCGGGTGACATGGCCGATACCGGTCTGGAACGCCAGCTGAAGGCTGTGGCAGCGGCCTGGTACCGGGTCTTCCCGAAAGACAAGGCCTCGGACGGCCGTCGGGTCGAGAAGCTGTTTGTGTATGGCAATCATGACGTGGAGGGCCATCATTACGACCTGACCGGCATTGTCCCCAAGGAGGAGCAGGAGGAGCTGATCCGGAAAGAGGCCATCGCCAACGACCGGGCAGCCATCTGGAAGAAATATTTCAAGGAAAAATACCAACCCATCTACCTGAAAGAGGTGAAGGGCTACAAATTCGTCGGAGCCCATTGGGGCGACTGGCAACATATCGAAGGCATGCCGGCCTTCCTGGAGGCGCATCGGGTTGAACTGGAGGGAGAGAAGCCCTTCTTCTATATCCAACATGCCCATCCGCGAAACACCTGCTATGGTCCGTGGGCCTGGGGCAAGGATGATGGCCAATCGACAGCAGCCCTGAGCCGTTTCCCGAACTGCATCGCCTTCTCCGGCCATTCCCACACGATCCTGCAGGATGATTACAGCATTTGGCAAGGCGACTTTGTGAGCATCGGCACCTCCTCGCTGAGCTACACGTATGCCCGTGGCGGTCGGGAGAACACCTATGTGGATGGAGAGAGCAAGCAGACCCCCTATCAGATGCCGGTGGTGGATCAGCAGGATGGCAAACAGGGGTTGCTGATGACGGTTTATGACCAGTGTGTCGTGCTGGAACGACGGGAGTTTGTCTATGATGAAGCTGTCGGTCCGGATTGGGTGCTTCCCTTGCCGTTGGGCCGGGGCGAAAAGCCCTATTCGTTTGCCCATCGGGCTGCCCAAGCCGTTGCCCCTGAGTTTCCAGCAGGTTCGGCTGTACGGGTAGAACGGGCGCGAGGAAAGGATCGCTATGGCACCGAACAAATGCAGACTTCGGTCTATTTCCCGAACGTTCTGGGTCGGAATGCGAAGCAACGTGCCTACGATTTTGAGGTCCAGCTGGTGATGCAGGACGAGGATACGGAAAAGGTCATGCTGACGAAGCGTGTCATGTCGCCCCATTTTTATTTGGGAGAACGCAAGGATGACGATGAGGTGGTATGTGTATTTGGTGAACAGGAAATCCCTGCCTACCGCTCCTTCCGCTTCGAAGTACGTCCCGTCGAGTGTTTCGGCAAGAAGGGCCATCCCATCTCTTCGGAATGGATGAAGGTCTGAGAGGGAGGCCGGGATGTGACGAATGCGTGTCCAAAAATAATTGTAATTGTAATTGTGATGAGATGGACCTTTGGTCAGGTAGGTGGCTAAAGGATATGGATAAAGCGAAGCAAGTAGCTCCGGAGGTGTTGAGCCAGCCGGAACTACTTGTGTCTTGTTTTTGGGGGGAAGGAATCAGTGTTACAAGGCTTCTACCTCTTCTATGGAGAGTCCGGAGTTCTTGGCAATGATAGCGGGATCGATACCATCCTCCTTGAATTTGCGAGCCATTTCGATTGCATTTTCTGCACGACCTTTGGCTATACCTTCCGCTATACCTTCCTCACGTCCTTCTGTACGCCCTTTAGCCTC
This sequence comes from Parabacteroides distasonis, assembly GCA_021531775.1. Taxonomy (GTDB): domain Bacteria; phylum Bacteroidota; class Bacteroidia; order Bacteroidales; family Tannerellaceae; genus Parabacteroides. The sequence goes on along the minus strand of JAFBIU010000004.1, from coordinate 92,608 downwards.
ACCCTTCTTGAAAGTCGTATTGATTGTGTCATAATAAGCAAGGTCCTCCATCATGCTCCGATGGTAGGCAATGATCTGATCCGCAGAGAGGTTTGAGAGGGAGGCGATCTCCTTCATCCGCTGGAACAGCTGGTTGTTCAGCTCTTTGGGTAATCTGTCAAGTACTTCCATGTTATTCAATACGTATAAAAATCGTTTCTCCAATGTGTCACACTGGGACAAAGGTAAGCGAAATTTTGGCATTTCCAAATAGATTTCCTGCAAAGCATCTCCAAAAATGACGTGATGCTTCTTGTCCATCCGGAGAACGTCCCAGCGGTATGTATCCGGATATTCCTTGAACATCGTGTAGCCGAGGAAACAGACCACATAGATGTGCTTCATGTGGTAGAGCCAGTTCCTGTTCCAGTCGGGAAATTCGGAGGGATCGACTTGCTGCTGCTCCATTTCTTTTTCCATTTTCCGATAGGCCCGTTGGACGGTACTCATCTGATTCTGAATGAGAAACGAAGTGTAGAAGAGGATCCGGTCCTGAAAATTCTCCTGTGACTTCCGTTGCATCTCGACCAGGATGTATTCGTTGTTGGAGTTCCGGCAAAGGATGTCGAAGAAGGCCCTCCTGGATCCCTCAGTGGGTCCGACTTGTTCGACATTACAGAAGGCCAGGTCTTCAATCTTGGCTTCCGGAATGAGGCTGTTGAGGAACTCGATAAGCAGGTCTTTGGAGATTTCGGTCCCGAAAATCCGTTTGAACCCGTAGTCGGTGAAAGGATTGATGAACTTCTCGTCGCAGTTAGGACGGCTGGTCGGTTTTGATTGATTTGTTACCATACCATAGTTGTTATTTTGGATTAAACATATATAAATATTTTTGTGGACAAATGTAGGGATTCTGATTGAAGAAACCAAAGGAAACAGATGTAGATTTGTGAGTCAAATCATCCGATTGTCATTGTGATGGATGTGTGAAACGAAGTATTCCACAGCGAAATATCGGTTGGACGAGCAGGAGTATTCACAATTACAATAAAATGGGCCCCCAACTCATGAGGGCTGGGGGCATTGATGGTTCGTCAACTATATATGGTTCTTTGAGTCGGTGGCCTTTTATCTTATTTGACTCCAAGCTCATCGACAAAGAGGAAGGCCTTTTGGCCACGGCCATAGTGCCACTCGGGCAGTTCGGGGGTTATCTTGCCGACGATACGTACATAACGGGTCTTGACGGGATCAAAGGTCACCTCCTCCTGTCGGGTGATGTGGTTCTTGGCACCCTTTTCGAGCACTGGAATCTCCTTGCTGGCAATCGGCCGGAAATCTGTGCCATTGTCGGAAACAGACACTTCGAGAGCCGTCAGTCCGAAGATGTAGTCGCCCGGCACCAGATAGGTGTTCACAAAGGCTGAAGAGATCTCCTGTTCACCTTGCAGGTCGATGGTGGCATCGAGGTCGTTGCCCTGGAAGCCCATGTATCGGCCCGATCGGTAGTTGTCATCACCCCGCAGTCCATCGTTGAGGAGGGAAGCCCCTTTGAAGGTGTAGTTGGCGGCTGGTGCGTTTTTCAAACGGATCGGACGCATGGTGGCCTGATTGTAATCAATCGCTTCGCGGGTCACCTCCGTCACCCGGTCGCCCCGGACAGCTACGGCTTGAATCTCGGCTGGACCGCTGATAACGACCGGATCCGTGTAGCGAGGAGAGTGTCGGGTGGGTGTACTGCCATCTGTGGTGTAGTGGATGTCGGCCTCGTCGTAGGTCTGCATGGCCAGTGCGGCCTGACCACCTTCGCCTGTAGCATGGATGTCAAACGTCACATCCTCAATATCCTGCTTGTAGTTCCATCCCTTGAGACGATAGAGATCGATCTGATGGCGAAGACGTTTCAGAAAATCAGCCTTGTCCTTCTTGTCGCTGGGTGTCCATTGCAATTCGCAAAGGGCTGCCACACGAGGCATCATCTGCCATTCCATCTTCACACTGTCCTTCGTCCATTCGGTCCAGATACAGCCCTGCACCCCAATGATCTTCTCCTTCTCGGCCTCTTCCGTCAGCTGTGGGTAGCAGGGTTCGAAGTCATAGACACGCGCAATGCTGGTCACACCCTTCAGTCGGTTGTAGCCGGGATTGCTGAAATAGAGGTGGGTGATGGGGCAGATGATGGTGTTGTGACCCAAGCGGGCAGACTGGATACCTGCCTGTACGCCTGTCCAGGCCATGACGGTCGAGCTCTTCGTCGGGTTGCCCTCCAGGATCTCGTCCCAAGCCATCATCTTGCGTCCACGTTCGTTGATGAGCTTCTCCACCTCACCCATGAACCAGGCCTGCAGCTGATTCTCCTTGGTGTGTTCCTTCGTGTCCTTCAGTCCCAATTCGGCTATCTTGGCTTGGCAGGTCGGGCAGGCCTCCCAACGCACCTTGGGACATTCGTCACCTCCGATGTGGATGTATTCGGAGGGGAAGACGTCCATGACTTCGTTGAGCACATCCTTGGCGAACTGGAGAGTCTTTGCGTTGCCTCCGCAAAGCACTTCGTCAAACACGCCAAACTTGCGGGGAATCTCGTAAGGTCCACCGGTACAGCCCAGTTCCGGATAGGAGGCCAAGGCTGCCATCATGTGGCCCGGCAGATCCACCTCGGGAATGACCTGGATGAAGCGTTCGGCCGCATAGGCCACGATTTCGCGACATTGCTCCTGTGTGTAGTAGCCGGTCACGGGCACATCATCGTATTCCTCTGAGCCGGGGGCCACAATGGTCCCCTTGCGTACCGAACCGATCTCAGTCAGCTTGGGGTATTTCTTGACCTCGAATCGCCAGCCTTGGTCTTCAGTCAGGTGCCAGTGGAAATGGTTGATGTTGTGCAGGGCACACATGTCGATCATCTCCTTCAGGTAGTCCACGGAGAAGAAGTGACGTCCACAATCGACGAGAAAACCACGGTAACTGTATTGTGGGTAGTCCTTTACGTGGGTTGCCGGAAGTGCCACCTTCCCCTGCTGGGTGATGGGCAATGCCTTGTGGAGGGTCTGGATGCCATAGAAGACGGCTGCCTCGGTGGCTCCCTTCAACTGGATGCCTTCGGCCGAAACGTTCAGTTCATAGCCTTCTGGGTTGGCTATTGTGGGATCGAGCGACAGGGTGATTGCCTGCTGGGCTGCCTCGGACGATACCTTCACCTGTGCACCGGTCACCTCCCGGATGTAGGAGGCCAGGAACTGGGCCGTGCGAGCCAACTTTTCGTTGCCGGCCGGATAGCAGATGGGGGTTCCCGAATGGAGTACAAAGGGGGCTGCACCCGCCACCTCAGTCACCTCTTGTGGAGCCGGGATCACGTGGAAATCGCCCACTTGCTGAGGGCTGTCGCAAGCGTTGAGCATCAGTAGTGATGCGCCAACGATCCAAGTATAAATCGATAATCTCATCGTCGTTTGTTTTTTAATGGTATGAAAATAGTGTTGTATGAACTCCTGTTGCAAATTTACGCTTTTTGTCGAATGGGCCATTCGTTGGCAGGGGAATTTCTCATCACAATTACAATTACAATTAATTTTGTGTTACTTTGCAGTCGGAATTGGTGATAGAAAGCGCGTATGCAAGGTAAGTATTCGATAGAGGCATTGGTGCGGCAGGTGACGGTCGATTGCAAGGACGATGGCACGCATTTCACGGTGGAGGATCGGTTGGAAGTAATCCAGTCGCTTTTGGCTGGAAGTGATTATCAGCTGGTCCACCGGGGCGATCTGTGTCTGCTGTATGCCAAACAGGAGGTGCAGAGGGAGGAGGTTGTGCTGGTCTCTTCGCACGTGGATTGTGTGTATGGGGCACTCTTTTGCGAGGAGGTCTCGGAGGAGTGGCTGCGGGGCACGTTTGACAACAGTCTGACCAACGGCTGCCTGCTGTATGCGATGCTGACGGATAGCTTGCCGGAGCAGGTGGTGGTGGCTTTTACGGGTGATGAGGAGCATGATTCGGCTGGTGCGTATGAGGTGGCCGGTTGGCTTCGGCAGAAGGATTGCTATGTCCGTCAGGCATGGGTGCTGGATGTGACCAATGAGGGATGGGCCGAAGGTTGTCCCTTTTCGTTGGAGAATGATTTGGGTATTCACATCCTGATGGGTTACCAGATAGTGACGGCCCTGTCTCCCTATCTGTATAAGTTTGTGCATGAGGCTGAGCCGGATGAGTCGTGGGACTATGATGAGATGGGCATTCCGACCTGTTCGTTGTGCCTTCCTGTCTCAGGTGATCTCCATGCGGATGCCGGTGTGTTGGTTCGTCGCTCCTCCCTGCCCATCTATTGCGAGGTCCTGTGTTTGTTGGCTCAGATACGATCCTGATCAACCTCATCATATCCACCATCCTGACCGTAATCATATCCGTCATTGTATCCATCATCGAACCCATCCGTATATCCATCATCATACCCATCATCCGCATCATTCCAGTCTTCCTCGTCTTCATAGTCATTCTGAAAACTCCTATCTTCGGGAATGAATTCCTGCATCACTCCTCGCAGACCTGATTCCCTGAAGCGATTCACCAGATGAACCGCCACAAGACCAAAACAGGCAAACGCTATGATCAATAATATAAGCATAGTACTAATTAGACTTTGTGCAAAGATCACAATTTAAATCCAAAAGAGCTTAAGTAAGTGAATAAATCTGATAGGTATTCTCGTCGAAAGTCAGTGTAACTATTATATCACAATTACAATTACAATAATTTTTGGAATGACTTTATCCTTCGTTGAAACGATATGGCTACAAAACCTCACATCTAAAGCAGTCTAACCGAATACTTTAACATGTGAGGTTCGTCGATACTGTTAGCAATCCTCCAGATGCTTCTCCTTTTCTTCTTGTGACCAAGCATGGACATTCGCTATCTCTGCCAATTGCCGGAATGCCGGATGCTGGTCTGACCAAGGCAATTGACTGCATGTCTCCATGTGTTTCAATACATAGATCCAACGCTCGAAATCATTCTTGCATAAATCAGCTTCCTGCTCAAAATAGGGCAATTGCAGATAGATCAGATTGAGAAAGTCTGTATAAACTTTCTTCGTCTTGCTATGCATCAACACGACATGTGTGCGAAGTTTTTCACCGAGGTCCGGTGACTTGCCATTCAGAAACGTGATCAGATAGACTGCTTTGACAGGAAAATGTGAGCAAAAACTCCTTTCTTCAAGACGGACAATACACTCACTGATGTAGTAAATGCTCCGGTTAATACAATTGGCACCTTCGTCGGGATTCATTTCCACGATGATTTTCTCTCCCGTGTCCAACTTACAATAGACATCGGAAATCAGGGGCCGGTATTCTCCTTCAGCCGTGGCAGGTTCTTGGTCTGAAAATTCCAAATCAACGATTGTCAGTTCTCCCTGGAACAGGTTGTTCAAAAAGTGAATCAGTACAGGTTTTGAAAACTCTTGACCGAAAATGCGCTTAAAGCCTACTTTCGTAAACGGATTGATGAATGTTGCCATAGTTATTGTTTGTTAGTTATTTAATTATGTGTCACCGGCAAAGATAGGGCTTTATTTTTTCATCACAATCACAATTACAATAATTTTTGCGAGAACTTAGGCCTTTTTTGAGTTACTTTGCAGGGTGATTTATAAATAACAAACGAAATGATGAAGAAAAGTGTATTTTATGTGTTGTGGTGCTTGGCTGCTTTGAGTTTTTCAGCCATGGCACAGACCGATGATGACGGGCTGTCTTATTTTAAGGAGCATGTCAAGACGTTGGGTTCGGATGCCTTTGGAGGACGTAAACCCATGACGGAATATGAGACGAAAACAATCCATTACATTGCGGATGAATTCAAGCGGTTAGGTTTGGAACCGGCCAACCAGGGTAGTTATTTCCAGGCGGTGAAGGAGATCTCCACCTTTACTCGCCCACAGAATAACCGCATCACGGTGAAGGGTGCCAAAGGAAAGACGGATTTGGTCTTCTCGGATGATGTGGTGGTTTGGACAAACCGCGGAACGGACAAGGTGGTGATTCCGCAGACGGACTATGTGTTTGTCGGTTTCGGTATTCATGCACCGGAATATAACTGGGACGATTATGCCGGGGTGGATGTGAAGGGCAAGATTGTCATTGCCATGGTGAACGATCCCGGATTCTACAATCAGGAATTGTTCCGTGGACGGAATATGACCTATTATGGTCGTTGGACCTACAAACTGGAAGAGGCTGAACGACAGGGTGCTGCCGGATGCCTGGTGTTGCATAATGAGCCGGCTGCCTCTTACCGGTGGGAGGTTTGCCAGTCTTCGCACGTGCAGAACAACATCGCTCTTTGTGACGAGACCATGAACGCCCATTCGTTGGGCATGAAGGGCTGGCTGTCTGAGGAGGCTTGCCGTCGGATCTTCGAGGTGAGTGGAACCGATTTTGAGGCTGCCCTGTCGGCTGCGAAAAAGCCTGGTTTCCAGAGTTTCCCGTTGAAGGCGAAGAGTAAGGTGCAGCTGAATGTCGAAATGTCGGTTGGCGAGTCGCACAATGTGGCTGCCGTGTTGCCGGGAACCGACTTGAAGGATCAGTATGTGGTCTGCACGGCCCATTGGGATCATTTCGGTATCGGGACACCGGTCGAGGGTGACAGCATTTATAATGGTGCGAGCGACAATGCTTCGGGTGTGGCTGCCCTGATGTGGCTGGCCCGCAAGTACCAGCAGCTGCCAATCCGTCCACGCCGGTCGTTGGTGTTTGTAGCTGTGACTTCGGAGGAGTGTGGCCTGTTGGGTTCGCAATATTACTGTGAGCATCCCCTGTTCCCGCTCTCCAAGACGGCTGCTAACCTGAATTTCGACGGATCGGCTCCGGCTGAACGTACGCACGATGTCTCTTTGCGGGCTGCCGGCAAGACCGATACGGATGCGTTGGTGGTGGCCATGGCTGCTGCCCAGGGACGACGGGTGAATATCATCACGGAGGATCCGGCAGGTGGCTATTTCCGTTCGGACCATTTCAACTTTGTCAAGAAGGGGGTTCCTTCGATCTTGGCCGGTGGCGGACGAGACTATGTGGATCCGGCTCGTCACGAAGCGAAGCCGAAGGTCTATCGCTATCATCAGCCGAACGACGAGTATGACGAATCGTGGTGGGACTTTGACGGGGCGATGGAAAATTTGAATCTGATGTTCAGCATCGGTCTGGTCATCTGCAACAACGACGAGATGCCGAAATGGACTCCGCAGGCCGATTTCCAACGGATGCCGGATCAGGAATAACCGGTTATGATCGGAAAAATGTAATGGAATTGTAACATCTGTTTCATGCTGTTGCAACATGAACTCCCGATCTTTGCGCAGAAAACAGTATATTTGCAAGAAAGAAAGGAGAACGAAACTATGGCAACACGTATATTGGTGGTAGATGATGAAGAGGATTTGTGCGAGATCTTGAAATTCAATCTGGAAACGGAGGGTTACGAGGTTGACACGGCCTATAGTGCCGAGGAGGCATTGACCATGGATCTCTCCCGTTATCAGTTGTTGATGCTCGATGTGATGATGGGGGAGATTTCCGGATTCAAGATGGCCAGCCTGTTGCGCAAAGATCCTTCGACCGCGGAGATCCCGATCATCTTCCTGACAGCTAAAGACACGGAAAACGATATGTTGACCGGTTTTAATCTGGGAGCAGATGATTACATTTCCAAACCCTTTTCCATCCGGCAGGTACAGGCTCGGGTGAAGGCCGTGATCCGACGGACACAAGACAGGCGTCCGGTGGATAACCATTTGCATTATAAACAACTCAGCTTGGACTTGCAGTCCGTCAAGGCTTCCATCGAAGGGCAGGAGGTGCAACTGACCAAGAAAGAGTTTGAGATTCTGAAGCTGCTTCTGGAGAATCGGGGGAAGGTCTTCACGCGTGAGGAGATCCTGGCGCAGGTCTGGAAGGATGAGGTGTATGTGCTGGACCGGACGGTCGATGTGAACATCACCCGCTTGCGCAAGAAGATTGGTGAGTATGGCAAGAACATTGTGACCCGTCTGGGCTTTGGCTATTGTTTTGAGGAGTGAGCCGTATGGAAATGCATCAGATGAATATGCAGGATCGGTATAGCCGCATCCCGTTCAGTCAGAAGCTTTTTTGGTCGGTCTTTCTGATGTTTTTGGGCTTCACGGGCTGTTTCCTGATTTTCCAGTATCAGCGGGAGCGTGAATTTGCACAGGAGAAACTGAATACGGTACTGATCAATTATAACCACCAGCTTTATCAGCAGTGTAGGGAAAAGAGTAATGTGCGGGAAACCGTCCGTGATTTTATTTGGGACATTCCGCATAAAGAGTTGCGTATCACGATCATTGCCCCGGACGGGCAGGTGCTGTTCGACAACAGTGGGGCCGGACCGTTGGAGAACCACAACGACCGGAGCGAGGTGGCCAAGGCCCGCCTCTACAAGGAGGGGTTTGTGATCCGTTCTTCCACTTCGACCGGTAAACGTTATTTCTATTCGGCCAGTCTCATCAACAATTACATTTTCCGTTCCGCCTTGCCCTATGATGCAACGGTACGGAATATCTTGGCCATCAATAAGGATTTCCTCTATTTCATGGCGTTGATGATTGTGATCTGTTTCTTTGTGCTGTCGAATTTCACGTTCAGTATCGGGCAGACGATCTCCAAGTTGCGCGACTTTGCTTCCAACATCAAGAATGGGCAGGTGCCGGCGGAGGAGTATGCCTTTCCGAATGATGAATTGGGGGATATCTCCAAAGATATCGTTTCGCTCTATCATCGTGTGCAACGGGCCAAGAATGAGCTGTCGTTGGAACGCGAAAAGTTGATCAAGCATTTCCAGTATGCCAAGGAGGGCTTTGCCATGTTTTCCGGAGACAGCCGGGAGATTCTGTCCAATACACTCTTTATCCAGTTTGCCAATCTGATTGCCGACTTGCCCATCCATGAGGCGGAGGAGGTGCTGGACATTCCGGAGCTGGAGCCGATCCATTTCTTTTTGCTGAAGCATGTCGATGTGGTGGGACGGAAACGGAAGGTCATGCGCGAGTCGTTGACGGTCGATAAGAATGGTAAGATCTTTCAGGTAGAATGTATTCTGTTTCAGGACAACAGCTACGAGATTTCGATCAACGACATTTCCCGTCAGGAGGAGGAGAGCCGCATGAAACGGCAGCTGACGCAAAATATTTCGCATGAGCTGAAGACACCGGTCAGCAGTATCCAGGGCTATTTGGAGACGATTCTCTCCACGCCCCAGCTTCCGGATGACAAGCGGCAGTTCTTTTTGGAACGTTGTTACTCGCAGAGTACCCGTCTCACCGGATTGTTGCGCGATATGTCTGTTTTGAACCGTCTGGATGAAGCGGGAACGATGTTCGACCGTGCAGAGGTCGATCTGACGAGTCTGGTCGAGGAGATAGAGCAGGAGTGCTCGAAAGAGATGGAGGAGAAACGGATTACGACGGAAGTGCAGTTGCCGGCCCGGCCGGTGGTGTTTGGTAACCATTCCTTGCTCTATTCGATCTTCCGGAATCTTTTTGACAATGCCATAGCCTATGCTGGAGAGGGCATACAGATTCGGGTAGTCTGCTACAAGGAGGACCCGAAGTATTACTATTTCAGCTTTTCCGACAATGGGGTGGGCATCTCCGAGGAGCACATCAACCGCATCTTCGAACGTTTCTATCGGGTCGATAAGGGCCGGAGCCGCAAGTTGGGAGGTACAGGTTTAGGACTCTCCATCGTGAAAAATGCGATTCTGTTTCACAAAGGACAGATTTCGGCCAAGAGTAGTCCGGGAAAAGGGGTCACCTTCTTTTTTACTTTGAAGAAGAAAATTTGAATGAAAATCGTATCTTTGCCTCCGTTTTAAGAACGATTTTATGCAAATACCTTTTAAACCGATCACGCTTGAGGACAAACAGGCGATCACATCGCTTACTTGGCCCAGTGATTATCAGAATTGTGACTTTTCGTTTGCCAATATGTGCAGCTGGCGTTTTCTGTACGACAGCGAATTTGCCGTAGTCGATGGTTTCTTGCTGATCCGTTTCCGGATTGAGGAGAAGACACGGTTTGCCTATATGATGCCGGTGGGTCAGGGTGATCTGCATCGGGCTATCGAACTGATAGAAGCCGATTCGTTGGCCCACGGCCATCCTCTCTGTATGTTGGGGATCTCGCCCGATGCGGAGGCCTTGTTGGAAGAGGCTTTCCCGGGTGAGTTCTTCTATATTCCCGAACGAGACTATTACGATTACATTTATCTGCGGGAGGATCTGGCTACACTCCGAGGTCGGAAGTTCCAGGCCAAGCGGAATCATATCAATAATTTCAAGAAGCGCTATCCGGACTATGTGTATCAGGAGATAACCCCCGATTTGGCAGCCCGTTGTCTGGAGTTGGAGGCCAAATGGTATCGGGACAATCTGACCGATGCGGATGCCGAAGAGTTGAGTGATGAACGTCGCTCCATGCAGTACGCGTTCCGCCATTATGATGCGTTGGATTTGCGCGGAGGTGCCATTTTGGTGGGTGATCAGATCGTGGCATTTACCTTTGGTGCTCCGATCAATCATCAGACGTTTGGGGTGCATGTGGAGAAGGCTGATGTGGCTTTTGAAGGGGCCTATACCATCATCAACCAAGCGTTTACTGCTCATTTGCCGGAACAATACATCTATGTGAACCGAGAGGAGGATTTGGGTATTGAGGGTTTGCGCAAGGCGAAACTATCTTATAACCCGACAATCCTGCTGAAGAAATCGGTAGCTATCAAAAAGGGGTGAACTCATGGTATCGGTTGATTCGTTGAAGCAGTTGTGGAGTCGTTGTTTTGCCGATGACGACTCCTTCATCCGTCTCTTTTTTGAGCAGGTCTATCGGCCTGAATACACACGGGCTGATGTGGAGGGAGATCGGGTCTGTTCGGCTCTCTATTGGTTGCCTCGCACATTGACCTACCAGGGCAAACGTCTGCCCGTAGCCTATCTGTATGGGGTGGCAACGGCTCCGGAGTGTCGGGGCGAGGGTCGGTCGAGCCGCTTGCTTGCAGCAGCAGCCGAGGTGATGCGTCAGCAGGGATTTGCGGGAATTGTGACGGTTCCAGCCAATGCCGGATTGTTTGGATTTTATGAGCGATTGGGTTTTTATACAGCTTTTTACCGTAGTCGGCAGATGGTGGTGCGTCAGCCGGATTCAGCGGGTCTTGTGTGCTCGGGTACGATGCCCTTGACAACATTTTCGGGATCCTGCCTGCCGATGATCGATTGCGCACAACAGCCTGAAGCGAGTCAGCTGTATCCCTTTTTTGCCGAACAGATGGGGCGACGTGACGCCTGCATTCAGCATGACCTGCCTGCTTTTCAGGTGGTGTTGACGGATCTACAGCAGAGTGGAGGACAACTTTGGGTGGCGCGTGATGAGCAGAGAGTGTGTGAGGGCCAGCTGTTCCTTTATCCGACTGAGTCGGGTACCTGGTTGGCCAAAGAGTTGTTGGCAGTCTCCGACGAGGTGGCGAATGCACTTCTTCAGACTGCCATGAAACGATTGGATGTGGAGCGATTGACCTGTATCGTGCCACCCGATCACTTCGAAGGAGAGCCCTATGGCATGGCCTGCAGCTTGGATCCGCTTCGTTTTCCACAGCAGCTCCATGGTTTTATGAGCCTGATGCTGGATTGAGGCGGATCATGATCAGATCCGCTCCAGCAACAAGAGGGTCATGAATCCCATCAAAAGGGCGTAAGTGGCCTGTTTCTGGTAACCGTGGGCATGCGTCTCCGGAATCATCTCGTCACTGGTGACATAGAGCATGGCACCTCCGGCAAAACCTAACATCACAGGTAAAAAAGAGGCCGATGCTTGGCCCAGTCCATAACCGATCCAGACTCCGACTACCTCCAGCAGACCGATGGCCAAGGAAATCATCATTGTGCGCATCCGACTGATTCCTGCCAACAGCAAGGGGGCAATGATGACCATACCCTCCGGAACGTTTTGCACGGCAATACCGAAGGAGACGGTCCAATCGACTTCGCCACCTTCGCCCGCCATCATACTCACACCGGCTGCAATGCCTTCTGGCAGCTTATGCAGGGCGATCGCCATGACAAACAGCAGAATATGGTTGAGCGTCTGGTTGTTCTTATGCTCTTCTGCATCCAATCCGGTAATGGAGTGGAGGTGGGGCGTGACGAGATCCAGCACGTTCAGAAAGAGTGCTCCGGCCATTACACCTAGGGCAACCAGCCACCAGAGTTCCGAGAGTTCGAAGGCTGGGACAATTAATCCTAACGTAGAGGCTGCCAACATGATACCGGCACAATAACCAAGTATCGTGTCGTTCCATTTATGGGGCAGCCCCTTCATCAGAAAGCCTAAAAGGGCTCCTATAATCGTGGCACCACAGAGTCCTGCGGCACTAATCCATACGACTGACATATTATTTCTGTTTTACTTTTCCTTGTGGTTTCTTCCGCGGACGTCCCGGTTTCCGTTTGCCGGAATTGTTGGGGGCGTACTCAGGTGTTGGACCCAATGCCGGATCCACCGGAATCTTATAGACCTCTTTGCCCAGGAACTCTTCAATCCGTTTGAATGGAGCCTGTTCGTCGATCGAAACGAAGGTGATGGCCAGTCCGGAGCCGTTGGTTCCACGTGCCGTACGACCAATCCGGTGAACGTAATCTTCCGGATCGTGCGGAATATCGAAATTGATGACCAATGAAATGTCGTTGATGTCAATGCCTCTCGATACGACATCGGTAGCTACCAGAATGTCGATATGGCCGTTTTTGAAGTTCTTCATCACCTCCTCCCGTTTGGTCTGTTCGAGGTCGGAGTGCATTTCAGCCGCATTGAACTTCCGACGTCGCAAGGCGGTGGTCAAGGTCTTCACCTTCATCTTGGACGAAGAGAAGATGATCACCCGTTTCGGATGGCTATGGCCGAACAGATCCTGCAAGATGGGTAGCTTTTGGGCCTCGTAGCAAATGTAGGCTGACTGCAGGATGGACTCGGGCGGACGAGAGATGGCAATCTTGACCTCGGCCGGATTCTTCAGGATATTCTGGGCCAACTTCATGATCTTGGGCGGCATGGTGGCTGAGAACATGATGACCTGACAGGTCGGAGGGAGGGCTTTATACACTTGCATGATGTCGTCGATGAAACCCATATCCAACATGCGGTCCGCTTCGTCCAGCACGAAGAAAGAGGCTTTGGAGAGATCCACTGCCTCCAAGTTCATGTGGGCCAGCAGGCGTCCGGGGGTAGCAATCACAATGTCCACGCCCTTTTCCAAACTACGTTTCTGCTGTTCCCAGACAATGCCGTCTGTACCTCCATAAATGGCTGCAGAAGAGACTTCCAGAAAATAGCCGAATCCTTGCAATTCCCGGTCAATCTGGAGGGCCAATTCGCGCGTAGGAGCCATGACAACGGCATTAATGGCATTCGGCTGATGTTGGTTCTTACTTAATTCATTGATGATTGGCAACAGATAGGCAGCCGTTTTTCCCGTTCCGGTCTGTGCGCAAGCAATCACATCACGTCCTTCCAAGATCAGCGGAATGGTCTGCTCTTGTACGGGCGTTGCTTCCTCAAAATGCATATCATAAAGTCCATCTAAGACAGCATCTTCCAAATCTAATTCATCAAATCTCATGGTTATCTTGCAGCTTTATTATAATATTGTTTGTAAAGTTTGTCATACAGGCCGTTGTCGTGCACGCGTTTCAGCCAAACATTCAGGCTGTCTCTGAGGATGGGCGAACTCTTCCGTACGGCCCAAGCCTGGAGTTGCGTAAAACTGATATCGGTCTGTATATCCAATTCATTCATTCGTTGTTGGGCCAATTGGGCAATCTGCTGGTCGCAAACGGCAAAATCAATATCTCCCTTTGCTACCATGATGGCCAATTGTTCGGAGGAGTAGCGTTCCTCTTCTACCCAATAGAGGGTGTCGCCAATCTCATGCTCCAGATTGATCAGTCGTAATCGGGCAGGAGAATGCTGGGGAATATAGAGCGTTTTCTTCGCCAGATCCAGTTGGTTGCGAATGGGTTCAATGCCATGATTGGCAGCTGCCGTACGTTGTACCAGCACCTGTTTGTTCAAGACCAGTGGATCGGTAAACAGAAAACTGTCTTTGATTTCGTTGGTGATCGGAATGTTCTGGGCGATCAGATCGCAGGTTTGCTCGTTCAACATCCGGTAGCTCTCTGACAGATTCATCTCCAAATGGATCTGTACCTCCAAACCGGATTCACGGGCAATGGCTTGACACAATTCGTACTGGAATCCTTCGATCGTGTCGCCTTTGACATAGTAGCCCGACTGATTGTATTCCGTTACGACATGCAACACCCCTTCTGCCTGAATCTCCGGATAATCACGTGGCGACAAGGCAGTCTGACGGTTTTGATACAAGGCACGCATGACGCACAAGACCAGTATCAGAAGCACGCTGTAAAATAGGATCAATTTCTTGTGTCTCATAGGCTTCAGTTATTAAAGGTGACGGCTATACCCATCTTCAGCACCATGGGGTTGAGCGGATAGTGGGCCAATGAGAAATAGTTGGGATTGATAAACTTAGACCCTAAGTTGTATCCCATGATGAAGAATCGAGCCTGTTTCAGGTGGAAATTGACGTAGGCATTGATCAGCGGATAATTACCCACTTTCACACACGATTCGGATGCTGCATCCTGCAATTGAAACTGCTGGGTGGCTGGTTCATAGTAGGGAGCATCGTAAGCCGTGTAGTAATGCAGATCGGCTCCTAACTGGATGGTCAGCACACGAGCTGCCTTGAACTTCAGATACAGATTACTGTAGAGTGTCAAGGCTGGCAAAGGCAATTTGTCCTTCTCTTTACCGCTGACAGTCTGATAGGCCAGCTCATTTTCCCATCCTAAAGCCCGATGGTGGAAATCCTGCTTCAGACCTACATGGAACAGCTGCAGATTGGAACCGCATTGTTGCGGATAACCTGTATGGTCGAAATAGACATAATTCTGCACACTGTGGATGCCACCCGTCAGTTGGGTCTCCGTGGACTCCAAGCGAATCTTGGCTCCAGCATACAAATGCTGTATCTTATTGAGCGACACGTCCCACCAAAAGAAATGGGAATGGTTGTGCCGTTGGAAGAAGGCCGGATTCACGTTGGAGAAGGAGCCCTCAGCCGTAATGCTGGCCTCTTTGTGGAAGAGCGGAAAACGCGTCTTCAGTTCTCCGTTGATGCGTATCTCGCCAAAATCACTTCCGGCTACACCCAATTCGCCACGGGCACGGTAGGTAAGGAGCTGACCCTCCTCTTTGGAGATTTCAGCACCGGCATACGTGGTGAACTCGTCGTGGATTTCATCCGGCTGGAACATTAACGTTGTCGGGAATTGTCCGTTGTGTCCATTGGGATCATAATCTAAGCCGGGAATGGCAGCCGGCAGTTTGAATCTTCGTTTCTCGAACGCGACAAAAGCCGTCACACCCAGTTTAACCCAGTCCTGAAAACCCTCCCGCATGGAGAGTGCCAATGTGTTTCTGAGCTTCCAGGCTGAAGAGCGGTCATTCACGGCCGAATCCATTCCGAATGAGCGGGGATACAGCGATCCGATCTGTCCATCTTCGGAGAGGAAGTGGCGACGGTTATCTTCATAATGCACGGTATGAACCAAACTGGAAACGGGCACAAAAACCTGAATCGGATTGCCCAGACTGTCTGTCTCGGACGACAGTGTGCGGTAGAAGCCCAAATTGTACCGGTGACTCAAGAAATACTGTTTGCCTCGCACACGGTTCCACGTGTTCGTCATGCGGACCGGAAATGCCTTTGTGTCGATGGAGCGTTTGCTACCCTCCAGCACCAAATCCGGATTGGTGATATACCGGTCATCCGTTAAACCGCCATTTTCGGCATTCAGGAAATTGAAGTTGCTCAAGTAGGCATTCAATTCGTACCGGTCGGTATGGTAACTGCCGAAGAGACGATAACTGAGCATCTTGTTTCCGTTGGAATTGTAGTGGCCTCGGCTGTAGATGTAGTCCATCTCGCCACCCAAGTTGATTTTCTTGCCGAAATTCCAAGTCAGCAAGCCTTTGAACCGTTCGTTCTTGTATTGGCTACCACCTTCGGTCGTATAGAGAACGTGCGTATAGGGTATCTTCGTATCGTAGAAGAGTGCATTCTCGGGTGTCGTGATGTAGTAGTGATAGGGATCTGCAAAGATAAAATCACGGGCTTCGGGACGATCGGCAAAGATCAATGACTGTCCCGGTGAACCCACATTGGCCAGATAAGCAGTTCCCAAGGCATGGCCTTCAGCCAATGTTGTCTGGCAAAAATTGAGTTGGTTGGTGTCCAAAGGAGCCACGGTACGTGCACCTGTTTGTGTTATGACATGAAAGGCAGTCAACCGTTTGGCCTTCAAGGCCGCACTGTCAGTCAACAAAAGACTGTCCGGAATCTCTTTTTGGGCAGCAGACAAATTCGCAAGTGAGAAGCCGCCCCTTTCGGAACGTCCTCCCCTTGGTCCTTGTCCCCATGCCATCAACCCGGAACAGAGCCCCATCCAAATCATCCATATACAAACTCTACTGTTCATCGGGAGGCAAAGATACTCAAAAAAATGAAAAATGTACCCTTTCCGTGCGTAAATCGTCCGTCCGCTTACACCAACTTGAAGCGCAAGCGCAACCGTCCGTCTGCAAATTCGTAGGTCAACATTTTGAAATGGCCTATTTCAGAGGTGTTGCTGACGTGTGCACCAATGCAGGCACAAGCATCATAGTCGCCAATGCGGACGATGCGGAGGGTGTCACCAGCCGTTTCCGGCAATTTGCTTAAATCGACCAGTTGGGCTGCCTCTTCGCGCGACATGAATTCGATGGTTACAGGCAGATGACGGTCGATCACTTCGTTGATACGTCTTTCGATCTCAGCCATTTGATCGGTTGTTGGAGCCTCAGCCAACTCATAGTCACATTTACTTTTCTTACGCTCGATGTGGGCGTTTTTGGAACGAGGGCATCCGAACATACGCACCATGGTCTGATTCAGAATGTGTTCTGCCGTGTGCATGGGGGGATACTCCTGCTTGTTGTGTTCGTTTAATTGTATTTCTTCCATCTGTATTGAATTGTTCTATTTTTAGGATTCCATAATCAAATCTGCCACTTCGGCACGCGATTCCCGGATCAGATCGGCTGGAGCGATGCGGATCTGTAAACCACGCTGTCCGGCACTTACGTAAATATGGTCAAAGCCCTCGGCCGTCTGATGGATGTAGGTCGGGAAATGCTTCTTCATGCCGATGGGCGAGCAACCTCCCCGAATATAACCCGTGAGCGGTAGCAACTCCTTCATCGGAATCATCTCACATTTCTTGTTGCCTGCCACTTTAGCCGCCTTTTTCAGATCCACTTCCCGGTCACCCGGAATGACACAGACGAAGTAGCCGCTTTTGTCGCCATGCAGCACCAGGGTCTTGAACACCTGTTCGATGTCTTCGCCCAACTGAGCCGCCACGTGTGTCGCACTCAAATCATTCTCATCGACTTCGTAGGGAACCAGTTCGTAGGCCACTTTGGCTTTATCCAACAGTCGAGCCACATTTGTTTTGTTGATTTTCTCTTTCATAATCAATCTCCTATCTAAAATCTCTTTTACCTAAATTATGACAATCCTTTCATCGAAAGCTGGATGCGTTTGCGTACCCGATCGACTCCAATCACGCGTACCTGCACATGCTGGTGCAGGGACACTACATCGGCTGGATTCTGGACAAAACGGTCGGCCAATTCAGAAATATGCACCAATCCGTTCTCATGAATGCCCACATCCACGAAACAGCCGAAATTGGTGACGTTGGTCACAATGCCCGGCAAACATTGTCCTTCGTGCAGATCGTCAATCGTGTGGACGGAAGGATCGAAAGAAAACTCCTGAATCGTTTCGCGCGGGTCGCGCCCCGGTTTGTCCAATTCGTTCCAGATATCTTTCAACGTGGGGAGGCCGATACTCTTTGAACAGTAATCCTCCATACGCAACTGCTGTTTGAGCGTTTTGTTGCGGATCAGCTCCTCCACACTACAATGCAGATCGGCCGCCATCCGCTCCACAACCGGGTAGGATTCCGGATGGACTGCAGAATTGTCCAAGGGGTTGGAACCACCTGCAATCCGCAGGAAACCGGCCGATAACTCGAAAGCCTTTTCACCCATCCGAGGCACCTTCAATAATTCGCGACGATTCCGGAAAGGACCCTTTTCGCTACGGTAGGTCACAATGTTTTGAGCCAGGGTAGGACCCAAACCGGAAATATAGGTCAGCAGCTGTTTGCTGGCGGTATTGACATCTACACCCACCCGGTTGACACAACTCTCCACCGTCTGATCCAAGCTACGTTTGAGTGCCGCTTGGTCCACATCGTGCTGATATTGTCCAACTCCAATGCTTTTCGGATCGATCTTCACCAGTTCGGCCAGCGGATCCATCAACCGTCGTCCGATGCTGACCGCTCCGCGAACCGTTACGTCATACTCCGGAAACTCTTCGCGAGCCAACTTGGAAGCCGAATAGACCGAAGCTCCGTTTTCACTGACGACAAACACCTGCAGATCCCGACGGAAATGAGTGCTTGAAACGAACTGTTCGGTTTCGCGGCTGGCCGTACCGTTACCAATGGCAATGGCATCAATCGCATACGATTCAACCAATTGGCCCAACTTGGCCATTGCCTTCTTCGTCTCCTGCTTGGGCGGGTGCGGATAGATCGTCTCGAAATGGCGCAGGTTTCCCTGCTCATCCAGACAGACCACCTTGCAGCCGGTTCGGAAACCAGGGTCAATCGCCAACACCCGTTTAGGACCTAAGGGAGCCGCCAAAAGTAACTGGCGCAGGTTGTCAGCAAACACCTGAATCGCCTCTTCATCCGCTTTGGCCTTGCTAGCTTGGGCAAATTCGGTCTCAATGGCTGGTTTCAGCAGACGTTTCAACGCATCCTCCAAGGCCAAGGAGACCTGTTCGGCAGCTGCTGTCCGCCCTTTGACGAACCGACGTTGCAAACGTTCCGAGCAGCTTTCCATGTCGGGCGTGATGCTGACACGCAGAAACCCTTCCGCCTCGCCCCGGCGCAACGCTAACAGCCGATGGGAAGAGCAACGACGCAACGGCTCACTGAAATCAAAATAATCTTGGTATTTATTGCCCTCTTCCTCCTTGCCTTTGACCACTTTGGAGGAGATCAGAGCCGTCCGTTTAAACTGGTCACGCACCAAATTGCGGGCAGCTTCCGTCTCGTTGAAGTGTTCCGCCAGAATGTCGCGTGCCCCTTGCAAGGCTTCGTCCACCGACCGGACCTCTCCCTGTACGAAGGAGGCCGCACGTTGTTCCACCCGTTGTTCCTGTTGCCGTAGCAGCAGATCGGCCAAGGGCTGCAAGCCTTTCCGGCGAGCCATTTCCGCCCGGGTGACCCGCTTCGGTTTGAAGGGAAGGTACAAGTCCTCAATCTCTGTACTGTCCCACGACTGTTCGATCCGCTGACGAAGTTCGTCCGTCAGTTTGCCCTGTTGTTCGATTGTATGGAGAATCGTCTCTTTCCGTTTCTCCAACTCTTTCATTTTCTCCCATTGGGTCTGGATCTGTTCAATTTGAACTTCATTGAGCTCACCCGTTGCCTCTTTGCGGTAACGGCTGATGAATGGAATCGTGGCACCTTCAGCCAGGAGACTGATGGTGCGGTCGATTTGTCCTGCCGAAACGCCCACTACCTGGGCAATCTGCTGACAATATGCGTTGTTTGCCAATTCTTCTTTCATGATGCGGCAAATGTAGATAAAATCCGCGAGATTCTGTTCCTATTTATCAGGTCAGCAAGAAAAATAGCTCTAAATGCCCCGAAATTCAAAAATAATGTGTAATATTGCCGCCAAATTGAACACAAAGTTTGGCAAATAACGAAATGAGTATCGAATTTACATATTACACCTGGGCGTTGACCACCCCTTTGGGGGGTCATATTCTACATTCATAATCTTACCATATATATATACAATCAGTTTTCGTTATTATTTTTTTATGTAAAATCGACGGCTACGAGCGCATGTTCCGTTGAGGAGCGAGCCCGGTAGCCCTAAAATAGCTATAATCGGATGAAAGTATTAAAATTCGGCGGAACCTCCGTGGGTTCTGTAAACAGCATTTTGAGTGTCAAAAAAATTGTGGAAGCCATTGATGAACCCGTTATTGTGGTCGT
This sequence comes from Parabacteroides distasonis, assembly GCA_021531775.1. Lineage (GTDB taxonomy): Bacteria > Bacteroidota > Bacteroidia > Bacteroidales > Tannerellaceae > Parabacteroides. The sequence goes on along the minus strand of JAFBIU010000004.1, from coordinate 72,354 downwards.
TTCGGCTTTGGGAGGAATTACCGACAAACTGTTGCATACAGCCTCGTTAGCCTCGAAAGGAGATGTGGCGTATGAAAAGGAAATGTCGGAAATCATTGCCCGCCATCTGGATGTGATTGAAGGGGTGATTCCTGACCTGATGTTGCGTCGGACAGTGCAGAAGCGTGTGATGCAGTTGCTGGACGAACTGGCCAACATTTTCAAGGGAGTCTATCTGATCAACGACCTCTCGGCCAAGACGTCAGACACCATTGTGAGCTATGGCGAGCGACTCTCGTCGCAGATCGTCTCGAACGTAATCCGAGGCGCACAGTTGTTCGACTCGCGTAAATTCATCAAGACGGTACAGCAGTTCAACAAACACATCGTTGATTTCGAACTCACCAACCAGCTCATTGCGGAGACCTTCAATCCGTTGCCCAAAGTGTCGCTCGTACCTGGTTTTATCGCCTCCAGTGTGGAGGGCGAAGTGACCAATCTGGGTCGCGGTGGTTCCGACTATACCGCTTCGATCCTTGCCAGTGCCCTGAATGCACGCGTGCTGGAGATCTGGACCGATGTCGATGGTTTCATGACAGCCGATCCGCGTGTGATCAGTTCGGCCTACGTCATCGACCGGCTGACCTTTACCGAAGCCATGGAACTTTGTAACTTCGGTGCAAAGGTGATTTATCCGCCGACGATTTATCCGGTTTATCATAAGAATATTCCCATCCGCATCCTCAATACCTTCAACCCGACGGCTCCGGGCACCTATATTTCCCGTGAGCGTGCCAAGGCGGAGGGGAAGGCCATTATTAAAGGTATTTCCTCCATTAACGACACCTGCCTGATTACGGTACAGGGACTTGGTATGGTGGGCGTGATCGGTGTCAACTATCGTATTTTCAAGACACTGGCGAAGAATGGCATCAGTGTCTTCATGGTTTCTCAGGCCAGCTCCGAGAACAACACCACGTTCGCTGTGCGGAATGCAGATGCCGATTTGGCCGTGAAGGTGCTCGACGAAGAGTTTGCCCTCGAACGTGCACAAGGCGACATGAGCGACACCGTGGCCGAGAAGGATTTGGCTACAGTGGCCATCGTGGGTGAGAATATGAAGCGCACACCGGGTATTGCCGGCAAGCTCTTCGGCACACTGGGCCGTGCCGGTATCAGTGTGATTGCCTGTGCACAAGGTGCTTCAGAGACCAACATCTCTTTTGTGATCCGTCTGAAATATCTGCGCAAGGCGTTGAACTCCATTCATGACTCATTTTTCCTGTCGGAATACAAGGTACTCAATCTCTTCATTGCCGGTGTGGGCACCGTGGGCGGCAACCTGTTGGAGCAAATCCGCATCCAACAACCGAAACTGATGGAACAGAACAGTTTGAAACTGAACGTAGTGGGTGTTTCAAATTCCAAACGCGCCCTCTTCAGCCGCGAAGGATTGAACCTGGAACATTGCATTGAAGATCTGAAGCGCGACGGAGAACCGAGCAATCCTCAGCACCTGCTGGAAGGTATTCTGAACATGAACATCTTCAACTCCGTCTTTGTCGATTGTACGGCCAGCCCGGACGTTGCCGCACTCTATGAAAAGTTGATGAATGGCAATGTCTCTGTCGTGGCTGCCAACAAGGTGGCGGCCTCTTCGGCTTACGAAAACTATGCCCGACTGAAAGATACGGCTCGTCACCGGGGCATCAAGTTCCTTTTCGAAACCAATGTAGGAGCCGGTTTGCCCATCATCAATACGATGAACGACCTGATCAATAGTGGCGACCACATTCTGCGTCTCGAGGCAGTGCTTTCCGGTACGTTGAACTTTATCTTCAATACGCTCAGTGCTGAAATTCCCTTCAGCCAATCCATCCGCATGGCAAAGGAGGCCGGATTCTCCGAACCCGACCCACGCATTGACCTGTGCGGCAAGGATGTGGTCCGGAAGTTGGTCATTTTGGCACGTGAAGCCGGTTATCAGGTTGAACAGTCGGATGTACAGACACATCTCTTCCTGCCGGAAGATTGTTTCGAAGGCTCCTTGGAGGATTTCTGGACCAAGGTGCAGGCGTTGGATGCCTCGTTTGAGCAGAAGCGGCAACAGTTGGCTGCGGAAGACAAACACCTTCGATTCGTCGCCACGATGGATAATGGCCGTTGCGAAGTAGGCTTGCAAGAGGTGGACAGCCATCACCCCTTCTACGAACTGGAGGGCAGCAATAACATCATCATGATTTCAACCGAACGCTATCATGATTATCCCATGGTAATCAAGGGCTATGGTGCGGGAGCTGACGTGACGGCAGCCGGTGTCTTTGCCGACATTATTTCCATTGCCAACATTTAACAAACGAACAAACAATAACGATGAAACACATTATTATTTTAGGAGACGGCATGGCCGATGAACCCATCGAACGATTGGGCGGCCTCACACCGTTGCAATATGCTGACACGCCTGCGATGGACCGCTTGGCGGCTTTAGGCGTGACGGGTCAGATGAAGACGGTGGCCGATGGTTTTCATCCGGGGAGTGAAGTGGCCAATATGGCAGTCTTGGGCTATGACCTGTCGCAGGTCTATGAGGGCCGCGGTGTCTTGGAGGCTGCCAGCATCGGAGTGGAGCTGCAACCAGGCGAGATGGCCATGCGTTGCAACATCGTCTGTGTGGAGGGGGAAATCCTGAAGAATCACTCTGCCGGACACATCACGACGGAAGAGGCGGATCAGCTGATCCAGACCTTGAACCAAACGTTGGGTTCCGACCGGGTGAAGTTTTACACAGGCGTTTCGTATCGTCACCTCTTAGTGATTAAGGGTGGCGACAAACGGATCAGTTGTGTTCCGCCCCACGACGTTCCCCTGCATCCGTTCCGTCCGCTGTTGGTCAAGGCCGACGTGCCCGAAGCACAGGAAACGGCAGATCTGCTGAACGATCTGATCCTTCGTTCGCAAGAAATCTTGGCCAACCATCCGGTCAACCAGCAACGTCGGGCAGCCGGCAAGGATCCAGCCAACAGCATCTGGCCTTGGTCGCCCGGTTATCGTCCGGCCATGCGCACCTTGAAGGAACTCTTCGGCATTGGTTCGGGAGCTGTCATCTCAGCCGTCGATCTGATTCGTGGCATTGGTGTCTATGCCGGCCTGGAGGTGATAACGGTTCCGGGAGCCACCGGACTCTACGATACGAACTACGAGGGAAAGGCGGCTGCTGCCTTGGAGGCTCTGCGTACACACGATTTTGTCTATCTCCATGTGGAGGCAAGCGACGAGGCTGGACATGAAGGCGATGTAGATTTAAAGATAAAAACAATTGAGAATTTGGACAAACGTGCCATTCGTCCTATCTTTGACGCGTTAAAAACGTGGTCGGAACCGGTAGCGATCGCTGTTTTGCCCGATCATCCGACCCCTTGTGCTGTCCGTACACACACCAATGCGCCCGTGCCATTCCTGATTTACAAGCCCGGAATGGAGCCTGACAGCGTGACTCGTTTCGACGAGCAGTCCGTGCAGGCCGGCAGTTGCGGTTTGTTAGAAAAAGATGAATTTATAAAAATGTTCTTGGCATGAAATATTATAGTACAAACAAAATAGCTCCGGTTGCAACGCTGGAAGAGGCGGTTGTCAAAGGTTTGGCCAGTGATAAGGGCCTCTATATGCCGGAACGGATTTGTCCGATCGATGCAGTTGTCATTCGTCGGATGAAGGAGATGAGTTTTCAGGAAATAGCCTGTGAAGTAGCAAACGCCTATTTCGGAGAAGATATGGATCGAGAGACGCTCGATTCGATTGTGAAAGATACCCTGTCGTTCGAAACGCCCGTTGTTCCGGTCCAGGAGAATATCTACAGCCTGGAGTTGTTCCACGGCCCTACGTTGGCTTTCAAAGATGTAGGCGCACGCTTTATGGCCCGTCTGTTGGGCTATTTTATCCGCAAAGAGGGTAAAAAAGAGGTCAATGTGCTGGTGGCAACCTCAGGCGATACGGGCAGTGCCGTAGCCAATGGCTTCCTCGGTGTCCCCGGCATCCACGTCTATGTGCTCTATCCGAAGGGCAAGGTAAGTCCCATTCAGGAGTGCCAGTTTACGACTTTGGGCCAGAATATCACGGCCTTGGAGATCGACGGTGTGTTCGACGACTGCCAGGCTATGGTGAAGCAAGCCTTTATGGATCGCGAACTGACCGAGCAGATGTGCCTCACCTCGGCCAATTCGATCAACGTGGCTCGTTTCTTGCCGCAATCCTTCTACTATTTCAACGCGTATGCACAGCTGGATCGCTTGGGCAAGGCAGACGAAGTGGTGGTTTCCGTGCCGAGCGGTAACTTCGGCAACATTACAGCGGGACTCTTTGCCCAGCGGATGGGATTGCCTATCAAGCGTTTCATTGCGGCCAACAACCGCAACGATGTCTTTTTGGACTACCTGAAGAGCGGCCAATATACGCCGCGGCCTTCGGTACAGACCATCGCCAACGCGATGGATGTGGGCGATCCGAGCAATTTTGCCCGCATTTTGGATCTCTTCAGCCAGACAGGCGACCCGCATCAAGCCATTTGCGAACAGATGAGCGGTAGCCGATTCACCGATGAAGAGATTGCAGCGGTGATCCGGAGTGTCTATCGTGAGACAGGTTATCTGCTGGATCCGCATGGAGCCTGTGGCTACCAGGCTTTGGTGGAAAGCCCGTTGGCTCCGCAGGAGACAGGAATCTTCCTGGAGACGGCCCATCCGGCCAAGTTCAAGGACACGATCGAGCAGATCATTGAACAGCCGATTCAAATACCAGACAAGATCATGCGATTTTTTGAGGGTACGAAGCATAGCGTGCCCTTGAGTAACCAATACGTTGACCTTAAATCCTATTTACGATCCTGTAAATAGTGTATGTCAAAGTTATTTATGTACGGTGGGACAGCTACTGCCCCCGTACAGTTAATTAAACATGTCAAAGGTGCTGATTGTGAAAATTGGCACTTTTTTTATTTTTATTAACTTGATTAATAAGGGGGAGTATTTGAAAAAAATGCTTATTTTGCGAAACATTAAATCTGTGAATGAGCGAATCTGACGAGATATTACTCCTGCAGCTGATCCGGGAAGGGGATCAGACCGCATTCAGGTACCTGTTTTACAAGTACGTGGATGGGTTGGAGCGATTTGTGTGCTGTCTGATTCGTGATCGGGAGGCGGCACAAGAGATCGTGCTCGATCTGTTTACCTACGTCTGGGAGAATCGTGCTACGATCCAAATCCAGTTGACCTGGAAAGCCTACCTGTTTCAGTCTGCCCGGAACCGGGCACTGACCTACCTCCGCGACAACCGAACACCCGTCTATTTGGAGGAGGTGCAATGGTCCGAACAGAGTGCCGAAGATGCGTCGGCAATGGAGTTGGCCGAGTTGCATCGGCTGATTCAGGAGGCCGTCTGTCACCTGCCTGCCAAGTGCCAGCAGATTTTCCGGATGAGCCGGCAGCAGGGGCTGACTAACCGGCAGATTGCGCAGGAACTGAACCTCTCCGAGAAGACAATCGAAGGGCAGATGACCATTGCCCTCCGGAAGATACGCGCCTTTTTAGGCAAATCCTATTCCTATTTATGGTAAAAATTTGAAACATGATGATAATGAAAAAGAAGTTGGGTTACGGAAGTTTGTGTTGGCTGACACTGCTGATTTATCTGCAAGTGGCACAAGCCGATTTCTTCACCTACGTGGAGCAGTTTCAGCTGTTTCTCTGTACGAAACAGTACGCGGCGGAGACGCTCTGTGCCGTGGGTGGCCTTTCGACCTATGTGGCCCGTTTTGTCGGGCAGTTTTTCCGCTTGCCCTTTGTAGGTGCCTTGGTGACAGCCAGCCTGTTGACGGCACTGATACTGCTGACCCAACAGCTGCTGGAGCGTTGGACCCAGCGGACCTATTACCTGTTGCCGACATTACCGGTCGTCGGGTTGCTCTATGTACAGCTCGATCCGGCCTATCTGCCGGAAGGAACCTGGAGTTACCTGTTTATGCTCTTGGCACTTTGGCATGTGACCTGTTATGCTTCCCCTTGGGTCCGGTTAGGCATAGCTGTTGTCTGGCAGACCCTTCTCTTTGGGGCTTGCGGACCCGTGGCAACCCTCTTTGCCGGTATGGTGCTGCTGACAGAGCTGTTGAAGGATTACAAACGGGGTGTCTGCTTCCTCCTGTTGCCCTTGTTGGCCTACGGATGGGGCGAGTTTGCCCTCTATCGGGAATGGTTGGGAAGCGAACGTTTCCTCTTTTCCCCCGATTTATACTACGATCCCTTGGTGAAGAAGACGCCGATGATGTATGCCTGGTACGCGTTGCCCATGGCTTCTTTGGTGGCGTGGGCGGGAAGTCGTTGTCAAAAGTCCTGTCCGGCAGCCTGGATGCAGATCTTGGGCGGTTGGGCCGTGGCTTGCGGCTTGGCATACATGCCTTTGCGAGATTTTGGCGATCGGATCGACTGCACCTGGGATCGTTTCTTGCGCACCGGACAATGGGACGAGCTTGTGGCCGCTTACCGACCGGGCGATACGAACCTGCAGCGACTCAACGTAGTCAATTTGGCCTTGGCGAAACAGGGACGCTTGGCCACTGATTTCCTGCACTATCCGCAAAACAACGAAGGAACGCTCTTGGCCGAATGGGATCATACGGTGGAGAATGCCTTGACCCTTTCGGAAATCTATTACCAGCTTGGCGACATCGCTTCGGCCCAGAAATTTGCCTTCGAAGGAAACCTCTCGTCGCAGGCAGGCGGCAATCCGAGGTTGCTGCAGCTGCTGGTCAAGACCAACCTGATTTTCGGAGCCTATCCTGTCGCCCGGAAATACCTGTATATTTTGCAACAGACCTGGGGCTATCGCGACTGGGCCAACGAGTGGATGAACTACACGAACGACGAAGCAGTTGCGAAACATCCGGAGCTGGGTCCGAAACGGTTAGGCTTGCGCGGCCAGGGCGAAATGGCGGTTTCCGGACAGCTGCCGAAGGTGCTGGAACAACTGATGCGAAACGACCCTTCCAACCCGATGCCGGTGCAATACCTGACCACCTATTACCTGCTGAATGTGAATCTTAAGGCATTCCTTGCGCTGAAGGAGGTGCATTACGGTTCGCCGGCTTGGCCGAAGCTGACCGTTCCACAGCAGGAGGCGATGGTGGCCCTGCTGCAGCAACAGCCCACGGAATGGGTCAAGAATGGAGTCAGCCTGAAGGTGGAACACCATTTCAACGAGTTCGACCGCGACATGAACCGCTATCACAACCAGATGAATGTGAAGGAGATCATGGCCGAACATTACGGCACGACCTATTGGTATTATCTGATGTTTAACCGAAAAAAGAAAGCACAATGAGACGCAGATTGAACTTCATAGCCACGGCACTCCTCGGCATGTTCTTGCTTGGAGCCTGCCGGCAGCAACCCCATGTGACAGGCGAGCTGGATCGCCAGCCGCAGATTTTTCCCGATTATGCCGATGTGACGGTCCCGGTCAACATCGCTCCGCTCAACTTTGCCGTCGAGGAGGAGGGAGAGGCCTTTGCCTTGCAACTGACCGGAGGCGGACAAACGCTGGAAGTGGCAGGCGATGGGGCTTCGTTCGACATCCCCCTCCAGGAGTGGCATGCGCTCTTGGAGGCTGCCCAGGGAGGGGAGGTGCAAGCCACGGTGCTCCGACAGGATGCGCAGGGCTGGAAGCGTTACCAACCGATCACGATCCGCGTGGCTGCCGAGCCGATCGACGGCTACCTGGCCTACCGGCTCATCGAGCCGGGTTATGCGCTCTGGAACCGGATGGGCATTTACCAGCGCGATCTGAGCAGTTTTGAGCAGACCCCGATCTACGAAAACAAGATGGGCGATTTCAACTGTGTCAACTGCCACTCCTTCTGCCAGCAGGATCCCGACCGGATGCTGCTTCACATGCGTTCGAAACGGGGCGGAACCTATTTGGCCGTGGGCGATGAGGTGGTCAAGTTGGAACCGCAGAAGCTCAAGGATTTCACCTCGTTGGTCTATCCCTATTGGCATCCTTCCGGCCGTTACGTAGCCTTCTCGATGAACAAGACGACACAGGATTTCCATCCGACGCAACGGGTGGAGGTGTTCGACTTCAAGTCCGACGTTGTCGTGTATGACCGGGAGGCACACAAGCTGCTGACCACGCCACTGACCACCTCCGACGAAGCGTTCGAGACCTTCCCGACCTTCTCGCCCGACGGCCGTTCGCTCTATTTCAGCACGGCTCCAGCCGCTCCCATGCCCGATTCGATTGCCAGCCTCCATTACCACCTCTGCCGCATCGACTTCGATCCGGAAAGGGGCCGTTTCGGCACGCAGGTCGATACTATATATAATGTACGCGCAAAGGAGGAGTCGATGCTCTTCCCGCGCATCTCGCCCGATGGCCGTTACCTGTTGTGCACCCGGACGGCCTACGGAACCTTCCCCATCTGGCATCGCGACGCCGATCTCTGCCTGATCGACCTGCAGCAGGGGCAGGAGATTCCGTTGGAGAGCTGGAACAGCCACGACACGGACAGCTACCACAGCTGGTCGTCCAACAGCCGCTGGGTCGTTTTCAGCAGCCGCCGGTTGGATGGACTCTACACCCGCCCCTTCCTCGCCTACGTCGGTCCGGAGGGAGAACTGGGCAAACCCTTCCTGTTGCCGCAACGTCACACGAACGATTATCAGTTGTTGATGAAGTCCTTCAATGTGCCCGAACTGATTCGCGGAAAGGTGTCTCCGAAGCATTTGGGAGTCGTGTCCGAAAAAAAATAAAAAAAAGTGGGGCCTCTTTTAGGGGGTACCCCCGTTTTTTGAGTCTATATAACCATGTATGGAACAAAAATAGATATGGAGAACAGACAAATACCCTGGACCATGCTGATCCACCACTTCCAAGGAGTCAGCTCGGAGACGGAGGAGCAACAGCTAACCGCATGGTTGGCAGAGGCTTCTCATGCGTCGCTCTATGCGTCACTCCAAGCGTTGTGGCAGTCGATCCAGCAGGAGGGGGAGACTTGGCAGTCCGATGCCGATCGCCTCTGGCAACGTCTGGAACAGCGGATCAATCCGCAGGCAGAGGTAGCAAGTCCAGTTCTCCAAGCAACGCAACTGACTGCGAAGGCAGACGGACAGGGGGCTGCTGTTCGCGGAGAGGTGCAAACGATCGAAGTGCAAGGCAACGTACCAGCGGATAAAATTCGCAGCGAAGCTCAGCCGAAAGAGGTGCGGATCCCGTTGGGCCGTTTCCGCTATGCTGTAGCTGCTGCCGCTTTGGGACTGTTGCTCTCCGTTTCAGCGGGCGGATATGCCTTCTATCGTTGGGTCGAAGCCTCGCAAATCAGCCATACATTCCGTGCCATGAACGGCAAGTCGCGTGTGACCCTGCCCGATGGAACAAAGGTCTGGCTCAATGCTGACACGAAATTGACCTACGAATCCTCCTTCTGGAGCAAGGAGCGAGCCGTGAAGTTGGAGGGCGAAGCACTCTTCGAAGTGATGCCCGATCAGGAGCACCCCTTCATCGTGAAGAATTACGGCTTCCGGGCGCGTGTCTATGGAACCCGTTTCCTCTTCAAGGCGCGCAAGGAGCTGCCGCAGGTGGAGGTCGGGCTGATTTCCGGCTCTGTCGCTGTGCAATCCACGGGGGACGAGCACTTCCTGAATCCGGGCGAAGGAGCCCTCTGCAACCGCACGACGGGTGATATTTCGGTGCGGCAGACCGATGTGATGTTCCACGCCTTGTGGGCTGGTGAGTCGATCCGCATCGAGGGAAAAAGCCTTCCCGAGTTGGTGCCCACACTGCAATGCTGGTACGGGGTGAAGATCCGGCTGGACGATGCGATCGGTCGGAATCAGGCCTACACCTTTACCATTCACAACGAACCGTTGGAGGAGGTTCTGCGTCTGATGGCGCGGATTCATCCCATCGAATATGCATTTGACGACAAGAATCAAGTGACAATAACAAATAAAGTATTAACTAAAAAAGGAGGTAAAAGGTAACAAAAAGACGTAGGAAACAACAACAATCTATCGTGTCAAGCGAGACGATAATATTATTTGAGAATTAATTACTTATTGTTTAAATCTAAATCATGGATTATGTTGGAAATTAATCTGTTGAGAAGAAAGATTTGGAGAATGTGTGTATGGATGGTGCTTTTGTCATCCCTCTCCGGTCTGCAAGATGTTTTGGCCCGCGGGCTGGAACGATCTATTACAGTCAGGTTTAATGACATCCCATTAGCAGAAGCCTTGGTAAAAGTGGAGAAGGCCAGCGGATGTACATTTTTCTATGACGCAAATATGGTGGACTTATCTGAAAAGGTCAGTCTGAATGCGAAAAAACAGGACCTGAAAGAGGCCTTGTCTTCTATGTTGGAAGAGACCAATTTGGCGTTTGAAATCTCAAACAACCAGATTGCACTCTTTGTACGTACCCATGCGAACACGACTGCTTCCGTAGCTCCGGTAGCTCAGCAGCAGGGCACTGTGAAGGGTAAAGTAGTGGATGTCAACGGCGAACCGATCATCGGTGCGAACATCGTAGAGAAGGGAACCACTAACGGTATCATTACCGACATCGACGGTAACTTTACCTTGTCGGTTGCCCGGGGTGCCGTGTTGGAAATCTCTTACATCGGTTATGTGACTCAGGAGGTGAAGGTGACCAGCAATACGCTGAGCATCACCATGCGTGAAGATTCACAGGCTTTGGAAGAGGTGGTTGTAACCGGTTTCGGTTTGGCACAGAAAAAGGCTACGTTGACCGGTGCCGTTACCGCTGTCGGTGCTGACGACATCTCTCGTTCTGTCGCTTCTACAGCTTCTGGAGCTTTGGTTGGTAAGATTGCCGGTTTGAACACACGTCAGACGGATGGTCGTCCGGGTTCTACGACTGCTTTGCAGATCCGTAACATGGGTAGCCCGTTGTACGTTATCGACGGTGTGCAGTCAGATGCTTCGCAGTTCAACAACATCGACTTCAACGACATCGAGGCTATCTCTGTCTTGAAGGACGCATCAGCAGCCATCTATGGTGTGCGTGCTGCCAACGGTGTTGTCGTTGTAACAACCAAGAAGGGTAAACGCAACAGCAAGAACACGGTTTCGATCAATTCTTACTACGGCTGGCAGAGCTTGTCAACCTTCCCGAAACCGGCAAGTGCAGAAACTTACATCAAGAACTACATCCAGTCTGAGACTGTTCAGGGCAAAGCTGACTACACCTATAGCAAAGAGGACTATGCCAAGTGGCAGCAGGGAACTGAAAAGGGTTATGTGCCGTTCGACTGGTTCGACTACATCTGGGAAACAGCTCCGCAGTACTACGTGAATGCCAACATCTCCGGTGGTTCTGACAAGATCAACTACTACGTATCTTTGGGTCACTTGAACCAGGATGCCATGATCGTGAACTACGGTGGTTTCAAGCGTTACAACGTACAGATGAACTTGGATGCGCAGATCACCGAACGCTTGAAGATGGGTGTGACGATGAACGGCCGTATCGAAGAGATTCACAACCCCGGTGTTCCGGGTGTCGATGACTACTGGTGTCCGCGTTTCGGTACGTACCGAAACTTGCCGACAAAGCGTCCGTTTGCCAACGACAATCCGAACTATCCGACGCTGACATCTACCGACGCAAGTACCAACTTCGCTTGGTTGAACTATGATCTTTCAGGTGAATACAAAGACACGAAACGTGTTGTTCAGCTGCAGGGTAATGTAGAATATGACATTTGGGACGGTCTGAAGGTAAAGGGCTTGTTCGGCTACCTGTTGAACTACCGTGTCATGAACAACCAGGAATATACCTATAAACTGTATGGTTACGACGAAGCTACCGACACCTATCCGGTGATCTTCGAGAACACCAACCCGTGGCGCGAACGTCACGTCGGACATGAAGAGGAGTTGACTTCAAATATCCAGCTCTCTTACGACAAGACCTTCAACGAACACCACGTAGCTGCCGTTGTTGGTTTCGAGGCTATCCAGCGCAAGACTCCGTATGCATGGATGCACGCGATCCCGACTGCCAACTCATTGCACTTGCTCGACTACGAGACAATGGATACCTACAATGACTATGGTGATGAAACACAGGCTCGTTTGGGCTGGATGTTCCGTGCCAACTACGACTATGCCAACAAGTACCTGCTCGAGTTCTCTGCTCGTTATGATGGTTCTTGGAAGTTCCCGCCCTCTGACCGTTGGGGATTCTTCCCTTCAGCATCAATCGGATGGCGTGTTTCTGAAGAGGCATTCTGGAAAGACACCCAGCTGGGTGACATCTTCACCGACTTGAAGATCCGTGGATCTTACGGTATGGTGGGTGACGACCTGAGTGGTTCTGAGTTCAGTGGCGTTTATTCTCCATTCGACTATATGGCTGGTTACAACTACAAGAACGGTGGTTCTGTCATCGACGGTAAATACACGATCGGTTCTCGTCCGCGTGGTCTGCCTGTAACGACCATCTCTTGGGTGAAGGCTAAGATCCTTGACTTAGGTTTCGACGTTGCTTTCTTGGATAACCGTCTGAGTGGTCAGTTCGACTTCTTCCGTCGTCAGCGTACCGGTCTGCCCGCTTCTCGTTACGACGTGCTGTTGCCTTCGGAAGTAGGTTTCTCACTGCCGAAGGAAAACTTGAACTCCGATGTACACATGGGTTACGATGCTGCTATCCGCTGGAACGACAAGATTGAGGACTTCACGTACTCGATCGGCGGTAACATCACTTATGCTCGTTTCTACGATTGGGAACAATACAAACCGCGTTTCTCCAACTCTTGGGACGAATACCGCAACTCGATCAACCACCGCTTCGGTTATCTGAACTGGGGTCTGGAGGCAATCGGCCAGTTCGAAAGCTGGGAAGAGATCGCTACTTATCCGATCGACAACGACCGTCAGGGTAACAAGACCTTGCGTCCGGGTGACATCAAGTACAAGGATATCAACGGTGACGGTGTGATCAACAGCATGGACGAACGCCCCATCGGCTATCGTCAGGACTCTACACCGATCCTGAACTTCGGTTTGAACTTTGCCTTCGGTTGGAAGGGCTTCGACCTGTCGTTCGACTTGACCGGTGGTGCGATGTCATCATGGTTCCAGGAATGGGAACAGCGTAATCCGTTCCACGATGGCGGTAACAACCCGCAGTACTACATGGAAGATACTTGGCACCTGGCTGACATTTGGGATGCCAACAGCGAGTTGATTCCGGGCAAGTACCCGATGTTGCTGATCGGTAACAGCTCTCATAGTAACTATTGGAACAGTACGTTCTGGAAGAAGAACATTCGCTACGTCAAGCTGCGTAACTTGGAATTCGGTTATACATTGCCGAAGTTCTTGGTGCAGAAGGCTAACATCTCCGATGTTCGTTTCTATGTAGCCGGTACGAACCTCTTGACCTTCTCGAACGCGCCGGGTGTCGATCCTGAGTCGAACGAAACCAACGGTTTGGGTTATCCGACTACGCGTGTGATCAATGTGGGTATCAATCTTAAATTTTAAACAGTCATGAAGAAGAATTATATAATAGCAGCGTTGGCTGCTTGCATGATGTCGATGACGGCTTGTGGCGATTTCCTCGATCAGGAGCCCGACCGTATCATGACCGACGACCAGATCTTCAGCGATGCTGTGATGATCAAATCGGTATTGGCCAACTACTATGGTCGTGTATCGTGGGGACAGCGTGCAGCTGACTATAGTCAGTTTACGGTTTTGGACGAGGCTGCGTATTGTAATGGAGGTCCGGACCATCGTTCCACCTTCGAAGATGATCGCTGGCGCGTCTATGACTATACGTTGGTTCGAGACATCAACCAGTTCCTGAAGGGTGTGCGTGAGACAACTGTCTTGAGTGAGGCTGAAAAGGCTCCGTTGGAGGGTGAAGCCCGTTTCTTGCGTGCCTGGTACTACTTCAACGTTTGCCGTGGCTTGGGCGGTATGCCGATCGTTGGTGACGAGATCTTCGACTATCAGGCTGGTATGGATCTGAGCACTCTGCAGAAACCGCGTGCTACGGAGGTTGAGATGTACGACTACATCATCTCGGAGTGCGAGGAAATTGCAGGCAAGTTGCCTACGGCTATGCAGACCAATGCAGCCCGTGCCAACAAGTGGGCTGCGAAGATGTTGGAGGCTCGTGCCGCTGTCTATGCCGCTTCTATCGCGAAGTACAACAACCAGATGGAGACTCCGATCCGCACCGCTGGCGGAGAGGTAGGTATTCCGGCCGACAAGGCTCAGAGCTACTACCAGAAGGCGTTGGCTGCTGCCGAGGACGTGATCAACAACGGTCCGTACAGCTTGCAGAACACGAAGGAGGATAAGGGTGTGAACTTCTACAACGCCATCTGCGTGAAGGAGAACAACACCGAAATGATCTGGGCTCGCGACTATAAATATCCGGGTCAGACTCACGGTTTCACGACTAACAATGCTCCGAAGTCTCATGCCGAGGATATCGACAACAGCTACATGGGTGCTGTGTTGAACCTCGTCGAGGAGTATGAGTTGATCGACACGAAGACACCGGGTCAGAAGAGTCCGGTCGTAACCGAAGAGAACGGAACCTACAAGTTCTATGATTCGGCTGACGCTCCCTTCAAGGATCGTGACCCGCGTCTGTGGGGTACGGTGATCTATCCGGGTGCTGACTTCAAGGGCAAGGAGGTCGTTTTGCAGACCGGCCAGCTCGTGAAAGAGGGTGGCAACTGGAACATCGTTGTAGGCGATTTGGATTCTCGTGACGACCAGGGCAACCTGATCACGTCGCAGAATGGTCCGAAGGAGTCTAACGAACAGTATGTCAATAAGACTGGTTTCTACGTACGTAAGTATCTGGATGAGACAGTTTCTGCCGGTACGCGTGGTCGTGGTTCAGAAATGTGGGAACCCCGTTTCCGTATCGCTGAAGCCTACATGATCGCAGCAGAAGCCTCTTTTGAATTGAACAATGGCAAGGCAGCTCAGTACATCAACGCCGTTCGTGAACGTGCCGGTGTACAGCCGTTGAAGACCGTTACGTTCGAGAACATCGTACACGAGTACCGTGTTGAGTTCGCGTTCGAGGATCACCGCTATTGGGATATGAAGCGTTGGCGTTTGGCTGATAAGGTTTGGAACGGTAATAACAACGATCCGCAGGCACGTCACCGTCGTCTGTGGCCGTACCGTGTGGTTGCTCCGGGCGATCCGAACGATGGCAAGTGGGTCTTTGTAGAGGACTTCCTCTTCATGTCTCCGAATGCCCGTTACTTCAAGATGCAGAACTATTACAACTTCTTGGATCTGAACTGGATCAACAACAACCCGCTGTTGGTAAAGAATCCGTATCAATAATTAAAACAGTAGCAAAGTATGAAACTAATATCGAATATCTTTTCATTGGTTCTGCTGCTGGTGCTCTTCACCAGTTGCGGAAAGGATAACTACGATGCTCCTCAATCGACCTTGAGTGGAACGGTTGTTTATCAGGGACAAGCATTGCAGTTGCGTGGTACGGGTGAAGCGGTTCGTCTGCAGCTGTATCAGGATGGGTATGAAAAACATGACCCGATCAATGTGTTCGTAGGTCAAGACGGTAAGTTTGCAGCCAAGTTGTTCGATGGCCAGTACAAGCTGGTGACCCGCGACGGTAACGGTCCGTGGCAGAACAAGCGCGACACGATGATCGTAGACCTCAAGGGTTCGACCGAGGTGCAGGTAGAGGTAACTCCCTATTTCACCATTTCGAACGCTTCTCTCTCTGTATCAGGTACAACGATGAACGCATCGTTCAACATCAATCAGGTGGTTCCGTCGGCTTCCATCAATAAGGTGTATCTGTTGTTGAGCAAGACACAGTTTGCTGACGACGTGAACAACCTGTATCGTAAGGACGTGTCAGACGTTACACCGGGTGCAGTCAGTCTGACGGCTGATCTGACGGGTAACAATGACGTAGCGAAAGCTACGGCTCTGTTCGCACGTGTCGGTGTGTTGGCCAATGGTGCTGATCAAGCTATTTATTCGGAGGTCATTCGCATCCGGTAAATCTTATCTTTCATAAGTGAATGTAAAAAGGCCCCGGGCAACGTGATGTTACTCGGGGCCTTTGATTTTCTACTGTAAATCAACCGTTTTGCCATAGAAACAGCCCTCCATTCCCGCCTGATCAGGGGGTTCGCCGATCAACTTTGACAAGATGACAAGATGACAACGGTGACAAGGGAGTAGGGAGGCAACTATTCTGCAAAACGATTTGGGGAAACATCCTCCAAGGAGAGTGCCTTCAGCTGGAAATGGTATCGGGCAAACTCCTTCTGCGGCAAGGAGGCCACCTTGTTTTCCAAAACCGACAGACTGATTTTCCGCGCGTTGCGCTTCACTTCGGCAATCAGACCCGTATGGTCGAACTCATTGACGGCCACGAGATCCAGTTCCTGCTCGCCACGTCGGTCCCACCAGTTGCCCACCCGCGTAAAGCGGCCGCTCTCCATCGCCTGCGTCTGAAACCACAACTCCAAGGTACGTCCCGAAAACAGCTCATAATTGTCCAATACATACTTGCGGAGCAGATCCGTCTGTCCCGCCTCAATCAATCCTTGATACGGATAGATAAAGCGAAACCAAAAACGAAGGTAACTGTCGTCCATGCTCCAACGAGTGTTTCGTGCCCCCAGCTTGCTGAGCAGCGGGACATGCTTGTTGATAAAGGAATAGTCATCACACAGGTTGCTGAGGTAGGCCCCGGAATTTTTGCCAATCACGCTGTCTATCTCCGCCTGCGACGTCATGCCTGCAGCAATAAGCTGCAAGATGCTGAAATAGGTACCATAGTCTCGCCCGAATTCCGACACTAACAGTTCGATGCCTTCCGTGATGAAGGGCGAATCGGAAGCCGTGGCAAATTCCAGCATCTTCCGGCAGGTAGTCGCCTTGGCATCCATCAGCAGCGCAACATACTTGGCAACGCCTCCCGTCAGCATATACAGGCAGAGTAAATCGTCGGGTCGATAATCCGGGTGATGATCGTACAGGATCTGCCGCAACACATCGGTTCGGAAGGGCAACAGCCGCATGGCCGAATCACGACGTCCGTACAGTGGCGCGTCGCCATGTTCGAAAATCCGTTTCATCATCGAGTAGATGGATCCGCAAAGAATTAGGTTCACCGTCGAGTGATCCTTCTGTCGATCCCAAATGTCCTGTATCTCACTGGGTATGGCCTTGTTAATGCTCAGAAAATTCTGAAACTCATCGATGATGAGCGTGTAGTGGTGATCGCGGCCATAACGCATCAATTCCTCAAACAGTTCCCGGAAAGAGGTAATCCGACCATGGATATGCAGCCCCAACTGGCTTTGCGCCTGCTGTTGAAACTTGCTGCACAGCAGCTGCTCATTATCCTTTGAAACATACAGATACAGATACGCCTGTCCCTCTACACTTTTCAGCAAAAGTGCCGTCTTGCCGATACGCCGACGACCGATCATCGTCGTCATCATGGATTGCGAGGCCGACTGTTCCCAATTCTTGCGAAGCGTATCAAGTTCTTTCTCACGGTCATAGAATTTCATAACTACCCATTTAAATCGATATTAAAATAATGGCCATTAAATTAATCACCGTTACAAAGCTATAATAAAAATACCGATTCTCCAAATGCTTTTCCCATCTCTTTCGTGCCCGATCGCTTATTCCTCCCCATTCGCCGAACAACTTTGACAATTTGACAAGATGACAACGGTGACAAGGTGAGAGGTGAATTTTAAGCCAATCGATGGTATTTATTTTGCTGTTACACAGATAGATTCCTTATCCAAAGGCGTCCCATTCTCATACAGATACTCAGGAGCAAAACCTATTTCATTGTTCCAGTCGATGGTGAAAGAGTCTATCCGAAAGTTTCTGAAATAACTCTTATCCTTCAATTTATGGCATATGCCTTTCTCGAACAAGGAAGAAAAGTCGAAGGATTTCGTTTCTCCATTGCTAAAATGAATGATAAGCTTATAATCATTCAAATAATCAGCCTGCTTAACGGTTAAAATATCATTCATCTGCTTGTTTATTTAAGAGGATCAATTTTTATAGGGGAATGAATGGTTACTCTGGCATAACATTATAAATTACTTATACAAGACAAAAATATCGATTTCTGATGTAAAGACCAAGGAATCTTCAAGGATTTTTCTCGCCGATCTCCTTCATGCACTCGATGAGGAACTCCATTTCCTGCCTGAATCTTCCCCTTTCACCCCCTTCTTCTCCGTTGCAATGGAGCTTGGGAAGTGGAAGGGCGGTCCTCTCAAGTTGCAATTCGGAGAAAACCGCATCAGAAGCAAATCAATGGTAAAACGATTGATTTCTCCATCTTACACATGGGAATCGCTCTCTTTGATCTTTGATTAATCTATTGTATATCAGTCCGTAATAACACAAATAGAACCTCTTAAATCGCACTGGATACAGACTCCAAAAGGGGATAAATGTTGTCACCGTTGTCATCTTGTCATTTTGTCAAAGTTGATTTTCATAATCTGAGAAAAATGATTATTAAACACTATAATAAAAATATATTTATATTTTTATTATAATATAGGGAGACAATCTTCTTTTTTTCGATTTTCAACTTTGACAATTTGACAAGATGACAATATGACAATCGGTTACGTGAGATGAATTGTGTTAGTGTGAAAATAGTGATGTGAAAAATATTTTGAAAAAAGTTGTGAAAAAATTTGCAAGGTTGCACTTTCGTGTTATATCTTTGCAGCGAGATTCAAACGCAGCCATCGGGCCCTATATAGAACAGGCGCGCAATTCGAAGGGTTATCGAAGGCTTCGGAGGAGATCCAAGCCGACTGATGTGGTAGATAGGCGGCAGGCAGTTGGCACTATCCTTGCAAGCGAGCAACGATAGGCTTTGAAATTTTGATTTTTGTATTGGGCGATTACACCGGTTTAGAGTCTTGCATATTACGTAATACCCGATCCAATCTCGCTTTACGTTCGGGAGAAAGTTTAGGGGTCGGTCGTTTGGCATTTGCCTCGGCCTCCATCACAAAACGTTCGTCCCACGTCGCATTCTTACAGGTGCAAAATTAGGGGTATCAAGACAACCTGTTTCACTAATAAGTTCTTACTAAGGAATGATTTTCTTGGAGAAGGCCTTTTTCAGCCATCTGACCGCACTTTCAGCCAAATGGGATAGCCGTTAATTGGGTTTGGCTTTTTCCTTTGTTACTTTGCACCCGAAATCAAAAATCGGACAGATATGGAGATAGTGATTATTGAGAAAAAGGCTTTTGAGGACTTCATCCAGACGGTGGAGTACTTTATATCGCGCATCACAAGCATGGATGCACGGACGGAGGACAAGCAGCCGGAGCAATGGCTCAACACGGCTGACGTGTGCGCAGGTCTTCAGTTGGACCGCCGCACGGTCTATTCGCTACGGGAACAGGGCAAACTGCCATTCTCGCAGTTCCAGCACAGGGTGTACTACAAGGCAAAGGACGTGAAAGCTCTTGCTGACGGACTGGCGGAGAAGTCCCCTAAGAGTGAGGAAACAGAAATAGTCAATCCATCAAAATAGATTCATCATGTTAGGACAGGACATTATCACGAAGGATTATTTCACCGACCTTTACGGACGCATCCGAAAGGCACTGGAACAGCACGAAGAGGCTACGCAGCATTACCGCCCATTGCTGGACGGTGTGCGATACATGACAGACAAGAAACTGTCGGAAATGCTCAAAGTGAGCCGACACACCTTGCAGCAGTATCGCAACAAGGGACTGATTCCCTTTACTTATTGTCAGGGCAAGGTACTTTATAAGGAACAGGACGTGCAGGAACTTCTTGAAAGGAACTACCAGCCTGCCAGATGGAAGGCAGAATAGAGGGACATGAATCATCACAAATCGCTTGTGAATTATGCCGCAACCGCATTTTGCAGGGAAAAGGTTACTGTTTTCGGATATTTTTTTTGTAATTTTGAATTCAAATTACAAGATAATGAAGAAAGTAACAACCATAGAGGAACAGATTAAGCGTCTCAGGGACAGGAATGTAACCATCGTGGACGAGGAAAAGGCGAAGGAGAATCTTCTTGATATTGGCTATTATCGCCTGGGATTCTACTTTTTCCCTTTTGAGGTCACCTATCCACAACTGAAGATGCGCGACCACAAGATGAAAGTCGGGACGAGGTTCACGGATGCCGTAGCCTTGTACTATTTTGACTTTGACATACGGAACATCCTCATGAGGTACATCAGCAGGATTGAAGTAGCTTTCCGCACCTATATGACTTATACGCTCAGTAACAGATACAGGGACGATCCATGTTGGTTTGTCAACTCAAACGTAGTCGACCAGTCCTTCGTGGACAGTTTTGACAGCACTTGCTATGATGGCATCAGAAAGAACGCGAACATCCGCCGCCATCACAAGCACTACAAGAACGACAAGTATGCTCCTGCATGGAAGACACTGGAGCACATGACACTTGGCAGTATGCTGACACTATTCACCAGTCTGAAGAGTGTGACCGACAAACGGGACATCTCGCTCTATTTCGGGGTAAACCAGACAGCGGTCTTTGAGAACTATATGGAGGCTATACGTTGCGTTCGCAATATATGTGCGCATGGTTCAGTGTTATATGACGCAAGGATGTACCAGTTAATCAAAAGCGGTCCGGCTGGCAAGGTCACGTCAGACGAGTCATACAGTCTTGGTGGAGCCATCAAAGTCATTTCCTTTTTGATTGGCAGAATATCAAGCAACAGGCAGCATGACCTTATTATCGAACTCAACAAGGCATATATGAACTTGAAAAACAAAGGGGCATCACTACAGCAGGTTGTTGAGACAGCGACACACATGACATGGGATTTGGCTTCCATTTCACAGCTTCAGACCATAAAATGACGGAAAAATAAAGGAATCCTATAAGAAAAGTTGCATTAAAATTGGTGGATTGGGATGAAATCGCTAATTTTGCAGCGTCAAAAAGTGCTAGTGGATGCCTTTGTCGCACCATTAACACTCTAAAAGGATTAAATGTGGCTCACACCTTAGACGTGTGAGCCACTACCTTTTTATACACCACAAACTTAAATCCGCACCACCGATGCAAGTGTAGCAGGTGATACGGATTTAACATGATATGCCGAAATTCCCCCACCATGTTTGGTGGCGGGATGGATAGGCACTCCTTGTATTATCTTTGTAGTGTAATGGAACAGACATTATTCACATTCAGCTTTCCGCTGCGGCTAACGAGCCATCAGCGGACACTCGTACTGAAGCAGACAGACGGGGCGAGATTGCTTTATAACGCTATGTTTTGAAAAGGTGTTGATAAATCATTGACAGACTAATACCCTGTTAGCCTTAAACTGTCTGTATAGCCCACGTGCATTGTAGTCCATCAGAATCTCCAAAATGAAGTTCTTGATGAACGAGACGGTGTTCGATGCCTTCTTTTCCAGATACAAGAACCAGTTGATGTAGTTGACCAAGTATTTGGTGCTCACTCCATCGAACTTTCTGAGAAATGTTTTGAAGTGGCTGTGTATGGCATTGACACGCTGGACATTAATCCGAGGGTCTTTCTTGTGTACATGGTCAGAACTAAAGTTTCTCCGCAATCTTTACAGCGGTAACGCTGGCTGCCTGTCTTTTTCGCCATGCCATACTTATGTATCGAAGTCGACTTGCAATGGGGACAACAGTTCACCTGGTGGTTTTCCTTCTCTGATACACCATCTGCCAAAGCTGCCCCGTCCGTATCCATGACAGTTGTGAGGTACTGTAAGGCTTGTTTCCTCACCTCGGGTGTAAACTGATCGATCAATTCTCTTAATGCCTTGAAATCTTGTGACTGTGTATCCTTATTTTCCTCTGTTTTTGTTACTTACAAATATACGATACAAAAATCAAGGCCCAAAGCCCCTCACCTTGTCACGGTTGTCATCTTGTCAAAGTTGATCGGCGAACCCTCCGAGGGGAGCACTCTGTCCCCTTGGGAGATGAACACATGCAGCCGCTTGTAGAAGGAAAACCCAGTGTAGCTATAAGTCCAACACACGGAGATTTATTCGGGAGTCTTGAGCCCAGGAAGAAACTTGCCATACCATTCTGCCAAGGGGGAAGGGCAGGAAAGCAGGCCATTGCTCAGCTGCATGTTCAGAAACGAGAAACGGATGCGCACTTCGGGATGGTATTTCTCCGTATAGACCGTCAGACTCCGTCCACTGATGCAATTCTCGGCCTTTACCTCGATGGGAATAATCCGGTCGTTGTCCTGAATGACGAACTCAATTTCTGCCCGACTGTCGGAGGACCAGTAGTAGGGTGTTCCATCCAGCAACGGCATCATCGACTGCAAGACGGCATTTTCAGCCATGCTGCCCTTGAATTCTGTGTAATTGGCAGCATTGTCGAGCACGACGTTCGCGGGCAGGTTGGCCAACCGACGCAGCAGGCCGCAATCACAGGCGTAGATCTTGAAGGCCGAGACATCCGCATAGGCCGAGAGGGGAAGTGCAGGCTTGCTGATGTTGTAGATGCGATAAATCATGCCGGCATCTTCGAGCCACATCAGAGCATCCTCATAATCCTTGGCCCGGGATCCCGGTTTGACGACCTTGAAGATGAATTTGCGATTTTCCTTGGCCAACTGAGACGGTAAGGAATGCCACACCGCATGAATCCGCGGAATCTCCCTCGCTTCGGCATATTTCGCAAAATCCAATTCGTAGAGGTCAAGGATGTCCTGCAGGGTCTTGTCCACCTCCGCCATGCCTCTGTTCTCCAGCATGCACTTGACGGCTTCTGGCATCCCGCCCGACACCATGTATCTGCGATATTCCGTTTTCAGTTTGTTCAAGATGATTTCGGGCAGGCGACCAGCCTCTTCCAGTTCCTCCACGTAGTGCCACACCTGCTCATCGCTCGCCCGGAGAAACTCCTTGAACGACACGGGATACATCCTTTCGATCCGGACCTTGCCGACTGGAACGGTCATCCGACGCCGCTTGACGGCTACGCCCAACAGAGAGCCTGCGGCCAGGATATGATATTCAGGAGCCTCTTCACAGAAGTATTTCAAGCTGTTGAATGCCTCCTTACATTCCTGAATCTCATCAAAGATAAGCAGGGTCTTACCCGGAATGAGGGGAACATCGGTGTACAGGGCCAGTTCCTTAAGGATGCGTTGGGGAGACTTGGTCTGACGGAACACAGACTTCAGTTCTTCCTGTCGGTCGAAATCAAATTTGGCACAATAGTCGAAATTTTCCCGACCGAATGTCTCCATCACCCATGTTTTGCCAATCTGTCGCGCACCCTTTAAGAGGATGGGTTTTCGGCCCTCCTGTTGCTTCCAATCCTTCAATTTTGCGATGATGTCTCTCCTGATTTCCATAATCGATTTTATCCGTTTTACATTAACGAGTGCAGATTTGTGTCGATTTCTACATTTTTCTGCACTTGTTAGTGCAAAGATGCCTGTTTTCTCTGAATTATGCAAGCAGGCGGTGGATATTTTACAGGTTTGCTCCCCTTCTCCCTTGTCACCATTGTCATCTTGTCATCTTGTCAAAGTTGATCGGCGAACCCTCCGCGGGGGACACTCAGTCCCCTTGGGAGATGAACGCATGCAGTCGCTTGTAGAAGGGATGGTGAGTGAGCGTCGCCACATCGCCGAGGATGATCAGCTTCATCCGGGCACGCGTCATGGCCACATTCATGCGGCGCAAATCATTCAGGAATCCGATCTGTCCCGCCTCGTTGGCACGCACCAAGCTGATGAGAATGATGTCCCGTTCTTGCCCTTGAAAACCATCTACCGTATTGATACTGATGGCTGAACGGAAGGGCTTGAAGAAGGCTTCCCGCTTGATCAATTGGCGCAAATACTGCACCTGCGCCTTGTAGGGCGAGATGAGTCCCACGTCGATACGTTCGTCCAGAAAACGCTGTTTCCCAATCTTCTCAATGTAACGCTTCAACTGTTCGATGGAGAAGAGTGCCTCGGCCCGGTTGATGCGTCCGTAGTTCTCTCCGACAAACTCTTCGCCGCTCTCTTCCAATTCGGCTGTGTCGAGCCATTCGATGGGCGTGTCGAAATCGAGGATGCTCCGATGCTTCACCTCCGGAGCCGCTTGCAACGCACCGTGGTAGAACCACTCCGACGAGAAACGCATAATCGACTCATTCATGCGATATTGCAGCGTCAGCAGTGAAACCGTCTCCGGCCGATGCTGCACCACCACCTGCATCAAGGTTTCGCCCAATCCGCCTCGGGCTGCCTCCGGGCACTTGATCGTCGGCGGCAACTGGCAGTGATCGCCAGCTAGAATCACCCGGTCTGCTTTGCGAATGGCAATCCAGCAAGCCGCTTCCAGGGCTTGTGCCGCCTCGTCGATGAAGAGTGTCCCGAAGCGATGGCGCATCAGCAGGCGGTGTGCCGAGCCGACCAGTGTACAGGCAATGACGCGGGCTTCGGCAAAGAGCGACTCGTTGATGCGAATCTCCAACTCGGTTGCCCGATCTTTCAACGCATTGATTTTCTGATGAATTTTCTCCCGATCCTTGCCGCTCCGGCTTTGGCTGTACAGCTCGCGGATGGCCTTACGGATGCTCCAGAGTTGCGGATAGTCGGGATGATTCTCGAACCGCCGTTCGTAGGTGAACGAGAGCATCTTGTCGTTGACGCGCGTCGGATTGCCCAAGCGCAGGACGGGAACGCCCCGATCGACCAGCTTCTCGCTGATCCAATCGACTGCCATGTTGCTCTGTGCGCAGACCAACACCTGATTCTCGCGATGCAGGGTTTCATAGATCGCCTCCACGAGGGTCGTGGTCTTGCCAGTGCCGGGAGGGCCGTGTACGATGGCCACATCCTTGGCATGGAGCACCCGGTTGACGGCTTGTTCCTGCGATGGATTCAGCCAGGGGAAACGGGTCGGACCGAACTGAAACTGCTCCGGTCGGCGGCTGCCATGGAAGGTGTCGCGCAGTTCGGCCAACCGGTTGTTGCGTGCCTGGAGCACCTGATGCAGTGCCTCGAACATGGTGCGGTAGCTGGTTTCGTCGAAATAGAGCTGCACACCGATGGCTCCTGTCAGCAGGGCGAGATTCGTCAACGCTTGGGGCGAGGGCAGAATGAGCACCATGCGGTCGCCATCCACGTAATTGACGGTTGCCGTGAAGTCGAGGTAGTGGACACGACCCGCCTCTTCGGAAAAGAGACGGACCGGACGTCCGAACTCGAAGCAGTGTTCAATGTCGGCATCTTCGGTCCGTTCTATTTCGACAACTAACTGATTGAGCGAGTTGTAGTAGTTACGTCCGATGCGGATCGGATACCAGCACATGCCTCGCTTCACCAGGCGGCCGATGCCCATGGCCTCGGTCTGTTGTTTGAAAGACTCCTTTTCGTAGAGATACTCCATCTGGAGCAGAAGTTCCTGTTTCTGTAAATCCATACACAGTTTACTTACAGCGTTTTTGCTGATAGATTATAAACGGCCTTCCCACACGAAACAGTGGGCAAAGGCGGGATGATCGTGCAGCTGTGTCTCCTCTGCAAAGAGTCCGAACACCGAAGAGCCGGAACCGGTCATCGAGGCGTACAGGGCTCCTTCCGTATAGAGCTGCTCCTTGATGGCCTGGATCTGCGGAAATTGCGGGAAGACACTGGCTTCAAAATCGTTGATCATGCGGTCGCGCCAGTGGGCAACCGGTTCGCGGATGATCTCCTTCAGGCTTTCAGCCGGCTGCTGCGGCTGGATGGCTGCGTAGGCTTCGCGTGTCGAGACGGCTACATCGGGCTTGACTAAACAGAGGTGGTAACCGCTGAGCGACAATTCGATGGGTTCAAAGAGATTGCCGATGCCGGTCGCAAACACGGGCTGGTTGCGGACGAAAAAGGCACAATCGGCTCCCAGCCGGGCAGCTTCTTGCTCCAACTCATCGGCTGATAGTCCTAACTGACAATGGTCGTTCAGGAGCTTCAACATATAGGCTGCATCGGACGATCCTCCGCCCAAACCGGCTCCGAAGGGAATGGCTTTCAGGAGATGAATGGAGAGAGGCGGCAGCGGGAAACGCTCCTGCAGCAGCCGGTAGGCCTTCACCACCAGGTTCTGCTCGGCTGTTCCATCCACGGGAATACCGGTCTGCGCGAAGGAGAATTGTTCGGCGGGAACAATCTCCAGCGCATCCTGTACAGGGATGGGGTAGAACACCGTCTCCAAGTTGTGATAGCCGTCGGGCCGCTTGCTGACGATGTTCAACCCTAAGTTCAATTTTGCATTCGGAAAACAGAGCATACCGTTTTATCTCTTGATGTTAGGCAATTCCAAACCATAACCCTTGACCCGGTCTTCGCGTTTCAGCAGGAAGGCAACGATCAGGGCCACGATACCGAAGCAGGCGAAGATCGCCATCGGCAGGGTGTAGTCGTAGGCCGGTCCGCCGTTCGTGTTGTCGAGTTTGCAATAGCTGTCGAGCACCCAACCGATCAAGGCCGGAACACCCATCAGACCCCAGTTTTGCACCCAGAAAATCAGGGCGTAAGCGGTTCCCAACTGCTTTTCGGGAATGATTTTCGGCACAGAGGGCCACATGGCAGAGGGTACCAGGGAGAAAGCGATTCCCAACACAATCATAATCAAGGTAGCGAACCACCAGACATTCAGAATCGGCAGGGTGAAGAGTACGTGTACGCCAATCAGCATCACGGCTCCGATGATCATGATGGTGGCACCTTTACCCTTGCGGTCGTAGAGGTTACCGAAGAAGGGGGTCAGGAAGAGGGTTCCCAACGGCAAGAGGCTCGGGATGAAGCCGGCCAATTCCTGCTCTACATTGTATTTGTTGACCATCAGGTCGGTAGCATATTTCAGGAAGGGGAAGACGGCTGAATAGAAGAGGACGCACAACAGAGCGATCAACCAGAAGCCTTTGTTCTTGACGATCAGGAATACATCTGACATGCGGAAGGGCTCTTCGGCCTCTTCGGTGCTCGGATCGATGGAGGCATCCAACTTGCGGTCCATCACGCAATAAACGAGGAACGAAATGGTTCCGATGCAGAGCATGATCAAGCAGAGCAGGACAGGGGCTGAGACACTCTCAAAATACTTCGCAAAGGGAACCGTGATGGCCATGGCCAACATCGTACCGATACGGGCTGTGGCCATTTCCAAACCCATTGCCAAGGCCAACTCCTTGCCCTTGAACCATTTCACGATGATCTTGGAAACGGTAATGCCGGCAATCTCCACACCGACACCAAACAGGGCGTAACCCAACGAAGCGTACATCACCTGGGCACTCCAGCCTAAGATTTCGTCTTCGGTGCCGATCAGACCGGCTACGGCCGCATACTTGATGGCGCAACCGACCACCATGAGCAGGCAGGAGCTCAGTCCGGTGAAGCGGACACCCATCTTGTCCAGAATCATTCCGCCGAAGATCAACATCAGGAAGAAGACGTTGAACCAGCCATACGCACTGGTAAAGAAGCCGAAGTCGGTACTGCTCCATTGCAGTTCAGCCTCCAGCATCGGTTTCAGCGGCGACATGACGTCGGTCAGGAAGTAACCGCATAACATGGTAAACGCCACAATCGCCAATGCGGTCCAGCGAGCGGCTTTCGAATCACTCAGTTTTTTTTGAATTAGTTCAGTCATGATATTTATTATTTATGTGATAAGCGTTGTTAGGATTCGGTGGAGACGGCTTCCGTAAAGAGTGGAATGGCCTCTGCCACAATGAAGGTGCTGCCTCCGATGAAGATGCAATCGTCGGGATCGGCTGCTTCCAGGGCTGCGCGAACGGCCTGTTTGACCGAGGGGCAGACGCTTCCTTGCAAGCCTTGCTGCTGCGCCTGGGCGGCAAATGCTTCGGCTGGCAGGGCACGTGGAATGGCTGCCTGCGTGAAGAGGTAGTGCGCCTCTTTCGGCATCAGCTGCAACACGCCGGTGATGTCTTTGTCGTTCACCATGCCGACAATCATCCAAAGCCGTTTGTACTGCCGGGCCACCTGCTGCAACTGGGTGGAGAGGTAGGCCCAACCGCCTGTATTGTGTCCGGTGTCGCACACGACGCGCGGTCCAGTCTGCAGGGTTTGCCATCGTCCGCAGAGTCCGGTCAGTTCCACCACGTGGCGGAAGGCCTCCTGGACAGCTTCGGCGGGAATGGTCAGCTGCTGGCGCAGGATGGCTAACGCGGCCAGTACCGTGCGTGCGTTGTGCTCCTGCACCGCTCCGGCCAGTTCTCCTGTGAGCCAACCGAAGTCGCGGCTCTTGAAATGCCAGCAACCGGCTGACGGCTCTTCCGGAACCTGTTCGGGTGAACCCTGGTCGCACAAGCGGGCACTCCGCAACACGTCGGTCTCTTCGGCAAAGGTCAAGGTGGTGCCGACGCGCTGGGCTGTCTCGCGGAAACAGGCCGCTACACCCGGCTGCGGCGCCTCGCCAATGACGACCGGTACGTTCGGCTTCATGATTCCGGCCTTCTCGGCGGCAATCTTTTCGACCGTTTCGCCCAAGAACTGCGTGTGATCCAGGCTGATATTGGTGATGATGCTGATGATCGGTGTAATGAGGTTGGTGCAATCCAACCGGCCTCCCAGTCCCACTTCGATGACGGCTACATCGACCTGCATGGCCCGGAAATAGTCGAAGGCCAAGGCGGTTGTCAATTCAAAGAAAGAGGGGTGAAGCGGCTCGAAGAAGGAGCGGTGTTGCTCCACGAAATCCACGACATAGGCTTGGCTGATCATGGCTCCGTTGACCCGGATCCGCTCGCGGAAATCGACCAGGTGCGGAGAGGTGAACAGGCCGACCCGATAGCCGGCAGCCTGCAACGTAGCCGCCAAGAGGTGGCTGACCGATCCTTTGCCATTGGTACCGGCCACATGCAGGGTCCGGTAGGCCCGGTGCGGGAAATCCAAGTGCTCGTCCAAAGCAATGGAGGTGCCTAATCCCGGCTTGTAGGCAGCGGCTCCGCTCTGCTGGAATACCGGAATGGCATGAAAAAGATAATCAATTGTCTCTTCGTACGTCATTTTTATCTGTTTGATTGGACAAAAGTAATGAAAATTGGGAATGTTCCCTATCATCTTATCTGTTTTCTTTCTATTTTTGCGCTCCAAAAAGGAATAGCAGCATGATCGAATTGTTTTTGACACGTCATGGCGAGACCGTGGAAAATAGGAAACGGGTTTTACAGGGCCATTTGCCGGGCCAACTCACGGTGGAGGGGATCCGGCAGGCTGAGCAGTTGCGGGAACGGTTGAAGGGATTCCCGTTCGATGTCGTTTTGAGCAGCGATTTGAAGCGTTGCATCGATACGGCACATATTGCCTTGCGCGGGCGGGAAGCGGTCATTGAGACGTTGCCGATCCTGCGTGAGATGGATTGGGGCAGCATCACGGGGAAACGGATCGAGGAGATCAATTTCCGCCAGTTTCCGGATGATGTGGAGACCAAGGAGCAGCTGTTCGAGCGAGCGGCCCAGTTTGTCGATTATCTGAAGGCGCATTACGACGGCCTGCGTGTGCTGGTGTTCGGTCATGGGATGATCAATCGTTCCATTGAGGCAAATATTCGTCATGTGCCTATTTATCAGATACGTTCGGTGTCGAAAATGAACAATGCCGAGGTGCGTCGTTTCTTCATTTACGAATAATCGGATGAGCGGTTGCCTATGTGGTTGGCGTTTCATGCGTTCTGGTTGTATCTGATTGGATGGCTGGTCGGCTGGCTGTGGTTGCCCCGACCCTTGATCGAGGCGGACTATTCCACCCTGCTTTATTCAGCCGAGGAGGAGCTGTTGGGGGCTCGGATTGCACCTGACGGGCAGTGGCGTTTTCCGCCGGCCGATTCGGTTCCTGCCAAGTTTGCCACCTGCCTGATCACTTTCGAAGACAAACGTTTCTACAACCATGCGGGCGTCGATCTGTGGGCGTTGGCGCGTGCCTGCCGACAGAACCTGCAACAGCAGCGTGTGGTGAGCGGAGGCAGCACACTGACGATGCAGTTGGCGCGTATATCCCGTGGGAACCAATCACGTACGATTTGGCAAAAGGGCCTCGAATTGGGCTGGGCCCTCTGTCTGGAGGCTCACTATTCCAAGGAGGAGCTATTGCGCCTGTATGCTTCCCATGCCCCTTTCGGCGGCAATGTGGTGGGCGTGGAGGCGGCTGCCTGGCGTTATTTCGGCCGGCCGGCTGTGGAGCTGTCGTGGGCTGAGAGTGCGCTGTTGGCCGTGTTGCCCAATGCCCCTTCGCTGATGCATCCGGGACGGAACCGGGAGCAGTTGCAAGCCAAGCGCGACCGGCTCTTGGTTGCTTTGCGGAATGCTGGCGTCTTGTCTGCCGAAGATTATGCCTTGGCCTGTCTGGAGCCCTTGCCGGACAAACCTGTGCCGCTTCCCAACGAAGCGCCTCACCTGATGGAGACACTGGCGGCCCAACGGCCGGGCACTCGTCTTTCCGCCACGTTGCAGGCTCCTCTCCAGCGTCAGGCAACAGCCATCGTCAACCGGTATGCCCGGGAGTATCGATCGAACCATATATATAATGTAGCGGCGTTGATGGCCGATGTGGAGACAGGCGAGGTGCTGGCTTACGTGGGCAACACCACAGATCTGTTGGACAGCCGACGAGGGGCGCAGGTGGATGTGATCCAAGCACCACGCAGTACGGGCAGTCTGTTGAAACCCTTTCTCTATGCCGGTTTGTTGCAGGATGGAGCCCTGTTGCCCGGTACGCTGGTGCCGGATATTCCGCTGAACATTCAGGGCTTTCGTCCGCAGAATTATCACAAGCAGTTTCAAGGAGCCGTTCCGGCACACGTGGCGATTGAACGTTCGTTGAATGTGCCGCTTGTGCGGATGCTTACGCAATACAATACGGGTCGTTTCATGCAGTTGCTGAAGGATTTGGGTATGACGACCTTGCGCTTTAACGAAGACCATTATGGGGCCTCCTTGATTCTCGGAGGAGCGGAAGGCACCCTTTGGGACTTGACAGGCATGTATGGTTCGTTGGCGCGTCAGTTGAACCATTATCGGCTTTATAATGGACGTTACGATCGGGCTGATATTCATCCGCTCCGCTGTTTCGTGGAAGAGCGATCGGCTGATGAGCCGCGCAACGTTTCCATGCTCCATCAGCAGTCCACAGCAAACGAGGCCGGTTGGCCCGATACACAACGTGTAGAACGGTCGCTTTCTCCGATCCGAAGCCTGCAAGACAGTCGGTTAAGCGATCGAGCCCCTTTGTCGTATGCCTCGATTTGGTTTGCCTTTGAGGCCATGTCTGCATTGAATCGTCCGGAAGAGGAGGCCGATTGGCAGCAGTTTGAATCGATGAAACGGATTGCCTGGAAGACAGGAACCAGCTACGGGGGTCGGGATGCGTGGGCCATCGGTGTGACACCCCGTTATGTTGTCGGGGTCTGGGCAGGGAATGCGTCCGGCGAGGGGCGTCCCGGACTGACAGGCGTGGGAACGGCGGCTCCGGTGCTGTTTGACCTGTTCTCCCTGTTGCCTGAGGCCGGTTGGTTTGAGATTCCCTACGACGAGTTGGAACGGTTGCCGATCTGCCGGCGCAGTGGTCATCGGGCCACGGCACTCTGCGAACCAGTCGATACGATCTATGTGCCACGAAGCGGTCTCTCCACACCGCCTTGTCCCTATCACAAACGCATTCATCTTTCGGCCGATGGGCAGTATCGGGTGAACAGTTCGTGCGAGTCCGTCGAACGGATGCAAACCTGCAGTTGGTTTGTCTTGCCGCCGGCGATGGAGTATTATTATCGGCAGACGCAGCTGGATTACAGAGCTTTGCCACCTTGGAAACCTGGTTGTGCACCCGTGCGTGAGCCGTTGGTAGAACTGATTTATCCCGAACCGGGTGCCATCCTGCATTTGCCGAAGGGGTTGTCCGGCCAGTCGGAGCAGTTCGTTTTCAAAGCTGCTCATGCGCGTCCGGATGCTCTCCTCTATTGGCACTTGGATGACAACTATTTGGGAACTACCTCGTTCCGGCACGAAATGGCGTGCATCGTGGGAATCGGGAAGCACCAGCTGACGGTTGTGGATCAGACGGGCAATCAGCAGCAGGTCCGTTTTGAGGTCAAATAGCCACCTGGAGGAACCTATTTTCCATTTGGTCAATTCCGAAAATACAATTACCTTTGTCCGTGTACAACACCCGATCCCGCATCGGGTAGTAGCGTCTTTTTTAACAATTGCAAGCAACAACAATGACACCATTTCTGTATCAGATAGCGCAACTATTCTATCATCATTATGGAGCCAAGATCAGTCGGCTGGTCTTTGTGTTCCCGAATCGGCGAGCCGGGCTTTTCTTTCAGAAATACCTGTCGGAACTCTCCGACAAGCCGCTGTTTTCGCCTGTCATCCTGACGGTCAACGATCTGTTCCAGCGTTTGAGTGGCAAGCAGACTGCCGATCGCATTTCCCTGCTCTTCCGGTTGTACAACATTTATCAGCGGGTGAGCGGATCGGACGAACGTTTCGATGAATTTCTCTACTGGGGGGAAATGTTGCTGGGCGATTTTGATGACGTCGATAAATATCGTGTTGATGCGCAGAAGCTATTCACGAATGTGACGGACTTGCGTACCATCGACGAGGCTTACACCTATCTGTCTGAAGAACAGATTAGTGCTATCCGATCCTTCTGGTCGTCGTTTCATCCGAAGGGCGATTCGGACGGACAGAAACAGTTTTTGGCGTTGTGGGAAATTCTCTATGAATTGTACGACACGTTCCGCCAAGAGCTGGCTGCTGACGGACTGGGTTACGAAGGAATGATTTTCCGCGAGGTCGTGGAGCGTCTGGAACAGGGAGAATGGAAGGATTTTCCGTACGAACGGGTGATCTTTGTGGGACTCAATGCGCTCTCGGTGGTCGAAACGGACCTGTTGCGCATCTTGCAGCAACGCGGCCTGGCGGATTTCTATTGGGATTATGCTTCTGACAAGCTGACCGATCCGAACAACCGGGCCTCCTATTTTGCGCGTCCGAACCAAGCACAATTTCCCTCGGCCTTTCCGTTGCCGAAGGAGGAACTGACGGAGCCGGAGATCGAAGTGATCGGCATTCCTTCGGGCATCGGCCAAGCCAAGCAGGTGCATGCGCTGTTGGGAGAGAAGAGGCTGACACCCAAGCAGGCACTGCGAACGGCCGTGGTGTTGCCAGACGAGCAATTGCTGGTTCCGCTCCTGAGCGCACTGCCCGAACAGATCAAACAGATTAACGTTACAATGGGTTATCCGCTGACGGCCACCCCGATTTCCTCCTTGATTGATTACCTGCTCTCGCTGCAGCAGAACATTCGTTGGATTGACGGGTTGCCTCATTTCTCCTATCGGGATGTGTTGTCTATCCTGAATCACCGGTATGTCTATCAGACGGCTCCGGATGTGATTTCTCAACGGATCCGGGAGATTGTTACCAATAATCGGCTTTGGATGGCTCCTGAGGAGTTGGCGAATACCCCTTTGTTAGAAAAGCTCTTCAGCTATCGGCAAGAGGCAGCGGGTTTTGCGAACTACCTGCTGGATGTGTTGGGTGAACTGAATCGTCA
Organism: Parabacteroides distasonis; assembly: GCA_021531775.1. GTDB lineage: Bacteria > Bacteroidota > Bacteroidia > Bacteroidales > Tannerellaceae > Parabacteroides. The sequence continues at coordinate 38,685 of JAFBIU010000004.1, read as the reverse complement.
GTTGGAGGAGCTGGAATCGGCCAATGAGGTGGAACAGGAGTTTATTTTCCACTATTTTGCGCTTGTCAACCGCTTGCGAGGGGTCATGCAGGAGTCGGGTGTGGAGATGCGGATCGACACCTACTGCCGATTACTCAAACGAATTGCCGAGGGCGTGACCATTCCTTTCGAGGGCGAACCGCTCTCCGGCTTGCAGGTCATGGGCGTGCTGGAGACGCGTGCGCTTGACTTTGATCGGGTGATCATCCTCTCCATGAATGAAGGCATTTTTCCGCTGAAAAAGGCAGCCAACTCCTTTATTCCCTATAACTTGCGGAGAGGATTCGGCTTGCCTACCTACGAACATCAGGACAGTGTCTGGGCGTACCATTTTTACCGGCTGATCAGTCGGGCCAAGCAAGTGAGTCTGCTTTATGATACGCGCAGTAATGGCCTGCAAACGGGAGAAGTGAGCCGGTTCGTGCAGCAACTTCGTTACCATTACGAAGTGCCGGTGCGTCAGAAATGGGTGGTGTATGATGTGGCTTCGGCACAAACCAAGCACTGGACGATCGAGAAGACGCCCGAAGTGATGGAGCGGCTGCAGGCCTTCTTGGCGCGTGGTCCGCGTGCGCTTTCGGCAACGGCCATCAACACCTATATCGATTGTCCCTTGAAATTCTATTTTCAGGTGCTTTGCGAGGTAGGCGAGGAGGAAGAGGTCAGTGAAACGATTGAGAATGATAGCTTTGGTAGTATTTTGCACAAGACGATGGAGTTGCTCTACGAGCCTTTCTGCAATCGGATGGTGACGGCTGATCTGTTGGAAAAACTGTCCAACGATGAACCTACCTTGACGCATGCGATTCAGCAGGCCTTTGCGTCGGAGTTTTTCAAGCAGTCAACTCCGCGGACGTTGATGGGCCAGAACTACCTGATCGGAGAAATCATCCGTCGGTACGTGAAGGAGATTCTTGCGTGGGACCGGAAGTTGACACCTTTCCGCTACGTGGCTTCCGAGAAGAGTATCCGTACGACGGTTCCCATTCAAGGCGGCCAGCAGCAGGTGCAGTTGCGCGGTTTCATCGACCGGGTGGATGAAGTGGGAGGAAGAATCCGCATCGTCGATTACAAGAGTGGTAAGAAGAATACATTTTTCTACCAGGTTGCTGACCTATTTGATCCAGCTTGCAAGGATCGGCCGGCCAGTGTCTTGCAGCTGTTCTTGTATTCTTGGATGTTAAGCCGTTATCCACGGATGCAGCAACGCGACATAGCTCCTGCACTTTATTCAATGCGGGTGCTCTTTGAGGCTGGCTTTGACCCGACGATTTATCAGAAAATCGATAGGGGCGTGACGCAGCCTGTCGAACGGATCCAGGATTACGAAGCCGAGTTCGAAGCGAATTTGGTGCATTGTCTGGAAGAAATCTTTTCGCCCGAGCTGCCATTTGTACAGGCAGAAGAGGACAAAGTGTGTGTCTATTGTGCCTTTAAGGGCATTTGTGGTCGATAGAACCAGAATTATCCGTACATTTGTCCACAAATCGAGAAACAAAACATGAGAATCGAACAGAATTTTTCGTTAGAACGCTATAATTCATTCCATCTGCCGGTGAAAACACGCTGGTTCATGGAGTATGAGACGGAAGAGGAGTTGGGCCGAATCTTGCGTGACGAGTATTTTCAGGAGTGCTACTCCGTGATCCTCGGCGGAGGCAACAACCAACTTTTCTTGAATGATCTGAACGGGATTATCCTCCATTCGCAGATTCGAGGCCGTGAAGTGGTCCGTGAGACCGCTGAAGAGGTGTGGCTGCGTTGCGGAGCAGCTGAAAAGTGGGACGAAATCGTTGCTTTTGCCGTTAGTCACGGTTGGGGCGGTGTAGAGAATCTGTCACTCATTCCGGCTGAATTGGGCGGAGCCGTTGTGCAGAATATCGGTGCTTACGGTGCGGAACTACAGGATGTAGTCGAGAGCGTGGAAGCCTACAACCAGCTCACGTTTGAAAAGCGCATTTTCGACCATGCAGCATGTGGGTTTGGTTATCGCGACAGTTATTTCAAGGATCCGCATCATGATCCTTATATTATAACGTATGTGACACTTCGTTTGCAGAAACATCCGACCCGTTTCCAATTGGGTTATGGTGATTTGCAACAGCGGCTGGCCGGTCAGCCTGTGACGGTAGCTGCCGTCCGTGAGGCTGTCATTGCCATTCGTCGAGAGAAGTTGCCTGATCCGGATCAGTTGGGTAATGCAGGCAGTTTCTTCAAGAATCCGGTGATTTCGGCAGAACAGTTTGCGCAGTTGCAGGCTGCTCATCCGGAAATACCCTCTTATCCCGCTTCGGAGGGAAGGGTGAAGGTGCCGGCAGGTTGGCTCATCGAACAGTGTGGCTTCAAAGGCAAGCAGCATGGACCGGTGGGCGTGTATGAGAAACAGGCGTTGGTCCTGGTGAATCTGGGTGATGCGACTGGGCATGAGATTGCTTTGGTGGCGGAGAGTATCCGTACGGCCGTGCAGGATCGATTCGGCATTGAACTGGTTCCCGAGGTGAATTATATAGGTTGAGAGAATAGATCGGATCAAAACGATGAAAGTGACATTTTTAGGTACAGGTACTTCGACAGGTGTTCCTGAGATCGGTTGTTCGTGTGCAGTCTGTCAAAGCAACGATCCGCGTGACAATCGTCTCCGTGCCTCTGTGCTGGTGGAGACAGCTGGGAAACGGATTTTGATCGATTGCGGACCCGATTTCCGCCAGCAGATGATCCGGAGCCGGATTTATCAGTTGGATGGAATATTGCTCACCCACGAACATTACGATCATGTGGGCGGATTGGATGATTTGCGTCCCTATTGCCGCCAGGGAGCCGTTCCCATCTACGCGGAGTCGGATGTGGTGGAGGCGATCGAGACGCGCATCCCCTATGTTTTCCGGGCACATCCCTACCCGGGTGTTCCTCGCTTGGCGTTGCACACCATTTCGTTGGAACCTTTTGAGGTGGCTGGTGTGCTGGTACAGCCGATCCGGGTTATGCACGGACGATTGCCTATCTTGGGATTCCGAATCGGAAACTTTGCCTATTTGACAGACATCTTGACGCTTCCGGAAACAGAAGTGCCGAAGTTGCAAGGGGTGGATGTTTTGGTGCTCGATGCCTTGCGCGAGGCGGAACATCCGTCGCATGAGAGTGTGCCTCAGGCTTTGGCCTTGATTGACCGTTTGCAACCGAAACAGGCCTATTTGACGCACATGAGCCACAGGATCGGCCTGCATGCCGTAGCAGAGCAGTCATTGCCGGCACACGTGCAGTATGCTTACGATGGATTAGAAATAGAACTTGTCAGCAACAAATCAATTATATGAAAACAGGTATGAAAGTTAGAAGAAGAATTTTATGTTTGAGCGCAATGTGCTGCGGGCTGCTGTTGTCAGCCGAAAACCAGCCGGTTCGCTCGTTCCGTTATGCGGGACCTTATGCCGTTCAGGCTCCTTTCCAAATCGAGACAGTCGATGTGCAGTCCAAGCCCTTCTCGTATGAGTCGTTGCTGGATGCGCCCCTTTCACTGGATGTGCTTCAGCAGGGAACAGCTTGGCAAGGGGAGGTGTTGCCCGGTTGTCAGCATGGCTATGCATTGCATTTGGTCGGTTTCACGTTGGAGAATACAACCTATACGAAGGCCAAGTTGCATATCGAAGGCATTCGCCATTACAAACTGTTTGTCGATGGAAAGGCTGTGCAGGGAACGGAGTTGACTTTGGAGCCCTCTACGCATCCGGTTGCTATCAAATACCTTTCGAAGGCAGGAGAAACCGATTCTATCCGGGTAAGTGTCGAGACCGAGAAGGATGGAATTGTAGCTTTCCGGGAAGATGGCAAGCATCTCTATAACATGTCGGATGTCTTGTTGGGCACTCGTTTCAGTGGAGTGGCCATTTCGCCCAATGGACAATATTTGATCACCAGTTATCGTCACACAGCCGAAGGTGGTAAGGTGAAGAACTACAGTCGTGTAACTGATTATGCAACGGGTCGTGTATTGGCAGAACGTACCGAACGTCTGCAATGGATGCCTCGCTCGAACCGTTACTATTACACACGTACAGGCGTGGAGGGTCGTGATTTGGTGACGGTTGACCCAGCTACGGGTCAGGAGCAAGTGGTTGCGAAACAGTTGCCAGAAGGATTTTTCGAATTTGCACCGACGGAGGATTGGTTGCTCTTCACATTGACACAAGAGGGACCCAAGGAGAAAAAGGAGATTTATGAAGTGATTGTTCCAGACGATCGTCAGCCGGGCTGGCGTAACCGTTCGTACGCAGCTAAATATGATTTGAAGAGCGGATTGATGCAGCCGCTGACTTTCGGTTTCCATAACAGTTATGTGAGCGACATTTCAGCTGATGGCCGTTATCTGCTGGTGTCAACCAGCAAAGACCGGTTGACGAAACGTCCGACTACGTTGACTTCCATCTATCGTCTTGATTTGCAGACGATGCAGAGCGAACTGTTGGTAGATCAGGATGGGTTTGTACATGGTGGACAGTTCTCGCCCGACGGAAAACAGGTGTTGTTCGGAGGTTCACCAGAGACATTCAATGGCATAGGTAAGAATGTGAAAGAGGGCCAGACACCGAGTATGACCGATGGACAGCTCTATCTGATGGACATTGCTACGAAGAAGGTCCAGCCGTTGACGAAGAGTTTTAATCCGAGTGTGGGTCGTGCGGTTTGGAGCCGCGCTGACGGACAAATCTACTTCACGGCTGAGAATCGTGACTACGTGAGTCTTTATACGCTGAATCCGGCCAATGGCAAGATCCAGCAGGTGAAAGAGACAGAAGATTTGGTCAATGGATTCTCTTTGGCTGATCAGGCACCTGTTTTGGCCTATTACGGACAGGGAGCTTCCAACTCCGATCGTCTTTATGTCATTCAGACCAAGTCGCAAAAGGAGACATTGGTTGAAGATTTGAGTAAGGATATCTTGAAAGATGTACAGTTGGGAGAATGCAAGGCGTGGAACTTCACCAATTCTCGGGGCGATGTGATTTATGGCCGCTTCTACTTGCCACCTCATTTCGATCCGTCGAAGAAATATCCGATGATTGTCAACTATTATGGCGGTTGCTCTCCGACGGAACGTACTTTCGAGAGCCGCTATCCGCACCATGCCTATGCCGCTTTAGGTTATGTGGTTTATGTGATTGAACCGAGCGGAGCTACCGGTTTCGGTCAGGAGTTCTCGGCTCGTCACGTCAATACAGCTGGTGAGGGAGTTGCTGAAGACATTATCGAGGGAACGAAACGTTTCTGTGAGGAACATTCGTTTGTCAATGCACAGAAAATCGGTTGTATTGGAGCTTCGTATGGTGGATTCATGACCCAATACCTGCAGACGAAAACCGACATTTTTGCCGCAGCCATTTCACATGCGGGCATTAGCGACCACACCAGCTACTGGGGTGAAGGTTATTGGGGCTATTCTTATAGTGAAGTTTCGATGGCCAACAGCTATCCGTGGAGCGACAAGAAGCTCTTTGTCGATCAGAGTCCACTTTACAATGCCGATAAGATTCACACACCGTTGCTCTTCCTGCATGGTGCAGTCGATACCAATGTGCCGGTCGGTGAGAGTATTCAGATGTTTACGGCCTTGAAGCTGTTGGGTCGTGAAACTGCTTTTGTCGCAGTCGAGGGACAAGATCATCATATTTTGGATTATGATAAACGGTTGCAATGGCAAAACACCATTTTCGCTTGGTTCGCCAAATGGTTGCAAGATGATGCAACGTGGTGGAACGCCTTGTACAAACCGAAATCATTATAAATCAAAAAGCAAGGGACAATTCATATATGGCAGAAATAACCAAAGGAACAGGCCGGGGACGAAAGAAACCGGCCGCTTTGCCTGCTGACTTAGCCGGTCGTATCCAGCCACAAGCACGTGAGCTGGAGGTGGCCGTTTTGGGCGCATTAATGTTAGAAAAGGATGCGTACTCAATTGTCAGTGAGATTCTGAAGCCAGAGTGCTTCTATGAGAAGGCTCACGAGAAAATCTTCTCGGCTATTGTGGATCTGGCTGTCAGCCAGCGGCCGGTCGATATGTTGACTGTGACAGAGCAATTGCGTCGTCGAGGAGAACTTGAAGATGTTGGCGGTCCGGTCTATATTGCCCAATTGACCAGTCAGGTTGCCAGCAGTGCTCATATTGAGTATCATGCTCGCATTATTGCGCAGAAATACCTGGCACGTGAACTGATCTCTTTTGCCGCTCAAGTGGAGAACAGTGCTTTTGATGAGACCATTGATGTGGATGACCTGATGCAGGAGGCGGAGGGCAAGCTCTTCGAAATCTCGCAACGGAATGTCAAGAAAGACGTGACGCAGATCAATCCCGTGATCAAGGATGCCTTGGAAATGTTGGAGCGTGCCGCTAACCAGAAGGAGGGCTTGAGTGGATTGCGAACCGGTTTCGGTGGTTTGGATAAGATCACGTCCGGATGGCAGGATTCCGATTTGGTTATCATTGCCGCTCGTCCGGCCATGGGTAAAACAGCATTTGTTCTCTCTATGGCAAAGAATATGGCAGTCGATTTCAACATTCCAGTAGCCCTGTTCTCGTTGGAAATGAGTAACGTTCAGTTGGTGAACCGTTTGATTGTCAATGTATGTGAGATTCCAGGTGAGAAGATCAAGAGTGGTCGTCTTGAAGGCTACGAATGGCAACAGCTGGACTTTAAGATCAAGGAACTGTACGATGCTCCGATCTATATCGACGACACGCCGAGTCTTTCGGTTTTCGAGTTGCGAACGAAAGCGCGTCGATTGGTCCGAGAGCATGGAATCAAGTGTATTATCATCGACTATTTGCAGTTGATGAATGCCAGTGGCATGAATTTCGGTAGTCGTGAGCAGGAGGTCAGCATGATTTCGCGTTCGTTGAAAGGATTGGCCAAGGAGTTGAACATCCCGATCATTGCCTTGTCGCAGTTGAACCGTGGTGTTGAAGCGCGTCAAGGTGTGGAAGGCAAACGTCCGCAGTTGGCCGACTTGCGTGAGTCCGGAGCCATCGAACAGGATGCCGATATGGTCTGCTTCATTCACCGACCTGAATACTACAAGATCACGGAAGATGAACGGGGAAACTCATTGATTGGTTTAGCCGAAATCATTATTGCCAAGCATCGTAATGGTGCAACCGGTGATGTGCGTCTCCGCTTCAAGAGCGAATATGCAAAGTTTATGAATATTGAAGACGACATGCCCGTACGCGAGTTCAGTTCAGCAGGTAATAAGGCTGGAAGTGTTGGAGACAATGCCTACGGAGGAGGAACAGCTGCTCCCGGTGGCGATCCGTTTGGCAATCTCTCTTCGGCACCTGGTGGCGACTTCAACCTGCCACAAGGAAATCCCAACGAGGTCCCCTTCTAATCAGAAAAAGTCCAATAGCACAAAACAAGCAAGCACATGTATCTGGGTGAAATGATTTCATTGGGTGTGGCGGTTTCTTGGACAGCCACGGCCCTTTGTTTTGAATATGCAGGAAAGCGAGTCGGCACCCTGTCGCTCAACGTGATTCGCCTCTCGCTCTCGTTGGTCATGTTGGGAGTGACGCTTTGGGTAACGACCGGTGCGCCTTATCCGCTGCATGCGAATGGGGAAGCCTGGCTTTGGTTGGGAATATCCGGATTCATCGGATATGTGTTGGGCGACTACTGCCTGTTCAACTCCTACATCTACATCGGTTCCCGTTTCGGGCAACTCTTCATGACCTTAGCACCGCCTTCAGCAGCTCTGACGGGTTGGCTGATCTTGGGCGAACAGTTGCCTCCACAAGCCTGGTTAGGTATGTTCGTCACCATTGCGGGCATTGCTCTCTCCATCGTGAGCAAGTCAGGAGGCGACCATCCCGGTTGGCACATTTCGCTCCCTTGGAAAGGCGTCTTGTATGGCATCGGAGCTGGCATGGGACAGGGCGTAGGATTGGTTTTCAGCAAGTTGGGTATGAACTATTTCATGGAGACTGTTGATTTGGACAGTGCTGTCGAACAATTCATGGTACCCTTTGCCGCGACACAAATCCGAGCTATCATCGGTGTGATCGGTTTCATCATCATCCTGTTGTCTACCCATCAAGGTAATCGGTTACAACGAGCTGTGCGCGATCGGAAAGCGATGGGGTCGGCTACAGTCGGAACGATCTTTGGTCCCTTCTTGGGCGTCTCATTTTCGTTGATGGCAGTTCAATATACGGAAGCAGGCATTGCCTCTACCTTGATGGCATTGACACCGATTATGATCCTGTTACCCTCTTATTTGTTGTACAAACAACGCGTGACCTTTCGTGAAATCTTGGGTGCGCTCATCAGTGTGGTGGGTGTCTCCCTGTTTTTTCTGGATTGACAGATGGATATAAAAGCATTATTGGAACAATTTGCCACCCATCCCGGGGTGACAGCTTTGCAGCAGACCCTTCGGCAAGAATCTGTACGGAACCTGTATCTGAGCGGATTGACTGGGTCGGCAGCTGCTTTGACCATGGCCTCCCTCTTTTCGAAAGGGCAGACCAGTCTGTTGTGTGTGTTGAACGATCTGGAGGAGGCGGGTTATTTTTACCACGACTTGTGCCAGTTGACCGGTGGCGACCAGATCTGTTTCTTCCCCTCCGCCTATCGGCGCGACATCAAGTATGGACATATCGACTCGGCCAACGAGATTCTGCGTACCGAAGCCCTGAACCTGTTACAGGAACCCGATCGCCCTTTCATGCTGGTTTCCTATCCGGAGGCATTGGCTGAGCGGGTTGTTTCGCAAGCTGTCTTGCAGCAAAACACCTTGCGTATTCATCAAGGAGACCGGTTGGATCACCAGTTCGTTTGCGACGTGCTCCATTCGTATGGATTTCAATTGGTTGACTATGTCTATGAACCTGGTCAATTTGCCATTCGAGGCAGCATTATCGACGTCTTTTCCTACTCGTACGAGTTTCCGTACCGTATCGATTTCTTTGGAGATGAGATTGAGAGCATCCGCTCCTTCAACGTAGAGACGCAGCTCTCCAAGGAGAAGCTCGAAACCATTTACATTGTCCCGGAGATGCGAAACGATTCGCAGAAGTCAGCTTCCCTGTTGGCTTCTTTGCCCGATTCGACCTTGCTCGTGACGCGAGACCTGGCCTGGTGTAAGGAGCGGATCGGTGCCATTTGGAACGAAGAACCGGTACAGGCAGACGAAGACTCCTTTGCCGATGCCGACCAGATGCGACGCAAGTTAGTGCAGGCAGACGATTTCCTGCACGAGGCATTGCGTTTCAGACGGATTCACATAGGAGCAAAAGCCTTTGGCGTAGCGGATGCAACGATTGCTTTTCCCTGCCGGATGCAGCCTGTTTGCCACAAGAATTTCGATCTGGTGAGCGAGTCGTTCCACCGTTTCTTGGACGAAAGTTATTCACTTTACATTTTGAGCGATACGGAAAAACAGACCGACCGTATCCGAACCATTTTTGAAGACCGAGGCGACCCCATTCCCTTCACGCCTGTCAACAAGACCATTCACGAAGGATTCGCCGACGACACCTTGAAAATTTGTCTCTTCACGGACCATCAGCTCTTTGATCGTTTCCACAAGTACAATCTCCGGAGTGATCAGGCACGTGGCGGAAAAATCAGCCTGTCGCTCAAGGAGCTGAATCAATTCACCATTGGCGATTACATCGTCCACATCGATCATGGAGTAGGACAGTTTGGCGGCCTGGTGCGCACAAGCGTGAACGGCAAGATTCAGGAAGCCATCAAACTGATTTACCAAAACAACGATATTCTCTTCGTCAGTATCCATGCCTTGCATAAACTGTCGAAATACAAAGGCAAGGACAGTGGCACACCTCCGAAACTCAACAAGTTGGGCACGGGAGCCTGGGAAAAGATCAAGGAGAAGACTAAGAAGAAGGTCAAGGACATTGCCCGCGATCTGATTCTGCTCTATTCCAAACGGCGGAAGGAGCAGGGATTCGCCTTCAGTCCCGACAGTTTCCTGCAGCACGAGTTGGAGGCCAGTTTCCTGTATGAAGATACACCCGACCAGATGAAGGCAACTGCCGAGGTGAAGCGCGACATGGAGGCACAGCGTCCCATGGACCGGCTGATCTGTGGCGATGTGGGATTCGGCAAAACTGAAGTAGCCGTCCGCGCCGCTTTCAAGGCGGTGGCAGACAACAAACAGGTAGCTGTGCTGGTGCCTACGACCGTCTTGGCCTTCCAGCACTATCAGACCTTCTCCGAACGCTTGAAAGATTTCCCTTGTCGTGTCGATTACATCAGTCGTGCCCGTACGGCTGCGCAGATTCGTAAAATCCTGAAAGAGACGGAGGCCGGAGAGATCAATATCCTCGTCGGGACACATCGGATTGTTGGCAATGATGTAAAGTTCAAGGACTTGGGACTGCTCATCATTGACGAAGAGCAGAAGTTCGGCGTCTCGGTGAAAGAGAAGTTGCGCCAGCTGAAGAGCAACGTCGATACGTTGACCATGACGGCCACACCCATTCCGCGTACACTGCAATTCTCGCTGATGGGTGCCCGCGATTTGAGCAACATCACGACTCCGCCACCCAACCGCTATCCGGTGCAAACCGAAGTGGAGCGGTTCAATCCCGATATCATCCGCGAAGCCATTAACTTTGAAATGAGCCGCAACGGACAGGTTTTCGTCATCAACAACCGCATTCAGAACATTTACGAGATCGAAGCCCTGATTCACCGTGAAGTGCCTGATGCACGTGTTGCTGTCGGACACGGGCAGATGGAACCGGCCAAGCTGGAGAAGATCATCCTCGATTTTGTGAACTATGAATACGACGTATTGGTGGCGACGAGTATTGTGGAGAGCGGCATTGACGTTTCTAACGCCAACACCATCATTGTCAACAACGCCCAGCAATTCGGCTTGTCCGATCTGCATCAGTTGCGCGGACGTGTCGGACGAAGTAACCGGAAAGCCTTCTGTTACCTGCTCTCGCCGCCACTCAGCACACTGACACCCGAGGCACGTCGTCGTCTGCAAGCCATCGAGAACTTCTCCGATCTGGGCAGTGGCATTCACATTGCCATGCAGGACCTCGACATCCGAGGAGCCGGCAACCTGTTAGGTTCTGAACAGAGCGGCTTCATTGCCGACTTGGGTTATGAAACCTACCAGAAGATTCTTGAAGAGGCCGTTGATGAATTGAAGAGCGACGAGTTTGCCGAACTGTATGCAGACACCACTGGCGAACATCGCGACACAGGCAGTGGCTATGTACGTGAAACCTACATCGAGAGCGACTTGGAGCTGCTTTTCCCGCCCACCTATATTCCGAACGATTCCGAGCGCGTTTCGCTCTATCGTGAATTGGATAGAATGGAAGAAGAGCGTGACATACAGGCCTTTGTCAGCCGTTTGGAAGACCGTTTCGGCAAGATTCCACACGAAGGGCAGGAGCTGATCCAGATTGTCCGGCTCCGGCGCATGGCCAAGCAGTTGGGCTTGGAGAAGGTGGTGCTGAAACAGGCACGCATGATTCTTCACCTCATTGCCAATGTCGAAAGTCCCTATTACCAGAGTGAAGCGTTCGACAAGTTGCTGGGTTACATCAGCAAGCATCCGACGACATGTAACCTACGCGATCTGAAAGGCAAACGAAGCATTGTTATTCAGTCGGTTCCCACGGTCGAAAAGGCTTCCAAGGTATTGGAGGATATTCAACGAACGCAGCCGTCAGCCTGAGCCAATCAAGGTTTCTCCTGATCGGTTGCCAGCTTCGGCTGTATGCAATTCAAACAGATTCATTCGAAAAAATAGCAAACATCTTCTTTAGTTTCATATGGAACAGACAACACATCAAACAAACGTTACCCAATCGCTGTTGCATCATGCACCGAACGGTTGGGCACTCTTGCCGTTGGGCGTCTTTTTAGTGACCTATCTGCTCGTCTCCTTGGTGGCAGGCGATTTCTACAAAATGCCCATTACCGTGGCCTTTCTGTTGGCTTCGGTTGTGGCTGTGGCGCGTTCGAAAGGAGGCGCCCTGAACCAGCGCATCGAGCAATTCTGCCGGGGTGCAGCCAACAGCAACATCATGCTGATGGTCTTGATCTTTATTTTGGCAGGTGCCTTTGCCCAGACCGCCAAATCCATGGGAGCAGTCGATGCGACGGTCAACTTGGCCATGGCCATTCTGCCCAACAACCTGCTGGCAGCCGGCATTTTCCTGGCAGCCTGCTTTATCTCCATTTCTGTCGGGACGTCTGTTGGCACCATTGTTGCCCTGTCGCCCGTGGCAGTCGGCATAGCCGCAAAGACCGGACTGCCTGTCGGCATGATGTTGGGCGTCGTGGTCAGTGGAGCCATGTTTGGCGATAACCTCTCCTTCATTTCCGACACCACCATTGTTGCCACGCGTACACAAGGCTGTCAGATGAATGAGAAATTTAAGGCCAATATTCGCATTGTCTTGCCCTTTGCCTTCCTGACAACCCTCATCTACATTCTGATGGGCTTGCAGACAACAGGCAGCTACGAACCCGTTCCCATCGAATGGCTCAAAGTGTTGCCCTATTTAGTTGTGTTGGTCACCGCCTTAGCCGGTGTGAATGTGATGCTGGTGCTCTGTGTGGGCATTCTCTTTTCCGGAGCCGTGGGACTCTGGTGCGACGGATTTGACGTATGGGGTTGGACGGCAGCCATGGGCACCGGCATCAATCAGATGGGCGAACTGATCATTGTGACGCTGTTGGCCGGCGGCATGTTGGAGATGATTCGTTTCAACGGCGGCATCGACTGGATCATTGCGAAACTGACGGCACACATTCAGAGCCGGCGAGGAGCGGAGGGAAGTATTGCCGCGCTGGTCAGCTTTGCCAACCTCTGTACCGCCAACAACACCATTGCCCTGGTGATGGCCGGACCGATTGCGAAAGACATTGCGGACAGATACAAAATAGACCCGCGCCGCAGCGCGAGCCTACTCGATATTTTTTCCTGTTTCATCCAGGGAATCATTCCGTACGGAGCCCAATTGTTGATGGCATCTGGATTAGGCGGAGTGTCCCCGATCGAAATCATGGAATATTTGTATTACCCCTATTTGTTGGGTATCGGTTCGGTGCTGTCCATCGGATGCAGCACACTCTTCAAGAAGAAGTAACCGACCAATCCGGAGATGAATGATCCGGAGAAGACGCCCAATTTAGCCTGGTTCAGCAAGTCGATGCCTTCAGCCGTGGAGGCATCGAACGACAGGTTCGCGATGAACAGTGCCACGGTGAAACCGATACCGCCCAACATCGAAACGGCAAACAGATTGCGCTTGCACATACCGGTCGGCATGGCCACGATGCGCAGCTTGACGAACAGGTAAGAGAAGGAGAAAATACCCAACGATTTGCCCAAGAAGAGACCTAACAGCACGGCCAACGGCACGTGAACCAACGAGCTCGGATTGATGTCTCCGAAGGTTACACCCGCGTTCACGAAGGCGAAAAGCGGCAGGATCAGATAGTTCACCATCGGGTGCAACTTGTCGGCAATGCGCTGCAACGGGCTGATGGTCTTGTTGGCCAACACGTGAATGTTGTTCAAGACATGAATCTGCTCGCCAGAGAGCACGGTTGCCTTCTTCGACTGAATCACCTTCTGCTGCTCCAACAGGTGCAAATAACCGCCCATTTCGCTCGTGAAGGAGTCCATTTCCACCCTCGGACGTGCCGGAACCGTAAAGGCTACCAATACACCGGCGATGGTCGGGTGAATGCCCGATTCGAGGAAGAACATCCAAACCACGAATCCCAAGATAAAGTAGAAGAAGTAGTTATTGATTTGCATCCTTCCGCCGATGGCTAACAGCGCCAGGAAACCAAAGGCGATCAGCAGCGGTTCGATGGCAATGTGCGAACTGTAGAAAAGGGCGATGACGATGATGCCGCCAATATCATCTACGACAGCCAAGGCAGTCAGGAAGATACGCAAACTCAGCGGAACGCGGTTGCCCAGCAGACCCAGTACAGCCAATGCAAAGGCAATGTCGGTTGCCATCGGAATGGCGGCTCCGGCCGATGCAGGCGGTTCGTGACATACCAGCATGTAGAAGATCACCGGGACGATCATTCCACCACAGGCAGCAATGATGGGCAGCAACGCCTTGCGGAATGAGCTCAACTCTCCGATCAGCACCTCTTGCTTGATTTCCAGACCGATCACGAAGAAGAAGACAGCCATGAGGGCGTCGTTGACGAAAGCCAGCATGGACATCGGCTCGCCGTGATGCGAGAAGAAATTGAACTTACCCGCTTGCAGGTCGATCGGGAAAGCCAGCAACTGATGGTAACTACTTGCCAACGGCGAGTTGGCCAACACCATGGCAATGATCGTTGCCATGAAAAGTAACAGACTCGCGTTCGGTTTCATGATAGCGAAACGACGCAAAGGTTTAAGGATAACTTGAAACGTTCGATCCATTGTTGTTAGACTATTTTTTGTTTGAACTTAAATTGCTATGTTTTTTACGTCCGAGGTACCGCTTCGGGGAGTTAGCATTCCTCCTGTTTCAGCCGGCAACTATCCACTTTGAGCAGGCGGTTGCGAAGCCGTTCAGCCTCTCCCTGCCGGATGCGGAGTGTCATTTCGCAGTCCATTTCGAACTGTTGCGCAAGAATGGTCGGTCCGTCCTCCTTCACAATGCGCATGACGCTGTTCAGGTAAGGATATTCGAACTGGATGGTAAACGTCTCATCCACGGTGCGTTCCTCAATCTCTGCAGCGGCAATCGCTTCGGCTGCAGCCGTCCGGTAGGCAACGATCAGTCCGCTGGTTCCCAGTTCAATGCCGCCGAAATAACGGATCACGACAATCAGGATGTCCGTCAGTTCATTGGAATTGATCTGTCCCAAGATCGGCTTGCCGGCCGTCGAAGAGGGCTCGCCGTCGTCGTTAGCCCGGAAGTTGAGTCGTTCGTGCCCCAACATATAGGCCCAACAGACGTGTCGTGCATCGTAATACTCTTTGCGATACTTGGCTATAGCTTCCTTTACCTCTTCCAGGGTTCGTACGGGAATGGCGTACGAGATGAAGCGGCTGCGCTTTTCGGAATAATAGCCTTCGGACACTGCCCGAATCGTTTTGTAACTATCATTTGCCATGATCTGCTCGATTCTTCGTTTTAAGTTTTACGTTGGCAAAGATAAGCAAAAAAACGTTACTTCTCGAATAATTTCTCTACAAAGTTCATAGAATGTTTTAATTTCTTGCAGGCCAGTCTTTTGTAGTTTGAGAGGGTGGAAGAGGGGATCAGGCAGGGTGGAGGAGACTGGGTAACGAGGCTGCCGGACATGGCGGACAGGAAGAGGCGTGAAGGAAGGCTGTATGAGCCTTTTGGAAGAGCATGTGGATTCTTCAAAAGGGAGCATTGGAACGGATTTGAATCTGTAAACTATTTATACATAATCAGTTATAAGTATGATTAGCCTAAAAGGGCTTGTCATCGTTGTCATCTTGTCATCTTGTCAAACTTGATTTCCCAAAAAGAAGAAATCTAATATCCAATATATATAATAAAAATATAATTATATTTTTATTATAGTTTGTATAACAACTTTCTTTCCAACTTCCAGAATCAACTTTGACAATATGACAATATGACAAGCATGACAACGGTACGAAGGATGAGAAGAGGAGGGCAGGGAAAGCGAATGCCAGCAACAGCATAGCGGTTACTGTATGCTAAATATCTAAAAATCAATACAGAGAGGTAATTCTGTAAAATTTTTTGAAAAAAGTGGCGAAAAAATTCGTGAGGTCGATACTTTGCACAGTATCTTTGCAAGCGAAGACAGAACAACGCAGGAGCAGATACAGACAGGCGCGCGTCTCGAACGGCTCTCGAATTGTTCCAGTACTCACCCCAACAGGCATGATGTCAGCAGGATAGGTTGGCTGCTTGGTTCACAGTAAGCCGGGCAAGGGACGTCGGACACCATCGTGGCAAGGCCATCGGACAACCAGCAAGAGTGACGGAATCAGCTCAGGGAATGGCGAGCTTTCTCCTAAACTTCTTTAAATCGTTCGAAGGTAAATGGCTGATGATGAACGATAGTTACCTGCAGGAAACTTACATTCGGCAACGTGCCTACTTGTGTCGCTCCGAAGAATGATCTTACTTTGCAGCGTCAAACAAAAACAAATTTTGAGGAGGATTTAACATGAATCAATTAACAGTGCAACAACAGGGCCAGGGCTTTTGCTTGGCAAGTGTCGGTAATTTGAATGGTTTCGAAGGCAAGGCTTTCGTGAAAGAGGTGATGAACACGACGGGCATGGAGGTTTCCTTCGGTTCGTTGGCACCGGGTCAGGCAGTACCTTTCAACCATCGCCACAAACAGAACGAGGAGTTGTACATCGTGTTGCAGGGTGAGGGTGTGTTCACATTGGACGGACAGGAGTTTCCTGTTGCTTCGGGCAGTCTGGTGAAGGTGGAGCCGGCAGTGAGCCGATGCACAAGCTGTACAGGAAAGGAGCCGTTGGTTTATATTTGCATCCAGGCGAAGGAGGGTTCGCTGGAACAATACACCATGACGGACGGAATCATTGAGCAGGCATAGGGTGATGAAGAATCACGAACTGTCTCATGGTCAGTTGCCTTTGCTGGATCCTTTGTTCCCCGATTGCCCCGTCCGGAACATCTTGGAGCGGGTGGGGGACAAATGGTCCCTGCTGGTGATGCACGAGTTGTTGCTTCATGCCGAGCCAATGCGTTTCTCGCAGTTGCGACGTGCCATCCCCGATCTGTCGCAGAAGGTGTTGACGAGTACGCTCCGGACGCTCGAAACCGATGGTTTCCTAACGCGGAAGGTCTATGCGGAGGTTCCGCCACACACCGAATACAGCCTCACGCCTCGAGGCATCTCTTTCATGGAGGCTTGCCGCCCGATGGTGCAATGGGCACTGGATCATTTCGCCGCAATTTTAAAAGATCGGCAGGCCGTTTTCCGAAACCAACCATAAGCCATTAGTGATACTAACTGATTGAAATCATAATCCCTGTTTTTAATGACAAATTAATAGACAAATAGCCCTATATTAAATCAAATTATCAGTAAGCTACATCTGTTATAACAAAAGGTGATATTTTTAGCCAAATTGATGAACAAACTGCTTACTTTTGCACTGAAAGGTTTGTTTAGCGATTATAAAACGCCTGAAAAAGTAACAGAAAGTATAATTGTAAATATAAGGACTATGGATCGATTAATTGAAAGTAGAGATACAGTCAACAAATGGATGGAACGCTTTGGAGTCCGTTTTGGTGTCTATAAGCAGGGCGTTTTTAATGAACAATTGTTTCCCTTCGACTCGATTCCCCGTGTGATCACGAAATCGGATTGGGCCTATCTGGAAAAAGGGTTGAAACAGCGCGTGGACGCCTTGAACCGCTTTTTGTGGGACGTGTATCACGAGAAGAAGATCATTGCTGATGGGGTTGTACCCGAACCGTTTGTCTATTCATCAAAAGGTTACATGCCTCAGTGCGAAGAAATTGATCCGACAAATGGCGTTTACGCACACATTGCCGGCATCGACTTGGTACAGGCCGAAGATGGACGTTGGTTCGTGCTGGAAGACAACTTACGCATTCCTTCGGGAGCCTCTTATCCGATGATTGCGCGGACCATTACCCGCAAAGTGTCGCCGGAAACGTTTAGTGAAAATGCCGTGGCGGACAACCGTAACTATGCGGAATTGCTCAAGACCATGATGCTCGACATGAATCAGAATCGGGGCATCGGTGTCATTCTCACCCCGGGGCGTTACAACTCGGCCTTTTTCGAACACTCCTATTTGGCTGAAAAGACCGGTGCCACCTTGGCATTCCCGGGCGATCTGTTCGTGGAGCAGGGCATGGTTTACTATCGCGGACTCTATGGCGAGAAGCAGCGTGTAGGCTCGATCTATCGTCGTGTCTCGGACGAATACCTGGATCCGCTGACATTCGAACCCTCGTCGTTGCTGGGTGTTCCGGGCCTGATGGAGGCTTATGCACAGGGTAACGTGGCGTTGATCAATGCGTTGGGTAATGGTGTGGCAGACGACAAAGGCATCTATTACTTCGTACCGAAGATGGTGGAATACTATTTGCACGAGGAGCCGATCCTGCAGAATGCACCGACCTATTTGCCCTATTACGAGGCAGATTACAACTATATTTTGGCCAATATCGAACGTCTGGTGATTAAGGACGTGAGTGAGGCTGGCGGTTATGGTGTCGTGTTCGGACGCGATTTGACACCGGAAAAGCTGGAGGAATTGCGTCAGCTGATCGTTGATGAACCGCGCCGGTGGATTGCCCAGGAGGTGATCAATTTCCGTGATCTGGACATTTTGGACGATGCAGGCGGACTGACGCCCCGAAAGGCCGATTTGCGTGCATTCGTGATCAGCGGAAATGAAACGGTGGTCTGGAAGAGCGGACTGACTCGTTTCTCACGCAACCCCAACTCCTTTGTCGTGAACTCTTCGCAAGGTGGAGGCTTCAAGGACACGTGGGTAATGGAGGCTTAATTTTGAGACAAATAACAAACAAATCAACTTAAAATAGTATATTCATGGTAGCTTGTACAACAATTTCGGCCGTGAAGGCGAACCGGCTCTTTTGGTTGGGACGGTACGTAGAACGTGCCTACCTCAATCTGCATTTGTTGCGTCGTTATTACGACCGGATGATCGATGGCGACCCGTCGATTTATGAAGAATATTACCGGAAACTGGATGCTCCGTATGCTTCGTTAGATGCCAACTGGCCCTTCCTGGGACTGGTTTACGATGCGAAGAATCCCTGCTCCTTGCTGGCCGGACTGGAGGCTGCAAACGACAATGGCATTGTGCTGCGCGAAGAGATCATGAGTGAATCGCTCTCGTATATCCAACTCTCGCTGGTGTTGGTGAAGAACTGTGCTGCCGAGAAACAGCGGAACATCACGCTGTTGCAGCCAGTGACGGATTATCTGCTGGCTTTTTGGGGCTCGCTGGAAGAACGTATCCAGGACGTGCGCGTACTGAACCTGATTCACATCGGACGGTTGGTGGAAAACATCGATATGCACATCCGCTTCGATTATCCGCGGAAACGCATCCAGGAGGCCTTCGAGAAGTTGAAGAGCTGTTCGATGCTGGAAGACGGTGTGTTTGATCGGGTGATGTTGGGCCATTTGGAAGAGTTGTTGGCGGCAGATGAGGCTCCGGAGATGGATCCGGAAACCTACCGGCGCACCCTGCTGCAATTCATCAACCGACTCGTCATGTTATAAGTATTAGAACAGATTTCTGCTATGAGGCAATTTCAATACAGCTATGAAACCTCAATCGGGTTTTCCGTACCGGTAGCAGACCATTTTTTCAAGCTCCGGTGTCGGCCAGATAGCTTCGCAACACAAAGCATAGTCAACGAAAGACTTCAGATCGATCCGCACGAAGGCTGGATGGAGGGACGCGATTCCCTCGGCAACGCCTTTGTGTGTGGCTCGATTCTGCAACCCCATACCTTCTTTCACTGTGTCAGTGAGGGAATTGTCAGGCAGGAGGCACCCTATCGCATTCCGGGTGTTGTCCAGCCTTTGTATGTGTATGCTTCTCCATTGACGGCCCTGTCGGACGAGATGGCACAGTTCCTGGCTCCTTTCGACGTGCGTCGGGAGGGCGTTTGGCCAACGGCTGTCGCGCTGTCTGAACAGGTGCATGCCTGGTTAGCCTATACGCCGGGGGTTACGAACGTCGATACGACAGCCGCTGCAGCTTTCCGGTTGCGGCAAGGAGTCTGCCAGGATTATGCCCATATTCTGATTGCCTGTCTGCGGCAGCTGGGCATTCCGGCACGTTACGTCTGCGGACTGCTCTTGGGCGAAGGTGCGACGCATGCGTGGGTGGAGGTGTATGACGGAGAGGCTTGGTGCGGACTGGACCCGACGAACCGGCAAATCATCGAATATGGTTACTTGAAAATAGCGCACGGACGCGATGCGGCTGACTGTCCGGTCAATCGGGGCGTCTTCCGTGGCGTTGCACAGCAGCAGACGGAGGTGTGCGTCCGGGTCCATGAACTTTATGAATCAACAGAAAATGAGAATCAACTGAAAATATGATTAATGTGGTAGTTTCTTCCGACTTGCCGGTCGATGAGCGGCTGTTGGTGAAAAAAAATTGTATTACGTCCGGTAATAGTGGCAAACGGATTTGCATTGTGACCGGTACGCATGGCGACGAGCTGGAGGGACAATATGTCTGCTATCGCTTGGCTCAACTTTTAAAAACGAAACGTCATTTGCTCAATGGAACGGTCGAGATTTATCCCGCCTTGAATCCATTGGGCATTGATTCGATTATGCGGGGTGTGCCTGGATTCGATTTGGATATGAACCGCATCTTCCCGGGCAATCCGGACGGAGCGATGGCAGAATGTGCTGCTTATCAGATTCTGAACGATCTGAAAGGGGCAGACATGGTGATTGACATTCATTCGAGCAACATTTTCCTGCGCGAGATTCCGCAGGTGCGCATCAACATCAACATGGCGGAAACGCTGGTGCCTTGGGCGCGGATGCTGAACGTGGATTTCATCTGGATTCACGAGGCAGCAACGGTGTTGGAATCGACCTTGGCGCACTCGCTCAATGCGACAGGAACGCCCTGTTTGGTGGTGGAGATGGGCGTGGGAATGCGCATCAACCATTCGTATGGTAACCGGTTGGTGGAGGGCATTCTGAATCTGATGAACCGGATGGGCATGTGGAAGGAGGAGATTGATCCATTCCTGATTTCCAAGCCGGTGGTGTCGGCAGGCGATGAAGTGGCCTTTATCAATGCGGAGGCTTCGGGTGTCTTTCTGACCGAAGTGAAGAACAACATCATTGTGGAAGAGGGTGAAGAGATTGGTTGCATCGTGAGCTCACTGACGGGCAATGTACTCCAGCGGGTCACGGCCGCCAGCAAGGGACTGCTGTTCACGTTGCGAGCCTATCCGATTGTGTATGAGGGCTCTCTCATTGCCCGTATTCATCAATTATAATGCGAAGAATGTATGAAACGAGAAATACTCTATACATTGAAGTCGCCCTTCCGGGATGATTTCAAGATCCAAGGATTCCGCTTCGGTAGCGGAACGAAACGTGTCGCCATCGTCGGACCGATGCGAGGCGACGAGGTGCAACAGCAGTTTGTCTGTTCCCAAATCGTACAGGCCCTGTCGCGGATTGAAGCAGCGGGTGAATTGCAGCCTGATCAGGAGATTCTGGTCGTTCCGTCGGCTAATCCCTTCTCCATGAACATCGGAAGCCGTTTCTGGGCGATGGACGATACGGACATCAACCGGATGTTTCCGGGCTACTCGAAAGGAGAGACAACGCAGCGTATTGCAGCGGCACTGTTTGAACAGTTGCAGGGTTATCAGTATGGCATTCAGTTGGCCAGCTACTATTTGCCGGGACGTTTTGTGCCGCATGTGCGCATGATGGAGACGGGTTATCAGGACGAAGAGACGGCTGGCTTGTTCGGCTTGCCCTACGTTTGTCTGCGTAAACCGTTGCCGTTCGACACGACGTTGCTCAACTACAACTGGCAGATTTGGGACACGAAGGCCTATTCGCTTTATCCGGGTCGGACGAACAGGATCGATTCGGACGAGGCGCATCTGATTGTCCGTTCGGTGGTTCGCTTCTTGAATCAGGTGGGCGTGATCCGGCACAAGGAGATTCGTTCGGCTTTTACATCGGAAGTGGTGCAGGAGAAGCTGTTCAGCCTGGTGAAGGCTCCCGCTTCCGGCATTTTTTATGATGTTCGTCATGTGAATGAGGATGTGCGGAAAGGCGACGTTTTGGCTTGCATTCTGGACCCGTACGACGGATCGGAGCGGGCTCGGGTCGTTTCTCCGGTTGACGGTGTGCTCTTCTTTGCCTACGACCGGCCATTAACCGTACAGAATACGTTACTTTTTCAGATTTGTAGCCACTAATCGGCAGATTGGCAATCCATCCAAAAAAAGCCCGATTCCATCTGAATGATGGGACCGGGCTTTCTCTCGGATAAAAGACATTATAATCGTTAGTAGGCAGATTCATGCACACCTTTCACGGCACGTCCGCTCGGGTCGTTCTGATTCTTGAAAGAGGCGTCCCAAGCCAAGGCTTCGGCTGTTGAGCAGGCCACACTCGGAATGCTCGGCACACTCTTGGCTGCACTTGCACTGGGGAAGTGCTCTTCGAAAATCGTACGATAGTAGTATTCCTCCTTGTTCTGCGGCGGATTGATCGGGAAACGTTCTGCTGCATGCGCCATTTCCTCGTCCGACACAGCCTCTGAAGTGATCTGTTTCAACGTGTCGATCCAGCTATAACCCACACCGTCGGAGAACTGCTCTTTCTGACGCCAAGCGATTTCAGCCGGCAACATATCGGCAAAGGCTTCGCGCAGGATCTTCTTCTCAATGGTCTTGCCCGGACACATTTTAGCAGCCGGATTCAGGCGCATGGCTACGTCGAGAAACTCCTTGTCCAGGAAGGGAACACGACCCTCTACACCCCAGGCACAGAGGCTCTTGTTGGCACGCAGACAGTCGTACATGTAGAGCTTGCTGAGCTTGCGGATGGTCTCTTCGTGGAAGGCTTTGGCATCCGGAGCCTTGTGGAAATAGAGGTAACCACCGAATACTTCGTCGGCTCCTTCACCACTCAACACCATCTTGATACCCATGCTGCGGATGACGCGTGCCAACAGATACATCGGGGTAGAGGCACGTACGGTCGTCACGTCGTAGGTCTCGATGTAGTAGATCACGTCACGAATAGCGTCCAGACCCTCCTGAATCGTATAGTTGATTTCGTGGTGAACCGTTCCGATGTAGTCGGCCACCTTCTTGGCAGCAGCCAAGTCCGGCGCACCCTTCAGACCTACGGCAAACGAGTGCAATTGAGGCCACCAGGCATCAATCTGACTGCCGCTCTCAATACGTTTAGCCGAAAATTTCTTGGCAACAGCCGACGTAATGGAAGAGTCCAGACCGCCACTCAGCAACACACCGTAAGGCACGTCACTCATCAGCTGACGCTTCACGGCAGCTTCCAAGGCATCGTGCAATTCCTGCACACTGGCTGGATTGTCCTTGACATGCTCGTAATCCATCCAATCACGTGTGTACCAGCGTTTCAACTCGCCCTCTGTGCTGCAATAGTAGTGACCCGGCTTGAATTGGTCGTACTCGGTTGCAAAGCCTTCGAGTGCCTTTAATTCAGAGGCAACCAAAATGTGACCCGCATCGTCGTGACCCATGTAGAGCGGAATGACGCCAATCGGGTCGCGGGCAATCAGGAAGAGATCTTTCTCTTCGTCGTAAAGCGCGAAGGCAAAAATACCATTCAGATCCTCCATGAAATGAATGCCCTTTTTCTTGTAAAGAGCCAAGATGACTTCGCAGTCCGAACCTGTCTGGAATTCATAATCGTCCTTCAACTGTTCACGCAGTTCACGGTGGTTGTAAATCTCACCATTGACGCATAAGATGTGTTTGCCATCGGGACTGATCAGCGGTTGACCACCTGAAGCCGGATCGACAATGGAAAGACGTTCATGCGCCAAAACGGCTGTCTTGCCTTGGTAAATGCCGCTCCAGTCCGGTCCGCGGTGACGAATACGTTTACTCATTAAAAGTGCCTGTTTACGGAGCTCTGCAGTTCCGCTATGAATGTTGAATATGGCTGTAATACCGCACATAAAATTGTTCTGATTAGATTGTTATTTTCAGTTTGTTATTTATCTCTCGTTGATTTCGATGTTCATGCTGCTTTTATTGTTTCTTCAGATAAGCGTCAATGGCTAAGGCTGTCTTCTTGCCGGAAGCCATGGCTTTCACCACCAGGCTGGCTCCTGAAGTCGCATCTCCACAGGCAAATACCTTTTCGCAACCGGTCTGGTTGTTGCCGTCGATAGCAATGTTCTGACGCGCATCCGTGGCCAGTTGCAGCTCCTGAATCAAACCCTCCTGTTGCGGATGAACAAATCCCATCGCCAAGAAGACCAGGTCAGCCTCGATCATTTCGGTCTTGCCGGTCTTGCGCATCTGCGGACGACCTCCGTTTTCAGACGGAATCCATTCAACCTCTTCCACTTCGACAGCTTTCAAGATGCCATTCTCGCCCACGAAACGGTTCGATCCGAGACTCCAACGACGGATACAACCCTCTTCGTGGCTGCTGCTGGTCTTGAGCACCATCGGATACATCGGCCAGGGAGTAGCCGGATTGTGTCCTACCGGCGGCTTCGGCATGATCTCGATTTGTGTTACGCTGACAGCACCTTGCCGGTTGGCCGTTCCGACACAGTCACTACCCGTGTCGCCACCACCAATGATCAGCACCTTCTTGCCCTTGCAGTTGATGCGTTCTGCATCAAACGGAATGCCTTCCAACAGGCGGTTTTGCTGTCCGAGCAGTTCGAGTGCGAAATGAACCCCTTTCAATTCGCGTCCCTCGATGGGCAGGTCACGCGGCACTTCGGAACCAATGGCTACACAGACGGCATCAAACTCCTTCACCAGATCAGCGGCAGGAATGTCCTTGCCAATCTCCGTGTTCAACCGGAAGATCACGCCCTCTTGGCGCATCAGGTTGAGCCGGCGTTCGATGATGTTGTAGCCCAGCTTGAAGTTCGGAATGCCGAAACGCATCAGTCCGCCAGCCTTTTCGTGCTTGTCGAACAGCGTCACTTCGTAACCCATGTGATTCAAGCGGTTGGCAGCTGTCAAACCTGCAGGGCCACTGCCTACTACCCCAACGCGTTTGCCGTTGCGCACCGGTGTGATCGGCTGGATGTAACCTTCACGGAAAGCAGCTTCCACTATGGCAGCCTCGTTTTCCCGAATGGTCACAGGTTCGTCGCAACTCAATTTCAGGACGCAACTCTTTTCACAGAGTGCCGGACAGATACGTCCGGTGAACTCTGGAAAATCGCAGGTCTTGGCCAGAATCTGATAGGCCTCTTTGTAATGACCGCGATACAATTTGTCTTGCCATTCCGGCTGTTTGTTGCCGACGGGACAAGCCCAGTGGCAGAAGGGGACACCGCAATCCATACAGCGAGAAGCCTGTGTACGACGGTCGCTGCTGTTCAGTGTCTGTTCAACTTCAGTAAAGTCGCCGATACGCTCGTGAACGGGACGATAACCGGCCTCTTTTCTATGAATGGTCAGGAATGCTTTTGGATTTCCCATTGTTTTTTCGAATTAAGTTGATTGTTTGTTTAATAATCACGTTGCATTTCGGCAATCTTCTGCTGCAATTTGCGCATTTGCTCTTCGTGCAACACCTTCTTGTATTCAATCGGAACGATCTGGATAAACTGATCCACATATTTGTCCCATTTGTCCAACATCTGTCCGGCCAAGTGACTGCCTGTGAAATGGTAGTGCTTGCGGATCAGTTCGTGCAACTCCTTGCGGGCTGAGCTCTCTTCTACCAGCGAGAGTTCCACCATCTCCATGTTACAGTAGTAGTCGAAGTCGCCCGCCTTGTTCCAGACGTAAGCCACACCGCCACTCATACCGGCAGCGAAGTTTCGTCCGGTTTCACCCAAGACAACGACACGTCCGCCCGTCATGTATTCGCAACAGTGGTCGCCAACACCCTCTACAACGGCAATGGCTCCGGAGTTACGGACGCAGAAGCGTTCGCCTACGCGACCATTGATATACACTTCACCACTGGTTGCTCCGTACAACAATGTGTTGCCGGCAATGGTGTTCTCTTCTGCCACGAAGGTAGCTCGGATCGGAGGCATGACGCAAATACGTCCACCGCTCAGACCTTTGCCCAAATAGTCGTTGGCTTCACCCTCCAAGCGGAAGTTCACACCGTGAGCCAAGAAGGCTCCGAAACTCTGTCCGGCTGCACCCTTGAACTTGATGTTGAGCGTATTGTCGGGCAATCCTTCATTACCGTAGCGTTGTGCAATCTCTCCGGAGAGCATGGCTCCAACCGAACGGTCTGTATTGGCAATGGCGTAATCGAGCGACACTT
Source organism: Parabacteroides distasonis (assembly GCA_021531775.1). Taxonomy (GTDB): domain Bacteria; phylum Bacteroidota; class Bacteroidia; order Bacteroidales; family Tannerellaceae; genus Parabacteroides. Next base: position 12,607 of record JAFBIU010000004.1, on the reverse strand, counting down.
CACGCTGTTGTTCGATGGCCAGTTGTGCCTGTTTGATGATGTCGATGTCCTTGACTTGCTGAATCTGATGCTCCTGCTTCGTGGTCTGATGAATCGGATTGACAGCAGCCTGTTCCGGGAAATGGAGAATCTTCTGGAAATCCAACAGATCATGTTTCGTCACGCCATCAGAGGGTTTGCGCACGATCAGGTCGCTGTGACCGATGATTTCATCCAGCTTGCGATAACCCATGGCAGCCAAGTATTCGCGTACCTCTTCGGCCAGGAAGGTGAAGAAGTTGACCAAATATTCATAACGTCCGTGGAACCGTTTGCGCAACTCTTCGTCCTGTGTAGCCACACCGACCGGACAGGTGTTCATGTGGCACTTACGCATCATGACGCAACCCAGCACGATCAGGGCAGAGGTGGCAAAACCAAACTCTTCTGCACCCAACAAGGCCATCAGGACAATGTCGCGACCCGTCTTCAACTGACCGTCTGTCTGCAAACGTACTTGGCCACGCAAATTGTTCATCACCAAGGTCTGCTGTGTTTCAGACAAGCCCAATTCAGGCGAAATGCCTGCATAGCGGATCGAACTGATCGGAGAAGCACCTGTTCCACCCTCGGCTCCTGAAATGACGATACGGTCTGCTTTGGCCTTTGCCACACCGGCAGCAATCGTACCCACACCACTCTCAGCCACCAGCTTCACACTGATTTCAGCCTTCGGATTGACATTCTTCAAGTCAAAAATCAACTGAGCCAAGTCCTCGATGGAGTAAATATCGTGGTGAGGTGGAGGTGAAATCAACGAAATGCCCGGAATGGAGTGACGTGTCTTGGCAATGATGTCGTTTACCTTGTAACCCGGCAACTGACCGCCTTCACCCGGCTTTGCTCCTTGCGCCACTTTGATCTGAATCTCGTCCGCATTGACCAGATATTCAGTTGTCACACCGAAACGTCCGGAAGCCACCTGCTTGATGGCTGAACGGATGGACATGCCATCTTCACGGGGAGCAAAACGAGCCGGATCTTCACCACCTTCACCCGTGTTGCTTCGTCCATGAATCTTGTTCATCGCCATCGCCATTGTCTCGTGAGCCTCCTTGCTGATGGAACCGAAACTCATGGCTCCCGTCACGAAACGCTTCATGATTTCACTGGCCGGTTCCACCTCTTCCAGCGGAATCGGAGAGTTGGTCTTGAACGTGAGGAAGTCGCGGAGGAAGATCGGTTTCTCCTTTTCGTTGACTAACTTGGTGTATTCCTTGAATTTCTTGTAGCTGCCCAAGCGAGTTGCCAATTGGAGTGTCGAAATGGTTTCCGGATTCCAAGCATGTTTCTCACCATCCTTGCGGAACGAATAGTTACCGTTGTGCTCCAACACTTCATCCACCGCCTGGCCGAATGCAGCCTGATGCATGGCCAACGTGTCGCGGCAAATCTCTTCCAGGCGAATACCGCCGATGGTACTGTTGATTCCACCGAAATAGCTGTTGAGCAACTCCTGGCTCAGACCGATGGATTCGAACAGTTTCGCACCCCGATAGCTACGGATGGTGCTGATACCCATCTTACTCAATACTTTATATAAGCCCTTGCAAATGGCCTTGATGTAGTTCTTGCGAGCCGTTGCATAGTCCAGCTGAATCTCCTGTTTCACCACCATGTCTTTGATGATCGCAAAGACCATGTAGGGGTTGATGGCACTTGCACCAAAACCTAACAACAGAGCTGCATGCATCACCTCACGCATGTCACCCGTCTCGACAACCAAGGCTGTTTGAACACGTTTCTGGACAGAGATCAGGTGGTGGTGAACTGCACTGACTGCCAACAGAGAAGGAATGGGTGCCATTTTCTCGTTGACGTCACGGTCGCTCAAGATAATATAGTTGACTCCATCACGAACCGACTGTTCAGCCTGTCTGCAGAGCTGATCCAAGGCAGCCTGCAAGCCCATGCGACCTTGCGAAGCATCGAAGAGCATCGGCAACTTGATGGATTTAAATCCTTTATAACGGATGTTGCAGAGAATATCCAGCTGTGTATTGGTCAGGATCGGGTAGGGCAGACGCACCATCTTGCAATGGCTCTCGTTCGGCACGAGGATGTTGCTGCCTACGGCTCCAATGTATTCCTCCAAACTCATCACCAACTCTTCGCGGATCGGGTCGATCGGCGGATTGGTTACCTGAGCAAACTGCTGACGGAAATAGTTGTAGAGAATCTGCGGACGTTCCGACAAGACGGCCAATGGCGTGTCGTTACCCATGGAACCGATGGGTTCTGCAGCCGTTGTTGCCATGGGCGAGAGAATCTTCTCCACATCTTCCCGGCTGTAACCAAACGCACGCAAACGCTGGTCGAACCGGTCAATCGTATGCGGCACTTTACGTCCTGACTTCAGGTTATCCAGCTCGACACGGTTGTTGGCCAGCCATGTACGGTAGGGTTGTGCCTCGGCCAACTGCTTCTTCAGTTCGCCATCGTAATAGATTTGTCCCTGTTCCGTATCGATGAGCAGAATCTTACCCGGTTGCAAGCGACCCTTCTCCTTGATCTCGTTCGGTTCGATGTCCATGACACCCACTTCGGAAGCCACAATCATCATGTCGTTTTTCGTGATCATGTAGCGAGCCGGACGCAAACCGTTGCGGTCCAACATACCACCTGCATAACGTCCATCGCTGAACAGCAAAGCGGCCGGACCATCCCACGGTTCCATTAAGATCGAATGGTATTCATAGAATGCCTTCAGATCTTCTGAAATCGGGTTCTTCTCGTTGAAACTCTCCGGAACCAGCATCGCCATGGCGTGAGGCAAACTCATGCCGGCTGCAACGAAGAACTCCAGGACATTGTCCAACGAAGCACTGTCACTCATGCCCGGCTGGACAATCGGACGAATCTCCTCGATGTTCGGAATCCGGGGTGAAGAGAGCACACTTTCACGTGCCTCCATCCAACCACGGTTGCCGCGGATCGTGTTGATTTCACCATTGTGAGCCAGCAGACGGAAGGGCTGGGCCAAACTCCAAGTCGGGAAGGTATTGGTACTGAAACGAGAGTGAACCAGTGCCAAGCCGCTTGTGAAGTAATGGTTGGTCAAGTCCGGGAAATACTCGCGGAGCTGCAACGACTCCAGCATTCCCTTATAGACAATGTTCTTGGTCGATAATGAAACAACGTAGAAATCATTTTTTTGTGCGAGGTCTGAAGCGGCCACTCGCTTCTCAATGCGTTTGCGAACCAGATAGAGCTTCAATTCCATCTGCTGCTGATCGTTGCAGCCCGTGATGAAAAGTTGCTTGATGTCCGGTTCAGTCGCCTGTGCATCAGCGCCCAGGATTTGGGTATTGACAGGCACTTTACGCAAGTGCATCAGTGTCAGTCCCTCTTTCTCGATCTCTTCGATCATGATGCTGATGATCACCGACTGCTGGGCTGCGTCTTTCGGCAAGAATACCAACCCAGTTCCATACTTGCCCTTTTCGGGAACAGGAATGCCTTGCAACAGGATGAATTCGTGCGGAATCTGAACCATGATTCCTGCGCCATCACCCGTCTTGTTGTCGGCACCTTCAGCACCACGGTGGCGCATGTTCTCCAAAACCTTAAGGGCTGCTTCTACGATGTCGTGAGATTTCTCTCCGTGGATATTGACGATCATTCCGACACCACAGGCGTCGTGCTCGTAAGCTGCGTCATACAATCCTTGATTGCTCTTGTTAAAATGATTTCTCTCTTTCATCATTTGTTGACCTTATGTTTGTGTAAATACCTATTAATTGTCATTTGGTCAGCAAATATAGAGTATTTGATTCGAAATGTTATTTACTTTAGGGGTGAAAAAAAGGGGAAAGTTCATTGCCTTTCCCCGCTTGTGATAATTTAATAGAAATGACACCCTGTTTTGTGACAGGTTGAAATCTATTTTGTTTAACTTGGTTACGGAATGTAAATGGCTCCATTTCGTTTTTTCGTTCATGCCGGATTGGCTTCCCGCGCCATTTTGAAGAGTTCCGGACGAATGTGGCAGTAACCCGTCGGGTTCTTGTCCAGATAGTCCTGATGATATTCTTCCGCCCGGTAGAAGTTGTCCAAGGCCTGAACTTCGATGGCAATGGGAGCCTCATACTGTCCGGCCAACTGGCTGATGGCTCTCCGGATCACCGGCAGTTGCGCTTCGTGCGTGAAGTAAATACCCGTCCGGTATTGCGTTCCGCAATCTTCGCCCTGTTCGTTGACACTGGTCGGGTCGATGGTCTGGAAATAGAGTTCCAGCAACTGCTGCAGGCTGATGACGTGCGGATCATAGACCACCCGAACCGTTTCGGCAGCACCGGTCTCACCGGTTTTCACCTCCTGATATGCCGGAGCGAACGCATGTCCATTCGCATAACCCACTTGCGTCTGCTCCACGCCCCGAATCTGTTTGAAGAAATGTTCCGTTCCCCAGAAACAGCCGCCAGCGATGTAAATCACCGCCTTGCCTTGCAAACGAAGACGCGCATCCTCGTATTGCGTCACCAGCTCGTGCATCACGGCAGCTACCGATTGTTCCTGATGGAAGAGCGAAGCTACCTGTCCGATCTCCAGTTCCCCTTCGGCCAAGTCACCTTCGAAGATGCCCCGTTTCGCACGGCCCCTGCCCAACAATTCCTTCATCTCTTCGACTGAAGCACCACGCGCTTCCGCCTCTTCGACAGCCGTCATGAAATCGCCCTTCACCAGTCGGGTCGGAGAGAGCTTCTTGAGCAACAGCTTCGTGTCGCCCTCTTTCAGGTTCAGACAGAGCTGTTTGAAGGCCTCATGAGCCGAACTCTCGGTGGTCAGTGCAAAGCGCGTTCCGATCTGCACACCCTCTGCACCTAAGCTTTGGACAGCCAGAATAGCCTCACCTGTACCGATTCCGCCAGCTGCAATCAGGGGCAAGGACGTAGCCCGACGGACAGCCGGAATCAGGCAAAGGGTCGTTGTCTCCTCCCGTCCGTTGTGACCGCCTGCTTCAAATCCTTCCGCCACAATCGCATCCACACCCGCCTCTTCGCATTTCAAGGCGAACTTGCTGCTGCTGACCACGTGCACCACTTTCATGCCGTGATCCTTCAGGAATCGGGTCCAGGTCTTGGGATTGCCCGCCGAGGTGAAGACGATCTGCACCTGCTCCTCCACGAGAATCTGCATCAGCTCCTCAATCTGCGGATACATCAACGGCACATTCACGCCAAACGGTTTCTCTGTGGCCGCCTTGCACTTGCGGATGTGTTCACGAAGCGTCTCCGGATGCATGGATCCGGCTCCTAACAGTCCCAAGCCGCCTGCTTCACTCACGGCTGCCGCCAGTCGCCAACCGCTGCACCATACCATTCCGCCCTGAATGACGGGATATTGAATGCCAAAAAGTTCACAAATTCTATTCATAATTCTATTTAGCTAATGTTGTCTGATCGATGGAACGAAGATACGGAAATCTTTCTTACTTTTGTGCCGTTTTACATTATATAATATACGCATATGAAGAAGTTGATGAAAACAGCCCTCGTGGCTGGGGTACTGCTGGGAGCATGGGCTCCGGAGATCCAGGCGCAATCGTTGAAGGATATTCTGAATTCAAAGACCGTGCAGAATGCTGTGACCGCAGTAACCGGTGGACAGAAGATGAGTATGGACAATTTGGTGGGTACGTGGACCTACTCCCAGCCCTCCGTTCAGCTGGAGGGAGACAATGTGCTGAAAGACATTACAGGCAGTGTGGCAGCCACGGAAGCCGAGAAGAAACTGCAGGAGTATTGCAGCAAGGCTGGCATTGAGGAGGGCCTGTTCAACTACACGTTCCAGGCGGACAGCACCTTCACCAGCCAGTTGAAGAAGGGTTCGCTCAAGGGCAGCTACACCTTTGATGCAGAGGCCAAGACGATTACCTTTACCTATTCCCTGCTGGGCGGCAAAAGCAAATGGAGCAGTTCGCAGAAGTTCAATCAGTTGACAGCCCATGTCGTGATGCAGGGCAACGAGATGTCCCTGCTGTTCGATGCGGACAAACTGCTGAAATTCCTCTCCACAGTGGCAACCCTGACCAATAGCAGTTCGTTGAAGGCCATTTCAAAATTGGCCAACGAATATGATGGTATGTTGCTCGGCTTCGAACTGAAGAAATAGAACGCTCTGTTTGAAAAGAACCGCCTGTCTTTGAACGAACCGGTTGTGCAGCGGCAGACCAGCCGTTGAAGGCTGTACGGGGGCTCTCTTAGAACAGGAAACCCAAGGAATAGTTGAGCACATTGGTGTGCCGTTTGACAAAGAGCTTGTGAGATTCGTCTGGCAAGCTCTTGCTTTGTGCAGCAAAATGGCTCGTTTGCGGCAATCCGAATTCGTAGATGAAATCAAAGAAGAGACGGCCGATGGTGACACTCACACCGGCTGCCAGATTGACGGTAAAGGGATGGCTTTCCTCCTCAAACAGATAGGGTTGCTGATCGATTTCCGTTGTACCTTTGTAGCGTTCGCGGTAGATGTAGCGCAATTTGGGACCAGCCATCAGACTCAGTCCGTAGGGAGCCTGCCGCACCAGGTGATAACCGAACAGCACCGGTACATCAAAACTCTTGCTTGAAATGGACAGGTTGCAAGCCGTTGTGGTGTAGGTCGGATTCTGGTCGGTCGATTCGGCCGGTTGGGCTGGAGAATCGTAGAAGAAGGCGATTTCGCTGCGGCCATGTTGCCACGTGAGGCTGGGCTGGATGAAGAAACGCTCCTTGTTGAACCGGCAGAAGAGCGAAGCCTGATAACCCACCTGATACGAAGCATACGTCTTTTCAATGGCATTGCCATCCAGCGTCAACTCCGTGAAGTAGGGGAAAATGGAATTCAATCCCACCTTCGCACCGAAATTGAACGACTTGTCGCGCATGTCCATCAGATGTTGCGCCTGCAGGGCTGGCCACAGACAGCCACCCAGCAACCCTACGATTACCAGCTTCCGAACCCGCATCTCATTTCCTCCTCTTCTTCTGTACGGACCATCCGAACTTGCCGATCAGATTGCCCAATTCATAATAGTGGCCATGTGCATAAGCCAACAGTTCAGCCCGTTGCATGTCGAAAGCACCCGTCTCCGGGTCGATGAACCGCTCGTCAGCCTGCACGTTGACCACATCGGCTATGAACATATCGTGACTGCCCAACGCCATCACCTCCTTCACGCGACACTCGATCGCCATGGGCGACTCCTCCACAATCGGAGCCTGCACCATCGAGGCCTTGCCCGGTGTCAGCTGCATCTCCTCAAATTTGTGATGGTCGCGTCCCGAATTGACGCCACACCAGTCCGTTGCAAAGGCCATGGAGCGCGTTGTCAGGTTGATCACGAACTCCATCCGTTTGCGCAGAATCGGGTAGGAGTGACGCTCCGGCCGGACCGAGATGTAACACATGGGCGGGTTGGTACAGATCGTACCAACCCAGGCCACGGTGATGAGGTTGTACTCGGAAGGCGTGGCTCCGCAGCTCACCAACACAGCGGGCAGCGGATAAATCAAAGTGCCAGGTTTCCAGTCACGTTTCATACTCACTTGATAACGATGTCCTCCTTGTTGATCTTACGCTCGCAATAGTGACACTTGATGGTACCCTTCTCCTTGTCGATCACGTGGAAACGGGTTGCCATCGGCTCGTTGTTCGTAATGCACTTCGGGTTGTTGCACTTCACGAGGCCGATCAGTTCGTCCGGCAGGACAACGGTTTTCTTCTCCACCACCTCGTAGTCGCGGATGATGTTGAGCATCACGTTGGGAGCCACCAGGGCGATGCGGTTGATTTCGTCCTCCTTGAAGAACTTGTCGGCAATCTTGATCATACCTTTGCTGCCCATCTTGTTGCTGTGGAGGTTGTTACCGATCGTGATGGTGTTGTCCATCTTGTCCAACCCCAACAGCGAAGCCACCTTGAACAGTTGGCAAGAGGGAATATGGTCGATGGCAGTGCCGTTCTCTAAAGCGGCCACCTGCAACTCTTTTTTCTTTTCTGTTGACATAGCTTACTTCTAATCGATTTGAATTCCTAAAACATCGCAAATGATCGCCTGACGCGCAAACAATCCGTTGCGAGCCTGCTGGATGTAGTAGGCTTTCGGATTGTCGTCCACATCGTAAGCAATCTCGTTGACACGTGGCAGCGGGTGCAGGATGCGCAGATTCTCGCGGCTGTTCTTCAACATTTCATTCCGCAGGATATAGACATTCTTCACCCGTTCGTACTCTTCGAGGTCGGTGAAACGTTCGCGTTGTACGCGCGTCATGTAGAGAATGTCAGTCTGGTTGATGATCTCCTCGGTGAAGTCCGTGTGCTCCTCGTAGTGCAAGCCATGTTCGTCGCAGAAGTTCTTCTGCTCGTCCGGCATACGCAACTCCTTGGGAGCCACGAAGTGGAACTTCGGGTTGAAGTGCGACATACCGACGATCAGCGAGTGCACGGTACGTCCATACTTCAGGTCGCCCACCATGGTGATGGTCAGGTCCGTCAGTTTGCCCTGTGTCTTCCGGATGGAATAGAGGTCGAGCATGGTCTGCGAAGGATGCTGGTTGGCTCCGTCTCCCGCATTGATGATGGGGATATTGGTCACTTCAGAGGCATAACGGGCAGCCCCCTCCAGGTGGTGACGCATGATGATCAGATCGACATAGTTGCTGACCATCAAGATCGTATCCTTCAGTGTCTCGCCTTTCGACGAACTGGTGGTACGGGCATCCTGAAATCCGATCACACGGCCGCCCAGGCGGTTCACGGCTGTCTCGAAGCTCAGACGCGTACGGGTCGAGGGCTCGAAAAACAGGGTGGCTGCAACTTTACCTTCAAGTACCTTTCGGTTTGGATTCTCTTCAAACTTCCGGGCATTATCCAAAATACGAAGAATGTCCTCTTTGGAGCATTGATCGATTGAAACTAAACTTTTGTTCAACATAGATCCTATTGTGTTATGGTGCAAAGGTAATAACAATTTTCTAAAATTTACTTCAGTTCGTCAGCTAAGCTGGTCGGCAGATAGAAAGTATTGTTTTTATCCACATAAACCACGACAGATTGCAGGCGGATTTCCTGGTCGCCCTTCTTGCCCGCTTTCACGATGTTGGTGAAGGGCTGGATGGCCAGCTGCTTTTTCTTGTTCTTCTTGTTCTTGACGATGAGTGTCGGGAACGACTGCTTGTCAGCGGCCGGGACAATCTCGCACGTATAGTCGGCAAAGACATCCGTATGGCGGGCGAAGTTCTTGGCTGTCAGCTCTTCCAAGGTATCGTGCGTCATGCCGTAGAGGCGGCAGAGATACTCGTTGATCTCGATGTTGGTGTTCATGCCGAGGGGCAATGTTCCCTGCGGATGGTAGGCTGCCAGGAACACCTCTTCACCCGTGTGGCCACCGGTCGTGAAGCCGAAGCAGGTACGGGAGGTCATGACGTGTGCCATGAAGCTGGTCAGTGAGCCCATGTAGAGCGACGATTTCTCGTCCGACTTGCGTTGGTCGGCCGGAATCGGGCTGTTTTTGTAGTCCTTGCAGTTGTTCAGCGCATCCAGCTCCTGCGGAGTCAGTTCGAAGCCACCCATTTCGCGGAAGAGGTTCTGCACCTCGCTGTTGGGAATCTCATTGACCCGTTTGGCGAAGCCTTCAGCCGTCAGTTTGAATTGGGAGAACTGGTGGAACAGCTGGTCTTTCGACAGTTTGTCGTAGCCTGTACAGTCGCGACGACCGATGCTGATACCGCTGTTGCCATGGTCCGGCATGATCACGATGGCCGTCTCGCCATTCTTGCGGGCAAAATCCAGTGCCACACCACACGCCTTGTCGAAGGCCAACATATCCGTCGCCATACCGATGGGGTCGTTGCCGTGAGCAGCCCAATCGACCTTGCTGCCCTCTACCATCAGGAAGAAGCCCTTCTCGTTTTGCGACAGCTTCTCGATGGCTTTCGAGGTCATCTCGGCAATCGAAGGCTGCTCCTCCGGATTGCGGTCGAGGTCGTAAGCCATTTCGCGATCGCCATACAGAGCCCACATTTTCGGGCTTTTGTCGGAACGCATTCCCTTCAGGTCGTTCTTATAGACCTGATAGCCATTGTCCAACAGATACTGTTCGGATGCCTTGTCCAGGATGGAGACACCGCCACCGATCACCACGTCGATGTTGTTGTGCGCCATCTGCGGAGCGATCCATTCATACTTGCCGCGGTTGTAGCTGTGAGCCGAGCAGTCAGCCGGTGTGGCGTGCGGAAACTCGCAGGTGAAGACCAGACCAGCCGATTTGCCATAGAGCTGTTTGGCCGCTTCGAGCACCGTGGTCAACGGTTGGTAAGCACGGGTCGAGTCGGTCGGATAGATGTCGTTGTCACCGTCCCAGACCGGATAGGTCGAAACGTAACCGGTACGGCTGGGCTGTCCGGTCATGTAGCACGAAGTGGTGGGAGCCGAGTCACCGATCGGAGCGTTGGACGAATGGGTGCGCACGGTTCCGCACAGATAGGGGTCGATGTTCAGCTTCGGCTGGTCGGGATGGGTGTACCACTGCAACCAGCGAGCCATGGAGACGGTTGCCCACGATGTTCCGTCCGGAATCATCACAATTACATTTTTGACCGGCTTGACCTGTTCGAAGTCGGTTGCTTGTCCAGGCATGACGATGGATGCCAAGAGCAGCAGAAAAGCAAACTTCTTTTTCATAATATCTTTCTATTTATATATTATATATGTAGCGATCTAATTCTTCCTTAATGCAATTCGATAATCTCTTCGGGGAAACGGGTGAGCTTCTCCAATCCGGTCTCCGTCACGAGGAAGCTGTTCTCCACACCGACGGCTCCGACACCGGGAATCACGAATTTGGGTTCCAGGGCGAAGACCATGTGGGTCTGCAAGAGCTCCTTGGAGCGAGGGGTCAGCACTGGCAGTTCGTTGATCTGCAAGCCAATGCCGTGACCGACGAACTTGGCCTGTTGCTTCGTGCCCATGAAGTAGGCCTCCAATCCAGCCTGCTGCACCTTCGCATAAGCCAGGTTGTAGAGCTCGGCACACGAGGTGCCGGGACGGGCGGTTGCCTCGATGGCTGCCTGAATCTCCAACGCCACCTGATGGGCCCGATAGGCGAGGTCACTCAACTTGCCGACCGAGCAGACACGCGTCATGTCGGTGATGTAGGGGGTGTAATTGCCCGCCATATCGACCATGATGGCCATACCCTCTTGCAGCAGGGTGCCGTTGGCTCCCAACGGACAAGCCTCGTTCACACCGGCTCCACCCAGGGCAAAGTCGAAAGGCGAGGGGGCCTCGGCATTGTCGCCTGCCAGCACACTGCCCATGAAGATGTCCATGTTGGCTCCGAAGGCGCGGAAGAGACCCATCGATCCGTGCTTGCGCATCCGCAGCTCAATCTCGCTCTGGAACTGCAGGTCGGTCATGCCCGGACGATAGCATTCCGGCAGCAGGGCATAGACAGCTTCGTGCTGGCGGGCTGACAGCCGGAATTGCTCAATCTCGTAAGGCGTCTTGATCTCGCGCAACTGACGCATCATCGCTGTCGCATTGCCAGTCTCGGCCGGCTTGAAAATCGATAATAAGCGGGTATATTCGGAATAGGTAAGTTCGTCAGCTTCCAAAAGCAACTTGTGGGGCAGGGGGAGTTGGTGTTGTTCGAAGATTTCCGGCATCTGTTCCGGCTTGCGGATGTAGAACAACTGGTCGGCCTGCAGGCCGTTGGGCCGTTTCACGAAAAACCAGGGAGAACCGGTGGCGGGGAGATAGAAATAGCCACTGTAAATGCGCCCGGTCGTGTAATATAAATTAACATCTACGGTGAGCAAACAACCGTCTGCGCCCTGTTGTTGCATTGCCTGTTGCATACGTTCCCACTTGATGGGAAGGTCATGAATCAATTCGTTTCGTATCATCTGTCTTGTTTTCTGGGATGACAAAGTTTGTATTTTTCTGGGGGACAAATATAGATAAAAAAATGCGTGGTATGGTTTATGGCAGGATGAAAAAAATATGCATGAAAAATAAATAGGGTTGAAAAAAGAGGCAGGTAAGGGGTCTAAGCCTGCCTACCTGCCTCCTTGTCATGCTTGACGGTCACGGAGTATAGCCTGGGAATCGGTGGTCATCCGGTTCACCCTTCGTTAGGAGAAGGGCGGTTCCTCCGGATCGGTGCCACCACCACTTGCAGCGGTGAACTCAGCCGTGAGTGTCAGATCGTTGTTGACCGTCACGCTACGGCTCGCATTCGTGTCTCCATCGCTCCAGCGGGTGAAGGTGTACCCACTGTTGGCCGTTGCCTGGATCGAAACGGAAGCACCTGCCTCATACGTTCCCGCTCCGTTGACATTACCTCCTTCGGAAGGAGAGGCAGTGAGACTCAGGGTGTACATCGTCGGTGTGTTGCCACCCTCAGAAGGTGTTCCCATCGATGCCTCTTCGCGGCTATACTCGCCTACCTCCTTGAAACGGGCTGCCACATCCAGCTGCTTCTTCGCGATCTCACCCGTACCCATGGCGTTGATATAGGCCTTGAGGATGTGGGTGGCAGCGGAAAACTCCTGCGGAGAATCGGCCGGTTTGCTGGTCAAGCCGAGGC
>JAFBIU010000049.1 GCA_021531775.1 Parabacteroides distasonis | reverse complement strand
GTACATTGTCTCAAAATTTATACGACTTAAAAAATTTGTGACAAAAGTACAGCCGTTTCAGCAGTGGTTCACTACACGGTTCACCGAATACTTACATTGTATCGGTTCAATACCAGAAAGTTTCCAATGTTTCCATGTTAGTGCAAATGGACACATTCTTGCATCGGAACATTTTTTCCATGGAGAGGTTTTGCAATTATTGTCTGGTGTTGAATTTGGAGATTGCTGACACCAGTCATATAAGCTGCATACACATGATCCATCGAGAAAAACATTTTCAATCTCTTGAAAGGCTTTAAAATACTCCACATTCATGTCAGCATCCATACCATGCGGTACCACCTTAAAATACTGTCCCTTGTTGTTATTGCTCATTAGTGGAGTACCTACATCATGCACTGCCTTTCCAAAGCATCCGTTTGTTGTAAGGTCTGTGTGTCGTGCCATCTTCAACAAGAAGTATCTGTCGTTTTCGCGCCAGTCAATGGCAAATGCTACAAGTCTGTCAATCCATTCATAATAAGAATCTACAATCGGCATATCCCTGAGATATGATTTCATCAAGGATTCTACGACACCAAGGAAATGCTTGGTAAAAACGGAGCAGACTGTTACAGCAAAAACGGCCATGCTGTTACAGTTCTGACGAGGCAAAGTTAATGTTTTTTTCTTAGACTGTCTCCTTTCAATGTAAATCTGGATGCGGTATTTACTACTCTATCTAGGATGGCATCAGCGGCAGAGACATTACTATCGAGGGTTTCATACCAGTTTGCTACAGGTAGCTGGCTTGCAAAGATGGTCGACTTGTTGCCGTGTCTGTCTTCGACGATTTCCATCAGGTCGAGCACCTGTTCTGTTGTAAGCTTCTTTATGGCAAAGTCATCGAGTATCAGCAGGTCATACTGAGAGAGCCGTTCAAAGAGTTTGGGTAGCCTGCTTTCTATACGGGCCATTGTAAGCTCCTCAAAAAGTTTCATCACATTGTAGTAGCGGACCTTGTATCCACATAGGCAGGCATGGTGGCCAAGAGCTGATGCCAGCCAGCTCTTGCCTGTACCTGTAGGACCTGTAATGATGAGAGGATAGCCATGCCTGATGTAATCGCATGTGGCCACTTCATTGAGCAGCGACTGATCTATACCGCGTGCCGAATCGGCAGCTATCTCACCCAACGCTACTGTATAGCGGAAGTGGGCATTCTTGATGAGTCGGTGCGTACGGTTGGACATACGCATGTCGTTTTCTCCCTGGATGAGCATGCGCATTCCGTCAGCCATTGAGATTGAGTCGATTTTGTGGGCCTCCATGAGGTTTTGCCATGTCTGGGCCATTCCTGGCAACCGCATAGCCTTGAGATCGGATAAGATTTTTTCCATTGTTGTGCCGTTTTTATGGTGATATAATAAGAAGTTACTTGTAAGCCTGCGCTCCCCTGATGTTCTCATGCATAGGTATGGTAGACGCTTGATTCTCTACACTCTTTTCCTGCTGCATCAGGTATCCCTGACATTTGGACTTCACCAGATTGCTGATGAACGGATAGTTGCATTTTCCGTACTGGACAGATAACTTACATGCAAGAAGAAAAAGCTCAGGCTCTGTCTCACGGGCGAGAGCCAGGATGCCTTGTGCGGAACGGTAATACACTTCTGCAGGTCTGTCAGTGGCAGAGAAGAGCTCACGCAGGACATGCTCGGCCACAGGCCCATACTTGGATCCCTTGTCGATGAAGTACTGCGGGGTGTACTCGTAATAAGCCTGTGTCTGTGAAGGCAGATGCTCCTTTACCCAGGTATAACCTCCGTGCTTGAATGAGCGCATGTGGGTCGCAATGCAGTTGCCGTCATGATAGATTCTGACCTGTGTGTCCGTAAAGATGACTTCCACCTTGTTGCCTATAAGACGGTTGGGGACTGAGTAGTGGTGCCGTTCCCTTCCCAGCTGCACAAAACAGTTGGGAGCGACTGTAAGTAGGGCATGACGCTTCATCTGGTAACGCTCTCTGGGTAACGGAAGCAGCTCGGGCTTCTCTACTGCAAGGAAACGTTCGACGCGGGAGTAGTCACATCCCTGCATGCGGCGGCTGTTGTACTTCTCAAGCAGTTCCGCTACGGCTGCATTAAGCTCCTGCAAGGAATGAAAGACGCGGTTACGCAACGGAGCGTATATACGCCTGTAGCTCTTGTGCACGGCATCCTCGACCAGAGCCTTGTCCTTTGGACGCCTTACTCTGGCAGGCTGTGCACAGCACCCGTAATGCGTGGCAAGGTCATTCAGTCCGTCCGTCAGACCGGGTGACCACCTGTCGAAGGACTTTACGGCCGAACGCAGGTTGTCAGGTACAAGGATGCGCGGCGCTCCTCCGAAGAAGCGTATGGCAGCATCTACGGCTCCGAGAAAATGCTCTATGCCTTGCGACGGGATACAAGTTATAAAGGTGTAACCGGAGCATGGCAGAACCGCAGCAAATGTCTCTACAGGAACAACCTCACCGGTTTCCATATCGACGTAGCTCATCTTGTCGCCGGCAAAGTCTATATACATCTTCCCGGCAGGCTGGTGTAGCATCTTGAGCACTGTGGAAGGCTTTATTGCTACTGTATTCTGTTTCAGATGGAAACGGAACTGAGTCAGTCCGTAACCCTCAGGAACATCCTTGCGGTACTCTTCCCACAGGAGGTGCGTGGTCATGTGAGGCTTCTTCAGTTCCTGTTCAAAATGAGGAAGCCGTTGCTTGAAGTCCTCAAAGCGCTCGTCGCAATAGGCCGGATTTCCGCCATTGAACCGATGGTTCAACTCTGGATCCTCCAATTGCAAGAGGCCATCGACACCTAATGAGTCTTCATTGGCCATCTTGAGATAGCGCTGTACAGTTGTAGGACTCATTGAGTACATTTCGGCCATCTTTCTGACCGATAATCCGTTTTTGTGGCCCGTAAGGACCTGTTTGATGATATTCATTTTTTTAGGTTGTGTTGCCATAGTCTTGAAGGGTTTAATAATCCTCCAAGATAATAAATCCATCAGAACTGTAACAGCATACTCCGTTTTTAGGGGCAATGAACGCTATACTGTCTTCCTAGAAGTGTAACAGCATGCTCCGATTCAAGCAGCATTATTGGGCTGTTTGGAAGGGAATGTAACAGCATGCTCCGATTTTTAGAAACAAACAGCACAATCATTAATTGCAAAAGCTTGATAATCAATGTGAGCAAAATGCGAGATTTCATTGATTTTCGGCATTTCGTTCAGCTTAAGTGGTGTAACAGCATACCCCGATTTTTCCAAAATGCTTGTAATTAGATAAAAGCATACTTTCCTGCCTACCATCTGCATAAGTAGCAACCTGACTATAGAAATAATCATATATTTCTTCTGGCGTGCTAAAAGTGACAGCTCCATCCCTTACACCTTTCAACACACGTACAAAGCAGGATCCAGGATTCGAGCTCATCAGACTCATATCGCATAATGCGAGCACCTTCTGTTTGTCATCACCGAACCCTGGCACATAATAATTTGCAACAAACTCAGCTGCCATATAAGGAAAGTCGGGCGATTTGGCATACGCGGTCGGAGAGCAGCATCTCTCCATTATATAAGCCATGCTTTCCCTAATAGCCTCAGCCCCAAAAACAATCATATCGCTATTTGGATTAATGATTACGTTGGGTATTGAAGACATATAGTTATTCTGCATCAAGAAGTCGGTATCTTCCAGTATATCAAAGACAATTAGAGTAGACTTGTCAGAAGAATCACCATCTGTTAGGTTCTTTATCTGCTTGTTTAAAAGTACATTATCCTTATTGTCATTAATTACGAAAGGAACTTTTACTTGATTAGCATTCAAACTATATATTCTAGTCACAACGCTATGTATGTATTCACTATGCACATATAATCCGTTTAGACCATAATAAGTCGTAAAGTCCTGCAAGAAATGAATATACTCATGGAAAAGAGTTGTCCTATCCTTTGGGGGAAGTTTGTTGATGGTCATATCGTTGTGATTGGTATCAACATGCATCTCAAAAAATGAAGGGATGTAGTATCCCAACAGGTTACTTCGTAAACGCGACATGGTATTTGTAATTTATAATCTTATTTTTACGATTTATCCTACTTTCAACAGTAAGTGTCCGAAAGTTGGGTCACTAAGCATTTGCTGCCTGAGTTGCAGGCAGTTTGCAAAGTGACCTTTTAGGCATAAAAGATGCCTTTTAAATATTGAGATTTTTAACATAACCTATTATTTAAATCATTGATGACTGTATCTCCTCAAAATAGTCTAAAAAAATACCCAATTATTGGGAAATATATTCAATTATTTTATCTCGATTGTAATTGCATTTTTTCTTTATCTCTAATATTTTGGCATCAACTAACGTTCTATACCACCATCCTTGGAAAAAACACCACAAAAAGCCTTCTTTTCCATCAAGAAAACTTAATTTTATGAAGTACCGAACACAAAAATAGAAGAAGGCTCGCCAAAACATTGGCAATTTAGCATATTTCTCTTTCTTTTTTTTGATGATTTTGACTTCATTGCAGAAATCGGAATTCTTTTCTTTATCTACATCCAAAAGGTCAGTCGCTAACATCTGTCGAGCCTCTCTATCTGCATATTTGATATGCTTATCCAAAAAAAATGTAAGTGTGTTTCGGTTATCATCAATAAATTTATTTACAAATGTTACAATTTCTCCTTCTGTAACTTGTAAATGTTCATCCATAAGGCTATCTCCATATCGTGCTTTTCCATTTCTAAACATACGTATCATATAATTGACTTCTTCATGCTTTAATAAAGAACCCAAGAATGCACGACCGAGAGGGAATACAATGGCAGAAACATTTTCTGAAAGATTATGCAATTTTGCTTTTAATTCGTATATTAGCTCTTCTGTCAGGTATTCGTCAGCATCTAATCTAAATACCCATTGTGTATCAATATTGATATTATCTAAAGCCCAATTAAACTGTTTTGCCTGATTTCCAGGCCACTTATGTTGAACAACTTGTACTTTGTCAAATTGCTTACAAATTTCACAAGTCTTATCTGTAGAATAACAATCAACTACAATAATCTTGTTGGCAATCGGCAAAATATTCTCAATCACTCTACCTATATGAATTTCCTCATTATAGGTAAGTATAATAAAGGTAATATCTAACATATATTAATTTACTCTACAATTTGAATGTTGTCTTATAAAAGCTTCTTGACAGCCTGTCGTTTGCTTTATTCATTTACATAGCTAATAATCTTATTGGAAATCTTGTTCAATATAATAGCAAATATAATAGTCAGTATAATTCCCGAAGCGAGATGCATCAAAGGATTTGAGAAAATCAAACCTGCGATAGGGACAATTGGCATATGGACCAAGTATATCTCATAGCTAATACTTGACAGCCATTTTGTAACACGATTCTCTGTAGTAATGTTCAGACAACTATACGATGCAAGAAATGATGCCATACCAGCTATAATAAATGAAAACACAGCCATCGCTTTATGAGTATTACTCCAACCGAGTACATAGACATAGATAGATAAGAAGAGTAGCACAACTGCTGCACTTCCAATTAGCATCTTATGTCTCTTTGCAATTGCTACCAGCTCATTTCCTTTAGCAAACATAATTGCGCCACAGTACATGAATAGCAACGGTCCTGCCTTAGAGAATGTTGTCAGCTTATCTTGTAAAGCAACATACCCGACAAACATCAAGACCAACGAAATAACCCACCATCTCCAATTAACCTTATTCAGTCTTAAATACGAAAAAACTATGAAGCCAATATACATCATCATCATCATGGTTATAAACCACAAGTGACCTGATATGCCGAAAGGCTTTGCCCATCCAGCTCCTATGATGTTGGCAATGATTGTTTCTGGCTCAAATCTACCAACTATCAACCACTCCAAAGGAACAACGGTCATTAACAAAATCCACATAGGTATGTAAATTCTCAGAACTCTTTTTTTTAGGAATTCATTAGCAGCAAAACTTTTATATCCATTATTTGCCCATTTACATCCAAACAGGAAGGCACTGATTGCAAAAAATATGGTTACGCACCCCCCCCAATCTGTAAACCACTGTTAACCAGCCACTTATAATCAAACAAACCTGTATAGTGATCAGCAACAACGCCTATCATTGCTATCACTCTGATCCAATCAAGATTACAGTTTCTCATAAGTTTTCAACATCTTGTTTCTTTACCAACTTGTAGTATTGTCTATAGATGGAGAATCTCAACAATTACTTTTTTAGAGAACGAGCAAACGTTCTCTGAGCATCGGCGAATAAGTATCTAACTTTTAATATTCAATTATTCTTTTCTTAATAAACTTTGCAGGATTACCTCCTACAACGGTCCATGGTTCGACATCTTTAAATACAGATGAGCGTGCACCAACCACTGCACCTTCACCAATAGTCACACCCATCCCAATGAAAGCCCCAGCTGCAACCCAAGCGTCCTTATATATATATATAGGAGAAGTCGTTAAATCATGATGCTTGTGATAGATATCGTGTGACGAAGTGCAAATGTATGAATATTGAGATATAGTCGCGTTTTCGCCAATAAAAACCAATACATCATTTTCAACGATAGTATGCGGTCCTATACACGAGTTAAACTTCATCTCAAGGTTCCATGGACATTGTATTCTACAACTATTATAGACTACAGCCTGTTTACCAATATTTGCTCCGAATGCCTTAAGAATAAACAAGTTCCATTTTCTAAATACTTTTGTAGGGAAAGGCTTAAATAAACAGAAACTGGTAATTTCCCATAATAATCGTTTAAATAGGATAAGCTTGGGTATCCTATTAATGTAAATACCTTCCTCATTCCTCATATGCATGTTTTTTATGAAAATTCAAAATAGAAAACCTACGAAGTAATATTCTTTTACAATTGATTCCAATTGATAATCTCATGTTTACCGCTTGATCTTATCATTGTTGCGAACTCCAAAATATCATCATACTCATTCTGACGCCATCCTTCATTATGACCAGGATGAACTCCAATTTCTATCGTAGAATCTTGAGGGAGATTATCCATCTTAGTCAAAATAGCATCACTCCAATTTACATCAAAATGATTAGCAGGCATATAGAAATATTCTGTAGTCAAGAAAGTATGACTAATGTAACTATCCAATAATGCGTTCAGAATTTTTGTTGGACCAATATTTGTATCTTCAACAAACACGTTTTGTACACGTCTTACTCGCAACCCAGGATTACTCATCTTTATCTTTGTTAATGCAGATAGCATCTGTGGAAACTTATGCATGTGACCATGAGAATCCAGATGAGATATATTACATCCTACATTTTTCATTTTCTCAATTTGAGCTAACGTTTCTTTAATAACCTCCTTTGTTGAAAGGCCAAATCTTAACGCCTTCATGCTGATAATAGCAGAGCTTAGAAAAACACCGTTTTTATCTACTAAACTATTAATATGATTGGGTGCTGAAACTGGAGTTAATTCATCTACATATGTAAGATGTACACCAAAACTTTTCTCTGGGTGATTCTTCGCATAATCTAATGCCATATTAGATGCTTCGCAATTCACCATAATAGTAGCACTTGATAATGCACCCTTCTCAAGGCATTCTATAGTAGCCTTACAAGAGTCCTCGTTAAATCCGAAATCATCGGCATGTAGAATAACTTTCATATTAATTAATTTAATGCTACGTCAGCCGCAGCCAACCTGATACGCCATAAAGATTTGTCTTCCCAAGAACCTTTAGCTACTCCTTTTAACCTGATTAGCATGTTTGCACAACCAACCTGCATCATCATAGATTTTTTGAACTTAGATACTACCTTGTCATCAACTGATATGACTTCTACCGCATCAACGTCCTTGGGCATGTTTTTTATTGCTAATAATTGAGTTTTATACTCATCCAGAGAACTGTTTTCGTCAAACCCCCATTCAAGAACAGAGCCTAAGGTAACTTTCTTGAAACCACGTGAACTTGCAGATTCATGAAATTCTATCTTGTTCAAAAAGAACCCAACAACCTTACCATTGTACAATATTTCAAATAATTCTTTTTGCACATCTCCTTCAGATATGCTATTATTTAAAATCCAATCCCACCAGTCCTTATCATGAACCTCTTTACATGCATGTTTATCGCTTTCTATAATTCTGAGTATAGAATCTGTCACCGTTTTAATTTTTCTACATTCATAAGTATTTAAGTTTGCTACTTTATATACTATATGACTATAGCATTTCAGCATAGCGTCAATGACAGAAGAAAGACAATGAACGACAAGAGAACCAAGAGGCAGATAATGTTCAATAACTGAATAACTATGATTGACATGCATCATTCGAGGCGTTTCAAAAGCAACATACTTTAATTTTTTATATAAAGGGAACGCCATTTGTGAAACACCAGAAGAAAGATTGTTTTTAGACGGATGGATCTTTGTTTTCTCCATCATCAAAAACGCACCCATGCCTGATTCTTTTCTATACTCTTCATCAACATATAAAGTAGAACCAGAAGAAACAAAATATTCCTCTCCTGCAATTGATATTTTCAAAGGAAAACAATATTCGATAGCTCCAACCACTTTGTTATTCCAAAATCCAAGAAGTTCGACAACGTCGTTCTCTTTAAGATATGGACATTGTAAAACTGTGTTTATATTTCTTCTTGGGAGATTCTTTATATGACCATTAACGCCTTCAATTTCGTGATTCAACTTCCTGAAGTGTTCGGGATATACCCTAATTATTTTAGATTCTATTTCATCCATAATTTTTTAATTAACATTCTTGCAGGCCAAATAACTTCATACTCTTCTTGAGATTGACTTATTTTGCAGTATAGCCTCCATCAATTATAAAGTTCTGTCCTGTTACCCATTTTGAAGCGTCACTCAGCAGATAGATGCAGGCATTGGAGATGTCGGAACACTCGCCAAGGCCTAAGAGATGCTTGTCTTCAAGTTCCTTCCGCAACTCCGAGTCGGCCATGTGCGGCAGCTTGGCATTGATGGGAGTCTCAATGGCCCCGGGACTGACCACATTCACTCGCACCTTGTTCTTGGCCAGTTCGCAAGCCATCGAGCGTGCGGCAGCTATCAGAGCTCCCTTTGTGGCACTGTACATCGTCTTGCATTTCTCGCCACAAAGTCCCATGATGCTGGCAAAGAAGATGATGCTACAGCCGTGTTCCTTGTCATAGTTGCCCACACGGGTCACCTCCTTCGAGAGATTTATAGCCGAATATACATTGGTGCGGAAAAAATGGTCGAGCAACTCATCCGTCACCAACTTTAGGGGAGTGACCGATGACATACCCGCGCAGTTCACAACGCCATTGATTTTTCCTACTATGGCCACAACATCCTTGATGGCCTCTTTCAAGCCATCGGACGAAGAAAGGTCAAGGGGCAGAATCATGTGGCGGGATGGCTCCTCACACTGTTCCAATGTCTGTTTCAGCCTTTCCTCATTGCGGGCGACCAACACAACACGAGCGCCCATCTTTGAACAGTCGATGGCACATTGCGCACCGATGCCCGAAGAAGCACCAGTGACAATGATTACCTTGTTTTCTAAACTAAATGGATTGTACATAAGTCTCTATCTTCCTTGTTTGGATGTGTCTCAGATTCTTCCGACTCGCCTTCGATAGGAGAGTACTCACGACGAAGCGATTCGTCACAAGGCTGACCTCCCTCTACCTCCACAATATCGGAGATCTTGGTGTCAGCAAACGATACGATACCAGTTGCCCAGGTCATGCCTACACCGAAGGCACTCAGCATAAGCGTATTCTGTCCCTCCAACTTGCCTTTCAGCTCGCTGATGATGGTCAAGGGGACTGAGACGGAAGATGTATTGCCATATTTCTCGATGGTGTGAGGAATCTTCTCCAGATTCAACTTCATCTTCTTGGCAATGTAGCTGTTGATGAAGTTGTTGGCCTGGTGGAAGCAGAAATAGTCGATGTCTCCCACCGTTACACCAGCCTCGGCCATGGTCTTCTTGATGTCACGAGGAATCTCACGGATTACGAAGTTAAATACGTCACCACCCTTCATATATCCCTGCTCGTCCGAACGCATGTTGCCATACTCGTCAACCACACGTTCCTTCAAGGTCTCAGGTGTTGACATGTGACGATAACCGCCAGCCTTGATCATAATCAGGTCGGCACGCGAACCATCCGAATTAAGAGACAACGTGGTCTCTCCGAACTTCTCATCACGCTCCACCAATGCAGCCACACCGCCATCACCAAAGATGAAGGCACTGCGGCGGTCTCGTGGACCATAAACCTTAGAGCGAGTCTCTCCGTCGAGAATAAGAGCCTTGCGGATATTGCCTGTCTGCATCATGCTATAAACCACACTCATGCCATATATGAATGCTGAACATCCCAAATTGACATCAAATGCAATGCAACTCTGCTTTAATCCAAGACGATGCTGAAGGGTAATGGATGTTGCAGGCATTCGATAGTCCTGAGTCTGGCTTATGAATACCAGCAAGTCAATCTCATCTCGATCTATGTTGTTGTCGATAAACAGTTTTTGGGCAGCAGCAAAGCAAAGATCAGAAGAACACGTCTGTACGTCGGCAAATCTTCGCTCATAGATACCAACCTTCTCCACAACTTCCTTAACCTGATCTTCAGGGAAGAAATCCGTGTATTCAAGGTTATTTATTACCTTTTTGGGCACGGCACCCGCCATGGCTGTGATGCCGATACCTTTAAATTTTAGAAATGCCATACCTCACGATTACTTGTTGTTCTCAATATACTCAGCAATGGATCCAAGAGTCTTCAAAGTCTTGAAAGTAGGCATCTCAATTTGGATGTCATACTCTTCATCCATCATAGCGATAACAGAGATATAAGCCACAGAATCCCACTCTTCAAGATTGCGAAACTCGGTCTCTGCCGTTAACTCGGTTGCTTCAATGTCAATCGCCTCAGCGAACTTTTCAATAAAATCTTGTACGTTCATAATTTCTAATAATTAAGATTAATAACTTATACTTTTTTTAAGAACAAAAAATTATTCAAAATAATCGGATTTGGATTATCTTAATACATATCTTTTAAGTTCCCTATTTCTATTTTTTTATCAGCAAATTCACCAGAAGCAAGCATATTGGAGTGAGTTAAACGATCTTGCTTGTTAGCAAATCGTTCTTTAATCTTCTTAGCTGGTATGCCCCCATAGATACAAAATGGCTCTACATCATGTGTAACAACAGAACCAGCAGCAATAATACTGCCATCTCCAATTTTGACACCAGTCAAAATTATGCAGCGAGACCCCAGCCAACAATCCTTTCCAATAACAGTCTGTTTTAACTTAGATCGTCCTGAATATTGGATTGGGCAACCAGGTATATTGAATTCATGATCACCACCCACTATATAAACATCATTGGCAAGCAAAGTATAATCACCTATAGAAGTGTGTGGATAAATGATGCACCCAGGAACAATATATACATCTCTACCTGCAACTAAATCTCTGCTAATCTGAGACTTACCACCGAAATACACTGATTTGTCAACGTTTGAAGAAAGATGATATTTTTTCTATAATATAGGCGTTTTATAAATCTACCTAAATTTTTTATCAATTAATTCATATTAAACTTTCTATATTTTTGATATATTTTTTAGCTACATTGAAATCAGAATACTCCATAGCTGTAATTCTGGCATTATTGGATAGTCGAGAAATCTCATCAGGATTCATATTCTTTAAGCGGGTGAGTATTAGCTCCAACTCCTCTTCGTCTCCTGCTTTGCATAAAAAACCATTTTCACCATCCTTAATAATTCCGTCTATACCCTCTCCTCGCGAACCGATAGGGATTAAACCTAATGCCATAGCCTCTAAATAAACTAAACCAAATATCTCAGATGAAGAGATCATAATAAATACGTTAGACTGAAGCAGATGTTTGATGACTTCATTTCTCGGTAATCGACCAGTAAATGACACCGTTCCATGCTCACCATGAGTTTTGTAAACCTCTTCAATTTCAGATTTGCATTGTCCATCCCCAACATACGTCATTGAAAAATCCTCTTTACTATAAACTTTCTCAAGAACTCGCAATACTTCTGTTGGGTGCTTTCGTGGTATCAAAGAACCTACAAAAATAAACTTATTAAAAGGTTGCTCTGTGCTAATTCGTGGACTACTAATAAACTCATCGGAAACGCCAGAAGCTGCAATAAAAGACTTTGATGGTTTCCACCATCTCTTTTCAAAAGTTTCCTTTGCTGATATATTGCGAAAACCTAATATATCAATTTTTGATAGTTTCTCTTTAAAATCCGAACCAAATGATTTATCCAACTCAAAGGTATTGCTGTGAAAAACCAAACATGTAGGTTTATGATATTTGTCCTTTAATTCAGGCAATAGGTCTAACTGCGGCTTTGTCCAATGCCCTATAATAATATCAGGAACGCCCTTTTCATTTACAACATTTGAAATCAATTCTACAATACGACTCTTTTCAGAACGTATTATCCTTGAATGTGGTATATATTTCTTATATATGATACCATACACATCAACACCCTCAATATTTGAATGGTAATCTTTAGGCATTTCAAGCGGGACACTAAAATTAAGTAAAGAAGCTAATTGATGATGAAATCTTTTAGAGAAGAAATATAAAATAGATAGATATTTTGGCTCTAAATGAAAAACTGTAACATTGTGACCTTGCTTAACCCACTCTTTTGCGAAATAATGAACGACAGGAGTGGCTGCATCTTTACCTGTGGTAGATGCATAAACTGGTGTTAATAGAAATATTTTCATATTATATTTTTTGTTTCCGAAGTTTACATATATAATTAAAAGTCATTGTTAATCCTAACACTACCCAATGTGAGGGTGTATTAATCCAGTAGCCTGAGAACATATTCATGACCAATCCGTATAAATAAAATATAAATACAACGATATAAATATCATTATTGAAGGTCATAGAATACAATCTTCTTGTCATCTTAATAAATATTATTATCATACATATGGC
>JAFBIU010000048.1 GCA_021531775.1 Parabacteroides distasonis | reverse complement strand
TGCACATCAGTTCTTAAGAAATAATAAAACTTTTCGTTTTTATGGGTCCTACGGGTCCTAAATGACCGCTTACTTTTAAACAAGGCTCTGATACACGTAACTTATTGTGGGTGAATAGGACGTTGTATTGGTAGTTTACGATAATAAGATGTCAGTCTCCAATACGAATGGCTGAAAGAAATTGAAGATATGTCCAAGGTTTGGACTTTCATCAAAGGATACATAGCTGACTAGTCACAAATCATAGGTTGATATTAGTTTGATTATCAAAAGGGGTTTAATTGGTAATAAATCTTTATAAATGAAAAATCAATATTTAAATAATAAAGTTATCAGTGCCACCAAATGGTCAGGAGTGACAGAACTTGCAGCCAAGTTAGTGGCACCGATTACCACCATGGCTCTGGCAAGAATACTCACGCCGGATGCCTTTGGTGTGCTTGTAACGGCACAAATGGTGATCTCTTTTGCAGAGGTGTTTACTGATGCGGGATTTCATAAATACATTGTCCAACATGAGTTTGCAGATGATGTTGACAAGTACAAGTCAACCACCGTGGCTTTCTGGTCGAACTTTGCCTTTTCGCTCACCGTGTGGCTACTGATAATATTGTTCTCATCTGATATAGCAAGCATGGTGGGATGCCCTGGTCATGGGTTAGTCATTTCTGTTTCGAGTGTATGCATACCTCTTACTGCATTTTCAAGCATCCAGATGGCTTTATATAAGAGAAAGTTCGATTTCAAGACATTGTTTTGGGTACGCATAGTAGGGGTACTTATCCCTCTAATTATTACAATTCCTCTTGCACTGGCAACTCATAGTTATTGGGCATTGATTATTGGCATGATAGCTCTTAACCTCTCTAATGCCATACTTCTCACCATAAAATCGGAATGGAAACCACAGCTGTATTATGACATTCAGCGTTTCAAGGACATGTTCTCCTTCTCGTTCTGGTCCATGGTGGAATCCATCAGCATTTGGCTTACTGGATATATGGATATATTTATTATCGGCACGGTTCTTTCACAACATTATGTTGGCCTTTACCGTACATCCATGTCCACTGTTGGCCAGATTACAAGTATCATTACCGCAACAACCACGCCAGTGTTATTTTCCTCTCTATCGAGACTTCAAAACAATGACGAAGATTTCAAACAGATGTTCTTTCGCTTCCAGAAAATTGTGAGTATTTTGGTGTTTCCTATTGGCATGGGTATCTTCTTGTTTCGTGATTCTATCACATCTATTTTGTTAGGCGATCAGTGGCTTGAGACAGCAGATTTTATAGGTTTTTGGGGATTGACATCTGCTGTCACTATTGTCCTTTCCCATTATAGCAGCGAGGTGTATCGCTCGAAGGGTAGGCCGAAACTTTCTGTGCTTTCACAATGGCTCCATATCATAGTCCTATGGCCTACAGTATTTCTTACTGTCCAATATGGATATGATACACTTTGCCTTGCTCGGTCATTGGTCAGATTAGAACTAATTATGGTAAATATTCTAATAATGTATATTGTATTCAAATACAGAATTATAAGGATGTTCTCTAATGTCCTTCCATCGCTAATTGCGTCGTTTTCCATGCTATTCATATTGCTGTTACCTCAATCCAACGAAATATGGATGAGCTTATGCTATATTCTATTGGCTTCCTTGCTGTATTTTGCGGTTTTGATACTGTTCCCAAAAGAGAGAAATATATGTTTTAATATAAAAACCATATTGAGAAGAAATAATGAGTAAAATATTAATAGCCGGTGATTTCTGTCAAGAGTATCGAGTTGATGGAATCGTTAAAGAGAAACGGTTTGGGGAACTGTTTGATGAGGTTAAACCAATCATTGAGTCTGTTGACTATAGTATTGTAAACTTTGAGTTCCCTATAATCCTTGATAAAAATACTGCGATGCCCATACCTAAATGTGGACCAAATCTGCAGGGTACTATTGAGGCTGTAGATGCAGTGAAATATGTGGGATTCAAGTGTTGTACTCTTGCAAACAACCATATCCTTGACCAGGGTGAGCAGTGTTGCATTGACACGAAGTTGTCCTTAGAACAAGCTGGTATTGATACTGTCGGCGTTGGTTGTAATCTGTCGGAAGCTTCTGATGTATTATATAAAGTGATTAACGGTGAAACTATCGCTATCATCAACTGCTGCGAGCATGAGTTTTCCATAGCTACAGAATCTGAAGCTGGAGCGAACCCGCTGAATCCAATATGCCAATATTATGCAATTCAGGAAGCAAAGAAGCAGGCTGATTATGTTTTGGTCATTGTGCATGGAGGTCATGAGTACTTCCAGCTGCCTTCTCCCCGAATGCAAGAGACTTATCGTTTTTTCATTGGCGCTGGAGCCGATGCAGTCATCAATCACCATCAGCATTGCTATAGCGGTTATGAGGTGTATAATGGCAAACCAATTTTCTATGGATTAGGGAACTTCTGTTTTGATGCACCCAAAATGAGAAATGATATCTGGAATGAGGGGTATATGGTGATCATATCGTTTGATAAGCAAAAGATAGCTTGTGAAATAATTCCTTATACACAGTGCAATGAAAAAGCCTCG
Organism: Parabacteroides distasonis; assembly: GCA_021531775.1. Classification (GTDB taxonomy): domain Bacteria; phylum Bacteroidota; class Bacteroidia; order Bacteroidales; family Tannerellaceae; genus Parabacteroides. Next base: position 12,269 of record JAFBIU010000048.1, on the reverse strand, counting down.
GTGGAGTTAGTGAAAGACCGCACTTTATTCGATAAGAATATTGAAAAACTTAATGCTATCATCCAAGATCCGAAGGAACTCAAGAAGAATGTTGATGAATACTATCGTTCGACAGCATCTGGAATGCTGCTGATGCACCAGCCATACGAGAACCGCATTTTGAACAAACTTTATCGTATGCACCTACTTCCTTCACTCGTGTCTAGACAGAAATATCTGAAATTACTGAACTATATCTATTGCGAGGCTCATCACGACAAACACGTTTTTGCATTCAAACAACTTTTTCGATAAATATGTTTTCACTTAATCCTGCTAAACTAAACCGCTGTGACTGGTTCATCATTGTATGGGTGGTGTATTATCTTCAAGGTATATTATATCCTAATGGAGGTGTTATTTCTACCGTATTATTAGGGATTAACTTGATAGTATCCATTGGATGTGCTACGAAAGTATGGAAATTGAGGAGTCTTCCACGCTATTTTAAGGGGTTGAATCTTTTAATCATAATGTTTACCATTTATGGTTTTGCCTTAATTCTTTTTAATCCCTCTGTAATCCATTACAATAATGGATTGGTACAGAATAGCTATGTTTATATCAAGGCGATTTACCTTTCTTTATTACCTATTTATGGGTTTTATTATTTTGGCATCAAAGGCTATCTTACATCAGAAAGATTATGCCGGTGGGCCATTATATTTTGTATTTCCTGTGTTCTTTCTTACTATTTCAACATGCAACAGGCATTGATAGAACTGATGGCAAATGGTTCATCGCGAAATGAAATTACGAATAATATTGGTTATTCATTCTTGTCTCTCATACCTGTTTGGGTGTTGTTTCGTAAGAAACCGGTTTTACAGTATGTTGGGTTAGCTTTCTGTATGGCGTATATTATCATGGGTATGAAACGTGGAGCTATATTGATTGGTGGGGTTGTTGTATGCTATTTGCTTTGGAATATTATTCGGTCTTCACGAGGAAAATTGCGGTTTTTTATTCTTTTCATGACTTTTGTATTGGGAATAGCTACAATCTATTTTATCGCTGATTTGATGGATAGTAGTGAATTTTTCTTGCAGCGGATCCAAGATACTAGGGAAGGCAATACAAGCGAAAGAGATGATCTATATTCATTCTTTTGGATCTATTTTACGGAAAGAACGGAATTCTTCAATTTTATCTTTGGCAACGGGGCAAATAGCACTTTGAACGTGTATAATTCCTATGCGCATAACGATTGGTTTGAAATAGCCATCAATCAGGGACTCTTAGGGATTATCGTGTATGTTTTCTACTGGAAACAACTCTATTCTACTTGGAGAAGTGCCACTAATATCGAGGCAAAAACGATTTTGGCTTTGGTGAGTATCATCTATTTCTCCAAAACTCTCTTCTCCATGTCCTATGGTGACATGACTTACGTATGTACGAGCGTACTTGGCTATGCATTGGCAACATATAAAGAACCAAATTTCAACTGATATGAGTAAGATTCATACTGCAATAAATCAGCTAAAGAATAATAGAGGCGAATTCATGGCTTCTATTGTAAGTAATTTTTTTACATGGCTTCCAGACTTTCTATATCTGAAGCTTCTGTATCGTTTTAAGATGGGCAAACCTCTTAATTTGAAAAACCCAAAGACATTCAATGAAAAATTGCAATGGCTGAAACTATATAACCGCAAACCGGAATATACTACAATGGTTGACAAATATGCGGTTAAACAGTATGTAGCCAATGTCATTGGAGAAGAGTATATCATACCGACTTTGGGCGTCTGGGATAAGTTTGATGACATCGATTTCTCTTTGCTTCCTGACCAGTTCGTTCTCAAAACAACCCACGGAGGAGGAGGTTGCGGAGTAGTAATTTGTCGCGGCAAGCAGGCTTTTGACAAGGCTGCAGCAAAACAAAAACTCGAATCTTCAATGAAAAGCGACATTTACAAATCTCTAAGGGAATGGCCGTATAAGAATGTACCAAAGCGAATTATCGCTGAGAAGTTTATGGCACCAGATTTTGGGATGGCAGATCTGTTGGATTACAAATTCTACTGTTTCAATGGTGTTCCAAAACTTATTATGGTAGCCGGAGGAAGGCAATCAGGGAACAAGAGGTTTGCTTATTATGATACAGAATGGAATTCTGTTGATATTCAATGGGGCGCTCCAAGACCAGATAAGGATTTTGAGAAACCGATGCAACTTGAACAAATGTTGAAAGTTGCTGCACGCTTGTCAAGTGAGATTCCTCATGCACGTATTGATTTGTATTGCATACAAGATAATGTGTTCTTTGGAGAGATTACAATGTTTGATGCAAGCGGTTTAGAAAAGATCAATCCTGCAAACATTGATGAGTATCTCGGTAGCTTGATTAATTTACCAGTAAAACTGTAACGGGAGTGTAAAAGTTTGATCATCAATGTGTTTGAAGTTGTTCAAACATAAATATGACAAACTGAAAGACTATAAATTCTTCTGTTTTAATGGAAAGGTGATGTTCTTCAAGGTCGACTTCGGCAGATTTGTGGAGCATCATGCCAATTACTATGATACCAATGGTAATCTGTTACCTTTCGGAGAAACAAGCTTCGAGCCAGATCCCAGATATATCATCGAATTGCCGAAAAACCTTATAGAAATGATTTCCTTGGCAGAAAGACTCTCTATGAATGTGCCTTTCCTCCGTGTAGATTTCTATAACGTGAATAGAAAAATCTTCTTCGGCGAACTGACCTTCTACCCCGCAAGCGGATTAGGGCAATGGACAACCAAAAAAGCGGACTATATGATAGGTGAATATATATATATATGTAAATAAATGAACATTTGTGTAATAACTGCAGATTACCCTGATATAAAAAGGGCAGTATTTCCTTTTGTAAAGAACCTCGTGGACCAGTGGGGAGAGATGGGACATCATATCACAGTGATTGCTCCTTTTTCTGTCTCTCATAACAAGAGCTTTGCAACATTCGAAGAACTGCCGCATTCCAGGAATGTGGAGATAGTGCGCCCACGCGTTGTCTCGTTCTCTAACCTGGTGTTGTTCGGTATTCGAGTGACTGCCGTGATGCAAAGACATGCTATTAACAGCGTGTTATCAAAACTCAGGGTAAGACCCGATGTAATCTATTGCCATTTTTGGGGTCAGGCAATGGGAGCATACAAATATGCCAAAAAGTTCTCTATCCCAATGGTTGTGGCGAGTGGAGAATCTGTAATACCCGAGCATCTTGGTGAAGAACCGTATAAGTCGATGTGTAACTATGCCACTAAAGTAGTTTGCGTGTCTTCAAAGAACAAGAATGAGTCGATAAGGCTTGGTCTGACTACAGAAGATAAATGTAGGGTCTTCCCAAATGCTATAGACAATACTTTGTTTAGAGTCTCCGACCAAGTTGCTTTGAAGAGGTCTCTGGGTATCAAGGAAACGGATTTTGTACTTGCATTTGTAGGTTGGTTTATCAACAGAAAGGGCACTCTGCGCGTATCCAAGGCAATAGAAAAATTAAATGATGACAGCATCAAGATAATCTTCATCGGCAAGGGGCAAGAAGATCCTAACTGCAAAGGAATCATTTTTAAGGGTACATTGCCTCATGATGAAATCCCTCGCTATCTGAACTGTGCTGACACCTTTGTTCTACCTACATTAGCTGAGGGGTGTTGCAATGCCGTAATAGAAGCCATGGCATGTGGTCTCCCGGTTATTTCTTCTGATAGAGAATTCAATTGGGACGTGCTGAATAACGACAACTCGATTATGGTAGATCCAGAGAAGGTGGATGAGATAGCCAATGCAATAGCTCTGCTAAGGGATAATCCTGACATGCGGAAGGATATGTCAAAAGCAGCTTTGCAAACAGCTGCGAACCTCACCATTAGGATACGTGCCGAGAAGATAGCGGAATTCATAGAGGATGTACATAATCCCCTTCGGAAATAATAGATTCCCATGTTTTCATCAACTGATATTGGATGTACAAAGGTTCGATTCTTTTGATTGATACTAATTAAACCCGAATAATTCATTATGCCAATTCAATTCAAACTCATAGCCATGCGCATACTCCCGGGGTGTAGGGAGAATGTGCGCAAATGCTTGAAGACGGATAGATTCTACTATCTCTGCAATGACTTTGCGGTTAGTACTGATTCTGGCATAATCAAGCGAGCTAGTAAGTATATAGAGCCGTTGGATAGCAGTTTCTTCAGTATCAACGAACGAGATAGCAAGGTCACCATCAACCTGCAAGCTATTGTGGGCAAGAATGGCGATGGAAAGAGCACTCTCGTTGAGATTGCCTTGCGTCTCATCAACAACTTCGCACTCTACAATAATATCGGCAACAGCCAGAATCTCACAAAGGCCAACGGAGTGTGTGCCGAGCTTTACTATCAATATAACGATACGTTCTACTGCCTCCGGGAGAATGGAGCTATCAGTCTTCATGACTATCGTTATGATGAATCACGCCAGCTTTGGGCTTACAATTCTGAAGTCAGCAATGACGCGCTTGCCGAGGGTTTCTTCTACACTCTTGTCTCCAACTACTCGCATTATGCCTATAACACATTGCAGTATGCCGAGGAGTCAACAGGCCAGGAGTATGAAGAATGCTGGCTTCATAACATTTTCCACAAGAACGATGCTTATCAGGTACCCTTGTCATTGCACCCATTCCGCTCCAAGGGCAATATCGATATCAACCGCGAAAGCGAACTTACCAAACCGCGTCTTGTCAGTACCTTCGTCAGATCGCTCATTGCCGCAGATAATCGACAGGACACATACACCTTCAATGGCAAGCAACTAGTAGGACTGCGCCTCAAAGATGTAGGGTATTCGAAGTTTCTGATACGTACACTCTACGGCTACTTCGAGACTAATCGGTACACCAACCTTCTCAAGGACGAAATCGAGAGTCTGCGTGAAATCGATGTAAAGAAATGTAGTGACAAAGATAAAACTGTATTGACAAGGTACACAAAAGAGCTGGACGAGACCTATCACAGATACTTCAGCTATCCTACTAATCGTCAGTTTTATAAACTTATCAGGCAATTGGAGCACATCCAGAAGTTGCAAGATCCACACAACGATGTTTCCATCTTCCTCAATCTTTTGGAGGAAAAGTCCTCAATTCTTGAACAGCCAGAAGCTGATAAACTGAAAGAAATCTGCTCTCAATGGCGCGAATATGCCTTCTTCAATCTGAGCCAGATTCAGTGGATAGATTTTATTGACGACATCTGTGATCAGTGGCGCAATCCTGGAGTAATCACAGGCAAGAATCAGAGTATCCGTCTCACTGAGGTTACACCAGAGTTACTTCTCAAACCGTACGAAGATCTCAATGACCGTGAGAAGTGTCTGCATTATATCATCTACAATACCATATCTATCTTCCAGACTTATGAGTCTTACGGCAAGCCATGTCACGACTGCAACAGGCGTCCATATATCATAGGTGGCAACCCCAAGCCTAGGATGCCCTACGACAAGTGGGAGAATGTCAACATAAGTAAGCCGTTTGCTAAACTCAGTCAGGACTGGCTCTTTGGTTCGCACATCACACTGAAGCTTCGTCAGACCTACAATTTCTATAAACAGGAACAAGATAGCACCTATAACCTCTACTCTCCCAAAGCTGTTGGGCAAGACGCTTCACAGGGCATACTGCTGTTCTCAAACTATAGCGAGCAGGATAAATGTCGACTGGCTATCAAGGAGCAACTACCACCAGCCATCTATTATTGGGACTTGGTCTTCCGTGCCGACAATGAATACGTCGGTTTGGAAAGTTTCAGTTCTGGCGAGAAGCAACGTCTCTTTGGTATCTCAGCCATCATCTACCATCTGCAGAATATCGATTCCATCTCTACTGAGAAATTCCATTACCATAGCGTGAATGTCATTCTCGAAGAGATTGAATTCTATTTCCACCCCGAGTGGCAACGCACCTTCTGCTATGACCTGATGAACATGATACGCGATGCTGGCTTCCATCAGATTAATGCGGTCAATGTACTTTTCGTCACCCATTCGCCCTACATTCTTTCCGACATTCCCAAAACCCATGTCCTCTTTCTGAAGGATGGAGATCCGGAACGTTCCATGCAGGAGAATACCTTCGGAGCCAATATCAACAGCTTGCTTAAGAATGGTTTCTTTATGCCAGGACTCCCTATGGGGGGATTTTGCGCATGCCAAGATCAATGAACTGTTCGCAAAATTCCATTCAGGAGATTTCGATCATTCCGAACTATCAGCTATCCGTTCTCAGATTCTCATGGTGGGCGAACCTTACATCCGTCAGCAGCTGATGTCTTTATACAATATGTTTACTGAGGTCGGAAAGGCACAAATTATGGATGTATTAAAAGAACTGACCGGCAATGCTTAACATCCTCACGCGACATAATCAGGCTCTCGTCTCGCATGTAGCTCAATCGTGGTACGACGATTTTCTTCGCTTCATGACTACCGAACAAGACAAAGGACACGAATATAGGCTTATACATAATAATCATGCCATCCGTTTTACAAAATTGTTCGATAAGATAGAACATATCATCCACAACCAGGCAGACTACTCAGTTCTTTCAGAACCACAAAGGGGCGAAATTGATGCCATCCTCCGCGACCTTGTCTTCAAGCCAGAATTGTACGTGCTAGCAGATGAGGCAAGGATTAAAGAGCTTGTCAGTCTTCAGGAGGAGAATTGGAAGTATGTAGTTACGATTTTCAAATCCGTCTTAGTCAATCTCTATCAAGAATTCACCAAGAATGAAGAAGTATCGTACAAACACCTCACGAAACTCGACATTAGGACGTGCCCTTATTGCAATCGCAACTATATCGTTACGATGAAGCGGAAACGGGATAAGAGTTTTAAGACACGTGCAGAGTTCGACCACTTCTATGAGAAAAGTAACTATCCGCTCCTTGCTCTGTCATTCTACAACTTAGTTCCGTCGTGTCACATCTGTAACCATGGTAAGCTCGTTGCCAAGGCTGGTGTCAATCCTTATTTCCGTGGTTTCAGTTCATCATTGGCCATATCAGCTTATGAACAAGATATATTGAAGGATCAGAATAGCTTCCGGAAACTGAATGTCAACGATATCCTACACCTGAAGGGCAAAGACAAATTCTCGCTTGCTTTTCCATCAGCTACTGCTGACGAGAAGATAAACATATCCACCTTCGGCCTTGCCGAACTCTACAACGAGCACAAGGATTACGTCATGGAACTCATCGACAAAGCAAATGCCTACAATGATATTGGTGTGCAGAACCTCTACGATGCCTTCCAGGGCATAGGCCGCTCTCCTCAAGATGTCTATGATTTTGTATGGGGAAAGAGTTTGACTGACACCGATTTGTACAATCGCCCATTGTCCAAACTGACTAAGGATGTTCTGGAACAAATAGGGATTAAAAGGTGAATAAGACAACTAAGGCTGAATTTACACCTGTCTCGGTTATGCAACATATCTCTATCATTGCCATCTGTTTGATTGTAAGTTGGCTGATATATCTTATATCTGAGAAGCACACAAAGACGGTTAAGAGCATAATAAAGAATAGAATGGGGTTGACTCATATTATCAAGTGATGAGACGACTCCAAAGAATAAATTAAAAATAAACTTTATGATCAACGTTGGAATTATCGGATGCGGCTTCGTGGGTGGAGCCCTGAAGGATTGGTTGGAACACAACAATCCAGAGTGTAAACTGTTCGTCAGCGACCCTGCAAAGGGCTACAACGATTCGATGGCAGACATCGACATCGCTTTTTTGCAGATTCATGTGCCGACTGAGGATGACGGAACGCAAGACTTGACCCTCATGAAAGAGCTTATCTCAGCCCTTCCAGACGTGCCTGTGTTTGTCCGTACTACCATTCTGCCGGGAACCAGTGACATGCTGACTCGTGAGACAGGTCATAAGGTGCATTATATGCCAGAGTTCTTGACTGAACGTACGCATATCGAGGACTTTAAGAAGCAGACCATGGTGTTCACGGGTGCGCACGAACTACTCACCAAAATCTTTGTGGGCAAGAAGTTCTGCGTGATGTCTCCACTCGAAGCCGAATTGACTAAGTATATGCACAATGTGTTTGGTGCATATAAGGTGACTTACTTCAATGCTTGCCGTGAATACTGCGAGCAGATGGGTGGGGACTGGCGAAAAGTGCATACAGGTATGCTTCTCTCTGGCTATATCAACGATACTCATACTTATGTCCCAGGACCTGATGGCAAGTTCGGCTATGGTGGCAAGTGCTTCCCAAAGGATGTGAATGCGTTTGCGAAAATGACAAAGGGAACACCTCTTGGTACGCTCCTTGAGCATCTCCATGAGCTGAATGTTCATTTCCGTGGTTTTGAAGAGCATATCTAAAAGCAATTGGGCAAGTTGACAACTGTAAAATATGTCTGTCTCACTTACGATTACTAGCTATGTTTTTCTTATTAAATTTATTGTTCTCTCTACATATTCTGCTCTTATGAAAATGTGTCTACTCTCTATTACTGCTTCACATTACAGATCTAGAGTATATTCTTTGATGGATAAAGAATTCTGTTGTAGTTTTATATTTGGGCAAGATAACACAACTGTCAAGCGTATGGATACTACAATTCTACGTCACTCCGTTGATGTCCCAAATGTCTATATTCGTAATACTAAATGGTACTATCAAAAGGGTGTCGTAAAATTGACAAAAGGATATGATTGCTTCATTAATGACTTAGGCATTTTTTGCTTATCATCATGGCAACTGTTGATTGTTTCTAAGTTTAGAGGCCAGAAGATTTACCATTGGGATCACGGATGGTATGGTAGGGAGTCGTGGGTCAAGAAATTGGTTAAGAGAATCTATTTTGGACTTGCGGATGGGTCTTTCATTTACGGAGACTACGCAATAAGAGAAATGAAGAAAAACGGGTTTAATGGTAACAAATTATTCCCGATACATAATTCACTTGACTATCAAAGACAACTAGAAATAAGGAGAAATATCAAGAAGGATTCGATATACGAGAAATACTTTGGCAATAACTATCCTATTCTTATTGTAATAGGAAGGCTAAATCTTCGTAAACAACTTGCTCTTTTGGTCGATGCGGTTTCCCGGTTGAAAGATAGGGGGAAAATTTATAATATAGTACTTATCGGAGACGGTGAGGATAAGAATCAGCTGGAAAAACAGGTCATAAATAAGGGAATTCAGAATCAAGTGTGGTTCTATGGCGCATGCTATGATGAAGAGAAAAACGCTAAATTGATTTTTAATGCGGACATGTGCGTTGTTCCAGGCGACATAGGTTTAACTGCCATCCATTGCATGATGTTTGGTGTCCCTGTAATTACGCATAATTATTTCCCAAATCAAGGGCCAGAATTTGAAGTTATAAAAGAAGGTGTTACTGGTTCATTTTTCAATCATAATAATATTGTTTCTCTGTCCATAACTATTGATAAATGGTTTGAACACCATTTGAATGACAGGGAGTCTGTAAGGCAGAATTGCTACAATGAAATTGATGAGAATTGGACTCCTGAATATCAAATCAATGTATTAAAAAAGGTAGTATATGGATAGCATTAAGTCCAAACTTAGAAGTATCATTCGCACTCTTTTTTTGAGCGTTGCAGGTTCAATTAATAAACCTGCTCCATACGTTTGTATTTTAAACGGTCATATGGTGGACTGGTATCATGATAATGACAAAGACGGTGAACGATTTGCCAGGCTTTTGGCAGAATTACATAAGTATTGTGACCTTGTCAATTTTGAAGATGCAGTTCGTATGATTGTCAATCAGGAGAAGGTAGAGAGATGTACCATAGCTTTCAGTTTTGATGACGGTTGGAGAGATTGCTACACACAGATTGCCCCTCAACTAGAGAAGTATGGGGTAAATGCCATGTTCTTCATCAATCCAAACTTTGCAGATGCTGCCGACAATAATGATGTAGCTTATATGGAGAACTTCACAGTGAATACAACTAAGAGTCCTGGCAAGCACCCGATGACATGGGCACAGATTAAGGATCTTCAGAAAAGAGGATTCCTATTTGGAGCCCATACCTTGGATCATTATTGCATTAACGATAACAATATAGAGGAACTGGAGCATCAAATTGGAGACTGCCGTAAAGTGATGGAGGAGAAATTGGGTGTGCCTTGCGAATACTTTGCCTTTCCTTACGGTCGTCTTGAACATGCAAATCCTGCATCCATAGATATTGCATGTCAATACTATAAATATGTTTTCTCGCAGAGTGATCACAAACATTTCTTTTCATACGGTGGAAAAGTTATCAACCGTAGGCATTTTGAACCTTTTTGGCCTGTGAGCCATGTAATGTATTTCCTTAGTACAAAAAGAAGTTGAATCCATGCCAATCCTCCTACAAATTAACACTACTCTGAATTCCGGTTCTACAGGCCGGATTGCAGAACAAATTGCTTTACTTGCTGAATCTAAAGGGTGGACTTGTTATGTTGCACACGGTTGTCGTTATGTCAACGAAAGTAAAGTGAAGCACATACAAATAGGAACCAAGATTGGAAATTATATTCATGCCTTTATAGGTGAGTACCTAGGGTTACATGGATTTGGATCTGTCATTGCTACTTATATTTTTATTCGTAAATTGAAGAAGATCAGGCCTGATGTAGTGCACCTTCATAACCTCCATGGATACTATATTAACATAAAGTTGTTGTTTGAGTACCTTGCAAAAGAAAATCTGCCTGTGGTGTGGACACTTCATGATTGTTGGTCTTTTACCGGTCATTGCACACATTTTGAGAATGCAGGGTGTGAGAAGTGGAAGACGGGGTGTCACGATTGCTCTCTTCTGATGCAACAGTATAAGTCAAGAATCTTTGACCGTACACGGAACAATTATTGCGTGAAGAAACAATTGTATACAACAATAAGGAATATGACCATTGTTCCTGTCTCAAATTGGCTTGGGCGGTATGTAAATAAATCTATTCTTCAACAACATCAGGTTTGTGTCATTCATAATGGAATAGATTTATCTGTATTCAAGCCTTTGCAGTCTGATATTAGGGAACGACTTGCCATAGATGCTCATAAGAAAATTGTTTTAGGTGTAGTTGCTTCTGGTTTTAAAGGGAAGGATGAGTTTATCAGATTAGCAGCAAACAATTCCTATCAAATTGTTCTTGTTGGTATCAACAAAAAATGGCAGGCTGAAGTACCTGATAGTATCATCTGTATTGAAAGAACTAATAATCAAAAGGTATTGGCCGAGTATTATTCAATAGCTGATGTATTTGTCAATCCGACTTATGACGACACTTTTCCAACAACTAATCTTGAAGCCCAAGCTTGTGGAACACCTGTGGTTACCTACAAGGCAGGCGGTAGTCCCGAAACATTAGATGATAAAACGGGTATTTCGGTAATCAGGGGAGATTTTGATGCACTATCCGCTGCTATAGATTTGGTTTTGTCCAAAGGGAAACAACATTATTCAAAGGCATGCAGGGAAAGAGCAGAGAAGTTCTTCAACAAAGATGAAAGGTTTGAAGATTATATTAGGTTGTATGATCGAGTATTGTTTGGGATGAAGAATGGGTAAACATATAATGATTAATCTATTTGCCACAAGTTGTAGTTCACTTGAATCGTGAAATAATACCCAAAGTAAGTATTCGGTAAACCGTGCGTTGCACATCAGATGAACCCCCGTTGCCATTGCCGCAACTTAAAAACGGTAACCCACCAATCCAACGTGAGGTAGCGTGAAAGCTCGATACTCCCTTTGCCTTCATTGTATAAACCGAAGAATTATGGACAGTAAGGCGTGTTACGAAATGGACATGCAGAACTGCAACCAGTTAAGGGTAGGTTGTAGTCTTCGCAGGTATCTGACAATTTTTCAGGGAAATGCTTGATGGATTGGATTTAATCGTGTAACTTTGTAATACTATGCATTAAATATACGAATGGTAATGAAGTACCCGATAGGAATACAGAGCTTTGAACGCATCAGAGAAGATGGTTTTGTCTATGTGGACAAGACTGCTTTGATATATGACCTTGTGCAGATCGGAACTATCTATTTCCTGAGTCGTCCCCGTCGCTTTGGCAAGAGTTTGCTCGTTTCTACATTGGAGAACTATTTCCTCGGTCGAAAGGAACTTTTCCGCGGACTGGCCATTGACTCCCTTGAAAAGGAGTGGGCGGAATATC
>JAFBIU010000047.1 GCA_021531775.1 Parabacteroides distasonis | reverse complement strand
CGGGTGCAAAGGTAGTGCTATAAAACATATCTGCCAAACTTTTTACCCACTTTTTTTCAAAAAATTTTCGGTCAAACATGTAACCCACTGAAAACCAATCCCCCGTAAGTAAGAAAAACTGACGGGGGATTGACAAACACAAAAATCAGATTGAGTACCTTCTTACAAAGGCACACTCAAAATCATAAATTCGGGTTGATTGAACTCCATTCAGAAATAGCCGGAACGATGTTCAATGTTACCAACTCATCGCGCATCTTGCACAAGTGAGCGTAGCTGGCATCCAACTTAGCGATTTCTTCAGCTGTACCTTCGGGCACTGTGTAATGACAACCCGTAGCATCGATGGTCGTATTCATCGCCATCATGATGTGATCGTACTTGTCTGTCTTTACATACGTACCTGCCGGATAACGGAATGTTTCGCCACCCATAGCTGAACGGATCATTTCAACTGACAAGTAAGACGGGCTCTGGAATGAAGAACGTCCACGCAACTTGATGATAGCAGCACCACCCTGCGTTACATCTTTCTTCATCTGCTCCCATTCTGCTTCGGGGAATGCTTCTGTACCGATGATTTCAGTCAATGCCTTGCCAGCAACCTTTACAGAGCTGCCGAATACGGCCATCTGTTCACCGTGACCACCGTAGGTTGCACAACCTGTGATCTCGCTCTGCATAACACCAAACTTCTTAGCCAATGCGCTCTGCAGACGAGTAGAATCCAAACCTGCCAATGTAGTCACCTGGCTCGGTTTCAGACCTGAATAAAGCAAAGTTACCAAACCTGTCAAGTCAGCCGGGTTAAAGATGATCACCACGTGCTTCACATCCGGGCAGTAAGTCTTAATGTTCTTACCCAATTCCTCAGCGATCTTACAGTTACCAGCCAACAAATCTTCACGAGTCATACCCTCCTTACGAGGAGCACCACCAGAAGAGATGATATACTTTGCATCCTTGAATGCTTCTGCGACATCAGTAGTTGCCGTGATGTTTACCTGATCGAAACCGCTCTGACGCATTTCTTCAGCTACACCTTCCGGTGAAAACACGTCAAAGAGACACAAGTTTGTCGTTAAACCCATCATTAACGCTGTCTGTGCCATGTTAGAACCGATCATACCGGCTGCACCAACAATCACCAATTTGTCATTTGTCAGAAATTCCATATTGTTACGTATTTAATAATGTTACTATGATCTTGCCAATAGCGAAGCAAAGATAAACAAAAAGCCTCAAATACCTAATCTTTCTATCAAATTTTCGAAAGTTTTTTCTCTTCGCTCCTTGCAAAAGCTATTCCTATTCGACATAAAGTACCAATCCTTTCAGGTATTCGCCCTCGGGATGATAGATATTGATCGGATGATCAGCTGGTTGCGTCAACTGATGCAAAATACGAACGCGGCGACCAGACTGGGCAGCCGCACTGAACACAGCCAACCGGAAATGCTCCTTGCTGACCACCTGCGAACAGGAGAAGGTAAACAGGATACCACCCGGCTGAATCTTTTCGAAAGCAATGGCATTCAACTTCCGGTACCCCTGCAGGGCATTCCGCAATACATCCTTGTGTTTGGCAAAAGCAGGTGGATCCAAGATGATGAGATCGTAGTTATGTCCCATCTGTTCCAAAAACTTGAAAGCATCCTCCGCATACGCCGCATGACGTGTATCACCCGGGAAGTTCAGTTCCACATTTCGGTTCGTCAGCGAAATAGCCTTGGCCGAACTATCCACTGAATGGACCACTTTCGCTCCGCCCCGCATGGCATAGAACGAAAAGCCACCCGTATAACAGAACATATTCAAGACCGAACGACCTTTGGCATACTGCTGCAAGAGCTTGCGATTCTCCCGCTGATCCACGAAGAATCCGGTCTTCTGCCCCTTCAGCCAGTCCACATAAAACTGTAATCCATTCTCCAATGCGATGTGTTCGGCATCCCCTCCTAACAGATAACCATCTTCCGACTGCAAGTTCGCCTTGTAGGGAAGCGTTGCCTCCGATTTATAATAGATATTCTGCAGCCGGTCACCCATCACCTGCTGTAAAGCCTGAGCGATCTCATGGCGTGCGCGATGCATACCGACCGAATGGGCCTGCATCACCGCCGTATGGGCATATACGTCAATCACCAAACCCGGCAGATTGTCTCCCTCACCATGCACCAGCCGAAACGTATTGTTGTGTTCCACTTCGGCCAACTGCAACGTCTTCCGTATATCGTAAGCGACACGGATCCGTTCCTTCCAAAAGGAGGCATCAATCGGTTGCTGCTGAAAAGACAAGACACGGACAGCAATACTGCCGATCTGGTAATGACCTACGGCCAGAAACTGTCCGTTCGATCCGAAGACCTCTACCAATTCACCCTCTTCCGGCTTACCCGTGATCGACTGGATCGCACCGGAAAAGACCCACGGATGAAAGCGCAACAGCGATTCCTCCTTCTTCGGTTTGAGATATACTTTACATGGATACATACGTCTATAGATGTCAAATTGTTAATTCCTGATTGTAAATTAGATGATAATAAATCTTCAGACAGGCCCAAGCGTCCAGTGCCGCATACTTCTTTTGGGCTTCGGACAAGGTTTCAGCCTCCCAATTGGTCAACCGCTGCCCTTTCGAGATTTTCTTACCGAAGATAATGGCATAGATCTTCTGTAAGCTGGCCTCTTCAATACTAAAATCGACCACTAACTTCTGCAGATCCAGAAAACCATTCAAATCTGTCTCACTGCGATTCTGGATAGCCTTGAAATCGTCACGAAGCGATAGTCCGATCTTGATATACTGTTCATCACGCAGATACTGCTCCAACGATTCGGGCATATCAATATAGTTGAGACGGAACAGGAAACAGGTGTCGGGAGTCGAAATCTGGATCAACGAAATGATATACCTTTTTCCCTTCTTGAAGCTGGGGCGAGTCTCGGTATCGAACCCGACAACTTTGTATTTTTTGAGATATTCCACCGCCATGTCAGCCTCCTTCTCCGTATTAACGGTAATGATGCGTCCTTCGAATGACTCCAGCGGCATAGTTGCAATCTCCTCTTTGGTGATTGTATGTGAATATTCCTGTATCATGCTTAATAGTCGCTCTTTTCAAAAATATCTTCACTGTTGTAACGGACTTGATGCAATGCCTTCAATGCGTTCAGCAACTGTTGCCCCCAAAAGGTTTGGAAATTCTGGCGACAGCGAGCCACGGCGGCCTGCATCAACTCCTCATTGCCTTGGCGGAATAACGAAATAAAATTGCCGGTATCTTGATACACATCTGCCAAGCTTTCTGAAATAAACGCAACAATGGGTGTATCGCTATAGGGCATATCGGGATGAAAAGTCTCCAAATAGGAGTCCTGTTCACCCAACAAATGGGCCAAACCGGTCCGTACTCGCTCATACATCTCCTCCGTCACACTACATTCGAGCTCATCATCCTCCTCTTCCAGATCCGGCAACAGCGTAGCTTTGAGATAAAGTAGGGGCAACAGCTTGGTTGCTTTATCAGAAAAATCGAACAGTTCCAGTTCATTAGCCTTCTCGACGAAGGTACAGAACTCCAGTGCGACCGTGACAAATTCCAAGACATCATGTCCGTATATTGGATTCTTTTCTTGTTCCATGCTTCATTTCCATTATTTGCAACTGCAAATGTAAAGGTTTCGTTTGATATGATCAAATATGATGCAAGGTTTCTGTCAGATGCAGCACTACATCCCTCCATTCTTCGTCCGAGGGCTCTTCACACACTACACCCTCTTTTCCACACCCGATGTTCAGGCCGCTCTCCATTGTGATGGAGTCTTGCCCGTAAGTGATTTGAAGAAACGGATGAAATGTTGGGGGTATTCGAAGCCGAGACGCACACTGACCTGGGTGACTGAAGACGTTTCTGATTGAAGCAGTGCTTTGGCCTTGGCAAGGATGCGGTCGTTGATCAGATCTTTAGCCGTGCGTCCTGTTTCCGTTTTGACCAAAGTGCCGAAATATCCCGTCGAGAGGCAACACTTGCCGGCAAAGTAGGCAACAGTTGGTAATCCTTCACTCACAGCCTTTTCGTTGATGTATTCATCCAGCTGATTTAGGAATTTCTTCACTACGGTATGGTTTATTTCCTCGCGGGTGATGAACTGGCGATCGTAGAAACGGAGGCAATAGTTCAGTAATAGTTCGATATTTGAGACAATCAGTTCACGCGTATGCTTGTCGATGGCACGATGCAACTCTTGCTCTATCAGGGTGAGAACACCCTTGAAGATTTCAACCTCCTGAGCAGACAGGTGCAAAGCCTCCGTACTTGTGTAGTCAAAGAATTCATAGCGATTCATCTGTTTGGCCAATGGGGTACGGTTGAGCAAGTCAGGATGGAATACCAAGGCTGTGAACTTGACAAACGGAACATCGGGGTTAGGTTCCACCGTCACCGTCTGGCCTGGGGAGAAACTCGTCACGGTCATCTCGTCGAAGTCGTAGGGTGTGCGACCGTAAGAGAGCTTGCATCCCTTGTTCTCCTTGAGATAGATGGCATACAGTCCATAATGCATCACACACTCCTTGATGTGCTCAGTGTTCTCCACACGTACCACGCTTACCAAGGGGTGAAGTGTCTCTACCCCTTGATAATCATTGAAGTCTTGTACTGTATTGAGAAATATTTCCTGCATAATTCAATCGCATTTACATATTACAACGCAGAAATGCCTAATTTATTGTACCATGCTTTCATATCAATCTCACTTGCATGATTCAGCAATTTACCTGTCTGCCAATTGATTTTTGGATAGGACTTCTTAAGAGCAACAACACTACCCGTTATCGAACTACTACCCGATGTGGCAAACGGTATGACGGTCTTACCCGTCAGGTCATTACGTTCAATAAAGGTGTTAACCACTCTTGGAGCGAGATTCCACCATATCGGATAGCCAAGGAAAATGCAATCATACTTCGTCAGGTCAACATCCATATCTTTGACCTCAGGTCGGGCTTGAGCGTCGTTCATCTCAATAGAACTACGTGACTGATTGTCATTCCAATTGAGGTCAGCACTGGTATAGGATCGTACAGGTACAATCTCACAGAGATCTGCATTAGCAATAGTCGCCAATCTTTCTGCTACTTGCTTGGTGGTTCCTCATCACTTACTGGTTCCAGCCACTCATTGGATGCGTTCTCTCCCTCTATCTCGAAGGCGAGATGAGCAAACCAACTGTCAGCAGCAGCTCCATGCCAATGCTTCACGCCGGCAGGGATGTGGATGACTGTCCCAGGGAGAATCTCCTGAGCAGGCTTTCCCCATTCCTGATACCAGCCACGACCGGCCACACCGATAAGCATCTGTCCTCCGCCCTTGGTGGCATGATGGATGTGCCAGTTGTTGCGGCAGCCCGGTTCGAAGGTGACATTGGCAATGGGAACCTGCACGTCGGAAATACGTGCCAGATAACTGTTGCCCTTGAAATATTTAGCATAGGCAGTATTGGGTTCGCCAATGGGGAAAATCATCTCTTGTTGGAAACGAACCTTGGCATCATCAGCCGATGTCTCTTCCGCCCATACCTGCTTAGCCAATCGGAAAGCCGCCCATGCCTTGGGCCATCCTGCATAGAAAGCGATATGGGTGATGATTTCAGATATTTCCGTTCTTGTGATGCCGTTCTTCTTCGCCTCCTGCAAGTGGTAGGTGAGCGATGAGTCGGTGATGCCCTGACTGATGAGTGAAGTGAGCGTGACAAGACTGCGGTCGCGAAGGCTAAGCAGGTCGTTGCGGCTCCACACTTCGCCAAAGAGAATGTCATCGTTGAGATGGGCAAACTCAGGAGCAAACTCTCCTAACTGCGTGCGGCCTGCCGTCTGTGTTATCTTTTGCTGTGCCATAACGTTTAGTGTCGTTATTGTTATTAATGTAAATATCAAAAGTTGCTTCATTCGCATAGCTGATAGTCGATGTAATTGTAAATTTTGTTGGCAGGATTCAGCGGAGTCTGGTCGCATAGTTGCAGCGACTTGACCATGTGAAGCGTGCCCTTCTTGTATTTTTGGAAATGTTCAGAGGCAATATGCTTCTCGTAAGCATCCTTCGAGCTATAGGTCTCCAGGATGGTCACAAGGCATGGATTTTCCCTGTCCTGCACGGCATACATAGTCAGCACACCGGGTTCTGTGCGCAAGGAAACCTCACCAACCTCCACGGCATACTTCATATACTCATCGAGATGTTGTGGATATACTTCAATCTTCGACAAACGGACAATGCCATCAGCTGACATAGGATCTTTTTCACACATACCTGTGATGTTTGCTTCTTGACGCATACTACACGAAAGAATAAGGAAACCAAATAGGATAAGCGCTATTGCATTTCTCATATTTATAAATACTATTCTCTTCTCAATTAAACCCCTTTACCCATTTCGTAGGCCTGCATCAAGCTGGCATTGCCTTCGATGTCTCTCGCATCGCATACGCCACCGCAGAAGAGATGACCCTTGAGTGAAGACTTGCCGTAGCAGTCAATCCAACCTGTCAGTCCCATCTCGGCACGTCGGGGAGTCTCCTCTTCGGCTTCGGCAGCTGTGGTGAGCAGATAGATGTCACGGAAACGGTAGTCCTTCGGATACATGGCGTTCATGCGGTCGATGAGTGTCTTCATCTGTCCGCTCATCTCATAATAATAGATAGGTGTAGCCCAGCAGACCACATCGGCATGGAGCACTTTCTCCATGATAGCAGGCACATCGTCCTTGAACACACATGCACCCGTCTTCTGGCAGCTCAGACACCCCACACAAAACTTGATTTCCTTCCCACGAAGGGAAATCTTCTCTACCTCATTGCCCGATGCCTTGGCACCCTCGGCAAACTTCTCAGCGAGCATGTCGCTGTTCGACCCAGCACGGAGGCTGGTGGAAATAACTATTACCTTTTTCATCTTTTGCTTATGCTAAAATTGATTGTACTCATTTCATGTTCTTATAAAAGAATTCTTCCATCTTTTCCCAAGGAATGATGTTTTTCGCCTGGCCCTTGCCTTCCAGTTCACTGTATCCTCCGTCGTAGAGGTCGCAATGGCTGGCACCCGGGATGATGAGCAGTTCCTTGTTCTCAGGTACTGGATTGGGCTTGCGGACAGCATCATAGCCGGGAGCCTTGCCCTCTACCATATACTTGTAGGCATCTTCACCAAAGTAACGGGAATGAGCCTTCTCGCCGTGCATGATGAGCACCGCCGAACGTATCTCATTGATATAATAGAGGAAGCGCGCGTTGGAATAGGCCTGACAGCCAAAGGTATGCCAACCGTCGTTGCTGTTGCCCGAACGAGGATGATAGCCGCGACTCGTCTTGTAGTAGTCATAATAGTCCTTGACAAACTGCGGGGCATCGGCAGGCAGCGGATCTACTACTCCACCAGCCTGCGTCAACTGGCCATTCCGTGCAGCCTTGGAGCGTTCGGCAGCCATCGCCTTGCGTGCAGCATAACGAGCTTCCTCGCTATCGTTCTCATCAAAATAGCCATTGCCATTCACCCGGCACATGTCGTACATCGTACTCGCCACTGTAGCCTTGATGCGCGGGTCAACGGCCGCCGCATTCAGTGCTATGCCACCCCATCCGCAAATACCGATGATACCTATCTTCTCCTCGTCCACATCGGGCAGGCAAGCCAGAAAATCCACAGCCGCCAAGAAATCCTCGGTATTGATGTCGGGTGAAGAGGTGCGCCGAGGCTCACCGCTGCTTTCCCCTGTAAAGGAGGGGTCAAAGGCACAAGTGACAAATCCTCGTTCCGCCATCTTCATGGCATAGAGTCCGCTCGACTGCTCCTTGGATGCACCAAAAGGTCCACACACCGCAAGTGCCATGCTGTTACCTCCACTTTTGGGCGTATATAAATCACCCACCAGTGTGATGCCATACCGATTCTTAAACTCCACCTTCCGGTGATTGACTGTCTCGCTCAACGGGAACACCTTGTCCCATTCCTGTGTTGTTTGCATACCGTTTTTATTGTTTTTTGCGCAACTAACAAGCACCAGCATTGCTATTGCTAAGATTGATAACAATTTGTACTTCATCTTGATTGAAATTTTATGGTGCAAAGTTACACATCCCATCACTGAATCCTTATACCTGAAATTGGGGAGTTATTACCATTATTTCGGAATGCATAGACAGGGGATATACCTTTTCGGAGACTCACACCGTACATGCTTCTGTCAGAGGCGACATCACATCCCGCCATTCTTCGTCCGGAGGCTCTTCACACACTGCTCCATCTTTTCCAGTAAGACTAAAGAGGCCTCTACCTCCTTCTGGTTGAAAGGAGGCATGCCCGAATAGCCGTGGGAAAGTTCGTGGATCACCAACTTCTCGTACTCGCGGAACTGGCGGATGATGGGGATCAATTTCCCCAGACTCTGCTTGGTATGGAAACTGGCGATCTCCTCCAGAATCTCACACAACACCTTGTCGGCAGAGGAGTCAGGCTTCGATGCCAGCTGGTAGATCTCCTGCACCAAATCATCCGCGATGTCAATCTTGCCAGCTGACTTACGCAAGTAGATAGGCTTCCGATCATTCAGCAGACGATTGATGAGGGTGCTTGCCTCCTCGTTTGCTCCAATGCTGAGTATCTTGCACACTTCGAGCAGGAGGGCCTCAAAGCGGCGGCGGATCATCGTACCAATGTTGTCCAGTGTCAACTGGCCGCTGTGGAAAGCCTCCTTGATGCCGGTCGCACTCTGCATCCGGGTATAGTCGTAGAGATGCGACCCACCGGCATTGAGATAGAGATTGGCAAAAAACCAATGCTCCAGGCAACCGCTCTCCTTGGTAATATTATAGAAGACGTTGTTGAACCCAAGGTTGTGCGTCATCAGGATCACCTGCATGTCGTCGAACTCCGCCAACAGGTAATGGATCAGAAAACTGCGGTTGGACGCATCCAAACTGGTCACCACATCATCCATCACCAACAACCCCCGCAGACCATTACCCCGGGGATGCATCAACCGGATGACCACTAACTGCAGCAGGAGATTGACCAAATGGAGCTTGGCCTCGTTGAAGTAGCTGCCCAGCATCAGGCACGAGCGCAGGTCGTGGGCCGAATCCTCAATGAAGATAGTGTAACTATCGTTTTCGATGCCGATGCAGAAGGCTTCTATGAAATGCCTTTTGAATGCTTCGTTGCAGGCTGCCACAATGCCATCGGCCTGCTCCTGCACGAACTGCCTCACCTCCGCTTTGTCCGTGATCCTGTTCTGCCGCATCCCTTCCACCAAGGTCACCAGATTGATCTGACCATCGGGCGTGTCAGCAGCATGGCAATCCAGCATGAAACAGGGACATCCAGCATGGTCAAACTGCTCCATCGGCTGGTTGTCAATCCGGATCTCTATCTTCCCGTCATCCTGGATGGGACGGTGGCGATAGGCATAGTAGAAGTCGGACACTTCGTTGCTCCGCTGTTCCCGTGTTGCCCCGATGGTCAGTTTGTTCGCCAACAGGCAGTGGCGATAGAACACCAAGAGCAGGGCATCGTAGATACTGCTCTTGCCCGAACCATTCTCGCCGTAGAGAACCATACTCTTCTCCTCGGGACCAAAGTCGAGCGTAATCTGATCGCCGAAAGCCTTGAAGCCGCTGATGTCGAGTGTTTTCATCTGTGGTCTGTTACTTCATTGAAATACTCAGTCGTTGCCTTGGATAAACTGGATAAGCCTGCTCGTCAGCAAAGCATCCCTTTCTTCTATCGCCTCAACCCCTACTTTGTCAGGATGACGCTCAAAGAACTCCCGTAGTTCCTCGCTGCAATAGGTTTTGTAGTAGTTCCGCTTACTGGCATAGTTGGTCGAATGTTTCGGGCATCCCGCCACCAACAGATTGCCCAATCCATCAATTTCATACACCCAAGTAGACATATCCCAATTGTCGTCCATATTCTGGACGTCACGGATCGAGAGGACATGGTCGCAACAATACTGTTCCCACGCAACAGCCTGCTCCAAATAGGCTGCCAACAGGGCATATCCCCACTTCAATTTGCCTGTGTAGAAAAAGGACTGTCCATCCACTTCCCGTGGGGCCAACTCAATCGCTTGCCCATTCATCACCTGGCGTATGACGGTGTAGATACCATACTTGACGTAGGTAGTGGAGCCCATCGAGTAGCAATAGCGCACAATCTGCTTCAGAACATGGATCAGCCGTTCCGTATCATCGAACCCATTGCGGAAGAGATAGGCCACAGCCGCATATTTGGGAAATACATTGGTGTAGATATTGATGAGTTGCAACCATTTGGCCAACGCTGTGGGTCGGCTGGACTCTTCCTGGTAGCGTTCAAGTATCCGGTTGATCTGTTCCAGATCATTCATAATGTCCGTACAGGCCTTGCGGTTGAGCACCGAATCGGGTGAGGTAAAGAAGTCGCGCAGGCTGATCTCGTTGCGGGTGATACCGGCCAAGCCTCGCTCGATGTGCGAATAGTAACGGAAGAGGTCATCGATGGTCTGCCCCCGTTCGTCGCATGACCCCTTCAGCTGCTGCCAGCGGCGAATGAAGTCCTTTTTGCCATCTGTGGTGGTTGCCTTGTTGTAGAGCTTCGCCTTGAAGATATCAGCATCCTGCAGGTTCATACCCCGGTTGTTGATGGTCTCAAAGATGGTAAGCGCCTTGACCTCCGCCTTGGCTATGGTCTCACCGCTCAGTTCGATGGGCAGTAGTGAAACCCGTTCAAGGGTGAACCGGAGGAACTCCGTGAGTTGCTTTTCGCCGTCATGCTCCTTAAATTCCCGAAACCGGTGGAAGAAGAAGAGCAAGTTGGCCTTCAAGGCATTCTTCAAACGGAAAAATTCAGGTTGCTTCTGTCGGTTGAGCGTACTGGCCAGTAACAGATCCATAGTGGCATAATCCCATTGGTAAATCTCCTGTAGCGTCATATCGTCGTCCGACTCCATTACGTCCGACTTTATCTTCTTCTCGCTCCGGCTACCGTCCCAGTTGTAGGAACAGAGCACATCCTGCAACACCTTCATAGTGGGGAAAAGAGACGAGAAAGCCTTATACATCAACCAAATGGTAGTCAGCCGTTGCTGTCCATCAACCACGCGCGGTTTCTTGCCACCCGTCTCACGTTCGCTCACGGCCAATACAATGTTACCAAGGAAATAGTCATTCTTCTCGTTGAAAGCAGCCACAATGTCTTCGTAAAGCTGCTGACACTGGTCCTCACCCCAGCTATAGGGTCGCTGGTAGGGAGGTATGATGTACTGCTCGCGCCCCGTGAATAGGGTGAGCAAGCTGAGTTGATGTGCGATCAATTGTAATGCCATAGACGCAAGTTGATTTAGTGACTGACAACCCGTTCCGGCCGCTCCGGTCATTCAGTCTTTTGAGCAACATACTCCTTCACTTTGGAGGTGAGGGAATATTTCACCAGATCCATCCGCCTACTTTCCTCTTCTAACAGGTCGAGTACACTGGCGCCCTTTCCATGACGTGCAAGCACAATGAAATTGGTCAGGGCACGTTTCCAGAAGTTCATGTCAACCTTGGGATCACAGTTGAGGATCCAACCGAGTCGGTTGCGGTCCATTCCTGTCTCCATCGCCAATTCTCGCATCGACTTCCCGAAAGTGACTGCCTGCATGTAGGCTCTCAACACCTCGGCTGCCTGAGGCTGCCAAGGTGCATACATCTGTTTGATTGTTTTCGGCATAATGATGCCTCGAACATACTTCTCAGCACCAAAATAACCGCAGACTCCCCACCTTAGCGGCCGAAACGGGTTTATACAAAATTTCTGACCGATCCCTCTCTGGATCAGAGAAGAACCGGACTGCGACAAAGATAAGAATAAGTTTTTTAACTACCCACCATCCATCCAATTATTATTTAACCTAAAAAATTAAAAGACTTTATGGGCAATAGCCGAGTTGTTTGTCAAGGATTATATGTCATCCTTCGACAAGGCTCCACGTAAAATCATACTCGACGTTGACGACACGACAAGCAATTGCGTCGTGCCAAGGGGGATTTCGAACGTCACCATGCTGACGTACGCCGTTACTACAGCTTCGAGTACAAAGCCAAGTCATGGACATACAAGCAGAGGCAAAGTATTGCTATTTCATATTCCATATTTTTAATCTTTATTTATTTACCACAATTTCAGTCCATCTATTTCTTTAATAGCTTGTAGAATATCCTCTTTGGTCATATCCGTTTCTTCTTCCTCTATTCTGATAGAACGAAACTCGTAGCTTTCAACCGTTCCTTTCTGCTCATCCACATGGCTATATACCCAACTGCTGAAAACCCTATCGGGCATATCCAGAAACGTGATCCGGATGAAAGCACCACCTACGAGATAAGGGTTAATGTCATAAATGACAAACTTTCCTTTTATCTGTTCCTTATAAGGATCTAACTCCGGATTGCTGACGATTCCCGCATTGTAATCATCCAAGTATTTTCGCAACGTACGGATATATTCATTATCCAACCAATCGCTATTTTCCCAACCCTCAAAGCGAATGTCATTGAGTGTTTTATGCGTACCAATGGTATCTTCCGCTTGTATGACAGTGTCAATAATAGGCCCCCGTGTTATTTTGTCCGACTCTATGCTGTAAACCGATAGGGTAAAGAGCATAGAAATGAATGTAATTGCTGCTTTCATCTGTTTTCAATTTAACCTAAAAATTCATAGCCCCTTAAAAAAGAACGCCCTTCTTGCAAATATGCAAGAAATGTATTAAATTTATAGTGCTAAAAAGCAAATTAATACTGGCGTTCTTATGAGCAAAGATACAACGAAAAAGGGGGATATCCAAGAAAATAATCTTTTTTCTTTTTCAGACGTGCTCCCTGACAAGAAAATCCAGGTCGATTTCAATGCCCCGGACCTATCGTCGAATGGAGGGCTGGTGCTTGTCGGCCTCATGAAAGAAAGCATCGCCCGGAAGGTTGCACGCCTGATTCCGGATCACAGGAATCAGCTTCTTGTGCAGCATTCCTATGAAGAGATGGTATGTCAACGTGTCGGGCAGATCATGTGCGGATATGAGGACGCTAACGACTGCGACCGTCTGCGTCATGACAGTGCGCTGAAGATGAGTGTGGGCCGCAAGGCTTCGGATCCCGACCTATATCGTGAAGTCCACGACATCCATATTGACGCAGACTATGCAGACTGGATATCGGACATCAAGAGCCGATATCGCTCTGCACAGGTAAAGGCTGCTGTCAAGGTGAATGCCGAGAAACTTCTGTTCAACTGGCAGCTTGGTCGTGACTGGGTGCAGAAGGAAAACTCCAACGATCTGTTGGAGAAATTCAGCACCTCGTTTCAAAATCCAATGACAAAACAGGAATAGCACTTCCCCCAACCCTTTGCACTTGTTCCTTGGGGGGCATCATGTTGATATCATAACGATCAGTTCCGCAAACAAGCGATTGGGACAACGAAGATGCCGTCAGAACGACGATAGGCATATCGGCCGACTCCTGTCAATACCATCATGAATGAGGGACTTTTCATCTTGGTGGTGTCAATTAAAGCAGCAAGCGTCCTTAGTGTTTTCGCACCTTCCTCAATCAGTTTGTCTCCCCCCAGTTTTATCTCTACAAGACCGTAAGAACCATTCCGGAGATGTATGACAGCATCACACTCCAAACCGTTTTTATCCCGATAATGGTACACACTACCATCTATAGACTCAGCATATACCCTCAGGTCACGTATGCAAAGTGTCTCGAACATCAACCCCATCGTTTCCAAATCATTTATCAGGTCGTTAGGACCCAAACCCAATGCCGCTGTTCCTATACAAGGGTCGATGAAGTATCGGGTGTCGCTTGTTCGGATGGCAGTCTTGCTTCGGATGTTGGGATTCCATGCAGGCATGTCCTCAATGACGAATGTCCTCTTCAGTGCTCTGATGTAGTCGTAAACCGTATTGTCCGACAATTCACTACTATCGTTCGTCTTAATATCCGCAAGAATCGTACCGACACTGGCACCAGCTCCCTGATGGCGGGCATACGACCGCATCAGCGAACGGACTCGTATAGGGTCTCTCACCACTCCATCAACCCGTGAAACATCCGAATCTGTGACAATATCGAAATAGTCGAATGCCTGACCAAGTGCATCACGGTCAGACAAACCAATCGCCCCGGGCCATCCTCCGCGGCAGATCAGAAATGCGAGGTGGTCGATATCCATATAGTTTTCCCCTTCGACATCTTCCTCACTGTTGAACAATGCAGAAAGACTCACCTCTCCATTTGACTCTCCCGACTCGAATAGAGACATAGGGCGCATCAGGAGTTTGGCAAAGCGACCGACTCCCGAGTGCATAATAGCTGAGGTCTGCGGAGGAACGCTACTACCTGTCAGAATGAACTGCCCCATACTGTCAGAATGATCAACATCAAATCGGACAGCATCCCATATGGCCGGCGCAACCTGCCATTCGTCCAATAAACGGGGACGATCGCCCTTGAGCAGGCGTTTTATACTGACGTCAGCCATGCGGGAGACTTCAGGATCTGCCATATACAGGACACTGGCAGCCTGCTGTTCGGCTGTCGTAGTCTTTCCACACCATTTGGCACCTTCTATCAAGACAGCACCCTTTCGCCTCAGACGTGCTTGCAGCATCTCATCTACTATTCTACTCTTGTATGTCTTCATCATGCATAATCCATTTGCTATACTCAACAACAGGTGCAGAGCACCACTAATTCTTATGCAAAGATCAAAATAACCACTGAAATAACCAAACTTTTGTTGGCCCATTTGGGAATTTGGCGCACTTTCATTTGGGAATTTGGCGCATTTCTATTTGGGAATTTGGCGGATTTTCATTTGGGAACTTGGCGCATTTCACGATGTTTGGGGAACCGATCAACGCCTTCTTCATCCCATTTTAAATATTAATAACTGGCAAAATGGATTATTTAACCAAAATGGCACCGCTTTCCATTGCTGCCACTTCATTCAATCAGATGCCGTAATTTTGCCGCCGAAACAGGATCGGTTTCTTGC
>JAFBIU010000046.1 GCA_021531775.1 Parabacteroides distasonis | reverse complement strand
AAGCGTAACGTAACAAGTTGTTACGCTAAAAAAAGTATTCAACTGAACCTGGGTTTATAGAATCAAGATACTTCGCCAAGTATCTTGACATGCTTGCCTGTTTATCTTTAGATACTTTGCCTTTTATGTTTACATACTTTTCTTACTTTTCAGAGAAGATATATTTCATCGGCAATAGAAGATATACTTCTCGGACAAAGTAAGTATATCTTCTCTGAAAATACAACAAAACATATCCCATGTTACAATATAATATTGATTTGTCCGGTAAGACCATTCTTCTTACCGGAGTAGCCGGCTTCATCGGCAGCAATCTGGCCAAACGACTGTTGGCCGATTATCAAGACATCCGGATCATCGGCATAGACAGCATCACAGACTACTATGATGTCCGTCTCAAGGAAGAGCGGTTACACCAATTAGGCATACAGGATTTACAGAAACCCTCCGAATCGGCCGATTCCCGCTTCCGTTTCATTCGAGGCGATATAGCAGACCGGATCATGGTTGATCTACTGTTTGATGCCTATCATCCGCAAGTAGTTGTCAATCTGGCCGCTCAAGCCGGAGTCCGCTACAGCATCACCAATCCTGACAGCTACATACAAAGCAACTTGATCGGTTTCTATAACATCTTGGAAGCCTGCCGCCACCACGAAGTGGAACATTTGGTTTATGCCAGTTCCAGTAGTGTCTATGGAACCAACAAGAAGATACCCTATTCTACGGACGACAAGGTGGATAATCCCGTCAGCCTCTATGCCGCTACGAAGAAGAGCAACGAACTGATGGCCCATGCTTACTCGAAACTATACAACATCCCATCCACAGGCCTCCGTTTCTTCACCGTCTATGGCCCGGCAGGTCGTCCCGATATGGCTTACTTTGGTTTCACGAACAAGCTGTTGAAAGGGGAGAAGATCCAGATCTTCAATTACGGCAACTGCCAACGCGACTTCACCTATGTGGATGACATTGTGGAGGGAGTTGTGAGGGTGATGCAACATACACCCGAAAAGAGTAAAGGCGAGGACGGCCTTCCTGTTCCTCCCTATACATTATATAATATAGGTAACAACCATCCGGAAAACCTGCTCGATTTTGTACAGATCTTGCAGGAAGAACTTGTTCGTGCAAGTGTTCTTCCCGAAGACTACGACTTCGAAGCACACAAGGAGCTCGTCCCCATGCAAGCCGGAGATGTTCCAGTGACCTATGCCGACACCTCCGCTTTGGAACGCGACTTTGGTTTCAAACCCCAAACCTCTTTGCGAGAAGGATTGAGAAAGTTTGCGGAGTGGTACAAGTGGTATCAAAGCAGGAAGTAATCTCTGCAAGTGTCCTCTACTGATAAATAAAGATAAACATTGAAACTATGCGAACATATAAGGACTTGAGAATCGCTATAGCCGGAACGGGCTACGTGGGGTTGAGCATGGCAACCCTGCTGGCACAACACCATGAAGTGGTAGCTGTGGATGTAATCCCTGAAAAGGTGGAGAAGATAAACAAGCGTGTGTCTCCGATACAGGATGAGTACATTGAGAAATACTTTGCTGAAAAGGAGCTAAGGCTGACTGCTACTCTTGATGGTAAAGAGGCATACAAGGATGCCGATTTTGTCATCATAGCCGCCCCGACCAACTACGATCCAGTCAAGAACTTCTTCGATACCCATCATATTGAAGATGTGATTGATTTGGTTTTGGAAGTGAATCCCGAGGCAGTTATGGTTATCAAGAGCACCATACCTGTAGGCTATACTCGTTCGCTCTATAAGAAATATGCCTTGCAGTTCCTGCTCAAACCTAAGCTGAAAGGCAAACACTTCAATCTGCTTTTCTCTCCAGAGTTTCTACGTGAGAGCAAGGCGTTGTATGATAACCTCTATCCCAGCCGTATCATTGTAGGCTATCCTAAACTGATTGAGGGAACAGAGTTCGATGAGGAAAATGTAGCCATAAAGGCTATTGGCAATCCCGATGCTGAGGAATATGCCAAGACATTTGCCAAATTGCTTCAAGAGGGAGCGATAAAAGAAGACATTGATACGCTCTTTATGGGGATGAAGGAGGCGGAAGCTGTGAAACTCTTTGCCAATACCTATCTCGCTCTACGAGTAAGCTACTTCAACGAATTGGACACATACGCTGAGATAAAGGGATTGGACTCACAAGCCATAATCAGCGGAGTAGGACTTGATCCACGCATCGGTACGCACTACAACAACCCCAGCTTTGGCTATGGTGGTTATTGCCTGCCTAAGGACACCAAGCAGCTCTTGGCCAATTATACCGATGTGCCCCAGAACATGATGTCTGCCATTGTGGAGAGCAACCGTACCCGCAAGGACTTTATCGCCAATCAAGTACTGAACAAGGCTGGCTACTATAACGATAATGCCCATTGGGATTCAAGCAAGGAGAAGGAGGTTGTGGTTGGCGTTTATCGCCTGACGATGAAATCCAAATCCGACAATTTCCGCCAGTCAGCTATCCAAGGCATTATGAAGCGCATAAAGGCAAAGGGTGCAACGGTCATCATCTACGAGCCTGCTTTAGCAGACGGAGAATTCTTCTTCGGTAGCAAGGTTGTCAACGACCTCGCAACTTTCAAGCAACAGTCAGATGCCATCATTGCCAATCGCTATGATACTTGTTTGGATGATGTGAAGGATAAGATTTATACGAGAGATATATTCCAAAGAGATTAAATACTTAATATAATATGAACGTTGAGTTTAATAAGAGCGACATTTATCAGTTTCAATCTAAAATCTCATTATCAAAACCACTTCGAGTTAAGATAATAGACAGAATAGAGGGGAATATTAATCTTGAGATTTGTGTGAGTAATGATAGCGCAAAAAACAAAAGCTATACACGATATCACGTTCTTTGCCCTCATCAGGCAGAAATTCTGATATTTAATCCAGATATCACTAAATATACAAGCACAGAAAAACCGATATTATTAGGTTCTTATAATAATAATAAACATTTGTTTATGGAGTTTGTACTTGAACCAAGAATGTCTGATGGATACAGTATGGTAAGACTGAAGTTTTTTATAAAAAACAAGAATTTATGGCAATCAACACAAAAGAAATAGGTGATTCTACAAATATCTTATATGAAAACGTGTCGAGTGACCAAATAAGGATTACTGAAGATAAACTGAAATTGAAGCTCGAAAAATTTGAAAAATCCACCAAGCATTCTAACAGCTGGATAACTTGGTTTGGCATATTTCTAACGGCTGTAGCAGCTCTTAATGCAGCAAGTTTCATAGATGCATTGGGCATACCTGGACATGCATGGGAAACCATCTTTACGATTACCGCAATTGTCGCTTTCGTAGGATTATTTGTTTCACCTATAAGATATTACTGGAATAAAATGTCGATAGATGATTTTATTGATGGATGTAAAAAATATGAATAAGGGATAGGTAAGTGTTCCCAAAATACATAGAATATTATGCCACGAAAAGGACGTAAACAATCAGGTACAGGAGTCTATCCTGCGATGATGTAAGACATCATCGCCAGCGCATCTTTGTGGATTCTGATGACTATTACACCTTCCTCCAGTGCCTCAGCAATGCATAGGAGCAGTATTCACCAGAAGGAGAACGTCTGCCTCCTGTCCCGTAGAGGCTAGATGCATCCTTTTACAAAATAGATTTATAATATAAGATAACGAACATGAAAAAAGATACCATAACATTTCGGATAATTAGTCGATTAATAAACAGTTCAGTAAATTTTGTCTCTGATGAATTGTTTCTAAAAATGAAATTTGTTCTGAATGTTGGTTATTGGCCTAATTTAAAGAATCCAAAGTCATTTAATGAAAAGATTCAATGGCTCAAACTGCATCATAAACGGCCAGAATATACACAGATGGTGGACAAGGTCGCCGCTAAAGAATATGTCGCAAAGATTATCGGGAAACAGTATATTATACCTTCTTTTGGGGTATGGGATTCTGTTGATGAAATTGATTGGGCGTCATTACCAAATAAGTTTGTTATAAAAGCATCACATGATAGTGGTGGTGTAGTTGTGTGTAAAGACAAATCACAATTGGATATAGAAAAGGCAAAAGCAAAACTAAAAGGTGCTGGTGAGAAGGATTATACAAAATACAACAAAGAATATGTATATCACGATGTCCCTCATCGTTTCATAGCGGAGGAATTACTTGAGAATGGAAAAGACAATGATATTCCTGATTACAAAATATTCTGTTTTAATGGAGTGCCTAGATTCCTGTTTGTCGCGACAGGACGACAGATAAACGATACTAGATTTGATTTCTATGATACTGAGTTCAATCATTTGCCTGTACTTAATGGACACCCTAATGCAGACATATGGCCAAAGAAACCAAAGAACTTCAATGAGATGTTGGAAGTATCGGCAAAACTCTCACAAGGAATCCCAGAAGTTAGAGTTGACCTATATAATATTGACGGAAAAATATATTTTGGTGAACTGACTTTCTTCCATTGGAGCGGAATGACTCCGTTCGAACCAAGGGAATGGGACTATAAATTTGGAGAAATGATGGTTCTTCCCCAGAAATGAAGAAATATATAGTCTTGTATTGACATTAAAGAGTTATACTGGTTGTATGTTACTGCTACAAATGTAACCATATTATTGACCAGGTAACGTCTATATTGTATCATAGCTTTATTTATGGTTAAGGAAGAATTAAATAGTAACAATAAAAGGATTGCCAAGAACACATTGATGCTGTATTTACGTATGGTCTTAATTATGGCCGTACAACTATATGTGTCAAGAGTTGTTCTTAATGCATTAGGAGTAGATGACTATGGATTGTTTTCTGTAGTTGGGTCTGTCGTGACTTTTTTGGGCTTTCTCAACACTTCTATGGCAGCTGCATCACAGCGTTTTCTTGCCTATGCTAAAGGAAGAGGGGATGAGGCTACTTTGAACGTCACATTTAACTCAATTATTATAGTACAATGTATAATTGCCTTTGTGGTATTCTTGTTATGTGAAACCATCGGATTATTCTATATAAACAATTACCTGAATGTCGCACCTGAAAAAATTGCGGCAGCTCATATTGTATTTCAGTTCTCCATAGCCACTTTTTTGGTAAATGCCATTACTGTGCCTTATAATGCTTCAATTATCGCCAATGAGAGGATGGAGGTTTTCGCTCTTTTAAGTATTGTGGATGCATTCTTGAAATTGGGTCTTGCATTTACGCTTCCTCTCTTCGCTGATAATCGATTGGTGGTTTATGCAGTGCTCATGTTCGGCTGTGTTTTCGTTATTCAGTTATGTTATCGCGTTTACTGTAGGCGACACTTTGCCGAATGTGAGATTAGCCGTAATGCCGACAAGAAAATCATAAAGGATATACTCTCCTATTCTGGTTGGAACCTATTAGGAAGTTTCTCTGCCGTAGCTCTAAATCAGGGCGTGAATATGATCCTGAATTCATTTTTTGGTGTCGTTGTTAATGCTGCAAGAGGAATAGCGTTCCAAGTGAGTGCGTCTATGGCTCAGTTGTATTCAAATTTTCAACAGGCACTTAATCCACAAATTGTAAAATCCTATGCTGCAAAAGAGAATGAGCGCATGTATGCACTTATTACACAAGGAACCAGACTATCCTTTTTCCTGTTGTTTATGTTTGCCCTACCCATAATGTTCAACATGGGGGAAATCTTGAAGCTGTGGTTGGGTAATGTTCCAGATTATACGGAATGGTTTTGTGTATTAGTTATCTGTAACAGTTTGATCAGCACCATGTCTCAGTCCCTTTTGATGGGAGCGATGGCTACCGGCAATATCAAGAAGTATCAGATTATAGTAGCGGGCATTAATCTAATGAATCTTCCGTTATCGATAATTGGACTTTATATTTTTCCGGATCCATATTTGACCACATATATCATGATAGTCCTCTCGTGCATTGCATTCTCTGCACGACTTATATTGGTACATCAAATGATAGGATTGTCAATAAGTACATTCTTGAACAAAGCTGTCAGACCAATTCTTGTATCAGTGGTTATTTGTTTTGCATGTTGTTACTTGGCCAATCAGTTTATACCCTCGTGGGATAGTTTCTTTTGCGTACTATTGAAGTTGGCTTTGTTCTTTGCAATCTGCATAAGTGGCATAGCTGTTTTGGGTGTTTCGCATCATGAACGTTTGATGGTTATAACATATATCAGATCTAAAATTAAAAAATGAAACTCGCTTCATATATAGAGTGTTCTGCTTGTATGGCATGTGTAGATTCCTGCCATCACAACGCATTGACAGTAGAAATAGATGCATACGGCTTCTTCAAGATAGCAAAACATACAGATGCTTGTACTAACTGTGGGTTATGCAGCAAAGTATGCCCGGTAATTTCACCTTTGCAGACAGACCATAAGGATGTCAATTCGTCTTATCCGTATGCAGCGTGGTGTGAGGATTCCGTCCTCAGAGGTAAGGCTGCTTCTGGGGGTGCTTTTGCCGGTATGGCGAAAGCATTTCTGGAGAGCGGTGGAATAGTCTATGGTGCAGCTATCGACGGGTTTGATGTTATACACAAGCGAGTAGATCATATTGACGAGCTGCCATCCATATTAGGTTCAAAATACCAGCACAGTAAAATGCAAGGAGTTTACACATCGGTTAGAGATGATTTGAGAGCTGGACGTAAGGTCTTGTTTTCAGGCTTGAGTTGTCAGATTGCTGGTATAAAGAAGTTCATTGGTAACAGGATACAGGATAATCTTTACACAATCGATACAATCTGTGGAGGAATAGCGACAATGCTACCTATGATTCATCTCCAGCGAAGTGGTAATTATCTTGGAATCTCCTCTTTTCGCGACAAAGACAATGGTTGGAAAAGTAGAGGATTTCAATACGCCCTTAAGATGATAGATACTGATGGGGACATTAAAGATTTGGGGATGGACAACATGGTATTGAAATGCTTCTGTCATAAGGAAACGAAACGATCATCATGCCTTGATTGTAAATTCAATGGGTTTCACAGAGATGCTGATTGCACAATAGGAGATTTTTGGGGTGATCAGAAGTTTGCTGAACAGCACAAAGATGGTCTATCCCTTCTGATCATGCATTCAATGCGCATTCGTAAAATAGTTGAAGCTTCCGATTTGCATATTGAGCCAATTGCGTGGGTTGATTTTATAGAAAACAACTCTCCATACTACTGGAACCATTATCCTTTTTATAGATCTTCCCTTACGAGAAAGATGATATTTTATTATCTGCGGAAGGGTAATAACGATAAAGCAACAGAATGGCTTGAGAAGAACTGTATGATAAAACGGATAGAAGCAAAATTGAATTATAACCGCAATGAATCGAAAAGAAAAGATTTCCTATCGG
Source organism: Parabacteroides distasonis (assembly GCA_021531775.1). Classification (GTDB taxonomy): domain Bacteria; phylum Bacteroidota; class Bacteroidia; order Bacteroidales; family Tannerellaceae; genus Parabacteroides. The sequence continues at coordinate 7,950 of JAFBIU010000046.1, read as the reverse complement.
AGATATTATCAAAAACAGAAAAATGAGAATCGCATTATTGACTATATGGCATTGTTATAATTACGGAGCTAGTTGCAAACGTATGCTACTGTCAGAGCATTGAAGGAGTTAGGACATGATGTGGTGGTGATTGATTACAGGCTTTCCCCCAGGACATCCCCAAACGGCTTGTTGAGCAAGTTGTCTAAAGCACTCCATTATGTTGCTCCTGTAGAACTGAAATTCCATCTCTTTTGGCACAAGTACATTCCTTGTACACGATATTATGGTAGTATCGAGGATTTGACAGTTGATCCGCCAAAGGCTGACTTATATCTTGTTGGAAGTGACCAGGTATGGAACCCTCAGATTACAGGAGATAGAGCTCCAGCCTATTTTCTGGCTTTTGCTCCCAAAGAGCAGGTTCTTGCGTCATATGCTTCAAGTATAGGAACAGATACTTGGTTGGGTGGTGAGGCCATAACTCGTATTGCTCAAGAGCAACTCAACCGTTTCAAGGGTATTGCTAGCAGAGAATCGCAAGGATGTCGGATAATAAAGGAGACATTTGGATTAAGTGCTGCTCAGGTGTTGGATCCTACCCTGCTGCATCAGTCATATCCCGAGTTAACGGGAAAAATAAATAAAAAAAATACGTTGGTCTATTACCAATTGTCGGAAACTCCACAACTAAAGGCTTTTGCAGAAAAGAAAGCTGCTGAGATGGGATTGGAGTTTGTTGATGTGAATAAGCAAGCTCGCCTTACATCTACTTTCGGTTGGAACAGACGCTCTGTGCAACAATGGATAAAGGCAATCGCCGAGTCCAAGTATGTTATTACACATTCCTTCCATGGGGTAGCAATGTGTATCTTATATCATATTGATTTCGTAGCCATATATACCTCTGGCAATCGGATTTCCAGACTCCAACATCTATTATGTATGGTTGGACTGCAAGACAGATTGCTCACATCCATCGAGGATGCCCAAAAATCCAACGTTTGGTACAAGTCAATCGATTATGACAGAGTTGATGCGTTGTTGGAAAGCCAGAGAGAGTCCTCATGGAAATACTTGAAGCAAATAACAGAGAGATGAATATACTTTTTTTGTTTTACGCCCCTATGGTGCCTCATATAGGTGGCATTCAGAGGGTGTCTGAGAACTTGGCCGTTGAGATGTCAAGACGAGGACACCATGTTTACTACCTCAATACGAACATCCGCGAACCTGATTATGACTACGTTTTTCCATTGCCTCAATATAGCATCGATTATTATGGTGACACTAATCAGGCAATCGAGGATTATAGAGAACTTATACAGAGCCTCCATATAGACTTTGTCATCAACCAGGAACCAAGACAAGATTTGCTACACCTGTTGTCAGAAACTCCAGTAGGCATCAAGAGAATCACCTGTCTCCACGTACAACCATTCTATTGTCAGACATATTACAAGGGATTGATCAGGTACTACAACCAGCCTGGGATAAAGGCCTTGCTCTACAAGTCATTCTGCACTTTGTTTCCGTCTTACTATTACAAGAAAATGTTGAGGATACACAGAGACGCACTTTCACGTGCCTTGGTCGTGTCTGATTACGTTTGTCTGCTCTCCACCCGGTTTATTCCCAGGGTCATTGAATATTTTCCTGAGGCTGATCGATCACAGTTTGTAGCCATAAACAACCCAAACACATTCAAGGTTGCAAGTAGAGGTGAAAAACCTAAGAAAAAACAAATTCTTTGGGTGGGAAGGCACGAAAATGCCCCAAAAAATTTCCCCCTATTCATTGATTTCTGGGCTTTGTTCTCTAAGTATCATCCAGACTGGGAAGCGTTAGTGCTTGGAGAAGGTAAAGACTGGGCCTACAATAAGAATTATGCCAAGCACAGGGCAGTACAAAACATCACGTTCCTGGGTAACAGGAAGGATGTATCAACTTTCTACGAACAAGCTTCATTTATTATCGTCACCTCCTATTATGAAGGGTGGGGCATGGTTCTGACAGAGGCTATGAACTATGGTTGCATTCCTTGTGTCTTTGATACCTATGAATCGCTGCATGACATCATAGAACATAAGAAAGACGGGTTGATAATCAAGCCATTTAACAAAAGAAAGCTTATGAATGATATCAATGGTATCATTGATAACCCAAGTATGATGACAGAGATGCAACGCAACTGTATATTGAAATCAAGAGCATTTGATGTTGAAAAGATAGTAACCCAATGGGAAACATTGCTTAATTCTATAAAATGATGAACGGATATTCACCTTTAATAAAAGACACAAAAAGGTTGCAGTCGCAACTCTTCTTTTTTGTCATATGGCCATTTGGAGCATTTCTGTCCTCACTGCGAAATATTAAAAGCAGGAATTTTCTGGTGATGTATGTGCTCTTCTGCATATTACTTTGCTGGGACATGGACGTCAACAAGAATGCCTCCTATGACGACCTGTCTGGTACAGCCTCCATTTTTTTGCTGGTGGACCACTCTACCACGGCATTTCTGAAACGCTTGATTGACTATGTCACTTTTGCACCGGATGCACCACGAGAAATCTACACATATATCATGATGTGGCTGTCACACCTCTTGTCTGACAATCCACATTTCTTCTTTGCTTTCAGTTCGCTGCCGTTCCTTTATTTTCAGGTCAAGTGCTTCAGGATGATTTTGGAAGATGGCAGGTTTGTAAGTTGCGCAATGGGGGTACTTATCATGTTCCTGTTTATGTTTCCACGTGATATAGTCACCGTACAGAACCCAAGGTTCTCCGTTGCCCTGTGGATATGTATCTATTTTATTATGAAGAGTTTTCATCCGTTGACGCAGAACAATAGGCATTTGCTATGGCTGCTTGCCACTCCAATGATTCACAGTAGCTATTGGTTTCTGGCTCCGATCATCCTGTTTGGTATATTGTTGGCGAAATCAGGAAAAGGAGAAAGCGTTCTTGTTGCATTGGTATATGTTTCGATTCCATTCTCCTACATGAGTGGTGAGATTGGGCAGCAATTTAATATAGCTTCATTCTTGCCCTTACCCGAAGGACTCAGCTATTGGATGACTGGACACCTTCAAGGGGAGAAGGAGGCGGTTTCATGGGGTACTTCTGGCTTTTATTGGGTACCTGTTCTTTTCAGTTTCTTGAAAACCACTGTTTACCTTATGGTACCTTTGGCTATCATAAGGAAAAGGGAGGTCTTGAACAAAGATCCAAAGACCCAGAATCTGTTTCTATTTTACCTGTTCCTGTATGCTTTCGTCAATTTTGTACAAGTTCTTCCCGTTATCAGCGACCGCGCTATTTGGTTTATTCAAATATTGTCCATATATATGATTTTCAGGGTGTATGGCATGAACTCAAAGATGTATCAGATTATATTGATAGGATGCTTGTGGTCTATCTTCTCAAGATATTACGGAGGCGTGTTCGAACGATCCGTTCCCTATATACTGTTCTATACACCTTTGCCGTATCTCTTGTATCACTACGGGGGCACTACCACCATGGACGTCCAAATACTTGACGGAATAAATATTGAATCATACCTATAATTACAACCTCATGAACAATAAAAAAATACTTTTTGTATCGCTGGCAACCATGGGAGGTTGCCAGCGTGTTACCATCAATTATGCCAAGATTCTTCATGATGCAGGTTATGATTGCGAGTTCTTGCTATGGGTAGATAGTCCGAACGACAAGAATGTGGTGCATGAATTATTGCCGCCCGACATTCCTTACACTTTCATCCGCTGTCGCCTCAGAAGTCTTCCCCTTACTTTATATAAGTTCATCAAGAAGAAGGGGGGCTATGATTGTGTCTTCTCTTCCTGGGGGTTGTTCAGCATCAGCTTGTGTCTTGCAAAGTTTCTTCCTTTCAACAGAATAAAGAGGCTTGTGATACGCGATGAAAACATGCCCGACAGACATGCTCCGTATTTCTGCCGACTTTTCAGATGGTTTGGATGGAAAGCGGACGCCCTCATTGCACAGACGGCAGAAATGAAGAAGTCCATGCAGGAGCACTATGGACTGAAAAAAAATGTGGTTGTCATCCACAATCCGTTGGACAAGGAATGGATTGAGCATTGCATCGACCAGCTGCCACCACATTCCGTACTGGAGGGAGAACCTGTCTATATTGCCTCTGGACGAATAAGTCCACAGAAGGACTATGTCACAATGATCAAGGCGTTCAGTAGTGTGGTGAAGGAAAGACAATCAGCTCATCTTTACATAATGGGGGATTCAGGGAATGACGAATCTTACTTCAACAAGGTCACGGCTACAATAGCAGAACATAATCTTCAAAAAAGAATAACACTGCTGGGATTCCAGATGAACCCATACATATATATGAAGGATGCCAACGTGCTTGTTCTTTCCTCCATTTATGAAGGTTTGCCCAACGTGGTGTTGGAGGCACTCTATTTGGGCAAACCCGTGGCAGTCACCACATGCATTCCTTATTTAGAAAAGATAATTCAGGACGGAGTGAACGGATATAAAGCTGCACCGCTGGATCATGAAGGTTTGGCGGATGCGATGCTGAAAGCAGCAAGAATTACCGATTTGCCACTCAGAAATGATATAAACCAGAGTGACAGAACGATTGTGGAACTATTTAACAGATTGAACAATGGATAAAATGCAGAAGTATTTTTGGCTTATCGTATATTCAGGTAATCATGATGTGTGGAAAACATGTGGGAAGCCACACCATCATTGTTGCAGGAGCAGTCGTTTGTAAAGATGTTCCAGATTATGTCATCGCTGGAGGCAATCCAGTTCAAGTAATAAAAAAAAGAGAATGAAAAAAATGATATTTTGCACTGGTTCTTACCAAACCGGTAAAGGAGGAGTCGCATCTTATGCACGAGACTTCGTTGATGCCTTTTCTTCTGAATATGATATTGCCATTGTTACAGGTGATGATGGTAAAGATGATCTGCGAAAGGTCTATAAGTGTACTCCAGCCGATTTCTCAGAAGCGAACGCACGCAAGTTGCTTGATATAATTGCAGAGACTGCCCCTGACATTGTTATCAACAGCAACTTTGCGCTTCTTGCCATGGTTACGCCCTTTCTGCCTGATAATGTCAAGGTCGTAACCGTAAGCCATTTCGTGAACGGGCCGCTTTTGTGGGATGCTGCTTTTAATGGTGAGTATGCGGATGCTATCATTTCGCTTTCTTCCTATGGAAAAGAAAACATTTTGAATGAATTCAAACTGATTGATGCCTCCAAGATAGCTGTAGTCTATAATTTTATGCCGCCATTTGATGGAGTGAGGGATGAAAAGAAAAGCCGGAAAGTGTTAAAGATTGTCTATCCGGGCGGATCGACAATAGAAAAAAGTTCGGAGGTCGTATGCAAAGCTATTAAGAAACTACTTAAAACATCCCTTGAGTTTGAATTGTATTGGATTGGAAATATAGGATTAGCAAATGCTGGCCTTACCTTTCTTCCAACTAAAACCATTCAGGATTGTTTACCGAAAGATAGTCGCATAGTTCACATGGGTAGTGTCCCACGTGAAGAATCGAAGAAGATTATTGCTGATGCCAATGTTTTTCTGCTCCCCTCCAGAGGCGAAGGCTTTCCTATTACACTGATAGAAGCAATGAGAAATTCATGCATACCCATCGTGTCTGATGCCAAACACGGAAGTCTGGATGCTATATCTAATGGTCTAAATGGATTCATTGTGCCCCAAGGAGATGCAGATGCCATATTTGAACGACTTTCAGATATTATTATGCATCATGAAAACTATGGCGCCATATACGATAAGTCCTATGCATACTATCTCCAGAATTTAACAGATTCTGTATGGAGAAAGAGGATGGCCGGCATCCTTTCCATAATGCCTAATCACAAAAAAAGGAAGGACCGATTTGACATATCCTTGTATAGGAAGAGCGTAAATGAATACAAACAGAAAATGAAGTGGCATCGAATCATAGATGGATTGAAATATGTTCGGCATTTCTTGTATTTTAGATATGTAAGGTATTTTGTGTGATGACATTTCTTCTTTTAGAAGAACTACAAAGGGCTAATTGCTGCTTGTATAACATTTGCTCTATGTGGATTCATTTCTGCTTGTAAACCACCAATCCAACGTAAGGTAGCGTGAAAGTTCGATAATACCTTTGCTTCCATAATATATAAAAGGAAGAATTATGGATAGTAAAGCGTATTTTGAAAAGGTCATGCAGGACTTCAACCAGTTCAGGGAAGGTCGTAGTCTTCGCAAGTATTGTTCAGATGAAGGAATCGATTACAATTGGGTCATCAAGTACAAGAAAGAGTATCCAGGCAAGCGCAATGAGGAGGAGACTCCGGTCGTACCACTGGCGTTCATACCGGTTTCAGTCAAGGAGGAACCTCAGCAGAGGGAGTGGCGGGTAGAGCAGCTGGTCCTCCAATCGCCAACAGGAGAGACAGTAGAGATAAAGAGTACAAGTTTGTCAGTGGTGGCTATGCTGCTGGAAAAAATGTCGTAGCCATGATCCTGTTCAGCAACCGTGTGAGATTCTATCTCTGTTCCCAGCCCGTCGATATGCGCAACGGTCGTGAGGGTTTGTCGCGAATCGTACGAGAAACATTGGACCATAATCCCCTCGACTATAATGAAGCGTTTGTCTTCTACTCGAAGGATTACAAGAAGGTTCGTATTCTTCACTATGATGTGAATGGTTATGTACTCTATGCAAAGTGGTTCGATGACGGGAAGTTCCTCAAGCCGGAATTCGAGGAGAGTAAAAAGACGCATGAGATAAGCAGGGATGTATTGACCCTGCTTCTCTCCACATCAGTCCAAACGAAAATAATCATATAGCAATGGAAACAGATTACAAACAGCAACGTGAAGCCTTGCTGGCTCGTCTGGCCCGTGCCGAACAGTCCTACAAAGAAAACTTGGATCGGGCGGTAAAGATGAAGGCCAAGGCAGATGCACTCGAGAAGGAATGTGAGGAAAAGGACCGCTATATAGCGGAACTGACAGCAAAGGTAGAGCGTATAAAGCGCGAGCTTGGTATTATATAAACATTAACATATATACTTAATAATCAGCGGTTTATATGCGATTTTTAACGTGGAAAAGGTTGGATAAATGACTGGTTATTAGTAAATTTGTAACATGAAAAAGGAAGACAACATACAGATTCAGATGCGCTATTTCAAGATGGAGAATGTGCGGCTTCACGGCGAAGTGAGTCGCCTGAATCAGTATGTAGTCTTTCTTGAAGAGGAGAACAGGACCGTTGAGTCCGAAATCCGGTCGGAGTGTCAGGTAACCATAGATCAGCTTCGTTATCGGTTGGAGGTTGCAGAAGCGAAATTGGAAGCCATGGCGAGAAAGGCCGAATCGGAAACCCGTCGGGCGGATGCAGCAGAAGCCATGGTGTCAGCACGTGACAAAAGGATCACGGAGTTGGAAGAGGCGGTAAAGCGGTACAAAGAACTTCAGAAAGTTGCGGATGCGGCCAAGGAGAGTAATATGGACTATAAGGACCTGTTGGAGGTCATCAAACGCCGGACCTTCCAGCGTAACAGCGATGCGACCCGTTTCCTCAATGGAGAGATAGATCCCCATGATCCGCTGTTGGAAGAGATGGGGTTTGAGGATATCGTCAAAGCCATCATGGAGCGCACCTCAGAGGAGAGACGGGACACATCGGAAGAGCATCCGAAGTCCAGGAAAGTGAAGGTTCCACTGCCCAAGAAGAAGGAGAAGAAGCAGGTTCCTTCAGCAACAGAAACAGCTTCGGTAAAGCGTAAACGTCGGGTATATGATGCTACGGTCCTGTTGCAAATGGGTATAGACACGAGCAATCTTCCGGAAGGTAAGTATTCGGTGAACCGTGCAGTGAACCACTGCTGAAACGGCTGTACTTTTGTCACAAATTTTTTAAGTCGTATAAATTTTGAGACAATGTAC
>JAFBIU010000045.1 GCA_021531775.1 Parabacteroides distasonis | reverse complement strand
ATGATGCCGATAAGTTCGAGCGGCTCTATGGAGACCTATACATTGGTAAGCATCCCACACCCAACCATAACAAGTATTTGGTCATCTATCTCAACTTCGCCGTCATTAATGCTGATATGGGCAACTACCGCAGTGCCTTGGATTCACATTGCAATACTCGTTTCAATTCATTCTGCGATATCTATGAAACGCTTCTACCGAAAGGGATGAAAGATGAGTTGAGAAGCAAAAATGGATGTATAGCACAGTTGAATTATCTTTATAGTGAGTGCGCCAAGGCTGGACTTAAGATCTATCTCTTCATTGATGAATATGATCACATCACTAACGATATTGCCACACGGCTTGATGAATACAGACAGGATACAAATAGCATTACCTATCTGAGTACATTCTTTAATACAATAAAGGCTGGAACAGAGTCTTCAATCGAGCGAATATTCATGACAGGAGTAAGTCCCATAACTATAGATGACTTCACAAATAGCTTCAATATCGGTACCAACTACTCCCTTGCCTACGGATTCAACGAGATGGTGGGATTCACCGAACAGGAGGTACGTGAGATGCTGACCTACTACTCGTTGCACCATGCGTTCCACCACACGGTGGATGAACTCATCGAGATCATGAAGCCCTATTACGACAACTATTGCTTTGCGAAGGAGGCTTATGGCGAGACGACGATGTACAACTCCAACATGGTGCTCTCCTTCCTATATAAATATATAGACAACGGAGGCCGCATTCCAGACGATATGCTCGACGAGAACATCCGTGTGGACTACAACAAGCTGCGGATGCTGATCCGTAAGGACAAGGAGTTTGCCCACGACGCCTCCATCATCCAAACCCTCGTATCGCAAGGTTTCGTGACTGGCGAGCTGAAAAAGGGATTCCCTGCAGAGAACATTGCCGACAGCAACAATTTCGTCAGCCTGCTCTACTACTTCGGCATGGTGACGATCGGGGGCACTTACATGGGTGACACGAAATTCGTCATACCCAACGAAGTGGTGCGGGAACAGATCTTCTCCTATCTGCTCGAAACCTACAAAGATAACGACCTCTCGTTCGAGAGCTATGACATCCGGAAAAAGGAACAGTACATGGCATACCTTGGCGACTTCAAGCCCTTCTTCCAGTACGTTGCCGACAGCATCTATACCTATGCCTCTCAACGTGACCGGCAGAAAGGCGAGGCCTTCGTGCATGGCTATACCCTTGCCCTCACGAGCCAGTGCCGCTTCTACCGCCCCATCTCCGAGCTGGACAACCAAAACGGCTATGCCGACATCTTCCTGCGGCCGCTATACGAAATTTTCTCAGACATGCAGCACTCCTACATCATCGAGCTGAAATACCTGAAGAGTCAAGCTACAGATGCAGAGGTGAAAACTGCCGTGAAGCAGGCCCAAGCCCAAGTATGCCGCTATGCCGAAACGGTTAATGTAAACAAGCAGATCGGGCCTACCCGACTCCACAAGGTATATGTGGTGTACCGTGGCGTAGAGATGGTGGCATGTGAGGAAATCGGAATCGGGATATAACAAAATCCACTCTTAGAAAATAGACTCTTCCGTTTCGGTGGTGAGTAGTTCAAGTGCTTTCATTCCCATGACCGAATTGCCTTTCTCGTTGAGTCGCGGACTCCATACCGCTACGGAATAGCGGGATGGATAAATGGCGGCGATACCTCCGCCCACACCGCTTTTTCCGGGTAGTCCTACAAGGTAGGAGAACTCGCCAGCCTCGTCGTAGAAGCCACAGGTCTGCATGATGGCATTGATTCTCTTCACTTGCGATGAGGTGAGGCTCACACCATGAAAGTCGAACGACTGCCGATGGTTGGCAAAGGCCAGAAATGCCTGCGACAGTTCTTTGCAGCTCATTTCAACGGAGCAGGTGAGGAAATAGAAATGCAGGACGTCGGCGATGTCGTTGTCGATGTTGTGGTGGTACTTCAGCAGATTGGCAATGGCCGCATTGAGGTATCCTTGGCTTTCCTCAGAACGCACCACCTCGTCATTGTAGTTGATGGTGTCGTTGTGGCTGATCTCGCGGATGAAGGCGATGTAGTCTTCGTGGGGATGTGAGAGGTGGCTGAGCAGAATATCGGACATGACGATGGCCCCGGCATTGATGAAGGGATTACGTGGATAGCCTTTCTCAAGTTCTAGTTGTATGAGTGAGTTGAACGCAGTGCCCGATGGCTCTTTGCCCATGCGCAGCCATACATTATCACCAAGGAAGCTCATGCAGTAGGCAAGACTGAACACTTTAGAGATGCTCTGTATGGAGAAACGCGTGTCGGCTTGCCCCAGCGCATATTCATCGCCTTGCAGTGTGTTGATGCAGATGCCGAATTGGTCGGGGTCTACCGAGGCAAGAGCGGGAATGTAGTCGGCTTGCTTGCCCACTTGTGCATATGGACGGATGTCCATGTAAATATTCTCAAGTATTTGATGGTAGTTCATGTCGATTCAGATATTCAAATGTTTTCTTTTATTCATGCTTCTGGAATAATACCTGATTTATCCTTAATTCCGCAACATAATTATTTTTTATAAGTTTCTGGGCAGCAAAATGTTGCCCAGAAATTTGTCATGTTAGACTTTTCACTTATCTTAGTGTTGCGAATCCAAAGACAATAAAAAGTGTAACAGACATGCCAAAGATAGCAATTAAATCAGACAAAATCACTCCTTTTGGCAGAATTTGCTCAATCATGCAACAATTTGACCGCTCGCTCTCGCAGATCATTGATTCTACTCTCGGGGTGAGGTGCTAATACCTGAACATACCCGACTCCATAAGGTATATGTGGTGTATCGGGGTGTGGAGATGGTGGCATGTGAGGAAATCGGAATCGGGATATAACAATTTTGCCCATAACATAGCGGCTATTCCAATAATAATGTGCATATTTGCACAACAACTCCAGTCAACCTCCTATAATAGGAAGATAATGTCAAGAACTATGAGCAAAAAAGATTTGACCGAAGAAGATATAAAACTGCGTTTCATTACACCAGCCATCAAAAAGGCTGGGTGGAAGAACGAACATATCAGAATGGAGTATTACTTCACGGACGGTAGAGTGATATTCCAAGGTAATATTCATGCACGTCAGACAGGTAAGAAGGCGGACTATCTCTTGTTTCATGCGGCCAACAAGCCCATTGCCATTGTCGAAGCAAAAGACAATAACAAACCCCTTGGAGGAGGTATGCAACAGGCCATGGAATACGCTCAGATTCTTGACATTCCTTTTGCATACAGCTCTAATGGAGACGGTTTTTTGGAACATGACTTCTTGACAGGGAAAGAAACCGAACTTTCATTGGAACAGTTTCCGACTCCTGAGAATTTATATAAACGCTTGGTTGATGCCAAGCAGTTGAGTGGTGAAGCTTTGAAGATTGTAGAGCAACCCTTCTATTCCGACCCCTATACCTACGAGCCTCGATATTATCAGCGAATAGCGGTCGAACGCACCATAGAGGCTATTGCCAAAGGCAAGGACAGGGTGCTGATAGTAATGGCGACAGGTACAGGAAAGACTATGACCGCTTTCCAGATAATCCACCGTCTGAAAGCCTCTGGCACAAAGAAAAAGATACTGTATCTTGCCGACCGTAACATTCTGATAGACCAAACGATGGTGCAGGACTTCAAACCCTTCAAGAAGGTGATGACCAAAGTACAGGGGGCAACCATTGATTCAGCCTATGAGGTGTATATGGCCTTGTATCATCAATTGGTGTCCAATGAAGAGGGTGTAGAAGACCCCTTCAAACAAGTTCAGCCAACCTTCTTCGACCTGATCATTGTCGATGAGTGCCATCGAGGAAGTGCGAAGGATGACAGTGCATGGCGCAAGGTCTTGGAGTATTTCAACGCTGCCACTCAAATCGGCATGACCGCTACGCCCAAGGCTGAGACTGGAGCCAATAATCTTGATTATTTCGGCGAGCCGATATTTACTTATTCCCTTTTGCAAGGCATACAGGATGGTTTCCTTGCTCCTTACAGAGTGACCAACAGTTATATCAGCATAGACCTTCAGGGATTCAAACCGGAAGACGATGAGAAAGACTTGCTGGGCAGAGATATAGCCCAACGGTTGTATGAGCGTAAGGACATAGGCAGAGACATCGCTTTCACCAAGCGGAGGGAGATTGTAGCAAAGCGTATCACCAAGATGCTGCAACAAATCGGCAGGATGACCAAGACCATCGTGTTCTGTACGGATATTGAAGAGGCTGAAGCTATGAGAAGCCTGTTGGTCAATATGAATGCCGACTTGTGCAAAAAGGATGCACGCTACATCATGCGCATAACGGGTGATGATCATGTGGGGAAGAAGCAGTTGGATAACTTCATTGATGTTGACCAACCCTGCCCGACAGTTGTCACGACATCAGAACTGCTCGCTACGGGTGTGGATTGCAAGACCTGTGGCCTTATAGTCATTGACAAGGAAATAGGTTCCATGACAGAGTTCAAGCAAATCATTGGACGCGGCACCCGACTGAGGACTGACAAGGGGAAGTGGCATTTGGAGATTTTGGATTTCCGCAATGCCACAGCGAAATTCAAAGACCCGAAATTCGATGGCGATCCCGAACCTCCACAAGGGAAAAGAGTAAAACCTTATACCCCGCCAGAAGAACCGTCAAGCGTTGTCTCTGAATCTCATACAAAATATCTTGTTGAGGGAGAGAATATTGCCATCACAACAGAGATAGTCAGCATTCTTGGAGAAGACGGCAAAACCATGCGTACAGAAAGCATAACGGATTTCACACGCAAACAGATTAGGAAGCGTTACGCCACCCTAAACGATTTTGTCAAGAACTGGACAGAAGCGGAGCGTAAGAAAGCCATTGTGGATGAGCTGAAGGACTATAGTGTACTGGTGGATGCTGTCAGGGAAAAGAATCCTGCCTTGGCCAATGCAGACATCTTTGATGTGATATGTCATGTGGCCTTCGACCAGCCTCCAATGACAAGGCGTGAAAGGGCAAACAATGTCAAGAAGCGCAACTATTTTGCCAAATACGAAGGCAAGGCACGTGAAGTGTTGGAGGCGCTTCTCGACAAGTATGCTGATTATGGCATCTTGAACCTGGAAGACTCAAACATACTCGACAACACTCCATTCAACAAGATAGGCAAACCGCAGAAAATCGTGAAACTATTCGGTGGACTGGATCAATTTGAACAGGCACTGAAAGAATTGGAAAACGAAATATATAAAACAGCATAAAGAAAATGGCAGTAAACAACATAGTCAAGCGTCTGCAAAATATCATGCGCCAAGACGCTGGCATCAATGGCGACGCTCAGCGCATCGAACAGATGACATGGATGTTTTTTCTGAAGGTGTATGACACCCAAGAGGAAACATGGGAATATAAGGCAAGTAAAGAGCACAAGTCCTTTGAGTCCATCATCCCAGCGGATTTGCGCTGGCGTAATTGGGCTGTAGATGAGAAAGATGGCCATGCGCTGACAGGCGATGCCCTGCTTGCGTTTATCAACGACAAACTCTTCCCCACGCTGAAGGGATTCGAAGTGACACGTGAGACTCCTCGCAGCAAGGCTATCGTCAAAGAGGTGTTTGAGGACTTGAACCAATACATGAAAAATGGCATTCTGTTGCGTCAGGTTATCAATGTCATCAACGAGATTGAGTTTGACGATGCCGAAGACCGTCACCTGTTTGGCGACATCTATGAAGGCATACTCAAAGACCTTCAGTCGGCTGGCAATGCTGGTGAGTTCTATACCCCACGTGCCTTGACGGATTTCATCATACAGCAGCTTCATCCTGTGCTTGGCGAAACCGTAGGAGACTTTACATCAGGTACAGGCGGTTTCCTCACTTCGGCATTGAACTATTTGCAGAAACAGGTACAGACCACAGATGATTGGCGGATCTACCAGCAGTCGGTCATCGGGCAAGAGTGGAAACCTCTTCCTTATCTTCTGTCCATCACCAATCTGCTTCTGCACGATGTGGAAGCACCGAATATCCGCCATTGCGATTCGTTAGGCACAAAGATGTCAGACTTCAAGGAGACGGACAAGGTCAACGTGATAGCCATGAATCCGCCCTACGGAGGAAGCACCGATGCAGCAGCCAAGAACAATTTCCCGATGGAGTTTCGTTCGAGCGAGACAGCCGACCTCTTCATGGTGTTGATCATGTACCGACTGAAACGCGACGGACGAGCGGCTGTCATTGTTCCGGACGGTTTCCTCTTTGGAATGGACGGGGCAAAACTTGCCATCAAGCAAAAGATGCTCCGAGAATTCAATCTCCACACCATCATCCGACTGCCGGGAAGCATCTTTTCGCCCTATACCTCTATCGCCACCAATATCCTGTTCTTCAACAACGAGCGTGCTGAGGGAGCAGAGGAAGGATTCTCTACTGACAAGACATGGTTCTACCGCCTTGATATGCCGGAAGGCTATAAGCACTTCTCAAAGACCAAGTCGATGAGACTTGAACATTGCCAGCCCATCTGTGATTGGTGGAACGACCGCAAGGAAATATCTTCCGATGAGTTGGGAGAGAAAGCCCGCTGCTTCACCGCCAAAGAACTGTTCGACATGGATTGCAACTTCGACCAATGCAAGTTCCCAAAGGACGAGGAGGAAATACTTCCCCCTGCCGAACTCCTTGCCGACTACTTCAAGAAGCGCAAGGCTCTCGACCATGAGATAGACAAGACGCTGGCAGAGATACAACGGATATTGGGAATAGAAATCAATATGGAAGAGTAGTGATACTAACACTATACAATCCTCTATCTAATTATGGCGAATTCGCCACAGTAAAAAATAATTATGGCAAAGATTATTGTACAAGAAAGACAAGTTACCATCATAAGTCACAATGAGAATGACTATATATCACTGACCGACATTGCTAAATATAAAAGCGATGACCCTACGGCTGTTATTGGAAACTGGATGCGCAACAGAAACACGATTGAGTTTCTGGGCATCTGGGAAAGCCTCTATAATCCCATGTTTAAACCCCTCGAATTCGAGGTGTTTAGAAAAGAGGTTGGATTAAATGCTTTTACCTTATCTCCACAAAAATGGACAAAAACGACGAACGCTATCGGCATTGTGGCTAAGTCTGGAAGATATGGCGGTACGTTTGCTCATAAAGACATAGCTTTCAAATTTGCAAGTTGGATTTCTGTGGAATTTGAATTATATATCGTCAAGGAATTCCAACGCCTAAAAGAGGAAGAACAAAAGCAGTTAGGTTGGTCTGCCAAGCGGGAACTCTCCAAAATCAACTACCGCATACACACCGATGCCATCAAACGCAACATCCGCGACTATGCCACTATCAATGAATTGATTTGCCTGTCGAACATGGAGAACCTCAATGCCGTGTTCATCGACCAAGGTTTGCCCCAAGGCGAACGATTGATCAAGTTGAATCAGATTGCCATCCAGCAGATGAAGGTATTGGAAGACAACCAAAGCCGGAACTTATTGCAATAAACCATTTATTCATAGCAAAATGACAGGAAAACAATTAAAAAACAGCATACTGCAATGGGCTATTCAGGGAAAACTGGTACCCCAAGACCCTCATGACGAACCAGCAAGCGTATTGCTTGAAAAGATTCGCCAGGAGAAAGAACGCCTGATCAAAGAGAAGAAAATCAAGCGAGACAAGAACGCATCTATCATCTACCGTGGTGAGGACAATTCCTATTATGAGAAGTTCGCCGATGGAACGGTTAAATGTATTGATGATGAGATACCGTTTGAGATACCACAGGGGTGGGAATGGTGTAAACTGTCAAATGTTATAGAACTGCTATCAGGGCAAGACTTTATTCCTGAAAAGTATAATTCGAGTAATCAAGGAATTCCCTATATTACAGGAGCAAGTAATATTGTGAATGGGAATTTGGCAATAAATCGTTGGACTGAAACTCCTACGGTAATAGGAAAATTAGGAGATTTACTTATTGTTTGTAAAGGTTCTGGAGTTGGGAAAATGTGCATCTGTAATGTAGATAAAATACATATTGCTAGACAAATTCAAATCATTAGAAATTTCTCCAATGCGATAAGTCTATCATATGTTAAATCTGTAGTTGAAGCTAATTTGCAAACGATAATTTCTAATGCACAAGGTGTTATCCCTGGAATTAGCCGTGAGCATATATTAAATCTTCTAATTCCACTTCCACCTACTAACGAGCAATATAAAATAGATAAAAAACTTCAAGAAATATTACCTTTTGTCAATCGATATGCAAAATCTCAAGAGGCATTGGATAAGCTGAATGCAGAGATTTTTGATAAACTCAGGAAGTCCGTTCTTCAAGAGGCCATTCAAGGCAAACTTGTTCCACAGGATCCAAATGATGAGCCTGCTTCGGTGTTGCTTGAAAAGATTCGCCAGGAGAAAGAACGCTTGATCAAAGAGAAGAAAATCAAGCGAGACAAGAACGCATCTATCATCTACCGTGGTGAGGACAATTCCTATTATGAGAAGTTTCTTGCTACGGGGGAAGTGAAGTGCATAGATGAGGAGATTCCGTTTGAAGTACCAAAGGGGTGGGAATGGGAACGTTGGGGGAATCTGTCTTTTTCGATTCAATATGGATATAATGCTCCAGCAGAAGATACCGGTGATATTAGAATGGTACGAATAAGCGACATTCAAAAGGGCAATGTGTTATGGGCAACAGTTCCATTTTGCAGAATTTGTCAAAATGAAATCGATACATATCTACTCAAAAAGAATGATATTTTGTTTGCAAGAACAGGAGGAACAGTAGGTAAATCCTTTCTTGTAAATGAAGTTCCATACCCTTCTATTTATGCAGGTTATCTTATACGAACACGGTATAGCAATATGTTATCTGCCCAATATATGAAATATTTTATGGAGAGTGAATTATACTGGGAGCAACTCCGCAATGGAACAATTGCTACAGCTCAGCCAAATTGCAACGGAAAGACTTTGGCAAAAATGTTTTTGCCCGTTCCTCCTTATAATGAGCAAATTCGTATCACGGATAAACTGAATCATGTATTAGCCTACATTATTCATAGGGGGTGTCGTTAAGTGAGCTATAACTTGTCCTGTACTTGTCCTGTACTTGTCCTGTTTTCTGCATCAACTTGTCCTGTCAGGACTGTTGAACCCCTATTCGGTTGTTCTTTCCATTCGGCCGAAGCAGGTATATATAGACACCTAAACGAAATAAATCGTGAAATTATCACCATTTCAAGAGATAAAATTTGCACTTCGTCTTTTTTGTTGTACATTTGCAGTTATAATTAACAACAGATATGATACAAGAATTTCAAGTCAAGAATTTCTATAGTATCCGGGAGAGGCAGACGATCAACTTCGTGCCTACGCCCGATGACAACATGCGCGGCCAATATGTCCACCAAGTGGCAGAGGGGGTCGAGTTGCTGAAGATAGGTATTGTCTATGGCAGTAATGCCAGCGGCAAGTCCACACTGTTGCAGGCCTTTGCTTACTTTCGAGATGTTATGCTCGACAAACCGGGAGCGAAAAAAGATGGCATGGGCTATTTTCCTTTCCTGTTAGACAAGCATAGCGAAGGGGAACACTCGTACATGCAGATGATATTCTGGATTGAGGGTGAGAAGTACATCCTGTCGCTGGAATTTGGCAGTCAACGAATTTATGAAGAGACCTTGCTGGTTTATACCAGTGCGCGTCCGACAACGCTCTACAAGCGTACCTACAATGCGGAGGCGGATTATTCAGAGGTGACTTTCAGCAACAAGTCGGGTATCAACAAAGCAACCCAACGTGCCATTGCAGGAAACACGACCACCAATTGTACTGTGTTGGCAGCTTTCGGACAGTCGAATGCAGCCAAATCAAGGTTGAATCGAGTATTTGAGTTTTTCCTTTCCGGCATGCAGGACATCCTCAGCCCACGGGAGTATCTCACATTTGATGTGAAATCTGAACTGAAAAACGACAAGGAGGGCAAGAAGAAACGATTCCTCTTGCAGCTCTTGAAGGCCAGCGATTTCAACATTGTCGATCTGACACTTGAGAATCGAGAAATAGCCATCACCCCCGAAATGGAAGAGGCCCTCAAAAGTGCGCCCATGCCAGAAGAGGTTCGTACTGAAATGCTTCGTCAAGGGGTCCTCAAACGTAACATGATTCTGTTCAAGCACACCGGTGAAGAGGGAGAGTATGAGTTACATGAAGGGCTGGAGTCAGCCGGTACACACCGTTTTCTGGGTATGTCCATCATGCTGTACTACGCCTTGCACAAAAACAATTTTATTCCGATCGATGAGGTAGAGACCAGCATCCACTATGAACTGCTCTCCTATTTCATCAAACTTTTCCTCGCCAACAGCGAAGGTTCTTCACAGTTGCTGATGACCACCCACGACATCAACCTCCTCAACGAGGACTTTATCCGTCGTGACGTGGTTTGGTTCACGGACAAGAACGAAGTGGGTGCCACCCACTTGAAGCGGCTGTCCTCTCTTGGCTTGCACAAGACCTTGAATCCCTACAATGCCTACAAACAGGGTAAACTGGTCGATCTGCCTTTCCTTGGAAGTATTTATCTTGAAACGGAATAGGATTGGGCATGGCAGTCAAAATAAGTATAGCAATCATTGGTAGATGCATAGAGTCTTCGAGTTAATCGACTCTATGAACAAATGACGCTGCCTTAAAGCAGCTTTAAACGGAGTATTGAAAATTTTTTTAACGTATTTTTATGAAATATAAGACTTGTGTCGATCACAACCTTGAGGGGCTTGAACTCATCCTTGAAAAAGCACAATCGTTTGATCGAGAAAGTGTACTTCAAGGCATATTAGACAGACACTATACTATTTATCAAGTAGAGCAAATGATAACGTTTGTACAAGAGTATCATGCCAAACTCAAACGTGAATGCAATTCCTTAGTTGAGTTTGCCAAAACTTTCAACCATCAGTTTGCTACGGACAATAACAAGTGCTTTGAGACAGCAGAACGGCTGTTTTGGAAAATCCGTAGCAGTGTGAGTGGAACCAAGAAGATCTATAAAAAGTTTTGTAAAATCATCCGGACAAGATTTCCCGGTATTCATAATGCGAAAAAACCCTCGGTCTTTACTCACTCCATATTGACACGTGGCAGTTTCAACCGAGATTTGTTCGGCGAAGATAGTTTTCCGAAAGTCGTAACGACTCTTTGCGATGAATTGGAGGATTTTTTTATGGATTTGGTTCAGATAACGCTGGTTTGTCGTAATGTAACTATCCAAGAGATAGAAATTCGGAAAAACCCGAAAAGGCTGGAGGAGTTATATACCGAAGACTATTGTCAGATGAGTATATCAAACCAAATCTTGATTAAAACGCTGCAAGAGAGTAAAACCGTATTACAACTTGACCCCATGACAAAGTCTAAAAAGACACGTTCTTATCAAGCGTTCTTGCAAGAGGCATTTCATCAGTACAGCCGACAGCAATTTCAGCAACACTATCTGGTTGAAAAATTGGAAAGCGGACATAATGGCGGTCTGGATGATGACGAAGCACTCTATTGGCCCAATCATCATGACAGAGTTCCCGACATTCGAAAGGTCATCGCTCATTTTGATGAATTGAATCCGAAAGGAAGTAAAGACAGCAAATCAGGCAGGTACAAAATCAAAGGAGAAGTAATGGCTCGTTTTGTCAATTGGTGTCGCGTAGAAGTAAATCTGAAAGCATTCATAGAAAAATACTTCAAGAAACACTATCAAGGAGAATTCATTCCTTTGGGAACCACCTCTGTGATCGAAGCTAAGAATAAACTTGCAAAAAAGAGTAAAGACCCCGGTGAAGCAGAATTTAAGGAACAAGTAGAGGCTTTGATTGAGAAATATAAGAATGAACTGGTCAAGAATCCTGATTCAAACACCGAACTTTTGATTTCTTGATCATTTATTTCTCCTTCTTTTGGATTGGCTACCCCATAGTCAATCCTTTTTTTTGTCCAAAACTGTCCTGCTGAAATCAAATTTTCTCTACAAAATACCAGTTTTGAATCAAAAGTTACTTTTTTGATTCAATTTGCAGATTGCGAATCAAAAATTGGAGTACATAATACTTTCCACAAATCAAAATATAGCATTTACCAAATCAAAACTTGTTGTTTTACAACGGAAAACACAATTCTACAAAAACAAAATTTCCGATTCCGGGTCAAAAGGTTTCCCGTAAATTCGCATCAGCTTTCAACGAGAAAATGGTCATGCGTTGGTCCGTAGGCCGGTTTCACTTCTCCGTTGGAATGTCAGGTCCCCCTTGTGTGAAACCGAGGGGTATAACCGGAAAGATTCGTATTATGTGTAAACATACTACAGTTGCAATCCCTCCTGTTGAATTTGAGATGGAGCAAGATTGTGCATGGATGGATTCGGAGTTAACAATCCGAAATAGTAGCCTTATAGGGGAAATCCTCCGAGAGGTTTTCCTGAGTGATCAACCTTTTGCTGCGGGCTACCGCCAATTCTTGGCGGAGCAAAACCGGAGGGCTCCGTGGGAGCCGACCGGCCTCGTAGGGAAAAATGGGGTAACCAATCGATGAAAATCGTCTCAAATCTCAGTCTCAGTTGGAAAAAAAGGTGGTTCCTACATCAAAACCCTCTTTTATAGCACTCATAACTAATTGATAATAAGATATATATAAAAGAAGTAGAGGATGTGGGTACCATTTAAAAAACAACTGAGATTCTGAGATTGAGATTATGAGTTAGCTAAGTTTAATTTTTCTATTAATTTAATTCACTAGTAAGCAATGTTTTACATTGGAAAACAAATCGAATATAACATATTCAACAATCTCGCTCCGGTGATGCCAAAACCCGGAAAAGGGACAGAAATTGTGAAAACTATCCTATCCCAAGCCTCCAAAGAGATGCGGGAAGTGCTTTTACCCATGGCTTTTCCGGCTATGGCCACTCGCGTGAAGAAGGCCGAATTTATGTATTCGGATGGAAAATTTCACGAAATGTGTGGTCAGATGGGGCATTTGATAGGGTCATCGGGTATCGGAAAGCAACAACTCACCTACCTGATCGAAGCGATTTGCCGTCCGTTGCGGGAGCACGATCAGGCAGAGTACCAACGTTTGGTCGAATGGCAACGGCAGATAAAAAAACTGTCTGCCAACAAAGAGAAACCCGAACGACCGGATGTCTGTTTCCGATTTCCGCCTGCTGATATGACCAATGCTGCATTCCTTCAGAATGCAATGGCATGTGAGAAGGCGGGAGAGGTAGCGCAAAACATCAACCTGCCCGAAATTGAAATGGCCGACCGCATTTGCGGCGGACACCGGCAAGTGAGCCAGACGGTTAGAAATATATACGACTGCGGTCGTGTAGGTGCCCTTCGTGCCACGGCAGACGGCGTAACTGGCAATCCGGTGCTTCGGGTCAACATGTCCTTCACCTCTACCACGGAAGCGGCCCGTCTCTTCTACAAGAAGGATATGACCAACGGTTTCTTCGGTCGTATTCCCTTCGCCTACAAAGCCAGAGGTGAGCGAAGCGGACGCATTCCCCGTCAAGGGAAATACGACGAAGCCTTCCTGGAAGAGCTCGAATCCTACCTCGCACGTCTCGACAACTGCACAGGCAACTTTATTATCAAACCGTTAAACAAAGTGGCTGACCTGTTGGCCGAAGAGATGGCCAAGATAGCAGATTTGGCAGATGATGATACGCTCTGGGAACTTTCTCACCGCAGCATCTTTGCAGCTTGGAAGAAAGGTGCCATCCTCTGGATTCTCAACAATCAGACATGGACTCGTTCCATCGGGGAGTTCGTGATATGGTTCTGTTACTATGACCTGTGGAGTAAGGTGCAAGTATTCGGAGATATGTTCAAAGGGAGCGGATCGCTGGCGGATCTTGAGAAGAAAAGTGGTCCGAAAAACATGCTCGACCAACTCGACACTACCTTCAGCGAGGCACAACTGGAAGCTCTCCGAATGAGTCTGGATAAGAGTCAGAGTGGTACCAAGCATCAGCTACAGGTGTGGAAGAACCGAGGGTTCATCACCCACAGCAACCAGACGGGTCTCTATTCGAAGACCGAGGAGTATCTCAACGGAAAATCAAAATCAAAATGATGGACCGATTTGAGTTACAAAAGCTCCGCGACCTTCCCATTGAGGGGGTCGCCGAGCGACTCGGTCTCCGAGTTACGCGCCACAAGAGTCTGTGCCCGTTCCATGATGATCATCATGCGAGCCTCTCGTTTCATGTACGGAAGAACAACTGCCGTTGCTTTGTCTGCATGACGGAATCGATGGGGACGATCGACTTGGTGATGAAGCATTTGCATCTGGATTTTAAGGAGGCATGCCGTTGGTTAGGAGATGCGCACAACATCATCCTCACGGAATGGAAGGCCAATCCCTCCACGGCCCATGAGCCCACCTTCGATGCGAAGCGGTATGCAGGATTTTTCGCCAGACCCTACCTCTCCCCCGAAGCGCGTCACTTTCTCTTTACGGAGCGGAAGTTGCATCCGGCAGTCGTACGCTGGTGCCGGCTCACTTCGTGGAAAGATCGTCAAGGGGTGAATTGGCTTCAGATACCTTATTATAATAGGGAGGGAGAGTTGACAGGCATTCAGAACCGGAATCTGCAGAAAGGGGCCAATCCACGTTTCTGTTTCCCGAAGGGTGCGCAATGTGGTGTCTATAACCTGCAAGTCATCCAGCGGTTGCGTGAGGGGGAATCGCTCTACATCACCGAAGGGTGTACCGACTGTTGGGCGATGCTCTCGGCCGGACATAAGGCGATCGCGATCCCTTCGGCTACCCTCTTGACACCCGCCACCAAGCGCATCCTGGAGCAGGTGGCCCAGGAGAAACAACCGGTTTTCGAGATGTATCCCGACCGGGATGCGCCGGGTGAACAGCTGTTTCTCCAGTTGCAGGAGCTCTTGCCGGGACTGGTGCATCACCAGTTGCCGCCCGACTGCAAGGATTTTTCCGATTATTTTGTCAAACAGGTAAACCCAACTGCCCATGGAAACCTTTAAGATTCGTCCCTACACGAAAAAGGAACTCGCTCTCCAATACTTTCCGGACAGCCAACCGCGCACAGCTGTGAACCACCTGATGGCCTGGATCTGCCGTTGTCCATCGTTGATGGACCAGTTGCAAATGGCTGGCTACGAGAAGTGTTCGAAAGGCTTTACGCCCCGACAGATCCGACTGATTGTGGAGCATTTAGGGGAGCCTTGAAATTTTTTCAAGCAAATGTTCCGCTATCGCACGGTATCAACGGGCATCGTCAGACCCCCTGTTGGCGGCATCGTA
>JAFBIU010000044.1 GCA_021531775.1 Parabacteroides distasonis | reverse complement strand
TCTCCAAGGTGTTGTATTCGAAAGTTTCGTGGGAATCGCTATTCCCTTTTCGATTACGGGTGCAAAGGTAGGTGTTTTTTTTAAACCTGCAAACATTTTAGTAGAAAAATTTAATGCAATGTGGTTTTTTTCTTATTTTTGCAGTGTAAACAGATCCGTAGAATCAATTTAATAAGTAAGAATATGAGAAAGTTAACAACGTGGGGGCTTTTGTTGGTCTTGTCATTCACAATGGCTTGTTCCATGTCAGCCAAGACAGAAAAGGAGGATCATGCAGCTGGAACGGTCTCGGAAGTGGCCGATGAAGCGGGCGAAGTGATCACTTTGACAAAAGCCGAATTTTTGACAAAGGTATTCAACTACGAAAAGAATCCCAATCAATGGGTGTATGAGGGCACGAAACCTTGCATCATTGATTTCTATGCAGACTGGTGTGGCCCTTGCCGGCAGGTAGCACCCGTCTTGAAAGAATTGGCAGGTGAATACAAAGGGAAGATCATTATCTATAAGATTAATGTAGATAAAGAGAAAGAACTGGCTGCCGTGTTCGGTGTCCAAAGCATTCCGACCTTCCTGTTCGTTCCGGCCAAAGGACAGCCTCAACTTGGGCAGGGGGCACTTCCCAAGGAGATGTTCAAAGAGCAGATCGACAAATTCCTGCTGGGTAAATAATGGAGGAGTCTGACGATCGTGAGTAGGAATCAAAAGCATCAAGTGAGCGTGCTGTTTCTCCTTTTTTGCACGCTCTTTTGTGTATGTCTAATTGCTGCAAACCTATTGGAGACCAAACAGATCGCGGTGTGGTCTGTTTCGCTGACCGGCGGACTTCTTGTGTTTCCGGTCAGCTACATTATCAATGATTGTGTCTGTGAGGTGTATGGCTATCAGAAGGCGCGTCTGCTCATTTGGTTGGGCTTCCTGATGAATTTCTTCTTCGTGCTCGTCGGAGCATTGTGCGACTGGATTCCGGGTGCCGAATATTGGGACAATGATGCCGGATTTCATGCGGTATTTGGATTGGCACCGCGCATTACGGCTGCTTCGTTTGTGGCTTTTTTGGCCGGTTCCTTTGCCAATGCCTACGTGATGAGCCGGATGAAGTTGTACAACCAGGGACGCCATTTCTCGTGGAGGGCCATCGTCAGTACATTAGTAGGAGAAGGTATCGATTCGCTCCTCTTTTTTCCATTGGCTCTTTCGGGTGTTGTTCCCTCGGATGAGTTGCCTGTGTTGATGGGATGGCAGGTGATCTTGAAGACTGCCTACGAGATTGTTGTATTGCCCTTGACAATCCGTGTCGTACGTTGGGTCAAGCAATACGAGGGGGAAGATGTTTATGACGAACAGGTCAACTACCACATTTGGAAGATATTTAATCTCTAATCCGAACGATATCCAACCACATCATTCAGAAAGATACAAAGGGTACTCACAATCTGAGTACCCTTTTTTTATGAGGGGGAGATGAAAATAAACCGGCTGGTCGGGAATTTGTACAATCATTTAGACATATCTTTGCAGCGGATAACCGGTGTGTGAGGAAAACCTGCAATCCGAATGATTGTACAAGCACATCAAAAGATAGTATAACTATTGTATCAGCGGAAACTATCATCTTTGCATCATCAAAATAGGTATGCTATGCGAAGATATACATTACTTTTAATTGGTTTTCTGCTGGGATGGTTCCCCTGGGTGGGTCATTCAGAAACAGCTGTTCGAACGGATATACAACGTGTGTTTGTGGTGTTCAAGACCCATTTGGATGTGGGTTTCACAGATCTTAGTTCGGTCGTCACAGATCGTTACATGCACGATTTTATTCCCAAGGCAATGGATGTGGCCGATCGTTTGCGGGCTGACGGTTCAACGGAGAGATATGTTTGGACTACAGGCTCTTGGTTGATTTGGAAATATTTGCACACAGCCTCACCGGCCGATGTGGCCCGTTTGGAAAAAGCGATTCGTCAAGGAGACATTGTCTGGAATGGTGTCCCCTATACCGTAGAAACAGAATCGATGAATGCTGATCTGCTCGAGACACAGTTGCTATTGGCGCAACAATTGGACCAACGTTTCGAAAAAAAGACTATTGCCGCCAAAATGACCGATGTGCCAGGACATACGCGAAGCATCATTGCTCCGTTGAATCGGGCGGGCATACGCTTCCTGCATATTGGTGTAAATCCGGCATCTGCCATTCCGGAAGTGCCTGAATTTTGTCGTTGGCAGGATCCGGAAGGTCATGAAGTGATTTTGGTGTATCAGCAAGATTATGGAGCTGAAAGCATCCTGCCTGATGGCAAACAGGCGATATCCATCCATTTTACAGGCGACAATCATGGTCCGCATTCGTATGAACAGGTGAAGAAAATCTATGCAGATTTGCACCAGCGCTATCCGAATGCTCGTTTGGAAGCGGTGTCCTTCAATGAAATAGCAGAGGCTCTCTTGCCGAATATCGCATCACTGCCCGTGGTTACTTCCGAAATAGGAGACACTTGGATTTATGGTTATGCCAGTGCTCCGATCCGAATGGCCAAGTTTCGTGCGTTGATGAGGCTCTATTCGCAGTGGCTCCGAGAGGGTAAACTGGAGCGAGCCAGCGATGCCTCCCTCAATTTTGCCATTGAGTTGGGCTTGATTGCCGAACATACGCAAGGTATGGACATTAAGACACATTTGAAGAATTGGGACAAATACGATATGGATGCCTTTCTGGCGGCCCGTTCTTCAGAGGCTTTCCAGCGTGTAGAACGCTCTTGGAGAGAGCTCGATGCGTATGTCGATCAAGCCATTTCATGCTTGCCGGAGGCGTTGCGCACAGAGGCCCTGCAACAGATGCAGGAGATCGATTCGCCACAGCCCCTTCATTTTACTGCTAAAGCTACCTCGTTGGACCAGCCTCAGCCCTGGTGTTATACAAGTCAAAAACGCCCACTCTTTCAGGTGATGGGTCTGACCTATGAGATGTCGGACACAACCGATTATAATCGTTTCTTGGACCATTATCTGCGTGCCCGTTACGACTGGGCATTGGCAGATTTAGGTAAGCCGGGATTGGAGCAGTCTCACGCCAAGCATGTGCAGGTGAAGGCCGAGGTTGTCAAGCAGGAGGTGCGCAAGGAGAAAGCTGGCCGAAGAACCATCAGTGAGTTGGCCTTTCCACAACAGACAGGCGTAGATACGCGTGTGTATCCGAAGCAGATGTGGGTCAATTGTTTGGAAAGCAAGGATGGACAATGGATCGACTTGGAGTTGACCATTCTGCAGAAACCGGCTGTGCGATTGCCTGAAGCCTATTGGCTCTCGTTCCGTGTCGAAAACATACTTTCCATCATTGCCGAAAAGACCGGTGCTCCGGTTGATTTGCTGGATGTGGTGGAGAAGGGTAATCGGCAGATGCATGGAATAGATCGGTATGTCGATTTGGTTACGTCCGATGGCATTTACCGGATCTGGAGCGAAGATGCTTTCCTGGTGCAGGTGGGCGAGCTGCAGGCCCTGAATTATTCGACGGCTAAGCCCGAGATGCATCGTGGCATCCACTTCAATTTGAGCAATAATTGGTGGGGTACGAATTTTTCCATGTGGAATGAAGGTTCGCTATCTTATCGTTTTCATGTGCAAAAATTAGAAATGCACTAAGACCATGAAGATAGATGCCTATTTGAATCCCCCTCTGTCTTTCAGTCCGGCAGCAGGGGGCAGCCCATCTTACACCTGGAATACGGGAAGTCATCGGGTGAGTAATGTGTAATGTATTGAAAATGATAAGTCAATGAAAAGATGGTTTGTTGTATGTACGATGTTGCTGTGTAGTTTGGTTCAGAGTCTGGCTCAACAGCAACCTTTTGATGTGGAACATGCACCAGCTCCTTTGTTCCGTTGTCCCATTTACGATGGACCGACCGATCCGACGCTTGAATGGAATGCAGAACGGCAAGAGTGGTGGATGTTCTACACACAAAGAAGGGCGAATGTGCCCAATCTGCAGGATGTAGCCTGCGTCTATGGATCGAAAGTGGGTATTGCCGCTTCCAAGGATAACGGCCGTAGTTGGTATTATGTGGGTACGGCCAATCTGCCTGAGCCGGAACAGGGACAAAGCACGTTCTGGGCTCCCGATGTGTTTGCTTGGCAAGGCACCTATTATATGCTGGTCACCTTCATCCCGGGTATTCATCCCTTCTGGGGTGGGGATTGCCGGTTGGTTTTCTACAAAAGTAAGGATTTGATGAACTGGGAATTGGTCGAAGAGATTGAAGGGACCCACGGAAGCATCGATGCCTCTGCTTTCCAAATGCCCGATGGCACGTGGAAAATGTGGTACAAGTCACCCGATTCAAAGACCTATACAGGTGTTAGCAAAGATTTGAAAACCTGGAAATTGACAGGCCAATGCGAGATTGATGATGTGCCGCATGAGGGACCGGTGGTCTTTTATTGGAAGGGCAAATACTGGAACATCATAGATGAGTGTAACTTGGGTTATGTCGGTCTGCATTGCTACGAATCAGACGATGCAACGCATTGGCAATACAACTCCACCATTTTGGATAAGCCCGGATTGCGTCCGGACGATTTCGATCAGGGACGCTATTGCGATGTGGTGGTGATCGGAGAGCGGGCCTTTATCTTCTATTTTACGCATCCGGGACGTACCTATCAGATGAATGGTCGTGAAGTAGAGGAAAATACGTGGAACTATCATCGTGCTTCCATCCAGTTGGCCGAGTTGGAATTGGTGGATGGCAAGCTGGTGTGCGATCGCGACCGCTATTTCCGTAAAGTGCCCTCGCCGGTCGAGCGGAAGAAAAAGTGACCTGTTGAAAGTCTTTTTTGTCAAACATTTAAAGTTAAATGATATGCAAACTATTCGATATCGCTTATGGGTAGTCTTGGGCGTAATGCTTGTGTGGGCCTGCTCCTGTGGATTTGACCGCACCTGGCGTTTCCAGACAGACTATTTCCAAATTGAGGTCGATCGCCAAGGGTATATTGTCCACATGCGGAACATCACCGTACATCCCCATCGGGAGTTCAGTCCGGCCGACCGTCCTTCCCCACTGGTCTCGTTGTATGACAGCCAGAAGCGGTGTTATTACGAGCCCCAACGCGCTCAATTTGATCCGGACCAGCAGCGGTTTACCTTGTCCTATCCGAACGGTTCCGTGGCTCAAGTTCGCTTTGATACATACGATAAATACTTCAAGTTGACGCTGGAACAGTTGGAGCCGCGCAACGGTGTCGATGCGATTCAATGGGGATCCTATCACACCAACATCACCAATCTCCTGGGCGAGATTATCGGGGTCGCACGCGATACGAGTGAACTGGTCAATTATAGCATTGGTGTATTGGCACTCAATGACAATACGATCGGAGGAACAGCTGATGTTGAGGGCGATGCAGCCCCGTTTCAGTACATCATCCATACACCGGATGCTACGCGTTTTCCGTTGCCTGACAGCCTGCGGGAGGGACAAGCCTTCTCGTTGGGCGGTGATGGTGTAAGTGATGTGGCTTTCTATGCGAACAAGGCTCCCTATTACCGGATCATGTATGGCAATGCAGCACAGGTGGATAGTCTGGGGCGTATCTATTTGAATTATCAGTCGCGTGATCGTCGTCAGCCCCGCCAGGTCTGTTACTCGCTCATTCCGCATATGCAGGCCAACATCCCGAACCATATCGATGTGGAACCCATTCCGGAGGTCGATTTGATCGGTTCGTCTGTTGCCCTTTGGGGCAGTCCCGACAGTACAGCCCTATTGGATGTCATTCAGGAGATTGTGTTGGCTGAAGGATTGCCGCATCCTACGATAGGTGGCAAATGGATCAAGGATCCGGCTGCCTATGCTCCCGATGTGATGACGGAAGGTTTGCACTACGACAGCATCATCTCCTATACAAAACAGATGGAATTGCCGGCCATCCATGCCTATGACAGGGGTTTCTTGCGTCCTGATCGGGCCAATGCAGGTTATTTGGATGGTCGTGACCACTCCCGTAAACCCTTCCCCTTTGCATCGGGCAACAAGTCACATCGGGAATTTGCCGATTTGGCGGCAGCTGAAGGACTGATGTTAGGTCGTGTCTGCATCACGAACTCGTTGGCTCCTGGTACGTTGGATGCCAGTCCGATACCGAGCGACAGTCTCTGCTATCAGCAGAAGCGCATCTTGATGCAGGACTTGACGCCGGATGACACCATCATTGTCATCGATGATCCGACCTATCTGGACGAGATTGCCAGTTGGGAGGGGCACTGTGAAAACTTGAACATGGTGAAGATTGGCAAGGAACTGATCCACTATCTGGGTGTAACAAAGGAGGCTCCTTATCGGCTGAAGAATGTTACGCGTGGTTATTGGGGTACAACGCCCACCGCCCATCAGGCCCAGGACACTGTCTATAAGTTACAAGTGACCATCAATTATGGTTATGATGGCATTATTCCGAACCTGGCTTTGCAAGATGAGATTGCCAAATACTATGCAGCAGTTTCCAAATACAGTGGTGTGACGCTCTATGATTTTGACGGACAGGAGTTTCTGTTTAATAATGGCCATGGTTACTATTCGACCAAACGTTTCTTCCGAACCCTGTTCGAGGAGGCTCACCGTTTGGGAGTACCTTACATCCGATTCTCGGGAGCTACCCTTTCAGAAGGATCCTGGCACTATCAGAGTGTCTGGAATGTGGGTGGCGGGCGCAACCTGTATGATCTGGATACCCGCGAGTGGGGTAGTACCACCAGTCAGGGAAAGGATCTGCGCGATGTGACCTATTCGAACTATTTCCCGGTTTCGTTTGGCGGTAATTTTGCCATTGTCGATACCTCCTTTGCCGCTCAATATGAACATATCGAGGCTCTTTCGGTCGGTTATGGTGCAACCTATTTCCTGAAAATCAACCAACAGCATGTCGAGGAATGTCCTCAGAAAGAGGCGATCTTCCGCGTGATCCGTACATGGGAGCGGGCGCGTCGGGCCAACGCGTTCCCCAGGGCTATCCGCAAACGGCTGATGGATTCCTCACTCGACTGGACCTTGGAGGAACAGGCCGATGGGGGCAGTTGGACGCTTTACCGCTTAGAGAAGGGGGAACGAGTTGAATCGATCGGGCTGCGGGCAGGAGATGGGGGAGGTCCCCAATGAGGATGATGGCTGTCAGTAGTTGCGGCCGGAGGTATTGTCAACAATAAAAACTAAAATACGATGAAGAAAAACTTGATATTAACGTGTTGTTTCCTGTTAAGTGTACTGACACTCCATGCGGAAAAATGGTTGCCGAAACAGCATTCTCCAGCGGTTACCATGCGTCTGCTGGGGTGTCAGTACCATCAGGAACAACTGATCGGCCTGGAAGAGTTAACAGCAGATTCCCCCAATTGGCGGGTCTGGCAGGAGGTCGATAGTGTGCAAGGCGGCACTCGTTGGGTCTTTGAGGCCCGACGCGCGATGCAGCAAGTGGGTGTGGCAGTCGCTTTCGACCAATACGACTGGAGTAGCGACAACTATGTGATGATCCCTTCGGTAGTCTATAACGGTAACCGTCAGCGGATTGTCAATCGTGCGTATGCAACCGGTCTGGATTTGTCAGACTACGACCGACCGGATTTAGCCTTGACCTCCAATCCCATTCCGCAACTCTCTCCCGAGTTTGGAGCCACCTCCCGCCTGGAGGTGAGTGTCTGCAATGCGGCTACACCGGTCATCACCTATTATGACCGGAAGCGGAAACAAGGAACCCTCCTCTTTACCGACCAAGGCAATCTCTGGAAGGGGCAAGTGCGGGATCATGCACTGATTGTGGAGGAATCTGCCGATCGGCAGGTGGCCACCTTTGTCATTGGTGCTCCCGGAGTACGTGAGCGCAAACCTGAATTTATCGGCTTCAGTGAGAGTCCGGACCGGGGTGTGGATGTCCAGGCGGGCGATCGGCTGGTGGTTCGAGTCGATCCGGTACGCTTCGAGGCTGCGAATGTGCCGCAGTTTTTGGATCGTTTCATGCAGGAGCGCAAAGCCCATCGGGTGTGTGCTGATCCGCGCAACCTGATGCCGATGAGCGAAGTGCTTCGCCTGATGGTGCAGAACATCGAAGAACGCTATTATGAAGGAGAGAAGGGCTCCTATTACTGTCCGGAAAATGCCGACTGGATTTCGTACGGATGGATCGGTGGACTGATGAACACCTATCCCATGCTGGCCCTGGGCGATGAAATGCACCTGAAGCGAGTGGCTAATACGTTTGATTTCGGTCTGTTACGAGGATTTGGAGCGAGTGGATACTATTATGATGTATTAGGGTCAGACGGACAGGTCCTCTTACGTGACGGGGCGAAACTGAATCCGGGAATTGGCCTGACACGCAAGAATGCCGATGTCCTCTACTGGATGGTGAAGCAATTCCAGTTGTTGCAGAAACAGGGACGGGCTTCTGCCATCCAACCGGCCTGGGAACAGCGTGTTCGGATGCTGGCAGATGCGTTCGTGAAGACGTGGCGTGACGAAGGTACTTGGGGTAATTACATCCATGTCGAAGAGGGCCATGTGGCCGTTTACAACACAACCGGTGGAGCCATGGCGGTCGGTGGTCTCGCATTGGCATCGGTCTATTTCCAGGAGCCGGACTATCTCGCCGTAGCCCGTGAGGCGGCTCAGGAGTATTACGACCACTTTGCGCTCGTCGGTTTTACGTCGGGTGGCTGTGGCGATATTCTGCAAAATGCCGATTCTGAGACGGCCTGCGCCTTGATGACATCGCTGATGACACTCTATGAGGTGACGGAGGTAGAGAGCTACTTGCATCAGTCGGCCGACTTGGCACATCTGTGCTCCACGTGGACTGTTTCATTTGATTACCAGTTGCCGGCTGAGACCCCTTTGGCTCGTTTGGGTGCGAATCTGACAGGAGCCGTTTGGGCCAGTACGCAAAACAAGCATGGTGCACCGGGCTTCTGCACACAATCGGGGGATGCGCTGTTCAAACTCTATCGTGCAACGGGAGAAGTGCGTTATGCAGATCTGTTGCGCGACATCATCCATGCGCATGCCGAGGGTATTCAACCCAATGGCAAGATTACCGAACGATTGACCTATTGCGATGCGGATAGCCGTGGCTCCCGTGGCGATGGGGGCAAAACGGGGTGGAATGAGACCAATGGTGCCTTGATGGCCTTGGAAATCCCCGGCGTGTATGTGCGGACCGATTTGCAGCAGGTCTATTGCTTCGATCATGTGGTCGTAGATCGGTTGAAACCTGTCTCTTCCGGATGTGAACTGACGCTTTTCAATCCGACTGCTTTTGATGCGACAGTGACAATCCTGGCGGAAGATGCGGCAGCTGCCTCTCGACCTTTGGGAGATAATGCCTTTTTGGATTGGCAGCAACGCGTGACTGTCAAAGCCGGCAAGCGCAAAACCGTTCGTTTATCGCTGCCATAGCCGAGCAACGAGCGATCATTCGATTACAGATAGCATCTACAAAGGGTACTCACAATCTGAGTACCCTTTGCTTTAATAGCCATAGCGAAAATTTGCTCTATTCGCTCGTCTTGCTTACATTTGCATGAGAAAGATGTGATTCACCGAAAAAGAATAAAGTATGGCAGATAATATGACATTAGCAGGAAACCAGGAATTCAAGAGTTGGGTTTCGCAGTTGAAGCAAGATATACGTAGCACACAAATCAAGGCTGCAATCAAGGTGAATACTGAATTGCTCCGCCTGTATTGGCGCATGGGTGCAGGTATTTGTGAGAAGCAGAAATCTGCCTCGTGGGGAGACGGGTGGCTTAAAGAACTAAGCCGAGAACTTATGGCTGAATTTCCTGATATAAAAGGGTTCTCGTATCGCAATCTAAGATACATTCGTCAGTGGTATGATTTTTATTATCAGCAGTTTACAATTTGGCAACAACCTGTTGCCAAATTAGCCAATGAAAAGAGGCAACAACTTGTTGCCCAAATCAGCGAGGATGTTTTCTTCTCTGTTCCATGGGGACATCATTTGTATATCATATCGCAGTGCAAGGATGTTGACCGTGCCGTGTTCTACTTGAAGAAGACCGTCGAAAATGGTTGGAGCCGTGCTGTCCTGCTTAATTTTCTGGATACTAATCTATATGAGAGACAGGGAAAGGCCGTTCATAATTTCACCAGACTATTGGCGGATCCTCAAAGTGACTTGGCGGCTCAAACATTGAAAGACCCTTATAATTTCGATTTCCTCACGCTTGACGGAGATTATCGTGAGCGAGAGTTAGAACAAGCACTTACTCAAAATGTTACACGATTTTTACTTGAATTAGGTACAGGCTTTGCCTTTGTCGGGAGTCAAGTCCCATTGCAAGTAGGAGAAGATACTGTATATCCCGACTTGCTTTTCTATCACTTGGAGCTACGTTGTTATGTAGTTGTAGAGTTGAAGGTCTCAAAATTCAAAGGAGAGCATTTGGGTCAATTAGGGGTGTATGTGAGTGCTGTCAACCACATCAAGAAGAAACCTACCGACAATCCGACTGTAGGATTGCTCATCTGCAAGACAAAGAACAACGTGATGGCTCAATATGCCCTTGAATCAACCAATCAGCCGATAGGTATCTCTGAATATCAACTTTCCAATCTCATGCCGGAGAATATACAGAGTCAGTTGCCAACTATTGAGGATATAGAAGCTACACTTTTCGATCTGAAAGGAACGAAAGAATAACTGCTGTAAAGAGATGGTACAACATAACCGATTCCTGATAACATCTACAAAGGGTACTCACAATCTGAGTACCCTTTGCTTTAATAGCCATAACGAAAATTTGCTCTATTCGCTCGTCTTGCTTACATTTGCATCGCTTCATGATACCAAAAAGAAAATATGAACGGGAAAACAGCAATTGTAATGGGAGCAACCTCTGGAATCGGTCAGGAGGTGGCCCGACTACTGGCCAGACGAGGCTGGCAGGTAGGCGTAGCAGGAAGAAGGGAATCGATACTCGCACAAATGGTATCGGAGGAGGAGGGTATTGTCGCATACGAGGTGATCGATGTGACGCAGCCTCAGGCCACCGATGGCTTGAAACGATTCATCAATCAACTGGGCGAGATGAACCTCTATTTCCACAGCTCAGGCATTGGGTACCAAAATGTTGACCTGGATGCCGAAAAGGAGCTGAACACCGTTGAGACAAACTGTCTCGGGATGACGTGTCTGGTGGGAGAGGCTTTTCGATACTTCGAATCCCATCCGAACATAGATGGACACATCGCCGTCATCAGTTCCATAGCCCGTACGAAAGGGCTGGGAGCCGCACCCGCCTATTCTGCCTCCAAACGCTTCACCAGCCATTATTTGGAGAGCCTCAGCCAACTCGTCCATATCAAAAACCTATCCAACATCCGGATCTCAGACATACGTCCGGGTTTTGTCCAGACACCGCTCATCGAGGGCAGCCAATTTCCCATGCAACTGAACGTCCAGCAGGTAGCTTGCGACATCGTGGAGGCCCTTGAACGTCGTCAATCCGTCATCACCATCAATTGGCTCTACCGTATGCTGGTTTTCTTTTGGCAGCTGATCCCACGCTGGCTTTGGGTCCGGATGCGCATTGTGGGGAAAGGTCGTGAAAATATACAGAGGACCAAGCCACCCCAGCGATCCTACGATTTGGACCATTTGAAAGTCTTTCTGACCGTGATGGTGATCTTCCACCATGCCGGACAAGCGTATGGACAGGGTGGGGAATGGCCCTATCATCCCTCGCTGGAGGGCGAATACATGCCAGAGATTTGGCGTTTCTTCTCGACGAACGCTGCCTATTTGATGGGTCTTTTCTTCCTGATTTCAGGCCTCTTTGTGCCCCTCAGTTATGACAAGCAGGGCTTTGCGACCTTCATGCGGAAGAAATTGGTCCGATTGGGCATTCCATTGGTCATTGTGACCCTACTGCTGACCGGCATAGTCGGACACTTGGAATTGGGAACCATGTGGTATGTGCAGAGTCTCCTCTGTTTCTGCCTGATCTATGGATTGATCCGCAGTGCAGGTTTTCAACTGCCAGTCGGATTTCGTCATGTACCCGCTGTCGGAAACATGACGGCCTTGGCACTGCTGATGGGCGTCGGATCCCATCTGATCCGGCAATTCAGTCCGCAGGATCATTGGATTTGGCTCCTCGGTGTGATTCATATGGAGCCGGCGCACTATCTGCAATACATCCTGATGTTCACGTATGGTATCATCCTCACACGAAGCAAAGGACTGCAAAGGCTAACCAATCGGACCGGTATGATCGCGTTGGCAATCGGGGTGGGGTTCGTGCTGATCAATACGTTCCGAACGGGAACCGTGCACAGCGTCATTGAATCCTATTTCGGTCTGTTTGAATCATTTCTCTGTCTCTTCTTGAGCATCGGCCTGTTGTGGCTGTTCCGACAGATCGCCCGACAGACCCATCCGTTTCTGCGTTGGTGCACTGAACAGGCTTACGGAGCCTATGTGTGCCATTTGTTCGTGCTCTTAGGCATTCAATACGGACTGGATGGATGGGCCGTGGATATTCATCTGAAATTCTTCCTGATCGGCCTGTTGGCCACATTCGGTTCCTTTGGTTGCACAGCACTGCTCCGAGGAATTCCGGGCGTAAAACGGATATTGTAATATGTTATAATGAGATATGACAACGCAAACAAAGAAAACAATTAGCAAAGAGGCACTGATCGGTTATCCGGCAGGGATAATCACCGGTGTCACCTACGGACTCAATCCGTTGTTTGGGATCCCTTTGATGAAGAACGGAGCCTCCATCGAGTCGATCCTCTTTTTCCGATACAGCATCGCTGTATTGCTGTTGGGAGCCCTTCTTCTGCTCGACAAACAGAGCTTCCGGATCTCGTGGAAACAGTCCGGCATCTTGTTCGTCCTCGGACTGCTCTTCACCACCAGCAGCCTGCTGCTTTTTGGCTCCTACGATTACATTCCCTCGGGATTGGCGACGACACTCATCTTTCTCTATCCTGTGCTTGTTGCCCTGATTATGGTCTTTCTGCGGGTCGTTCCCTCGTGGCAGGTATGGCTGGCCATCGGTGCTACCTTTGCCGGTGTCATCATCATGACGCAAAGCGATTCGACACAGGAGATCAATCCGTT
The DNA here is from genome assembly GCA_021531775.1 of Parabacteroides distasonis. GTDB lineage: Bacteria > Bacteroidota > Bacteroidia > Bacteroidales > Tannerellaceae > Parabacteroides. Next base: position 5,741 of record JAFBIU010000044.1, on the reverse strand, counting down.
TGGGGTATTGCTCGCGTTGGGGGCGGCATTGGCCTATGCCCTGTTTATCGTCATCATCAACCGCAGCAAGACCATCAGCACCATTTCCAACTCCCTGCTGACATTCTACGCGTTATCCGTTGGTTCAGTTGTCTTCTTGGGCAAGGTGATCACCTCGGGCGAAGTACTGACGGCGGGCATCGAGAGCAAGCTGGATTGGCTCAATCTGGTTGGACTGGCCATTTTGCCTACCATCGTCTCGACCGCCACACTGGCCATTGCCACCCGTAACATCGGTGCCACCAAGGCATCCGTTTTGGGCGTATTCGAGCCGATCACGGCCATTCTGGTCGGTACCTTGGTCTTTGGGGAGGCCCTGACCGACAACATCATCATCGGCATCGTGATCGCAACGGTAGCGGTCACCTTCATGATCATCTCCACCAAACGATAAGTTGGTGGAGATGATTGCAGGCGTCGGTAAACTGTAACTATTCATCGGTAAACCATTTTAATGTTAATTATAGCTAAATTCGATTGAGGAATTAGTTAATAGTGAGAGAATGCACTCCTATATATCAGATATGGATTTACCTTTGTATCCTAAAAGGTGAATGAAAATGACACAATTTGACAAGCAGAAACTGACAGAGATAGTTGCATATATCTTGAACAAGACGAAAGGTTTGGATTATTACCATGTATTCAAGATTATATATTTTGCCAACATTGCACATTTGGCAAAATACGGATTTTCCATGGTTTCTGACGAGTTCTGTGCATTGCCTGATGGTCCTGTTCCTACAGTCTTGTATAATTGCATAAAAGGCGATGCTCATTGCGACAGAGAGTTGCAAGTAATGCTTGAAAAGACAGTGTCAAAAGGTACTGATGACGCTTATTATATGTTGGAAGCAAAGCGAGATGCGGATTTGGAGTATCTTTCAAAGGCAGATATCGAAGCATTGGACTACTCCATATCTGATAACGCAAACCTCCCTTATGGAGAATTGCGTGCAAAATCGCATGGAGACGAGTGGAATCGTGCCTATAAACAATCTGGACGAAAGGTTATGGATATTGTCGGTATGGCTAAAGACGCTAAGGCATCAGACGATATGATAGAGTATATAAAGGAAAACCTTGCGGTAGAAGCAGCTTTGGCATGACAACTATTGGAGATTACCTCGGAAATGAGGCAGATAAACTTTCGCAAGCCAGTATCCATGTTGGTGATGTCCATTTTCTGAATCTTGACATAACCAATGGTATTACACCTAAAAATGGAGATGCTTCACGCAATAAATTTTTTATTGTGTTAGGTTTTGACAATGAAGGTAATGTGATAGGTGGATTGGTGATCAATTCTAAAATAAATTACAATCTACCATCGTCTGTAACAGACTACCAATTACCTATCTCCGTGAAACAATGTCCTTTTCTACAGCATGATTCATTCGTAAATTGTGCTAAGATTATTGTTGCAAAAAAAACGAAGTTCAACAAGGATACCTACCGAGGGGCAATTTCAGATTCTGAGATGATGGACCTGATTGTCAATGCAGTGAAAGAGAGCCCTACAATTAGTAAAAAGCAGCTGGAGAACTTTGGGATCATTTAGTTTTTCAGGTTGTATTCATCAGGTACTCATAATCTGAGTACCCTTTGTATTTTAACCGGCAGGCTATTCTTAATACTTCTCGTGCTGCATATTACTGTATTCCTCAAAGAGTTTCAGGCATTCTTCGCGGTCGATTTCTTGCATATAGTCGCCGAGCTTGTCGCGACCGCCGAAGATCTCATCAAACTTGCCGTCGCGAAATCCTATGATGCTGTTGTCTTCGATTGTGCAGCCATAGTAGATCTTGCTGATATTGGCCCACATGCAGGCACATAGGCACATGTGACATGGTTCGCCAGTGGTGTATAGCTCGCAGCCCGAGAGGTCGAAGGTTCCGAGATTCTTGCCAGCATCGCGTATGGCAGAAACCTCACCATGACAGGTCGGATCATTGAGCAACAGCACACAGTTGTGTCCGCGTCCTACAATCTTACCGTCTTTCACAATCACAGTGCCAAAAGGCCCGCCATGACCCGCATGAATGCCTTTGCGAGCCTCAGCAATCGCTTGGTGCATCAGTTCTGTTCTGTTCATTTCAAATGTCTCATATCGTTTTATCCTGAAAAGGGTATTTATCGATACAAAGATAATCCTTAATTCCGCAACACTATTATAATTTCAACTTTTTAAGCACCTGAGCCACGGCTCTTTCATGTAAGACAAAAGAAAGTGCATAAGATGCCCGACAGGCTTTTTTGAATGACCAAGCCTTATTTAAATGAAAGAGCCGTGGTTATGTATTTGGGAAAAATTTTTTGAATCATAGTGGGAATAAATTATTATTCCTATCTTTGCAGCGGACTACATAGCCTTGTTCGTGCGTTGTCTCAGTCAGACACGTTCTGCGGGATGACCAGCAAGGCGACTACGCCGATAGATTAAGGTGAATCCTTTACAGGCAAAACTATTAATCGGGTATTGGGTGGGTTAGCGTAGTCCAGACATATTGAAGGCGTTTACTTGACGCTGTGTTTAAGATGAGTTGAAATCTCGCAAGTTTCTAAATCCAGTCTTGAATATAGCAACGGTAGATGTCCAGGGTGTGATTTATATCACGCTCCCGTGAGCCCTTTGTAGCCGGGGTTGTACCCATTTGGGTGCAACTTCTGCTGTCTCTGCTTGGGCTTGGGGGAGGCATGCATATAGTTCATATCGGCGTGGGCTCTAACGTTGTCTGTTCAACTGGATTGGGCAATGCGAGAGCCTCGACTCGTGGAACGGACAGCAGAACGATCCACGCTTTTTTTATGTCCCTTTCATCGGATATAAAAGACCGATATGAGCGCGTTGTATAATGCTGCACCCCGAAGAGGCGGACACAAACCTCCCAACATTGGATTTGCCTCCAATGTCATCCCCGAAGCGAAAAGCTTACCAAGAGGGGTGTCGGTAGAGTATGCTCAAGACGCAACGAAGAAATGGTATGTGTTGCGAGCCTCTTATGCCAGAGCGAAGAAAGCGATCTCTTATCTCATGAAACGGGAGATTGACTATTATTACCCCATGCATCAAGTGATGAAGATGGTCAATGGCAGGCGCCGGAAGGTAACCGAACCCCTGCTTCCCAATTTCATTTTTGTCTATGTCCAAGAGGAGACCGTGAAGGAACTGGTGGGCGATTTCAATCCGGACGGTATCTTGAGTTACTATTATAATCATTTCATAGCCGACGCTTTCGGCAAGAATCCCCCGTTGACGATTTCGGTAACAAGCATGAACAATTTCATCCGGGCTACTAGTGTGATTGATAAAGATATACGTGTTGTCACGGCGGGCCAGTGTTCATTCAAAAGTGGCGATCGTGTCCGCATAACCGATGGTGCTTTCAAGGGAGTAGAGGGCCGTGTTGCCCGTGCCGGACGCCAGCAACGCGTCATCGTCGAGCTGGAAGGTCTCTGTTTGGTCGCCACCGCCTACATCCCCACCGCTTTTTTATGTCCGATACCTTCATCTACGTGAAGGGGAAAAAGAACAAATTAACAATTTAACAAATTAACCTTTTGACCCAAGCTACCGACTATGGAACGAAAACAAATAGAATCATCAATAACTATATAATATATGTCTATATTTCAAGACAAAGTCCTCCTGATAACAGGAGGGACCGGCTCCTTCGGCAATGCCGTATTGCGTCGCTTCCTCGATAGCGACATCAAGGAAATCCGAATCCTGAGTCGAGACGAGAAGAAGCAGGACGACATGCGTCACTTCCTGCAGGCCAACCGTTCGGATGTGGCCCACAAAGTCAAGTTCTACATTGGTAATGTACGCGACCGTCAGGCTGTGGATTTCGCGATGGCCGGAGTGGATTACGTCTTCTCGGCAGCAGCCTTAAAGCAGGTACCCTCCTGTGAGTTCTTCCCGATGGAGGCCGTCCGCACCAATGTGGAGGGAACGAACAATGTGCTGCTTTCGGCCATTGCCCATGAAGTAAAGAATGTGGTGGTGCTCTCGACCGATAAAGCTGCCTATCCGATCAATGCGATGGGTATCAGTAAAGCGATGATGGAGAAGGTGGCGATTGCCCAAGGTCGTGCCTTAGGCCCGAATGCGAAGACCACCATCTGCTGTACCCGTTACGGCAATGTGATGGCCAGCCGGGGAAGTGTCATCCCTTTGTGGGTGGAGCAAATGATGGAGGGCAAACCCATCACCATTACCGATCCGAACATGACGCGCTACATGATGACCCTCGACGATGCTGTCGATCTCGTCATCTATGCTTTTGAACATGGAAATAACGGCGACCTCTTCGTACAGAAAGCTCCTGCTGCTACACTTGATGTATTGGCACAGGCATTAAAAGAGGTATATAGTAAGGTTGACCCGAAATATGGCGAGACAGAGGTGAAGGTCATAGGCACACGTCATGGCGAAAAGCTCTACGAGACTTTAGTAACGCGTGAAGAGATGCTTCGCTCCGAAGATATGGGCAACTATTTCCGCATTCCTTGTGACTCGCGTGACCTCAATTACGACAAGTTCTTCACCGAAGGGGATGATGCCATCAGCCGCATGGAGGATTACCATAGCCACAACACCCGTCGTCTCGATGTAGCCGGCATGAAGGAGTTGCTTTTGAAGCTCAACTTCATTCGTGAAGACTTGGGTCTGCAGGCAAGAGCCAAATCGAGAGATTACCGATCAGAATAAATCGATCCGCAATGAAAATCTTAGTAACCGGTGCCAAAGGCTTCGTGGGAAGGAACCTTTGTGCCCAACTCAACAATATCAAGGAGGGGAAAGCCCGTTGGTATGGCGATTTGCAGATCGAAACTGTCTATGCCTACGACATCGATTCGACTCCGGAAGAACTCGACCGATGGTGCAAGGATTGCGACTTCGTCTTCAATCTGGCTGGAGTCAACCGCCCACAAGACCCGAAAGAGTTCATGGAGGGTAACTTCGGCTTTGCCACCACCCTGCTCAACACCCTCAAAGCACATAAGAACAACTGTCCCGTGATGATCAGCTCCTCCATCCAAGCCACTTTGGCCGGCCGTTTCGGAACCAGCGAGTATGGCAAGAGCAAGAAGGCAGGCGAAGAACTGATGTTTGAATATGGAAAGGAGACCGGAGCCCAGGTATTGGTTTATCGTTTCCCGAACCTCTTCGGCAAATGGTGCCGTCCCAACTATAACAGTGCGATTGCCACCTTCTGCCACAACATCGCGAACGATCTGCCCATTCAGGTGAACGACCGTAGTGTGGAGATGGAACTGCTCTACATCGACGATCTGGTGGATGAAATGATGGGAGCCTTGAAAGGCCAAGAACATCGTTGCGAGTTTGAAGGAGTCGAGACGGTCGCAACCCCAACAGGTCGCTACTGTTACGTTCCCGTCACCCACAAGACGACCTTGGGCGAAATCGTTGACCTCATTAACGACTGTGCCCAAGCAGCCGCCAATCAGGATGGCATCAACATGATCGAACTGCCGCAAGGAAGTCTGAAATATAAGCTGATGACCACCTATCTGAGCTACCTCCCGCAGGAGAAGGCCATCTACGATCTGAAGATGAACGTCGATCCAAGAGGATCCTTCACAGAACTGATGCACACGCTCCATTGCGGACAAGTCAGCATCAACATCTCCAAACCGGGGATCACCAAAGGCGAGCATTGGCACAACAGCAAGTG
>JAFBIU010000043.1 GCA_021531775.1 Parabacteroides distasonis | reverse complement strand
AGCGGAAGACGGGACTCGAACCCGCGACCCTAACCTTGGCAAGGTTATGCTCTACCAACTGAGCTACTTCCGCATTGCCTTTCTTTGTTTTGCGAGTGCAAAGGTAGCGGTTTTTTTGAAACTACCAAAGCATTTGGCAAAGAAATGCAAATATTTTTCTCTTTTTAGTTGGAATACCCCTCAATGATCAGTTCGCTCCCGTTCGGATGGACGTTGCAGGTACGCAAATAGTGGCGAACTGGCCCTTCGACTGGATATCCGCCATTGGCTATCTCAAATTTGGACAGGCATTGGGGGCAGATGGCATACAGTCCACTGCTATCTACTTCGATACGGATGTCACGTTTGGCCTCGTAGGGACAACTCTGTTCATACGCATAGAAGATATCGTTCAAGCCGTGTACCACCAAGATACCGGAATAGCCCATTGCTTCACCGGCATAACGAGGAGTCGTAAATACCTTGGAAGCCAGTTGGGCATTAAGGACTTTATCCTCAAATCGTAAATCCACCTTGAAATAGACATTCGAATAGGGAATGTCCGATTGCTCTGCCGTGTCGCAGGCGAACATCCCTATTACCATCATCAACCACCACAACCGTTTCATTTCTGCCCTTTTATCAAGGATTGTTCTGCCTGATTGACCCGATCGAACGAGAAGCCTTGCAAAACAGATTCCATCAGTTGCGTGATCTGTTCGTTACACAGATTGCCGATACTGCCCTCATGGGTATGGTGTACCTCCTTGTTCGGAACAAACTGGCCTGCCTCAATCTCCAGGCCTACCTGCTTGTAGGCATCCCGGAAAGGAACACCGGCCAATACCCGACGGTTGACCTCTTCCACACTGAAGATAGGTGCATACTTGTCATCATCCATGATATGCTCGTTGACTTTAATCTCACGCATCATGTGGGTCACCATGCGTAAACAGTCCTTCAATTCATCGAATGCCGGGAGGAACATCTCCTTGATGATCTGGAGATCCCGGAAGTAACCGGAAGGCAGATTGTTGAACAACAGGGTGATCTGCATGGGCAATCCCTGAATCTTGTTGCATTTGGCTCGTGTCAGTTCAAACACATCCGGATTCTTCTTATGCGGCATGATGCTTGAACCGGTCGTGAACTGATCCGGCAGTTTGATGAACCCGAAGTTCTGGCTGTTGAACATACAAGCATCGAAAGCCAGTTTGGCCAAGGTGCCGGCAATACTTGCTAAGGCAAACGAAACGGTACGCTCCATCTTGCCACGACCCATCTGGGCATAGACCACGTTGTAATTCATGGAGTCGAAGCCCAACAGATCGGTCGTCATTTGACGATTCAACGGGAAGGAGGATCCATAACCGGCTGCCGAGCCCAAGGGGTTGCGGTTGCAGATCTTGTAGGCTGCCTGCAACAGCTGCATGTCGTCGGCCAGACTTTCGGCATAGGCTCCAAACCACAAACCAAACGAAGAGGGCATGGCAATTTGCAGATGGGTATAGCCTGGCAGCAAGACCTCCTTGTAGCGGTTGCTTTGACTGATGAGCACGTCAAACAGTGTTTTGACCAATTGGGTCAACTCTTGCAGCTGGGCACGCGTAAAGAGTTTAAGGTCGAGCAAGACCTGATCGTTACGGGAACGTCCACTGTGGATTTTCTTGCCCATGTCGCCCAAGGCCCGGGTCAACATCAGTTCCACTTGCGAGTGGACATCTTCAATCCCCTCCTCGATGACAAACTCTCCCCGGTCGGCCAACGCATAGATCTTACGCAATTCAGCCAGCAGGATCGGCAACTCTTCATGACCGATCAGACCGATACTTTCCAACATGGTGATGTGGGCCATGGAGCCGAGCACATCGTATTTAGCCAGGTAGAGATCCATTTCACGGTCTTTACCGACGGTAAAGCGATCCACTTCTTGATCTACCTGGACACTCTTTTCCCAAAGTTTTTGAGCCATTTGCTAACTATAATATATTAATAAGGTAGGACGGCAAGCATTTCCGAAATCTTGTTCAAGGCATCCTGGAGCGGTTTGGCGACCATGGATTTGAGGAATACCGGAATATCGGCCCGTACTGTCAACTTCATACGGGTGTCCATTTCAGCCACCTGTTTCAGTTGGATCCAGAGCGTGACGGGCATGGGTGAGTCCGTCGTTTGCATCTTGATGGTCTTGTTCGGCTCCCGTTCCACGATTTGGAAGGTTACTTTGCCAACTGGTTCGACAGCAATCGTGCAAGAATCGCTGTCGAACGTGAATTCTTTAATCTTATCTTGAGGAATGCGGTCTTTCACCCGTTCCAGATTGGACAGGTCAGACAACATGGCGAAGATACGGTCATCATTCTGCGGGATCTGTTTGATCTCGCTTACAAATTCAGTCATGCTGGATTACCGATTATTTGTTAGGATCCCAGTTGGCCGGGTCTTTACGCCATTCCTGCAGGATCGCAATCTCCGATTCGTCGATGTAATGGGTACGGACAGCTTCGTCGATGACTGCATCATAGTTGCTCAACGTGGTCAACGTCACCTTTGCCTCCTTGAAGGCTTCCACTGCTACCGGGAATCCATAGGTGAAGATCGCAACCATACCTGCTACATCACAACCGAAGTTGCGAACCGCTTTCACGGCCTTCAGACTGCTACCACCGGTAGAAACCAAGTCTTCGATGATGACTACTTTCGAACCGGGTTTCAATTCACCCTCGATCAGATTCTCCAAACCGTGGTCTTTTGGTGTGGAACGGATATAAACGAACGGAAGTCCTAATAGGTCGGCTACCAAAGCACCCTGAGCAATGGCACCTGTGGCTACACCGGCAATGGCATCCACATCCGAGAAGTTCTCGCTGATCACGCGTGCCAACTCCAGTTTGATGAAACTACGGACACTTGGGTAAGAGAGTGTCTTGCGGTTATCGTTGTAGATCGGAGATTTCCAACCTGATGCCCACGTAAACGGATTTGCCGGCTGCAATTTCACGGCCTTAATCTTCAATAATTTTTCTGCTACTAATCTTTCCAGTGTTTTCATACAATCCTGAGTATTTATATTCTTGCGCAAAAATAGACAAACTCCTTGAATTTTGGGCAACGAATGTTCTTTTATTTTTTGTGAATAACTTAGGCAAACGCAATTCCCAAGTAACTGATCCGGATTTCTTCGATCGGTAAAAGGGCTTCTGCACAGGCTTTCAGGGTTGCTCCGGTCGTAATGACATCATCAATGAGCAGCACATGCTGGCCTCGCAATCGTTCGGGCTGTTTCGTACAGAAGGCATGGGCCATGTTCTGGATCCGTTCTTCGGTCGTTTTCCGGGTTTGAGTCTCGGTCTTTTTACAACGAAACAGCACGTGAGTCTCCAGGGGAGTCCCCCAGACGGAATGAATACCCCGGGCAATCCACTCGGATTGGTTGTAGCCTCGTTCCCGCAGGCGTTGGGAATGAAGTGGCACGGGCACAAGCCGTTCCACCTGGCAGATCGGATGGTGGGCTGCAGCCAATTCACGGGCAGCCTGCTGGCCCATCCAGTAGGCCAGGTAGGGATCGTGATGATATTTGAATTGGTGGATGATGCGTTGGGCCACACTGCTCTGCTGGAACTGGAGGTAGGCCGTTGCCCAAACGAACGGAATGGGCCCCATCATGGCCAGGGAGACCCCATTCTCTTCTTGGCCAAAATGAGGCAATCGTGCCAAACGCTCCTGACAGAGGAGGCAGAGGTGCGACTCCCGATCCAGCAGCAACTGTCCACACCCCGGACAGCAACGTGGAAAAAAGAGGTGGAACAGGTCAATCCACGGTTGGATCCATCGGCTCTTCATCGTCGGCTTGGAACAGTTGTTTCAGACATTGGTTGACCTCTTGGCTTTCGAATCCACGTCCGGCGGCAAAACGCATCAGTTTCAATACAAATTCGCGATCATCTTTCGCCTTGATCGAAGACATCTTGGTTTTGAGCACCTTCTGCAGCACCTCCTGATAGGTCTCCTCATCAATCTCCGACAGGGCCTCCTGGATCCGTGCCTCCGGGATTTGCCGTCTCTGCAGTTCATAGCCGATCTTGATACGTCCCCATTGGTTGAAACGAAGTTTATCGTTGACGAAGGCTTGGCAAAAACGGGCTTCATCCAGGAATCCGTCGGCTTGCAACCGGCTGAGGATCCGTTCCGTTGCCTCTTCCGTCAATCCGGAACTGTTGAGTTTCGTGCGAACCTCTTGTGCACAATGTTCGGAAGAGGCACAATAAGCGGCCATTTTCCGCAATAGGTCTGTTTCGGTCAATTCTTTCATCTGTATGCTTTTATAAATCGTTCCTGTTGATACAAATCATGCAGCAGGGTGACCTTACGGTAGCCCTCCTCCTCGAACAGGGCAACGGTCTCTGCCCCAAAGCGGGCATTGATCTCGACATAGAGTTCCCCCTGTTCCGACAAATGGTGCTGCCCCAGACGAGCCAAGGCCCGGTAGAAACAGAGCGGATCCTCGTTGGGGACAAAGAGGGCGCGAGCCGGTTCGAAGTCGAGCACATTCCGCTCCATCGTTGCTTTCTCTTCTTCGGCAATATAGGGCGGATTGCTGACAATCAGGTCCCAACAGCTGGCATCGGGCAGTTGCTCCTGCAACAGATCGGCCTGTATCCAGTGGAGCGACACCTGATGGCGGGTTGCATTGCGTCGGGCAACCGCCAAGGCCTCCGGTGAGATGTCCAAGGCTGTAACCGAGGCATGTGCCCCCAGGCGGTAAGCCAAGGAGATGGCAATACAGCCACTGCCCGTTCCTGCATCCAAAATCCGCCAAGGAGCTGTCGGACGACCGCTTGCCGGATGATCCTGACAAATCTGTTCGACCAGTTCGGCCGTTTCCGGTCGCGGAATGAGAACGGCAGGCGTGACCTCAAAACGCAACGCTCCGAAGTCGGCTTCACCCAAAATATACTGGATGGGTTCAGCTTTTTGCAGGCGGCCCACAATCTCTTCGATCCGTTGTTTTTCCGCATCAGATATTTCCGTACCTTTGCCGAGCAACAGCTGATAGGGCTGCAGTCCGCATACCTGCTCCATGATCAGGCGCGTGAAGCCCTGAATCTCGCCCTTCGGGTAGCTCCCGGCCAGCTTCTGGTGTATGTAGGTGATAGGATCGGTCATCATGCTGTTTGTTTTGCCTGCAAAGGTAACCACAAAAAGGAAAATGGAAAGATGATAGTAGAAGAAAAGTATATGGCCCGCTGTTTGCAGTTGGCCCGTTGTGGTAGGGGACATACCAGCCCGAACCCCATGGTGGGAGCCGTGATTGTTCATCAGGGGCGTATCATTGGGGAGGGCTATCACCGGAAATGTGGTGAAGCCCATGCCGAGGTGAATGCCATCGCATCGGTCCGCGACCAATCCCTGCTGAAGGAATCGACCCTCTATGTCAGTCTGGAACCCTGTTCGCATTATGGCAAGACACCACCCTGTGCCGAACTGATTATCCGCATGGGCATTCCACGGGTAGTAGTGGGTTGTCTCGATCCCTTCCCGGCTGTTTCCGGACGAGGTGTGCGTATGTTGCGCGAAGCGGGTATTGAGGTGGTCACTGGTGTGATGGAGGCGGAAGCCCATGCCTTGAATGCCGCTTTCATGACGATGCAGGAGAAGCAACGTCCCTATGTCTTGTTGAAGTGGGCGCAAAGTGCAGATGGCTTTCTGGATGTGGCACGTCAGGATGTGTCGGAACCGGTGGCGGTTCTCTCTTCTCCGGAAACCCGTCGGGAGGTGCATCAATTGCGGGCTGAATATGCGGCTATTTTGGTCGGAACACGTACCGCTTTGCTCGACAATCCTTCGCTAACCGTTCGAGACTGGTTCGGGAGGTCTCCCTTGCGGTTGCTCATCGACCGGACCTGCAAAGTGCCCGACAGTTACCACCTGCTGGATGGTCGTGTGCCTACCTGCATCTTCACCGAACAATCCCGTCCGGAACGTCCCAATCGATGCTATGTGCAGACCGACTTCTCCCGTCCGCTCTTCCCCCAGATCCTTGCGGAATTGAGCCGTCGGAAAGTCGATTCCTTGTTGGTAGAGGGGGGAGCCCAGCTGTTACGCCATTGCTTGGAGACCGGTTTATGGGATGAGGCACGGGTCGAGACCGCTCCTGTCTGTTTGGGTCAGGGTGTGACAGCCCCTTCCATGCAGGGACGGCCGGTCGAACGAGTCGAGTGGAAAGCCGATCCGGGCCGTTACGTCACCTATTACAAACCCGGTTTGTAGGAGGATGGCTGCCTAAAAAGGTCACTAAAATATTATAAATAATCGATGGAGGTAGATGAAAACAAAAAATGTTTCTACTTTTGTAGCTTTATACACGATAAACTAAAGTTTTTTGATGAAGAATAAAGTTTTACTTTTAATTGCGGGATGCTGTGCTTGGTTGCTGTCATCGTGTCTAAACTCTGATGATGAGGTAGTTGCTCCATACTATCCGAATTGTCAGATTGCTTCTTTTTCACTCAGTAGTGATAGTCTCAGTATGTTGAGCAGCGTGAAATTTACCATTGACCAGATCAATGGTCAGATCTTTAATGCCGATTCCTTGCCGTATGGTACCGAGATGAAGTACAAGGTGACAGGAACGATTTCCTATGTGAACAGTTCTGTGGTGAATGGCATGGAGGTGTTTCAGTTGGCTACGGGAGACACGGTCTTGTGGAATGGATCCGATTCGTTGGACTTTTCCCAGCCGATCATTTTCAAGGTGAATGCCTATGATGGGATGACCAACAAGGTCTATCGTGCTTGGATCAACATCCATCAGGTACAACCCGATTCGATGGTCTGGTCGATGGATGGTCCGTTGCCCGTTCCGGCAGCCGTGAAGAGTCAGAAGACCCTGTTGCGTAATCAGTCTGAAGATACCTATATATATATGTATGTACAGACGGCTGCGGCCGGTTATCAGTTGTTCCGTTCACCGACAGGAGCATTGGCCTGGTCGGAGGTCGGATTGTCCGGTTTGCCCGCATCGGGTCTGTTGCTGAAGCAGATTACTGAATTGGAAGGACGACTCTATGTGGCAGCTGAAACAGGCGAATTGTATAGCAGTAGTGATGGGGCCACCTGGCAGCAGGTAGCTGAGGCTCCACAGATAAAGGCATTGTATGGTGTGGTAGGATCGGGAGACAAGCAGACACCGGCCCTGTTGGCTGTAGTCGAGACGGCAGAAGGATTGCAGTTTGCCTCCATGACGGCCCGTCAAGTGTGGACGGTGGGAGAGGCTGTTCCGGCCGAATTCCCGGTGAGCGGATTTGCAACTGCCAACTATTTTGCCATGCATTTTGACTATCTGTTGGCCGTAGGCGGACGTTCGGCCGACCAGACCTTGTTGAATAGTACGTGGGGAACGCGTGACGGTCTGAATTGGGCACTTTATACACCCGAAGGGTATAATCACTTCTCGGCACGTGAAGGGGTGATGCTGACTCCCTATGATGATCGGCTGTTCTTGATCGGTGGATTGGATGCGGATGGCCAAGGCTTGAAAGATATCTATGTTTCGACAGACCATGGTATTACGTGGGCTGCACCCGATTCGATGATCCTCATGCCGGAATCGTTCCAGGGCCGTGGTGATGCTTCCGTACAGGTCGATGCAGATCAATTCCTCTATATCGTGGGAGGCAAGTCTTCGACCAAGGGGAATGAATTGAATGAAGTATGGCGTGGACGCATCAATCGTCTGGGCTTTAAAGACTAAACGTTAGCTGATCAAGAAAGGAAAAAGATGCGTTTGACTCTTGGAAAACGGTTCGTGGGGTGGCTCTTCCTCTGCTGGATGTCTGTTCCGGTGCTGTGGGCACAGGAATACAAATACGAGATAGGAGGAATGGCTGGAGGTGCCTACTACATGGGCGACCTGAACAAGAATGGTTTCTTCAAAGGGTTGAATCCATCGTTGGGAGCGGTTTTTCGCTACAATGTCAATTTCCGGTGGGCCTTGAAGGCCAACTTGCAATGGTCGCAGGTCTCCGGAAGTACGGACGGGCTGGAGAATGTCTTTCCCGAACAGGCCCAGGGATCCTTCACCAAGCAGGTGATCGATCTGGGAGCCCAGGGGGAATTTAATTTCTTTCCCTACAGTGACAAGTTTACCTATGCCGGTGCGAAACGTTTCTCACCCTATGTACTGTTGGGTATGGGAGTTGCAGTTGCACCCGGTGGAGGCGGCACGATGGCCAGTTTCTACCTGCCGTTGGGCATAGGTGCGAAATACAAGGTGAAGCCTCGGCTGAATTTGGGTTGTGAATTTTCGTTCCGCAAGTTGTTTTCGGACAAGTTGGAGGGCGATGACCGGTTCGACGACCCCTATCAGGTGGGGAAGAGTGCATGGAAGAACAACGATTGGGTCTCCTATCTGCTCTTTTCCGTGACGTGGGATTTCGGTCCCTGCACATCACCTTGCAACAATTCGAAAAGTTTGAGTTATTAAGCAAAAACGAACAATTTATGTCGTTGATAGAAAAAATAGACAAGCAACGTTTGCCACAACATGTGGCGATTATCATGGACGGGAATGGACGATGGGCCAAGTCGCATGGCGAAGCACGTGCTGTGGGTCACCAGGAGGGTGTCGTCTCGCTCCGGAAAGTTGTGGAGGCTGCTACCAAATTGGGGTTGCGCTATTTGACAGCTTATACCTTCTCGACGGAGAACTGGAATCGGCCGGAAGAGGAGGTGCGTGCGTTGATGGGCTTGCTGGTCTCAGCCATTCATCGGGAGACACCGGATCTGATGAGGCAACAGGTGCGACTGATGGCTGTCGGGGATCTCTCGCGCTTGCCGGAGGAGGCGTATGCCACCCTGCAGGAGTGTATCCGGACCACTTCGGCCAACACCGGTACGACCTTGGTACTGGCCTTGAGCTATTCCTCACGTTGGGAGATCCTGCAGGCTGTACGTCGGCTGATGGCCGAAGCTGCAGCAGGCACACGCCAGCCGGAAGAGGTGACCGAGGCTCTGTTTGCTGACTATCTGACGACACAAGGCATACCGGATCCGGATCTGCTGATCCGCACGGGCGGTGAACAACGTATCAGCAACTTCCTGTTGTGGCAGTTGTCTTATACCGAGTTGTATTTTACGGATTTGTATTGGCCTGACTTTCGAGAAGAGCAATTGTATGAAGCAATATTGTATTACCAGCAGCGGGAACGTCGGTTCGGTAAGACAAGTGAGCAATTAAAATTATAAACAATAGCGTGACTATGTACAAGAGAATAGTGCTGTTTTTTGTTTTCCTTTGCATGGCAGATGGGTTGTTTGCACAGGAAAATGATACGACGAAGGTTGAGAAACCGGCAAAACTGCCGGAGATTTCTTACACGTTGTCACCCCGCAAATACAAGATTGCGGACATTCAGGTGACGGGTGTGAAGAATTATGATGATTTTGTGCTGATAGGATTCTCCGGTTTGTCGGTAGGTGACGAAGTCTCTGTACCGGGTGACGAGATCACGACAGCGGTCAAACGCTTCTGGAAGCATGGCCTCTTTTCCGATGTGAAGATTGTGGCCAATAAGATCGAGAACGATTCGATTTGGCTGGAGGTCAAGCTGAAGCAACGTCCTCGTATTTCGGAGGTGAATTATCATGGCATCAAGAAGGGAGAACGGGAAGACCTGGAGCAGAAGTTGGGCTTGAAGAAGGGTTTCCAGATTACCCCCAATGTGCTGGACCGTACCAAATTGGTCATCCAGAAGTTCTTCGATGCAAAGGGCTTCAAGAATGTGGAGGTCGATCTGGTTCAGAAGGATGACCTGGCTCACGAGGGCGAGGTGATTCTGGACATCAACATCGACAAGAACGAAAAGACCAAGATCCACCGCATCTATTTCAACGGTAACGAGCAGTTGAGTGCCCGCACCTTGAAAAAGGCGATGAAGAAGACGAACGAAAAGTTCAGTTTCTACAACGACTGGAAGAGCAGTTTGCTGGAGATGTTCAGTACGAAGAAGTTCACGACCGAAGAGTATGAGAATGATAAGAAGAACATCATCTCGAAATACAATGAGTTTGGTTATCGGGATGCCGTGCTGTTGGCTGACAGTGTGGTCAACTACGACGAGAAGAAGGTGGACATCTACCTGTCGTTGGACGAGGGTCAGAAATATTATTTGAAAGATATCCGTTTCGTGGGTAACACCAAATATGCCACGGAATACCTGGAGGCCGTGTTGGGCATGAAGAGTGGCGAAGTCTATAACCAGAAGAAACTGGAAGAGCGTCTGCATTCCGATGAGGATGCCGTTTCGAATGTCTATTACAACAACGGTTACCTCTTCTTCAATGCCGATCCGGTCGAGACGGATGTGACGGGCGACTCGATCGCCTTGGAGATCCGTATCCAGGAGGGTCCGCAGGCAACGATCAACCGGGTCATCATCAACGGTAACGACCGCCTGTATGAAGACATTGTCCGTCGTGAGTTGCGTACGAAACCGGGCCAGCTCTTCAGCCGTGACGCCTTGATGCGTTCCGTACGTGAATTGGCCCAGATGGGACACTTCGACCCGGAAAACATGAATCCGGTGCCCATACCCGATTCGGAAAACGGAACGGTGGACATTGAGTATAACTTGACCTCCAAGGCCAATGACCAGATCGAGTTCTCGGCCGGTTGGGGTCAGACCGGTGTCATCGGTAAGTTGAGTCTGAAGTTTACCAACTTCTCCATGAAGAACTTCCTGAATCCGAAGACCTACAAGGGCATTATCCCGCAAGGTGAGGGTCAGACCTTGACCTTGAGTGGACAGACCAACGGTCGGTACTACCAGGCCTACAGTATCTCCTTCTTGGATCCCTGGTTTGGTGGCAAGCGTCCGAACACCCTGTCCGTCAGTGCCTATTACTCCAAGCAGACCGATATCAGTTCACGCTATCTGAACAATATGTATAGCAGCTACTACAACCCCTTCTATTATGGTGGTTATGGTTATGGCGGTTCTGGATATGGATATGGTGGTTACGGTTACGGTTACGGCAACAGCTACTACAACAATGCCTATGAATTTTCCTACGACCCGGACAAGTCGATCCAGTTGTTTGGTCTGTCTGTCGGTTATGGTAAGCGTCTGAACTGGCCGGATGACTACTTCCAGTTCATGGCCACCTTGAACTATCAGTTGTATATGATGAAGGATTGGGACTACTTCCTGGTGCAGAATGGCAATTGCCACAACATCAACTTGGAGCTGTTGCTGCAACGAAGTTCTATCGACAACCCGCTCTATACCCGTAGCGGTTCGACCTTCAGCCTCTCTGTCAGTGCGACACCCCCCTATTCGTTGTGGGATGGCAAGGACTATGGAGCCATGTCCGATCAGGACCCGAACAAGTTCAAGTTCATCGAGTACCACAAGTGGGCCTTCAAGGCGAAGATCTTCTCGCCCTTGGCACCCTTGACCGTCAAGCGCACACCCGTGTTGATGAGCCGTGTGGAATATGGATTCTTGGGCGTGTATGACAAGAATAAGCGTACCCCCTTCGAGACCTACTATATGGGTGGTGACGGTATGAGCGGTTACTCCAGCACCTATGCAACGGAAACGATCGGTTTGAGAGGTTATGAGAACGGTAGTATTGCCGGTAACGGTGGCTATTCATCCTATGGTTATGCCTATAGCCGCTTGGCCATGGAGTTGCGTTATCCGTTCCTGTTGGAACCCTCTTCCACCATTTACGGTTTACTCTTTGTAGAGGCCGGTAATGCCTGGCAGTCGATCAGCGAGTTCAACCCCTTCAACCTGAAACGTTCGGCCGGTATCGGTGTCCGCATCTTCTTGCCGATGATCGGTCTGATGGGTATTGACTGGGCCTACGGTTTCGACAGACCGAACTACGGTACGACCAGCCAGCGAAGCGGAAGCAACTTCCACTTCATCATTGGTCAGGAATTTTAAGTCGTGAAACTAACATAGCGAGCGTATGAAAAAGTGGTTTATTTTGAGCTGTATGTTGCTGTGCTGTGCATGGTCAGGCATGGCACAGAAGTTTGCCTTGATAGACATGGAGTATATCTTGAAGAATATTCCGGCCTATGAGATGACAAACGAACAGTTGAGCCAGGTCTCAAAGAAATGGCAAAACGAAGTGGAGGCCCTGCAACAGGAGGCACAGAACATGTACAAGAACTATCAGAGCGAGTTGGTGTTCCTGTCGGCAGAGATGAAGACGAAACGCGAAGAGGAGATCGTCAAGAAAGAGCAGGAGGCTCAGGACCTGAAGCGCAAGTATTTCGGTCCGGAGGGTGAATTGTACAAGAAGCGCGAGAGCTTGATGAAGCCGATCCAGGATGAGATCTACAATGCCGTGAAGGAGATCTCGGAGGACAAAGGATACCAGATGGTGATCGACCGGGCATCCGCCATGAGCCTGATTTTTGCCTCTCCAAAGATCGACATCAGCAATGAAGTGCTTTTGAAGATGGGATATTCAAAATAAATGCTTACATTTGTGCGCTTTATCAAGAATAGGGCTAAAGAGGACTAATAACATGTAATTTATAAATGGAGAAAATGAAACAACTTTTAGTTTTATTGTGTATGTTGCTCCCGTTGGGAGTCTTTGCTCAAGAAGTGAAAATCGCGTATGTCAATACGCAGGATGTATTCATGGCCATGCCGGAAGTGTCTGCGATGGAAAAGACAATGGCAGATGTCAATGAGGGCTACAAGAAGGAGTTGAAGACCATGCAGGATGAATATCAGACCAAGTATTCTGCATTCGTTTCACAGCAGGACTCTCTGTCTGAGAACATCAAACTGAGAAGAATGCAGGAGATTCAGGACATTCAGGCTCGTATTGACAACTTCGTGCAGGTTGCTCAGCAGGACGTTCAGAAGAAGCAACAGGAACTGTTGATGCCGATTCAGGAGAAGCTGCAGAAGGCTATCAAGGATGTAGGTGCAGAGAATGGCTATACATACATTGTAGATCCGGCAGCTTTGCTTTATACGGGTCCCAATGCAATTGATGCCACTCCGTTGGTTCGTAAGAAATTAGGTCTATAATTTATCTATGCTGATAGAGAACGAAAGGATGCTCTTCGCAGAGGGGCATCCTTTTTCGCACCTGCCCGGTCCGATCGGGATCTTCGACTCCGGCTATGGTGGACTGACCGTCTTCGACAAGATCCGTGAACGGATGCCCCATTACGACTACATCTATCTGGGCGACAATGCCCGCACGCCCTATGGAGCCCGTTCGTTCGAGGTGGTCTATCAGTTCACCCGTCAGGCCGTCTTCGACCTCTTCCGGAGGGGATGTCAGTTGGTGATCTTGGCCTGCAATACCGCATCGGCCAAGGCCTTGCGTACCATCCAGCAACGAGACCTGCCCGTGTGGGATCCGTCGCGACGGGTCTTGGGTGTCATTCGCCCCACGGTGGAACTGATGGATCAGATGAGCCGGACCAAGCATGTCGGTGTGTTGGGTACGTTGGGCACCATCTCGTCCCGTTCGTACGAGATCGAGATCGCCAAGATGTTTCCGCACATCCAGGTGACGGGTGAAGCCTGTCCGATGTGGGTCCCCCTGGTCGAGAATGGGGAGGCCGGTTTGCCCGGATCCGACTATTTTGTCGAGCGTCACCTGCAGCATATCCTGTCGGTCGATCCGCAGATCGATACCCTCATTTTGGGATGTACGCACTATCCGTTGCTGCTGCCCAAGATCCGGCACTATTTGCCGGAAGGGATTCGGGTGTTGCCGCAGGGCGAATATGTGGCGGCCAGTTTGGCGGACTATTTGCAACGGCATCCGGAGATGGACCGGCGGCTGACCCGTGGGGGAACGTGCCGTTTTCTGACGACCGAATCAGCCACCAAATTCTCTGAAGCGGCATCGGTCTTTTTGCAGGAGTCCGTCGAGGTGGAACAGATCCAGTTATCGTAGAAAATTTTGTAATACGTAATAGATATGATGAAGATATTTGCAACTGATAAAGTCAAGGATCTTGACAAATATACGATCGAGCATGAGCCGATCCGTTCGATCGATCTTGTGGAACGGGCAGCCCGTGCCTTTGTGCACGAGTTCCGTCGCCACTATTCCCGTCCTTTGCGGGTGGTTGTTTTTGCCGGTCAGGGCAACAATGGTGCCGATGCGTTGGCCATCGCCCGCCTGTTGCATGAAGAGGCCTACCATGTGGAGACTTACCTGTTCAACCCGACCAATCACCTCTCTCCGGATTGTGACGAGAACAAGAGGCGGCTGTTGTGCATGGAGCGGGTGGAATTTGTAGAGGTCGTTTCCGATTTCGAACCCCCTTTGTTGTCGGATCATGATGTCGTCATCGATGGTCTGTTCGGATCGGGTCTCAATCGTCCGTTGAGTGGAGGTTTTGCAGCCGTGGTCAATTACATCAACCATTCGGAGGCACCGATCGTCTCCATCGACATTCCGTCGGGTCTCTTTGGCGAGGATAACCGCCACAACAATCTGGAGGCTGTGGTCAAGGCCACCCGTACCTTCACGTTTGCCTTCCCGAAGCTGGCCTTCCTGTTGCCGGAGAATGGCCCGTTTGTAGGCGAGTGGCAGGTGCTGGACATCAACCTGCACCAAGACATCGTCGATTCGACCGATACGCCCTATCTGATGGTCGAGGAGGAGGATATCACGGCCTCGCTCAAGCCTCGTAGCCGTTTCTCCCACAAAGGCAACTATGGTCATGCCCTGTTGGTGGCCGGTAGCAAAGGCAAGTTGGGGGCAGCCCTGTTGGCCGCCAAAGCCTGTTTGCGAAGTGGTGTCGGCCTGCTGACGGCCTATGTGCCGGCCCGTGCCGAGGTGGTCTTTCAGACAGCCGTACCGGAGGCCATGTTGAGCTTCGATCCCCATGAGGATCATTTCTCGACCGTTCCGGAGACCGGTATCTATACGGCCATTGGTGTTGGCCCCGGTCTGGGCACGCACCTGGATTCCGCTTCTGCTTTGGAACGCCTGTTGCAGTCGGTCCGCAAACCGATGGTACTGGATGCCGATGCCATCAATCTGCTGGCTTCGAACAAAGATCTGTGGAACTATGTCCCGGCCTTCAGTATCCTGACACCCCATCCCAAGGAGTTCGACCGGATTGCAGGCGAGAGCAACTGTTCGTTCGAACGGTTGCAGAAGGCCAAATCCTTTGCGGCCGAACATCGGATCATTGTGGTGCTGAAGGGTGCCTATACAGCCATCTGCATGCCCAGTGGCAATATCTTCTTCAACCATTCAGGCAATCCCGGTATGGCCACAGCCGGCAGTGGCGATGTGTTGACCGGCATCATCTTAGGTCTGTTGGCACAAGGCTATGAACCGGGAACGGCAGCCGTTGTGGGCGTCTTTCTGCATGGCACAGCCGGAGACCAGGCAGCCTCCTTCCTCTCGCAAGAGGCCATGGTGGCCGGAGACCTCATCAACATGTTAGGCAAGGCCTTCAAGTTGCTCAAGTAAGGCTATTCCGATACCTACCGCAAGCCACTTGGTTGAAAATGATTTTTCAGCTAAGTGGCTTGTTGTTTTTTTAGCCTTCGTATGGCCTCCGTGGCATCAGTAATTGAATCCGAACTGCCACAAGGGAATGGTATGGTCGAATGCATATTCGATATCATCTTTCACGACGAAGGCATGGGGCAACCCCTCGATTTGCTTGTTGCCCTTTTTCCGTCCGCCAATCTCAAACGTATAGTCCTGCAGGACGAAATCGGAAACCTTGGAGGTAATGACATCCTGATTGACCCGCATCTGATTGAAAAAGAAGGTCTCCCGAATATTGCCGATGTCAGTTTGGGCTCCTCCCAACTGGTAGCAAAGATTGGTGTTGTCTAAATAGATCTTATCCACTTTTCCTAATCCCCGGATACCGCCTGTCTCATCCCGTAGTTGGGCGATCAGTCCGGCCTCTTCGATGTACAAGCAATAGTCGGATACACTGTTCCGGCTGATGTTCAAGGAGGTAGCAATGCTGCTGATGTTGGGCTTGAATGGAACGCTTTTGGCAATGATGGACAACAATTGCTTCAATTTACGTCCTGTCGAGATATTCATTCCTGCAAATTGCGGAATATCGGACTCCAA
This sequence comes from Parabacteroides distasonis, assembly GCA_021531775.1. Taxonomy (GTDB): domain Bacteria; phylum Bacteroidota; class Bacteroidia; order Bacteroidales; family Tannerellaceae; genus Parabacteroides. Next base: position 3,100 of record JAFBIU010000043.1, on the reverse strand, counting down.
CGTGATGTTTACAATCTGCTGGATCGTCAGCGAGGGGTCTTCTGAAGCAAACGGATAATACCCTTTCCTCAAATAGTCGGGAAAGAATGCGTAGGGATGGAAATCGACCGGCAGTTCCACCTGGAGCTGCACGATTTCATCCAGGCTGTAAACGGGCAGATCCAACCCGTGGAAGAGCGATAGATATTCCCGGAAGGATAAACCTTGCATGTGATACATCACGGCTCTACGACTCAGATCAGCAACGCCTTTATGGATATCCAACACCGATGAACCGGTGAAGATGACGTGCAACTCGGGATGGTAGTCATACATGAGCTTGAGCTCTTTCGACCAATCCGGATAGCGATGGATTTCATCAATGACCAGGTGTTTCCCGCCTTGTCGCACCCATTCATCCGCCAAATCCAGTAGCCGATGATCGGCAAAATAGAAATCTTCGGCCGTCACATAGAGGGTTTGCCCGATGGGCAGTTGCTCCTTGATGTGCTGCAATACCAGGGTCGTCTTGCCCACACCTCGGGGGCCTGTCAGTCCGATCATCCGATGATTCCAGTTGATTCGGTCAAACAGATAGCGGTGGAAACGGGTACTTGTTTCGCCAACCAGCTTGCGGTATCTCTCTTGTAGTCGATGTGTTGTCATGTTCCCTTGCTCATTTTCGGGACAAATATAGGTAAATTGCTCAATCGTTGAGCAAATATCGCCTAAAATTGCTCTCTGTTTGAACAAATATTGCCTAAATTTGCTCAATCGTTGAGCAATTCGGTCTGTTTTAGTGGAAGCCGGCCTCTTGGGGAGCCCCCAGGGCGGGCCAATCATTGAAAAAAAGTGGTGTGAAACGTGCGAAGGTTGCGAGTAATTCCCTACTTTTGCTGCTGATGAAAACAACATTACAAATATTTCGGGCAGATACGCATTCTTCGTTGCCCTTACCGCTGGCCGGGGAAGGAGTGAAGGCGGGTTTTCCCTCACCGGCCGAAGGCTATATGGCTGATAGTATCGATCTCAATCGGGTACTGATCCGTCATAAAGAGAGCACCTTCTATGCCCGTGTGAGTGGAGATTCGATGATTCATGCCGGGATTGGTGATGGCGATCTGGTCGTGATCGACAAATCGCTGGATGCCCGTAGTGGAGACTATGTCGTGGCCTACCTCGATGGTGAGTTTACCCTCAAGGAATTCCGGATCGATACAGCCAACCAATGTGGCTGGTTGGTGCCAGCCAATGAGAACTATTCCCCCATCCGTGTGACTGCCGATAATGAATTCCTCATCTGGGGAGTCGTCACCTATGTGATCCGGTCGATGCGTAAATGATGCAGGTGACTTAAAAACGCGAGTTACGGTTACGGTTACGCTTTCTCGCGAAAAGATTTGCCGGATCGGAAGAAATTCCGTTCCTTTGTAGAGATAAGCAATTATTTAACTAAACCGTTAAGAATATGATTTATATAGCCAATCCGCTATATGATACGGTCTTCAAATACCTAATGGAAGATAATCGCATCGTGAAGACCATCCTGTCTGCCTTGTTGAAAAAGAAGGTAGTGGAGGCAGACGTCCGTAAGCATGAATATACGAATGGTGTGCGGGACAAGATTTCGATGTTCCGGATCGACTTTGGGGCGAAGGTCCAGGACACGGACGGCACGGAACGTTTGGTGCTGATCGAGCTGCAAAAGACGTGGGTGGAGACGGAGACCTTGCGATTCCGCCAATATTTGGGAGCCCAATATGCCAATCCCGACAATATGTTGGAGAATGATCCGACCGATCACGGTCTGCCGATGGTGGCAGTTTACCTGTTGGGCCATCGTGTGGGTGACATCGAGGAACCTATTCTCTATGTGAATCATAAGTCGTATGACTACAATGGCAAGATCGTGACCAAGGGCCTGCCGGATCCGTTTGTGGAGAGTCTGACGCACGACAGCATCATCGTGCAGATTCCTTTGTTGCATGGTCAGGTGAACAACCGGCTTGAAGAGATCCTGAATGTGTTCGACCAGCGGCATCGGGATGGTTCGAACCGTCAGATGTTGCAGATCGATGAGACCGCTTATGCAGATGATCCGGAGATGATGAGGATCCTCCATCGGCTGTCTATGGCAGCCGCGGATGCCAAGATCCGTCAAGACATGAATGTGGAAGACGAGTATTTCCGTGCCATTGAGAATCGGGATACAGCCATCATGATGCGGGATAAACGCATTGAAGAGCAGGATCAGCGGATCGAGGAACAGGATCAACGTATCGAGGAACAGGGCAAACAGCTCGAAGAGCAAGGCAAGCAGTTGGAAGCAAAAGACAAAACAATAGAGGATCAGCATCTTGCTATTCAGTCGATGGTCAAACTGTTGAAACAGTCGGGAATGGATTCGGTACAAATAGCAACCATGACAGGTCTCTCGTGGGAAGTAATTCAACAAATAGAATAAAAACGCGAGTTACGGTTACGGTTACGCTTGGGGCGGATTTTCGGATGATACTTCGGCGGAGAAATCGCCTTTCGTGAGGCGGATCCGCTGACCGTTGCGGGCTGCCTCCATCAAAGTAGGGACTTGGGCCAAGGTGGCGAAGGCCAACAACAGGCCGACGGCAGTCAAGACACTGCTGTCGATGATGCCCATCGGTGGACAGATGAAGCCTCCAACGATGAGGAGAATACTTGTTATCAATGTGATGTAGAAGGTTTTCATTTCTTTTTGCTTTTGAATTGAGATGTTCCGTTCTTTTGGCTTGACCCAAAAGAACCAAAAGTTCAAGGCTGCACCGGCTGGGCTACTTCGCTTTGCTGCGGTCGGGAAATGGATGAAACTCGCTTCGCTCAAACAGCATCCATTTCTTTTCCGCCCTCCGCTCCGCTTCGCTTTACACCCACCCGCTGAGGCCAGTTCCTCCCTTCCTGCATCGGCCGACTGTTTCAACGGAACGGGTTCTTCGGCATGAAACTACTTTTCCGAATGAAAGTGACTTCGGAATGGAGTCTGCTCTTCAAGACCGGACTTTTAATGGGTTAAGGCAGTCCCCTCGGTCAGAGGGGAACTTGCCTTGGGTCAGCAGGGAAGCCTATGATAGGTAGTTAGGATACCATA
>JAFBIU010000042.1 GCA_021531775.1 Parabacteroides distasonis | reverse complement strand
AACCACCGATGGTCACCATTCCGAAGTAGTAGAGCAGGCTGATGAAGTTGTCATCCTTGGCTATGTTTTCAGCCGGGAAACCCTCCTTCAGTTCGCCCGTGACATACCCCTTTGACACAAGAGTCTGAATGATGGAGGCATCGTGGGCAAACTCCTTGTCCTTGCGGATCAGCATCCGCAACTTATTGTAATCTACCCGAATGTTCTCGTCGAGCATACGGCTTGGGATTCTACATCGGTTGTCTATATATTTATACAGGAAAGAGAGTACCATGTTAGAGTTGTACATCGTCGTCTCTCCATAGGCTTCTTCCGCAAAGCAATAGTTGTCGTAATAGGGCTTCATGATCTCAATAAGTTCGTCGATGGTGTGGTGGAACTCATGGTGCAACGAGTAGTAGGTCAGCATCTCGCGTACCTCCTGTTCGGTGAATCCCACCATCTCGTTGAATCCGTAGGCAAGGGAGTAGTTGGTGCCGATATTGAAGCCGCTGGTCAGGTCGTCGAGGGTCACAGGACTTACTCCTGTCACGAAGACGCGCTCTATGGACGAATAGGTACCGGATTTGATCGTGTCGAAGAAGGTACGCAAGTAACCGGTACCATGCGTTTCACCCTTGTATTCCTCAAGCCTAGCTTGAACAGAAAGGATATTGTAGATTAAATGGTCGTACTCGTCAATGAAGAGATAGATCTTCAAGCCTGCTTTGGAACACTCGTCACACAGAAACTCCAGCTGCTCTACACACCCTTTCTTTTTGTTCAGTTCTGCCTTGATGTCATGTGGCAACAGTCGGGCATACACATCACAAAAGGAATTGAAACGGGTATTGCAATGCGCATCGAGAGAACTGCGGTAGTTGCCCATATCGGCATTAATGACAGCGAAGTTGAGATAGATGACCAGATACTTGTTATGGTTGGGTGTGGGATGCTTACCGATGTATAGGTCTCCATAGAGCCGCTCGAACTTATCGGCATCATGGATGTCGTAATAGTGGTGCAACATCGACAGGGTCAAGCTCTTGCCGAAGCGACGCGGACGGATGAAAAAGAAGTATCGATTTGATTTTTCTACCTTTTCAATAAACCTGGTCTTATCGACATAGTAATAATTGTCCTCGCGTATAGCCACGAAGTTCATCATTCCGTAGGGGATGCGTTTTACCTACTCTTGCACCTTGCTATCTTCCATATCCTTGATACCTTTGATTTGAGATGGCTAATGTACGACTATTTATCCGTTCACCCAAACTTTCCTCGCTATCTTCCAAAAAACACCAACAAAGCAGGATCAATCATCAGCAGAAATCCTGTTTTATGCCTCTTTTCTGGTACAGCGGCAGATGACGGATACGCAGACTTATTTCCGGCAGATGAGCCGGAAGGGGTTGTCTCCTGACGACCTGTTACAGTGGGATCCGGACTGGCTCTACCGGATGAAGCGTGTATATGTGGTCTGTTTCCTGGATTTTGAACTGATCAAGGGCTATCCGAAGAAATACCGGTGGAATGTGGTGTGGATGGACAGGAATGCCGGAGGAGTTGAACAACCAGATCTTCCGGAAGCTCAAACATATCGCATCCATGTCCCGTCTGAGTCCGGACGAGATGTTGGCTTACCAAATGAGTGTCATGAATGATGTCGCTCTATTGGATTCCATACGGACAGGACGTGAGGAGGGTCATGAGGAGGGTCGAGAGGAGGGTCGTATGGAAGAAAAACGCTCTATAGCTCGAAACCTCAAGTCCATGGGGCTTTCTTGCCAGCAGATCAGCCAGGCATCCGGATTGACCCTCGAAGAGATCGAACAACTATAATCATGGCTATAAACTCAAAAGGGTACTCACAAACTGAGTACCCTTTCAATGCTGTTGCGGTCCCGCTGGGGGAACCGGCCCCTCAACGGTTAGGAGAAGGGTGGCGTCTCCGGATCCTCCCCACCGGACGACTCGGCCTGGAAGGTAGCCGTCAGGGTGTAGTCGCGATCGACCGTGAGGCTGCGTGTGGCCGAGGTGTTACCGTCGCTCCACGTCTGGAAGACGTAGCCGCTGGCCGGAACTGCGCTGATGGTCACCGTCGAACCTGCCGCATAGCTGCCCGCACCGGTGACATTACCCATCGAGTCATCGTTGGCCGACAATGTCACGGTATAGTTCGTCACGCTACCTCCACCGTCTGAGCCACCTGACGGATTCTCATTCGAGCCACCTGACGGATTGTCGGATCCGCCGGCACTGCCTCCCCCATCGGGATTCTCCGGATCGGTCGTATTCAGATCCACCACGGACTCACCGGATTTGATCGCCTTGATCACCTTGGCCTGTGCAGCACGGCTGGCTACCAGGTTGAACTCCGCATCGGTCAGCAAGTTCTTGAATTCCATGCCCGGATCCCACAGCACGCGGATTCCCGTGATGTTTTGTGCAGTGAAGGTGTTCGGATCGTCCGCACCCTTCGAAGTGAGGCTGACATAGAAATCGCCCAAATCGCCCAAGCGGATCTTCTTGCCCTCCAGGAGCTGTTCACGCATGCAATCGACGGCCATGTAGAGGATGGCGTTGATGTCGGCCCGACTATAGACACATCCATGCGTGGCGATGTGCTTGGCAAACTTCTCGATCGACATCACCTCGGCATACTGGGCCACGGCAAAGGCCTTCTGCTTCTCGGTGGCAATGAGGTCGAGGTCGGACTGCAGGGGCGACTCCCCTTTCAGCTGTGCCGCCTTCACGCGCGACTTGGCCTGGTTGATTTCAAGCAGATTTGCGTTGACGGAACGCATAGCCAGCGAATAGTTAATCATTGTGATGACAGGTATTTTGGATGGAGTCCCCGCCTCTTCCGCGCGATACACGATCAGCCAACCTCTTGAAAGTCCAACGTCAGGATCGGCCAACCTCTTGAAAGGCTTACTTCTTGATCGGTCAGCATCACGATCGGAGCTGCGAAATCCTCCCTCCTTTTGGTCCGCCCCTGGTGGGCAAACCGGGTAAATCAGTCGTCCGTCCGAGCCATCATAGAAGCCATCGGTCCACGATAAATAGCGACGAGCAACGGTCATCATTTATCTTCCGGAATAGGCTCTCCTGGCCTCTTTCGAACAGGCAATGCAAAGATACAACAAGTACACCACTCCGACAAACCTCTCACCATTTATTTTCTTAATTAGATTATTATTTAACATTTTTATATACATAATTCAACAGTCCTGTGATCTCACCATCGAAAGGCAAAGTACAAACTCTTTATCAGACGTAAAACCACGAAGAAGCGTTTCAGTGTTTCACTGTTTCAGACATATTTTTACGTATTCCTACTTCAATGATTAGTATTATATATTTATATAATTATATATATAAATATATAATATCTTATTAGATTAGATGGAGCAAACCGATCTGTTTTGACTGAAACGGTGAAACGCTGAAACGTTTCGCTGTCCTGTTTGACGGATCGTTTGCCACTCGAATGGCAAACGCCCCATTGGTGTTGAACCGAAAAACAGTCTGAAAAAAAACGACGAAGGAGTTGGCTCATTCTAAAGGATTGCCTATATTTGCGGAATAGGTATATGAACAAAATCACGTAGATATATCCCCGATGATTAACATGAGTTCATACAAGATGGAGTTACTGACAAACAGCCTGTTATGCAAATCTAAAGAGACTCAGAAAACAGTGTTTTCTGCTGCCCGGGCTGGTGTGCAGTATGATCTCAGCGACAAATACCTATTGGCATAACCAATAACAAGAAAAAGGAGTCGGCTTATGGTTGTGCGCATCATGAACAAAACCCAGCTTCGGGAGCTACGTACCAAACTCTACCGGGACAAGGTATTCGCTCTCATGCACAAACAGTTGACTCCACTGCTGACGGAAGGGGGACTCAGCATCTTCGAGTTGTTCGCAACAGCCGATGTCTTCACGGAATCTTTTCTGAAGAACAGCATTGAGGATCCATCTTTCTTCGAATATGAGGTGGACGATTTGAATGACGAGGTGGAGGTCAGACAGGATCTGCTGCTGATCCTCATCATCTGCTACTACAAGTTGCTGGCGATGGTACCGGAGGAGACGAATACTAACCAGCAGTTTCATGAACAACCGAATGCCGGGACGATGCAACTGAACGAATCACCTATTGCAGAGGAGGAATCGCCTCTTCGATTGACGCAGCGAGCCTATTCCATCTATTTCGAGGCCAATCCGGAGATCATGGAGTTGATGGGGCATTTCAGCGGATGCAAAGAGGCACTGAGCCATGCCCTGAAACAGCCGGGAGATCAGTCTTCGTACCAACTGTTGACACGCGAAAAGGAGGAGCACAATCTGGATGGTCAGATGGAGTTGATCCGCCAGCAGATAGGTCAGCGCGACTCATTGGATGTGAACACCTTGCAGGATCTTGAACTGATCATCCGACGGGTCAGTGCCAAGTACAAGGGGGCCTTCGATGAGATGGCGGACGAATTGCAGCAATACATTGCGGAGCGCATGAGAATGACAACAGGTCATGTGCATGTCTCAGGTGATTACGTGGTGCAGAAGCAGATCGACAAACAGGTCAATGGAATAAGCAACAACGGGGTGGGATTCTCGATCAATCCGGCCAATTAACAGGTAAAACAAGTAAAAAACAGAGCAGAAAATGGACAAAGAAGATATCATCAGAATGCTGTCTAACAGCCATGTTGAAGTAAAGGGTGACTTCGTCATCGAAAAGAAGGTACAGTACGAAGTGAATCAGGTCGATCCGGGCGGCATCGGCATCCTGATCGGTGACAAGGAAATGGCCGAACGCTTGTTAGCCAACCACACTGTTGGCCAACCGGTAGCAAGCAGGCAGACGGTAACCAACAGCCAGCAGGTAGCCAACTGTCAGCCAGAAACCAACAGCCAGCCTTCTACGACAACAAACAGAACTGGGTCAGCAGCGGCAGAACAGGCGGCAGTAAGGAGTCAGCCGGCTTCCAACTGTCAACCGGCAACCAACAGCCAGCCTTCTGCGACCCCAAATGGAACTGAGCCAGCTACAGCAGAACAGGCGGCAGCTAACAGTCAGCCGGCCACCAACTGTCAACCTTCTGCAACCCCAAACGGAACTGAACCAGCTGCGGCAGAACAGACGGCAGCAAGCAGGAAGACGGCAGCAAGCAGGAAGCCTATCGCAGAGCAGCCGACTGTCGATCAGACATCGGCTAACTCCCAATGGACCGGCAACGATCCGATGAGCCACCCCACAGAGAGCACCCACTCTACCGGCCAGGGCGCAAGCCATCCGACGCCCCAGTATCGGGCCTTGTTCATCCGGAACGATGGCTCTTCGGCAGAAAACAGGGAGGTACGCGAACAGGAGCAAAAGCGATTCATGAAGTATCTGAAGAATTACAGACTGACGAATCACGTCCTGACATGCGCCAGCGACAATCCGCTGAACGAGGTGGTGACCGGTTTCGTCCTGAAATGGATCAACCGGAAACTGATCCACTCCAATCCAACCGGTACGGCCATCTTCCGTTTTCTGACAGTCGATTGCGGTTTGCAGTCCGAGGTCTCTGATCGCTCGTATGGCAACAAGATCATGACCCGGATCAAGCTCCGCCATTGCTCCAACAAAACGCGGGACAACATCAATCTCTATTTCGATTGACAGCCCGATTCTTTTTCCCCCGCCAAGCTGTAATACAATTATTATTTATACCTTTGTGGTATCATTTATTTAGCATGTGATAAGGTTGCCTCATACAGGTATTACATCGCCAACGAGGATGACATGAAGAGCGGTAGCATCGAGAAAATGTGGAATAAATACAATAAGGATAACAACTATGAAAGAGAATAGATTAATTGCAAACAACGGGTCGTCTATCGTGCTCTATACGACGGATGACGGAAACACCCAACTTGAAGTGAAGTTGGAGAAAGATACTGTATGGCTTACACAAAGCCAGATGGCAGAATTGTTTGATAAAGATCAATCTGTCATTGCAAGGCATATAAAGAATGCCTTCAACGAAGGAGAAGTGAATGAGAAAAGTAATATGCAAATTTTGCATAATACTCAATATAAATATCGCCCAACAAAAATATATAATTTGGATGTTATCATTTCAGTTGGCTACCGAGTCAAAAGCCTGAAGGGCGTCATCTTTCGTAGGTGGGCTTCAGCACTCATCAAACAGTACCTCATCAAAGGCTATGCCATTGATCAGCGTCGCCTCGACCACTATGACGAATTGAAGGATGTGGTGCGGTTGATGTCGCGTGCCCTTACCCTACAGGACAAGGTTTCAGAGGGAGAATATGCCGGACTGTTCAATGTCATCACCGACTATGTCTATGCCCTCGATACGCTCGACCGCTACGACTATCAGACATTGGGCATTGAGAAGACGACAAAAGAAGAACCCTTCCGTGCCACTTACGAGAATGCAATGGATGCCATCAATGCCTTGAAGGTGAAGTTTGGTGGCAGCCAATGGTTTGCCAATGAGAAGGATGATTCCTTCAAGAGTAGCATAGGTCAAATCTACCAGACATTTGGAGGCGAAGACCTCTATCCTTCTGTAGAAGAAAAGGCTGCCATGCTGCTCTATCTCGTAGTGAAGAACCACTCTTTCAGCGATGGCAACAAACGTATTGCAGCCATGCTCTTCCTTTGGTTTATGGAGAAGAACGGCATTCTGTATTCCGCAGACGGCAGAAAGCGTATCGCAGACAACACCCTTGTGGCCCTGACTTTGATGATTGCCGAGAGCCGTACGGAAGAGAAAGATGTCATGGTGAAAGTGGTGGTCAATCTAATCAACAAGGATAATCAATAATTTAAGTTCCACAAGTCAAGAACTTGTGGAACTCAAATAATGTATAACTTTGTAGGGAAAATTCATAATGGCACGTTGAAGTATAAATCAGTCTTGATATGGGAACAAGAGCCGTGACAGGACAAATAGGTGTGGCAGAGCCACAGAAAGGAGATGCGCAATGAAAAGCGAGGTAGAAGAAAGAGCCATGTTTGTATCGTTCTGCATAGAGCAATATGCCAAGGCAAAAAAAATGTCAACAGAAGATGTGGTGAATCTGTTTGAGCATTATGGAATAACAGAACACTTCTGTGAGTTCTACGATGTGCTCCACACCCACGGACACAACTGGCTGATAGAAGAAATAGATGAAATGATTGACAGAAGAAAGAAATGAACAAATGAGTGCAACAATAACACAAGACAACCTGTATCTGCTGCTGCCCTGCAAGATAGGGTGGCTCGCCCAATGGATGGTGGAAGACAAAGGCATCAGTATCGCCGAAGCCATCAACCGTATCTACCGTTCGAAGTTATACAAGAAACTTTCGACCGAAAACACCAAATACTGGCACTTGGGTCCGGTCGATTTGTATGAAGAATTAAAGCAGGAATTGTAAAAAAAACAGCAACAAGGTCCAAAACGATTTATTATAGAGAGAAGTATTATTCAAATTGTATAACTTTGTAGGGATAATTCAAACATGTTGGACCGTTCAAGATAGAAGACCATGAATACAACACGATTCATCATATTCGCAGCCTCCGTGCTGGTAGGACAGACAGGTTTTGGCAGACTGGCAGCTCAAGAAAGCCGTTTGGTTCAAAACGACCGGCCGGTACAGGGCACTCAGCCAGCCCAAGCCGACCAGCCGATACAGAGCACTCAGCCAGTTCAAAGCATACTCCCCCAACCGACACGTGAGGCCAAGCCGGGACTGCGCTGGTGGTGGCTCGGCTCGGCCGTTGACAAGGAGAACCTCAGCTGGTGCCTGAACGAATATGCCCAGGCAGGAGCCGGGGCTGTGGAGATCACACCCATCTACGGGGTGCAGGGCAACGATGCCAACGAAATTCCGTACCTATCCCCCCAATGGATGGAGATGCTGCGTCATGTGGAGGCAGAAAACCAACGGCTCGGCATCGAGACCGATATGTCCACCTGCACCGGATGGCCCTTCGGCGGTCCGTGGGTTCCGATCGAGGAGGCAGCCTGCAAGGCATTCGTGATCGACACGCTGGTCGGCCCGCAGGTGAAGAGCGAGGAGATTGATTTCTGTCTGCCCGAAGCAGAAAAGCCCTGGGCCAAACTAATAATCAGGAAGGCATACCCCAAGGCGGACGGACAGCAGCGGGTCATTGCCCTCTATGAAAGCCGCACGCGCCAACAGGTGAAGCGGGCCGCCCCCGGCGGAGAGGGCTATGTGATCGATCATTTCGACTCGACCGCCGTGGCGCACTACCTGCAGCACATCGAACAGGCCTTCTTGGAGAGCAACACCCCCTTCCCGCATACCTTTTTCAACGACAGCTACGAGGTGTATGGTGCCAACTGGACCCCTACCCTCTTCGAGGAATTTGCCCGCCGCCGGGGCTATCGGCTGGAAGACAAGCTGGAGCAGCTGGTGGATGGCGATGCACAGGTGGTGAGCGACTATCGCGAGACCCTGTCCGACATGCTGCTGGCCCATTTCACCCATCAGTGGACCGACTGGGCCCACCGGCATGGGGCCATCACACGCAACCAGGCACACGGCTCGCCCGCCAACCTCATCGACTGCTATGCGGCGGTCGATATTCCGGAGATCGAGGGTTTTGGACTCTCCGACTTCCATATCCGGGGTCTGCGCAGGGACGAGGGCTTTACACGCCCGAACGACAGCGACTTGAGCATGCTGAAATATGCCCCTTCGGCCGCCCATATCACCGGCAAGAAATACACCTCCAGCGAGACCTTCACCTGGCTGACGGAGCATTTCCGCACGTCACTCAGCCAGATGAAACCGGACCTCGACCTGATGTTTTGCGCCGGCGTCAACCGGATGTTTTTCCACGGCACGACCTATGCGCCTCAAGGCGAGGCGTGGCCGGGACGGCGGTTCTACGCTTCGGTGGATATGAGTCCCAACAACAGCATCTGGCGCGATGCACCCTCCCTGATGGACTACATCACCCGCTGCCAGACCTTCCTGCAATGGGGTGAGCCCGACAACGATTTCCTGGTTTATCTGCCGGTCCGCGACATGTGGCGCAACCATACGCAGGAGTGGCTGATGCAGTTCGACATCCATTCGATGGCGAAAAAGGCACCCGGCTTCATCCGCACCATCATCGGTATCGACGAGGCGGGGTTCGACTGCGACTACATCAGTGACCAGTACCTCTTGGGGACCACCTTCACCGACGGCCAGCTGCAGACGGCTGCCGGCACACGCTACCGGGCACTGATCATCCCGGCGAAGGCGACACTGCCGCCCCACGTTTCCAGCCATGTCGAACGGTTGCGCCAACAGGGTGCGAAGATTATCCTCGGCAACGACACGGCCGCGATGGATCAGGCGGCCCGACCGGAGGCGATGAAGCGACAGCTTGGCCTGAAACTGATCCGCCGGAGCAACGCGGAGGGGCACCACTATTTCATGGCCAACCTCACCGACCACGATGTCCAGGGGCGCGTCCCCTTGGCTGTCTCTGAGCCCTATGCTTTGTGGTACAACCCCATGACCGGCGAAACCTGCCGGGCCCACCTCACCGCCGACGGACTGGACGTGAACCTCCGCAGTGGCGAGAGCAGGATCCTGATCTGCCGCCATACGGCCTGTGCGGATAAACCGGAATGGATCCTCTCCGATCGCTCCATCGACCTCACGGACAACCGCTGGCAGCTCTCCTTCATCGAAGAGCAACCGACGGTGGACGAAACGTTTAGCCTCGACGGTGTGCAGACATGGGAGGGGTTGAATCAGGCCACGGCCATCACCATGGGGACCGGTGTGTACGAGACCACCTTCCAGCTCTCGCCGGCCGATGCCGCCCGCAGCTGGGCGATCGATCTGGGCGATGTGCGCGAGAGTGCCCGGGTCTATCTCAACGACACCTACGTGGGGTGTGCGTGGGCCGTGCCGTTTGTCCTCGACTGCCAGCAGGCGTTGCGCGAAGGACCCAACACCCTGCGCATCGAAGTCACCAATCTTCCCGCCAACCGCATTGCCGACCTCGACCGTAAGGGGGTTGCCTGGCGGAAGATGAAGGAGATCAATGTGGTGAATCTTCATTACGAAAAGAGCTCCTACGCCGGATGGGAACCGGTGGCCTCGGGGCTCAACGGAAAAGTCAGATTAATCAGTAAAACACAACGAAAATGAAAAACCGTCTCTTTCTGGCCATCTGTGCCCTCTTCATTCTCGGGCAGGTGGCGGCACAAGTCAGCAAACCGGAGCAGATCCTCCAACTGGTGCATCGCACCAACGACTATTTCATGGCGAAGTACAGCGACCCCACCTTGGACACCTATGTCAAGAAGATCCGGACCAGCAACCTATGGACCCGCGCTGTCTATTACGAGGGATTGATGGCGCTCTATGACATCGACCCGCAGCAGCGTTACCTCGACTATACCGACCGCTGGGGCAACTACCACCAGTGGACGGCCCGTGGCGGGATCAACGAGACCAATGCGGACAACCAGTGTTGCCAGCAGGTCTATATCGACCGGCATGTGCAGAGTGGCGGGAAAAAGGATCTGTCGAAGGTGAAGGCGAACCTCGACCATCAGTTGGCCACCGGAGACCACACCTACTGGACCTGGATCGATGCGATCCAGATGGCCATGCCGGTTCATGCGAAGTATGCCAAGCTCACGGGCAATCGTTCCTATCTCGACTATGCCATGGCCTCCTACCGATGGAGCCGCGACACGCTGGCCGGCGGTCTGTTCAACAAGAAAGAGGGGCTTTGGTGGCGCGACAAGGATTATGTGCCGCCCTACAAGGAGCAGGACGGAAAAAACTGTTATTGGAGCCGGGGCAACGGATGGGTCTATGCGGCACTCGTGCGGGTGATGGAGACCTTGCCGGCCGATGATCCTTATTATCAGGAACTCAAGGCGGACTTTATCCAAATGAGCCGCGCCCTGCTGAAATGTCAGCGCAAGGATGGTTTCTGGAATGTCAGTCTGGTCTCGCCCGCCACATTCGGTGGCCCCGAAATGACCGGCACTGCCCTCTTCCTCTATGGCATGGCGTGGGGTGTGCGCCAGGGCATCTTGCCGCAGAAGCGTTACCAGCAGCCGATGGACAAGGCCTGGAAGGCGCTCGCCTCGTGTGTCCACGACAACGGATTTCTCGGCTATAACCAGAGCACCGGCAAGGATCCCTCGGCCGGTCAGCCTGTGACCTTCACCTCGGTACCCGACTTTGAGGACTACGGCACGGGATGCTTCCTGCTGGGTGCGGTGGAATATTATCGGCTTCTTTTCCCCCATGAGTTGTGGCCCGACGGCACCTCGATGTCGCCCTGGTTCCAAAACGTCGAGAAGGTGGATGTGAACAGCTTAGGGAAACGGTATGTGGTGACCGACTATGGGGTGAGCACCGACAGCACGGTGGTGCAGACGGCTGCCTTGCAGGCGGTCATCGACCGGGCGGCCGGTGAGGGCGGTGGCGTGATTGTCATTCCGCAGGGCACCTTCCTCAGTGGTGCGCTCTTCTTCCGACCGGGCACACATCTCTTCCTCGAAGAGGGCGGGGCACTCAAGGGGAGCGAGCATATTGCCGACTTCCCCCTGCTTACGACCCGCATCGAGGGACAGACTTGTCGCTATTTTGCGGCCCTGGTCAATGCCGATGGGCTCGATGGCTTCACGCTGGCGGGCAAGGGCACGATCGACGGCAACGGCTTCCACTACTGGGAGGAGTTCTGGCTCCGGCGCCAATGGAACCCGCAGTGCACCAACAAGGATGAGCAACGACCGCGGCTGGTCTATATCTCCAACTGCCACAACGTGACGGTGCAGGATGTGCGCCTCATCAACAGCCCTTTCTGGACCAACCATCTCTACAACTCGGATCATGTGCGCTACCTCGACTGCTACATCTATTCGCCAACCGAGGGACTGAAGGCTCCGAGTAGCGATGCGATCGACATCGACGTGTGTCACGAGGTTCTGATCGATGGTTGCTACATGTCGGTCAATGACGATGCTGTGGCCATCAAGGGTGGCAAGGGCACATGGGCGGACCAGGCTCCGGAGAACGGGCCCAACTTCCACATCCTGATTCAGAACTGCCGGTATGGGGTGGTGCATGGCTGCCTCACCTTGGGCAGCGAGAGTCTGCACGACCGGAACATCGTGTTGCGCAACATTGAAGTGGAGAATGCCAGTCGTGTGTTGTGGCTGAAGATGCGCCCTGACACGCCGCAGCATTATGAGTATGTGACGGTTGACAACATCAACGGCAAGACGGGCAGCTTCCTGGTGGTTCGTCCGTGGACGCAGTTCTTCCAGCTGGAGGAGCGTGCGGATATGCCCTTGAGCCAATGCAACAACATCGTCATGACGAATATCCGGATGGACTGCCGTAATTTCTTCGATGTGGGTACGAGCGACAAGTATCGTCTCCTCGATTTCACCTTCCGCCACATCCAGGTGAAGGACGAGCAGAAGGCATTCGATCCAACCTTGCTTGAAAACACAGTGGTTGATCAGGTTGTCATTGAGTAGATGATCCGGTTATTACCCAGGTATCGATGGTTTCTCCCTCCCACGAAAATTAGAACCAGATACCTGGGTAGTTCGTTTATTGCCATAGAAGTTCATTTTGCCAATCCCTGCAAAAGCTCATTGCCACAATATCTATGGAGGGGAAAGAAACCATCAACTTTGCCATAGCGGACATGGGCGGTGGAGAGTTGGCAAGGTATTCGGCAGAAGTCCATCGGCCATGTTCAGCGTAGAGGGTGCCAGTTTAGCAAACTACTCTATGCTGACCTCATCGCGGGTGAAATGTTCTTTCATATTCACTCTAATGGTTTTAATATTACCCAACGTCCATTCTTACGACCTCCTTCACGGGCTATAATGCCCTTTGCCTGAAGGTCGGCGAGGTCACGTTTGATGGTTCTTTGTATACTACTTTCCTTTTGGGACATCTTTTGGGACATCTTTTGGGACATCTTTTGGGACGTTATGGTGCAATCCTCTGCTATCATAGACAATATATCTACCTGTCTTTCTGAGAGTTCTTTTATACAGTCTTTTGTATCATTTTTTGTGTCATTTATTGTATCATCCTTTATGCCACTCGCGTTATAATCCGGCCTTTTGAAAGTCACAGTCACGAAATAACCGTCTGTTGTCCACGTGGGAGTCTCAACATTACGATAGGCACAGGCATCGGTGATACGCTTCACGCCCGAACCCCATCTTTCAATATATGAGGTGCTGTAAAGCACATTGGCGATGAGCTTGTTGTGGGGATTTGAACTATGCGGCTGGGTGATGTTCTCAGCCGTGAGGGGAGGCACGAGATAGCCTGTATTGGTAATCTCGATGCGGTCGTCGTAGATGGCCAAATAGACAGGCAGACAATAGCGACCCCACTCGCGGTGACATAGGCTATTCAAGATACCCTCGCGCAATGCCTCGGCAGGCACCTCCAACCACTCGTCACGAATCAGACCGACGACCTTGCCGTGCATACTGAGGTGCTTGCGGAAGAAGTTCATCGCCTCGTTGAGCAGCACGAAGATATTGCCTTCTGCTTGTTGGGAGTCGATGAACTCGTTCTTGTCAGTGCCACGGAAACGTGCCAGACTGATAGAGAGTTGCAGGTACATGCCTGTCTCTTTAGTGAACAGAGCCGTTGCTGCATTCAGCAGTTTGTCGCCGTCAAGCAGTTTCCATTTATCCAGAATGTCCTTGATGGGTTCGGTCATGGCACTCTCCGGCATACGTCCACGCTCCACACCAAGACGTACCACACCACGAATCAAATTCTCATCGAGCGAGTCAATACCCTTGAAATCGGAAGGCTGACGCTCCCAAGCGAAGAAATCGGGCTTGCTTTGGCGCAGGCGCAGGTCGAACATATCGCGAGGCATTTCCTTGGTAGTGCTTTCCACCCGATAATAAGGACAGCCATGGTAGGTGTAGGGTATGTTTCCCCACAACCATGCGTTGAAATGCATGGCTATCGCTTTCTGGTTGGAACGGTCGGGAATATCAACATATTCCACACGCACATCCACCTGCGGCTCTAAATAACTCAGGGCCTGCGCTATCTCACGCTGGGTGTTGTCCGTCACTTCCTGACCCAGTATCTTCAAGGACGAAGGTGTCACTCCAAAGATGAGCCATCCGCCTTCGGTGTTCAGAAAGGCACAAGCCGAATGCATGCCGTCTTTCAGCTCGCCCGTTGTCTTTTTCAACTCCAACTGGCGGTGCTCATCATTCTTTATCAATATCTCTAATTCCTCGTAGGTCATATCGTATTCTTTTGACGACAGCATGGACCGTCGGTTTTATAATTGTCTTGTTACAGGCAAAGGTGAGCAATTAATTTGGAATTACGGCATATATATTCAAAAATCTATAAATAATTTTGCGAATAAGGCAAATGTCTATAGAACAAGATCACCGGTTCGTGGCACAAAGTAGATGCCCACCCCTCCTTCACCGACTGAAATTCGTGCCAAACACCGTTTCAGTGTTTCAGCGTTTCACCGTTGCAATGATTCAGCCGTTTTTGGCCGATCTGCCAGTTGCAGACAGACAGCCTACCGGTGCAAAGGGTACTCAGATTGTGAGTACCCTTTGTAGCCTACATTATTCATAGGAGGTGTCGTTGACTGGATTTTCTTGTCAGGGAGCACGTCTGAAAAAGAAAAAAGATTTTTTCTTGGATATCCCCCTTTTTCGTTGTATCTTTGCTCATAAGAACGCCAGTATTAATTTGATTTTTAGCACTATAAATTTAATACATTTCTTGCATATTTGCAAGAAGGGTGTTCTTTTTTTAGGGGCTATGTATTTTTTAGGCTAAATAAAAATAAAGGTAGTGCTTATATCTCAATTCAAGTATCACAGCAGAGGCGAATTTGGCTGTTTATGCAAGAATAATCCGAAATATGTAAAATAAGCATTAAAATGTCTATTGTATTGGCGATTAGGGCGGTTGTCGTTCAGGGATAATGAAAAATTTTCATTAACTTTGCACCCCAAATTTGATAGCCTGATATTCTGACTTTTCTGAAAATCGCGAGTTTGCTTCATTGGATGTGAACGCGCTATATGATGAAAAGGTTGTCTGTGACATCAGCGAGGGCATAGGAGTATTGAACTATGATTAAAAGAATAGGACATCTTATAAATATCATCCTGTTGTCGATAGCTGTATTGACAACAGGCAGTTGCGACCGGCACGGAACGGCTTGGAATGAAATGGATAAGGCGGAGAGCCTTATGGATGCCAAGCCTGATTCAGCCCTTGTCGTATTGGAAAACATACCGGCTTCAAGTGTCAAGGGTAAAGAGGCGGCGGCCAGATATGCGCTACTTAAATCTATGGCGTTGGACAAAAACTATATAGATACAACAACATTTGATGTCCTTCAACCTGCCATTGATTATTATATCAAACATGGTTCTCCCGATGAACAGCTACGGACATATTATTATCAAGGTAGGATTTATCAGAACCAGGGCAATAATGACTTGGCTATGCAAAGCTTCATGTGGGGAAAAGAATTTTGCCAAGAGGCTTCCGACACCTTAGCCATAGCAAACCTCATGGTCGCTCAGGCAACCATTCAATATAGAATATATAAGATAGATGATTTTATAGAAAACAACCTTGAGGCAGCGAATCTGTATAGTGCTATCGGTCGGGCTGACTATGAACTGCTTAGTCTTGTCAATGCTTTGGATGGAGGCATTCTGAACAATGACAAATCGCTTTCGGACAGTGTTTGGACCATCGCAAAACAACGAGTTTCGGAAAATCCGGATTTAAATTCGATTATTGTTCCGTACGAACTTTCATACGCGCTTAAATTTGGCAACAAGGAGGATGTTATTAACATTCTGGAATATTGTGAATCTGTCGATTCCATAAGTGATATGGCTAAATTAAATGTAGCTGAAGCCTATTATAAAATTGGTGATGCTCGTAACGCCAAACGTGTTTTGGATGCAATACCCATTAAATCTAAATTTCGTTCATCTCTGAAATATTTGGCATTAAAACCTGACATTTTGGAATTAAACGGAGATTTAGTCGGGGCATTGCACGCATATAAAGATTTTTATATGACCATTGATTCTATTCACATGGGTATTTTTTCTCATGATTTGTTATTTGCCCAATCACGTCATGAAATGGAGAAATCCAACCTGATAGAGAAACAGAGGTTTGACAGACTCATCTGGTTAATTCTGTGCATCATATTTGTTTTACTGATTATCATTGGATATATTTACTATCGCTATAGGATTGGACAGGCTAAAAGCGAATTGGATGATAAGGAGAAAGTAAGATTACAACTGGAACAAGAGAATCTCAAAAAAGCAAATGAAAAGCTTGAGTTGGAGAGACATAATGCCATTCTTGAGAAACAGACCGCAGAATTAGAATGTGAGCGTCAATCTTTGGTCGCAGAAAACCTTCGACTCAAAATTGTGCAACTTGAGAATGAAAGTGAAAGTCTTAAAGAAGTATTGGAAAAACAAAAAGATTTAGCAAAACCCATCGAAGATGCCATAAAAGTCAGGATAGAGATGCTGAATGGATTATTAGCTTCACGAATCACGGATAACGATTCATACGCAGAACCGTATGGAACTTGGAAAGATCAAATTATTCAAGATAAAGACGAGTTTATGAATACCACTCGTCTGGCGTTTAAGGCTTCCCATCCTAAATTTATTGAATACTTTGAACAACATGGACTTACTGAATCAGAGATAAATTATGTATGTCTTTATGCGATTGGACTTCGTGGAAAAGAGGTTGGTGAATATATGCAGCTGAAAAGGCATTATCATATTAGTAGTGATGTACGCAAGAAACTTAATCTTGATGAACATCAGACGAACATAGGTATTTACGTTAGAAAACTTATGAAACAACTGTAGTTTGACCAGATAATTACTTTACTGGTTCGGAAACAGTCTATCTACCCAATCCGGTAAATGGACTGTTTTTCTATGTTTGTCCCTATATACTATGATAAAAGTGTCAAACTTTAAATCAATTCTCAATCAACAAATATAATAAGCGCCTGCGATTAGCGTTTACCTCCTACTCGATTGAGCAATTACATTTTTATTGTTGCTTTTGTTTTCATATAACGACAGATTTAGATCCTGATTTTGCTCTCATGAGAAAAGTATCATCATAATAATATCCTTTGAGTGGATTTGATAGCAATAAGATATAATTCTTGGGTGCTGTAATTAGCATTTATTGGCCCATTATCTCTAGCCGTCAAACTTTTGACACCCCTGCGCAGAATCAATCGCCTCCCCTCAATTTTGTAAATCACTGATTATCAATAAAATAAAAAGTTTGACTATCAAACTTTTACCCTTGGTTGAAAACTTTTTCTACAGTAATTTTGCATCAGTTTAATCAATAAATGCAATAAAATGAAAAAGATACACTTACTCTTCGGAGTTTTAATTATTGTCGGATGTCTTCAAACCTATGCCGCAAAATCTGGAGTTTATATGGACTTCTACAAGTATGGTCACGAAGACAAAAACACAACGGTTCATCGTTTTCCTATGAGAATCCCTATTAATGTATATTATGACAACGAACTACGTCAAATAGAGATTTCGGGTTCAGTGGATATTGATGTACAAATATTCCTATGTGATGAAAATGGAAATATTATTGCCTATTCTTCAATTACTATGATAATATCGGCGAATCGGTACCACTGTAGCGGATGAATCGGTACCAGCGCATCGCTCCAATCGGTACCACAGCAGCGGACGAATCGGTACCAGCGTAGCGCTCCAATCGGTACCACTGTAGCGGACGAATCGGTACCAAATAATACCAACCATACAGTTCTGTAGTTTAGTATAAACTTCATATCTTGAAGGATGAACCATAAAACTCCTTTCAGATATGGCAAATAGAACGTTGAATATGGTAAAATTGAAAAGAGCATTTCAAATGCTGTCGGCTTCCACTCCTCAACGGGAGATATGCGCACAATTGCATATTGGTCGAGGAGTCCTGAACCGTTACAAGAAACTGGCCGATGAAGCCAAAGTTGCCTACGGCACAATTGGAAGGATGAGCGAAGAACAAATCCACAGTTTGTTACAGTCCGCACCAACTCCTAAACCGTCTGAACAGAAAAAGGAATTGGACGACTTGTTGCCGGATTATGTGGAGGATCTCGCCAAACACCGTCATCTGACTATCCAACTGTTGCATGAAGAGTATCTTAAGACGCATCCCAATGGATATGCGTACACTCAATTCAAGAAACGTATCCGGGATTACCAGTATGCGCACAACCTGTCTTACCACAATACCTATATCCCTGGTTATGAGATGCAGATTGATTTCGCAGGGGACAGACTATATGTCACAGACCAGAAAAGCCAGGAACATATCCCCGTAGTTGTGTTGTGCTGTATATTGCCGTTCAGCGGTATGGGCTATGCCAAGGCCATGTACCATGCAAACATGGAATTCTTCTTCTGTGGCCTGTCTGACGCCCTAACCTATTTTGGTGGAAGTCCTGAAGTATGCAAGAGCGACAACATGACCCAATGGGTGAAAAAGTCAGACCGTTACGAGCCTACATTCAATGATGCGGCCATTGAATGGTCCAGCTACTATGAGACATCCCTTGAGGCCTGCCGTGTACGGAAACCACGCGACAAGGGCCCTGTGGAAGGAATCGTAAACAAGTTCTATCAGTTTGTCTATGCGGCCATCCGACATGAGGTGTTCCATTCTCTGGACAAGCTGAACAGCCGTATCTTCGAGTTGACGGACATGTTCAACGATCGTCCCTCAAAGACAACCGGAAAGAGTCGCAGGCATGTATATGAGGCAGAAGAGCAGGAGTACCTGAGGCCTCTTCCAGCGTCTCCCTTCCGTTTCCGCTACCGCAAGGAGGTGAAGATTGCCGGTGATTACCATGTCCCCGTCGGACGGTTGGAAGAACGCCATCTCTACAGTGTCCCTTATACTTGTGTAGGGCAGAAAGTGACAGTTATCTGGGATACGGAAACTGTAGAGGTATATTTGAATTCCCAACGGATAGCCTTGCATAGAAGGCGTTTCACGACCGGACATACCACGGAAGATGCACATATGCCGGAGAATCATCGGGAATACCGGCATACTCAGGGAAGGAATGCGGCCTTTTATCTGGAAGAGGCCGAGGCTATCGGTGTATATACGAAGATGGCAGTAGAGAAAGTGCTGGCATCTCCGAAATACGTAAGCCATGCGTACCGGTCTTGTGAAGGCATACTGTCCTTGCGTAGAAAATACGGAAAGGAAAGACTTGAGAACGCATGCAAACGTGTATCTGAAAGCGGATCCGTCTCCTACAGCATGCTCAGGAATATCCTTCAGGGTAATCTGGACAAGACAGAAATCCATCCCAATGTAAGTTGCACCCCTGCGAATGAATATGTCCGTGGCGCAGACGCATTTTCCAATATTTAATTCCCAATCGATATGAATACACAAGAAACTATCATACAGCTCAAAGAGTTAAAACTAAAGGGAATGGCCGATACGCTGGAATCCCTGATGGGTCTTCCGGTACAAAACCGTCCGTCATTTGACTTTGCCATTGCCAAGATGGTAGAAGCAGAGATACTGGAAAGAAAGGAGCGTAGAACAGAGATGTTCCTTAAGACCAGTAAACTTCGCTACAGTGCCACGATCGAGGATGTGGCCTGTGGATCAGAACGTAACTTCACGGCAGAGCAGCTGGCCTCGCTTGCGGATTGTTCCTTTATACGGAGACATGAGAACCTGCTGATCCAAGGCAAATGCGGCTGCGGGAAAACGTTTCTGGCATGTGCCATTGGACGACAAGCCTGTACCCTGGGCTTCAGAACCGTCTATCTGAATATGAATCGCTTTATTGAGAAGATTACATTAGCCAAGCTCGACAATACCTTTCTAAAGATGATAACATCATTGGAGAAGAACGACTTGATTATATTGGATGACTTTGGCTTGCAGCCGATGGATACCAATACCCGATTGGCTTTGCTCCAGATTTTGGAAGAGAGGTACGAGCGCAAGTCTATGATCATCGCTTCGCAACTGCCTGTCTCAAAATGGTACGATTATATAGGAGATCCTACTTTGGCCGATGCCATCATGGATCGCCTTATAGCAAATGCCAACAAAATCGAGTTAAAGGGTTATGTAAAGTCTTATATTATGTAAAGCCCGCCCAGAACATACACTGAATATCAACTTCTTATACAG
>JAFBIU010000041.1 GCA_021531775.1 Parabacteroides distasonis | reverse complement strand
GCATCTTCTTCCGTGACCTGCAGTTGGCAGAACCGGAGGTCTATATGGATGCCGTAGGGGATGACCTGGGAGCTACCTGTGGCAACATCATCAACTGCAGCTACAAACTCTTCAACCAGACAAAACCCGATGCCGTCTTGGTGTTGGGCGACACCAACAGCTGCCTGAGTGTGATAGGCGCAAAGCGTCTGCACATCCCCATCTTCCACATGGAGGCCGGCAACCGTTGCAAGGACGAATGCCTGCCCGAGGAGACCAACCGACGCATTGTCGATATCATTTCGGACGTGAACATCGCCTATTCGGAACACGCCCGGAGATACCTGGCCGATTGTGGTCTGCCCAAAGAACGTACCTATGTCAGTGGCAGTCCGATGGCCGAAGTGCTGCATCAGAACCTGCCTGCCATTGAAGCCAGCGATGTCCACCAGCGGTTGGGTTTGGAGAAAGGCAAGTACATCCTGTTGTCCGCCCATCGGGAGGAGAACATCGACACCGAGAAGAACTTCTTGTCGTTGTTCAATGCGATCAACCAGATGGCCGCCAAATACGACATGCCGATTCTCTACAGCTGTCACCCGCGAAGCCGTAACCGATTGGCCGCAAGCGGATTCCAACTTGACGCAAGAGTTATCCAGCACGAACCTTTGGGCTTCCATGATTACAACTGCCTTCAGATGAATGCCTTTGCCGTCGTGAGCGACAGTGGAACCTTGCCTGAAGAGAGCAGCTTCTTCACCAGCATCGGCCACCCCTTCCCGGCCATCTGCATCCGAACCAGTACGGAACGGCCCGAAGCCATCGACAAAGGCGACTTCATCATTGCCGGTATTGACACGAAGTCTCTCCTCCAAGCCGTCGATACCGCCGTTGAACTCTGCAAAGAGGGCCACCACGGTCTTCCCGTCCCCGACTATGTGGATGAGAATGTCTCCACCAAGATCGTGAAGATCATCCAGTCCTACGTCGGCATCGTCAACAAGATGGTATGGAGGAAGTGAGGGTATAACAGCCAAATAACGAAGATATCTTCATAGGGCTTTGAAGGTATCTTCACAGGCCGTTGAAGCTATCTTCATGGACCATCAAAGATACATAGCGTTTTGCGGCTGACGCTTATCAACCGCACTGCTTCTTAATCATTTCAAAACGTATTACAATCATGATCAATTTAGCAATCGTTGGACTCTACAACCGAGGCCAACAAGATGAGTACGTGGAGATGGAAGCAGCCAGCAGTTGCTCCCTCTCCCGGTTCACATTAATCCGTCGAGTCGAGAACGAAGAGGGCTATTACGACTACAGTCAGATCCGGCTCTATGAATTTCCCGACACCAATGTTCGGAAGGGAAACCGCATCCGGCTCTACACCGGTTTCCGGAAAGCGAAAAAAGAACGCCTGCCCGAAGGAGTCACCTACAACTTCTCGTGGAATCTGGAAGCCCCCATTTGGGTGGGCCGAAGAAGTTATCCCGAACTGATGGAGATAGGCGACAGTACCGCCTTCATTCCGGACGATCCGATCGGAGATGTCAAACCGACACATGAAAGAGGCACGTTGGAACCCATTACGGACCAAAGTCTCCGACACGCATTCGGCAAAGCCATGGTGGAAGGTCGGATGGGTGTGCAAGACGAACACCTTGGTTTTGTACCCGTGGAGATCGTAGGAGCCCCAGCCGAAGCCCAACCCTTCTTGGACAAAGGTGATTTCGAAGGTCTGATGAACTATCTGAAGCTGCAAAGGCAGTCACAGCAAACCGGTAAGAAGTCGAAAATGAAGAAGTGATTTTGGATTGTCAAGATACTTGGCCAAGTATCTTGACATGCTTGCCGTTTTATCTTTAGATACTTTGCCTTTTATGTTTACATACTTTTTTGAGGGTGTTTTGAGGCGAAATTAGGAGATATACTTCATCTGCAAAGTAAGTATATCTTCTCTGAAAATGGAGTGGAATCAAAATAAAGCGATAATAAATCATATAGATAAAATGAAGAAAGTAATGTTAGTCTTTGGAACCCGTCCTGAGGCCATCAAGATGTGTCCTTTGGTGAAGGAGTTTCAAAAGCGTAAGGATGGGTTTGAAACTATCGTGTGCGTAACAGGGCAGCATCGTGAGATGCTCGACCAAGTACTCAAGATCTTCGATGTCAAGCCTGATATTGACTTGAACATCATGAAGCAAGGACAGGATTTGACCGATGTGACTGTCCGTATCCTAACCGGTATGCGCGATGTGTTCAAAACCTGCAAGCCCGATGTGGTGCTTGTACATGGAGATACAACTACATCTACCGCTACAGCTCTTGCTGCCTTCTATGCGCAGATTCCTGTAGGACACGTGGAGGCAGGTCTTCGCACACACAATATATATAGTCCTTGGCCGGAGGAAATGAACCGTCAGATCACAGGTCGAATTGCTACCTATAACTTCTCTCCGACACCTCTTTCGGAACAGAATCTATTGGAGGAGAAGGCTCACGGAAACATCTATGTCACTGGCAATACCGTCATTGATGCTCTCCATTGGGTGGTAGATAAACTGAAATCAGATGCTGCCTTGGCTCAAGAACAGGATACTGTTTTGGCCAAAGCCGGTTATGATGTCTGCCGTTTGCGCAAGGGTAAGAAATTGGTATTGATCACAGGGCATCGTCGGGAGAACTTTGGAGAAGGTTTCATCCACATGTGTACGGCCATCCGAGACCTAAAAGACAAATATCCGGCAGTGGATTTTGTCTATCCAATGCATCTCAACCCCAATGTGCGCAAGCCAATCCACGAAATATTTGGTGAAGATTTGAGTAACTTAGGTAATATGTTCTTTATTGAACCCCTTCAATACTTGGAGTTTGTCTATCTGATGGAGAAATCGACTCTGGTTCTGACTGATTCGGGAGGTATTCAGGAGGAGGCTCCTGGATTGGGCAAACCGGTTTTGGTCATGCGCGATACGACGGAACGTCCGGAAGCCTTGGCCAGTGGAACCGTTCATTTGGTTGGAACCGATTACCAACGAATTATGGATGAGGTGAGCCAACTGTTGGATGATCCAATAGCTTATGATCAGATGTCAAAGGCGGTCAACCCTTATGGAGACGGTCATGCCTGTGATCGGATTGTACGTATCCTGCAGGGAGAACAGGTAGCACGTTATGGATGCTGAAAGAAGAAAATATAAACTATACAATCAATAATATACGATGATTAATGTAATTGGATTGGGCTACATTGGATTGCCCACAGCCCTGATGATGGCTTCTCATGGAGTAGAAGTCGTAGGAACAGACTATAATGCAAAGTTGGTGGAAACCTTGAATACCGGTCATACGACTTTCAAGGAAGATGGACTGGATGAACTTTTCCAGAACGCCTTGAAATCTGGTATCAAGTTTACGACCGAATATCAGCATACGGATACCTACATCATTTCGGTACCGACCCCTTACGACAAGTTCTCCAAGAAGGTGGATGCCTGTTATGTGGTGGCAGCCATCAAGGAGGTAATGAAGGTATGTCCGAAAGGGGCTATTGTGGTCGTTGAATCAACGGTCAGTCCCGGAACGATGGACAAGTTTGTCCGTCCGGTTGTAGAGTCCAACGGATTCCGGATAGGTGAAGATATCCATCTGGTACATGCTCCCGAACGCATTATTCCGGGTAACATGGTCTATGAGCTGTTGCACAATAACCGTACAATTGGAGCTGACAATCGGGAAATTGGTGAGAAGATCAAACAGTATTATGCCTCTTTCTGTCAAGGGGAGATTGTAGTGACTGATATCCGTACGGCTGAGATGACCAAGGTAGTAGAAAACACATTCCGAGCAGTCAATATCGCTTTTGCAAACGAGTTGAGTCGCATCTGCCGGCATGATAACATGGATGTGTATGAGATCATCAAAATCTGTAACATGCATCCCCGTGTGAACATCCTTCAGCCAGGTCCCGGTGTAGGTGGTCATTGCATTTCAGTAGATCCTTGGTTCTTGGTAGGAGATTATCCTCAGTTGGCTAAAGTGATTGACGAGTCAATGAAGACAAACGACAGCCAGCCCACATTTGTGCTGAATCGTATCTATGAAATTATGCAGGAGAACAATATCACCGATAACCGAAAGGTTGGTCTCTATGGTCTTACCTATAAGGAAAATGTGGATGATTATCGAGAATCGCCTACCCTTCAGTTATTGGAAGCACAAGAGCGTCATTTGGCTCGTCCGTTAAAGTGTTACGATCCTTTCTTGGAAGATCACCGGATAGCCGAGAACCAGTTTTCAGACTTCGATGAGTTCTTGAAAGAGATCGATATGGTAATTATTATGGTGAAGCATGACCATATTAAACAGAATTGGGACAAATTGAAAGGCAAGGTCATTCTAGACTGCTTCAATATCTGTCCGTTGGAAGGAGTGTATCATATTTAAAAATATAACCATCAAATGATGAATGAAATCAGGATAGGGGGGGGGTAAATTATCGAATATAAGTCTATTAAGGCTTATTTCAATGATAATGATTGTCATCTGTCATATGTTACAGTATTATGATAATGAGCTAAGTAGATGGTTCAATGTAGGAGTGCAAATTTTTTTTGTGATTAGCGGATTCCTATATGGAAGTAAATATGTTCATAACCCAATACTGTTCCTGAAGAAAGCGGCTATAAAGATTTTCATACCATATTATGTATTTATCTTTACAACGGCAGGCTTGTATTACTTATATCACCCCGATTATATCACGCTAAACTCATTTATAAGAGCTTTAACGTGTTCTGGTACCATTAAGGGTTAGGACATTTATGGTTTGTAGGTTATATCTTATTTTGCTACATAATAACTCCTTATCTATATTGGTATAGAATGTACATAGGCCATTATTCTAATTCCAAGAAGTTGATAGCCTATCTATTGTTTCTCGTCTTTTTTCAAATTATATGCATTGCATTTGACAGTTTTTTCATTCCTGACCGTGTTTCCTGTTATATAATTGGTTATTTTTTGGCTGATATTCTTTCCTGGGATGACAATCCAAAACAAATTTTTGTTCATACAATGATTATTGTATCGGCTGTATCTATGAATGGAGTAGAAATAATCGGACGATATGTTTTTAATGATCTTGTAGGTATTATAGGGGTAACCCCATTTAATGCAATATGCAGGTACGGTCATTGTATGTTAGGAATATCTTTATTTGTTGTATTAAATAATATATTAAAAAACACAAAGAGATTTTCTATCATGGACTTTTCTGACAAGTATTCATATTCTATATATGTAGTTCATCAGTTATTTATTTTAAGTCCTTGTTCTTTGATGCAAATAACTTCTATTACAATAGTCAATTGGTTATTAGTAGTAATTCTTATTATACTATCGGGTATTTTGCTCAATAAAACATCTGGACTGATTAAAAATTTGACAATCCACTAAAATGAAGAAAAAGATAATAATGTACGTCTATGGTGATATTACTACAGATGCACGTGTTAACAGAGCTGCTAATGCATTGGCAGATAGGTTTGATGTTATTCTAATCAGCACAAACTTTGGAAAAGAGGTAAAAGATGACAAGTTCAAAAACTTGCTTATTGGCAATGCGTCAACGGGCATGAAGAATTTGTTTCAGAATATATATCAAGCATATAAAATAATAAAGAAAGAGAATCCGGATCTTGTTTACTGTCATGATTATTATTCTTCTTTATTAGCATATATGCTGAAGTCCAAGAAGCATTGCAATTACATCGTTTACGATGCTCATGAATTAATTATTCCGGAACCAGACGTAAGGGATAGAAGACTTGCTTTTTTCCATTATTTTGAGAAGCTAATCATTAATAAGGTTGATAAGGTGTTTTGTGCGAATAAAGAACGTGGAAAGTTAATGCAAGAACATTATGGCCTTGAATATCCACCTGTGGCTATTCGTAATATCTCTCAACTTACTATCTCGACCGATTCTCAAACATCTGAAATACTTCAATCTCTGGATGGATTCTTTTCCAAACCAGGTCCAGTTGTAGTTTATGCTGGTGTTGTAACGAAGAGTCGCAGAATAGTAGAACTCGCACATTCTGTTTCTTCTTTAGCTCCAAAGTTTAAGTTACTTGTTGTAGGTAAAGGAGATTCCATTGATGAACTTAAGACAATTACATCTGCAAATCCTCAACTTGTAGCAGCATTTACGGGTACTATACCTTACACGGCTCTTGGTGCAATTCTGTCGAAATGTGATGTGGGTTTTGTTTACTATCCTGTCAATACTCTTAACAATACCTATTGCGCATCTAATAAGGTCTATGAATATGCAAGTGTGGCGCTACCTATGATTTCTAATACAAATCCCACTATTCAAGAGGAATTGAAAACTAATCATATCGGTGTGTCATCTGATAACTTTGTAGAAGCTCTTGATGAACTTTGCAATGATCTTGATGGATACAAAAAATCTTGCATGGATTATACCAAAGCTAATCCATGGCAGAATGATGCCGCATTATTATTAAAAGAAATTTCAGAAATATGCTAGATCGAATAGTAAAAAGATTGTCATCAATAAGATCGGCACTCGCAATTAGAATAAGAGAAAAAACTTTTGAGAAACAATTGAAGTATTTGTACTTCAATAATCATTCGGACACTCTTTTGATTATCTTTTCTGCCTTTACAGGGAATAGCAGAAGATATAATTATGTGAAAGGACTATCTGATTGTATTTGTGATAGGTTATATATCTTGGATACATGGGGCTATAAAGGCAGTTATAATATGTATGAAAATGGCGAACCATATCCAGAAGAAATTACAAATAGACTAATTGTCAATATATTAAATGGGGGGGGGTATAAAAAGGTTGTTACTGCAGGTTCTTCAAAGGGAGGTACTTGTGCAATCTATTTTGGCTTAAACTTTCATGCAGATGAAATAATATCTGGGGCATGCCAATATAATCTTGGTTCTTATCTCCATCGTCCAGATCATGAAGAGATATTCAAAGGGATGATGGGAGAGAATGCTTCAGAAAGAGAATGTGAAATATTGAATAATAAAATGCCAGACTGTTTGGAAAAACATATCGGTTGCTCTTCTATAGTGCATGTTTTTTATTCGAAGAGAGAACTGACTTACGAAAGGCAGATAGTGGATTTGCTTGCTAAACTTAATGAGTGTAATATTCCATTCTACGATGTTGAGGCAGATTTTGAAAGGCATGAGGATGTTGGCATACCTTTCCTGGCATACCTTAAACAAAATATATAATGAGTAACTCGGTTCGAGTCTTAAAGAATACGATTGTTTTATATACCAAAGTAATATCTTCGACTTTAATTTGGCTTTACCTGATACGAGTTGTCTTGGATGTACTTGGTGTTGAAGACTATGGTATATATACGCTTATCGCAGGAGTTATTGCAGTAATGTCTTTTGTCAATACCGCATTAATGTCTTCAACACAAAGATTCCTTTCAATTGCCTTAGGTGAAGGCGATGAGAATAAGGTAAAGGAGTACTTTTCAGCTAGTATGATTATTCATATAACTATCGCACTAATAATAATTATTACACTTGAGTCAATTGCTCCATTTCTTTTCGATGGTTTCTTGAATATTCCCGAGTCGCGTCTTTCTGTGTCCATGCAGATGTATCAATTAATGGTAGCATCTACATTTGTTACCATTATTGGAGTGCCCTATAGTGCTACCATCAATGCTTATGAAGACATGTGGTTCACGGGTATTGTTCACATTGTGGGTACATTCTTGAAACTTGGTGTCATCATCCTTTTTGATATACTGTTATCTGATAAATTGCTTGTATATACAGGTTGGATCACGTTTATCATTATAACTGAGGTATTAGTACAATATGTTTGGTGTAAAATCCATTATTTCCCATGCCGTAAAAATAATTATTCTTTTAGCAAGAGCAAAAAACTAATTCGCGAGATGATAGGTTTTACCGGTTGGAATACTTTAGGTGCTTTTGCGGTTGTAGGCAGAAACCAAGGTGTAACAACGGTACTCAATGTATTCTTTGGGCCAAAGATCAATGGAATTTTCGGTATTGCAAATCAGGTAGACGGCCAATTAATCAGCTTTGCAAATACACTGACGGCAGCCATCACACCACAGATTATTAAGAGTGAAGGACAAGGAGATAGAAAAAGATTATTGTTTCTTTCAGTTTTCTCATCAAAGTTGACTTTCTTCTTAAGTGCAATATTTGCAGTACCTCTTCTTCTTGAACTTCCGCTTGTACTTGGTTTTTGGTTGAAGGAGGTACCCGATTATACAGACTTGTATTGCAGGATTATTCTCTATATGTTCCTTATTTGCGAACTTTATCCAGGACTGACAAGAGGCATACAGGCAGTTGGGCAAATCAAATGGCAGCAGATTCTTACATCCGGTGTAGTTCTGATACCAATTCCTATTGGTATTACATTGTACAAATTGGGTTTTCCTCATTATACGATTATATATCTCATGCTCGTTGCACAGACTGTATCAGCTGGAATTACTATATACTATTCGAGAAAGTATTATAATTTATCAGTGTGTAAATTTTTAAGATATACAGTTAGGGCAGTCCTAGTTTTCATGGGGGCGTATCTTGTCGGATATTTTATTGATCATATGATGATTCATACGACCCATAGTCTCATTAGGTTCTTTGTTGTTTCTGCTACATCAGACATTCTTTTTGTTTCAGTATATTATCTTTTCTGCTTTACTAGAGAAGAAAAGAATATGATTGCTTCACTTACTAATAATATATTAAAAAAAATACATTAGAAATGAATCCTACGTTAAAGAAAATACTATGGCCATTGGTGATGCTTAGAAGGTCATATGATAATTATCTCAAGAAAAATAATCCTGAGAAGCTTTTTTCCATTTATCATAAACGAAGTACGGGTACGTTTCTTAATACTAAGAATCCTGTTACGTTGAGTGATAAAGTGGCATATATGTCATTTCATACAGATACGTCGGTTTGGAGTAAATTGGCGGATAAGGTTCGTGTCCGTGAATATTTGGAAGAATGTGGATTAAAGAATATCGCACCATTGCTATATGGTGTATGGAAGAGTGCTGATGAAATAGATTTTTCCTGTCTTCCAACTGCCTTTGTAATTAAAACTAATAATGGCAGTGCAACTAATATATTGGTAAGGGATAAGAATTCTGCTAATCAGGACGATATAAGAAAAAAACTACAACATTGGTTAAAAATAGATTACGGTTATATGACATGCCAGCCTCATTATTCCCGAATTGAGCCATTAATTTTAGCGGAAGAGTTTTTAGGTGATGGTAACGTGTCATTGATTGATTATAAGTTTTATTGTTTCAATGGTAATCCAATGTATGTTCAGGTTATGACTGATCGAAGCGATAACACACACAATATGAAGGTTTCCATATTTGATATGGAGTGGAATAACCATCCAGAATATTGCAGTACATATCATGAACAGGCTATTGCTGTAAAGAAACCGGTATCTTTTTCTTCCATGATTGAATATGCAAGAATTCTTTCAAAACCATTCCCTTTCGTCCGAGTAGATTTTTATGAAATAGATGACGCTCCTGTTTTTGGAGAGATGACCTTTACACCGGGTTTTGACACGGTGAATTATAAATTCGAAATAATGGCGGGTCATTTAATAACAATATAAACATAAATGGGACTCCAATATTTGGAGAAATAATATTTACTCCAGGTATTCGAGACATCGAATGAATTTGCTGAGGATTTAGCAGAGTTAATAAACCTTTAACCTATCATTTTTTTATATTCATATGAATCTAGGTGTAAACTATTGGACCTTGTCATTGGTTGTTCTTGGTACAATACTAGTGGTGAAATTTGTTTTCTATCATGTACAAGATATGAGAATGAGGGTTCCTATTGCATTGTCCGCTATCTCAATTTTTATCTATTCTGGATATGGAATTGCACTTGATGTAGTTAATGACAAATACTTGTATAAATATTTAATAGCTTTATTTTTCTTTTATTTACCATTTGTGTTAGTATTAAATAAAGGTACTACAAGAAACAGTATACGTGGACAATCAATGGAAAAATACTTAGAAAGGCATACTGGATTCCTTAAGGGAATGTCATATATTTATTTACTTTTAATAATTGTACCTTTGATTTATCCCAGGTTTAGAATGTTCGATGTCTTTATCTCGGGAATTACAATTGATGGCATATATGATTATCTAAATACAGCAGCTGGAGACCCTTTTTCCCGCTTTACTGCAGCTTTAGCTCTTTTCATCAAGCCTTTCTTTTTCGCCTATATAACTTATTTACGGATAACCAATCCAAATTGTATAAAACCCTATGTATTGTTCTTGGCAGAATTCATGCTAGGTATTATGGATTCTTGTTACATTGGTCGCTCAGGTATGGTGTATACTGCGTTACTGTTGTTTTTTCTTGTGTTTTGCGTTAAAGATGGAGAATTTGTAATCACGAAGAAACATATTTTACTGATACTGGCAGTTATCGTTGCATCTATTCCGTTCCTCTATGCTTATACATTCATTCGAATGGGAATTGAAACAGATATTATGTCTTTTAGTGAAAGTTTGGAATTATTGTTAGCATCAGAAGCGACATATCCAACTTACTATGATCATATATCTTCATCCCCGGTACTTCAACAGGCACAATCTCCCATTTCCGTGATACTATGGTTAATTTGTTTGCCTATACCATCAGTGTTGTGGCCATCAAAACCAACATTGGCCAATGATGTGTTTACATTTTCAATAACGGGTCTCCATAGAACTGACTATGGATATTCCTCTTTACTGCCTTCGTTTTTGGGAGAATCGTTTATGTACTTTGGAGGAACATTTTATTGGGTGTTTACTTTTTTAGTAGGAATGGTCTTTGCGTTGACTTTAAAGTATCTATCACAAAATCGCTACATGTTAATATTTATGCTCCTGCTTGCAGTTCGATTAACTGCTGCAGGCCGAGCGGGAGCGACGGCAGCAATTCCGTCTTTTGTTAACGGAACGATATTCGTACTATTGATTGATTGGTTTTTTACAAGGATAAAGAAGATATATTGATAATAATTGATATATTTTATATGGAAATATTGCTCGTCTGTTAAGTAAGAGACTGTTCATAACATTTAAAACTAGAATTACGATTTTTAAATAAGAGTTAGGTGTGTAGGTTATTCATTGATCTAGGTGCTCAGGATTGTGAGCTTATTTATGGAAGGCAGTCGAGGATTATGAAAGTAGTGATGATGGAAGATTCTTATAATGAAACTGAAGTAGCTGTTGTAAACAGTTCTTCTGCTAATAAATTAACGATATAGGCCTGCATATATTCAATCCATGGAAGGATGTAGTTGTGATTGATGGATTTCAGAGCGAGACACGCTTTCTTACTTAAAAACACCATTCGTTCTTTATAGATATATTAGAAGATTGACTAAGTAGAAAAAATAATGAAAATCTGCATTTTTACATCATCAATAGATAAATCAGATGGAGGCCCTGCTCGTAGTGTGCCCATCCTTACCAAAGGTATTGCAGCAAATAACTGCGATGTGACCCTTATGGCGAGAGAAACCGAGCAAATGAATGATCATATGATAGAAGGTTCTAAAGTCAAATTAGTTAAGTACAACAAAAGCTATACAACTAAAACGCTTGAACGCATTCTTCTCGAAGGAAATTACGATCTTGTTCACGCACAGGGAATCTGGTTACCTATCTACAACAAAATGGCAATGATTCTTCGCAAGCATGGTATTCCATACGTGATGACACCTCGTGGTGCGCTCGAGCCTTGGTGTTTGGAGCAAAAGAAGTGGAAGAAGAAGATTGCCATGTGGCTATATCAGAAGAAGGATCTCCAGAAGGCTGCCGCTATTCTGACAACTGCCGATATGGAAGCACAGCATCTTCGTGAGTTAGGGATAAAGACTCCACTTGCTGTTATCCCCAATGGCATTGATGTGTCCGAATATCAATGCCGTCCTGCTGATTGTCTTTCATCCGTTAAGAAGCAGATTGTGTTCCTTTCGCGTATCCACCAGAAGAAGGGAATAGAGATTCTTATCAACGTATGGGAGAATTTGCGTATTGACTTTCCTGATTGGAATGTTGTAATTGCTGGTAATGGTGAAGAATCCTATATAGAGCAGTTGAAAAATGTAATCTCTTCAAAAGGTCTATCTGATGTCGTTGAGATCATACCTCCTGTATTCGGAGAAGCAAAACACAAACTCTATATGGAGTCATCCCTATTTGTTCTTCCAACCTATAGCGAGAATTTCGGTATGGTAGTTGCAGAGGCTCTTGCATGTGGTGTTCCTGTGGTAACCACCAATGGCACACCATGGCAAGAACTGAATGATGAGAATATTGGCTGGTGCGTAGATCTCTCAGAGCAGAATATCGAGAATGCTATCCGAGATGCTCTATCACTTCCTGCAGAAGTACTCTTTGCAATGGGGCAAAGGGGTAGCATGCATATCAACGAGAACTACCTCTATACTTCAGTTGCCAAGAAGAATATCGAACTTTATAAATGGATACTCGAAGGTGGTGAGAGGCCTGAGTTTATGTATAACGGATGATAGTAAGTAGGAATGCGAATAGCAGGAATGGTGATCGGAGTGGAAGATTATGAAAAAAAACGAAATACTTTTTGGTGGATTCAAATAGAGTACCTAATTTTGAGAACGGAACAAAAATAGATGCACATGGGACAGATAGAAGACAGATACATCAGTTTGTTGACCGACTTTGGCTTCAAACGTATTTTCGGGACGGCACTCAATAAGGAATTGTTGATCTGCTTTCTGAACAGCCTGTTTGACGGCAAGCAGGTGATCAAGGATGTGAAGTATCTGAACAATGAACATCTGGGCGATGTGTATGTGGCCCGTAAGGCCATCTTTGATGTCTATTGCGAGGGCGAGAATGGCGAGAAGTTCATTGTGGAGATGCAGAATGCCTATCAAGAGTTTTTCAAGGATCGTTCACTGTTTTACTCCACCTTTCCCATTCGGGAACAGGCTGTAAAGGGGTCCGACTGGGATTTCCAGTTGAATCACGTCTATACAGTCGCTTTGTTGAACTTCGACATGAAGGATGAGGCATTTGATGCAGATGCCATTTGTCATTATGTAAAACTCTGTGATACAAAGACGCATAGGGTGTTCTACGAGAAGTTGGAATTCATCTATGTGGAGATCGCCAAGTTTGACAAATCGGAAGAGGAGCTGGTGACGCTCTATGACAAGTGGCTCTATGTGCTGAAGAACCTCTCCAGATTGACCAACCGTCCGAAAGCGTTGCGAGATAAGGTGTTCGACCGCCTGTTTGAGGAGGCCGAGATTGCCCGATTCACCCCACGAGAACTGAGAGAGTATGAGGATAGTTGCAAGGCCTATCGCGATCTGAAGAATTCACTTGATACGGCATTACGCCAAGGTCATGCGAAAGGTCGTGCGGAAGGACTTGAAGAAGGACATGCTCAAGGACTCGAAGAGGGATTGGCTAAAGGTCGTGCGGAAGGACTTGAAGAAGGGCATGCGAAAGGGCTTGAGGAGGGATTGGCACAAGGATATGCCGCCTTGTATGAAACTGCTAAAAAATTGAAGGAAAGGGGTGAGTGTTCTATGGTTATTCAAGAACTCACTGGTCTTCCTTTGGATGTTATTGAGAATTTTTGAGTAAAAAGCTCAATATATTCTACTGAAAGAACCACACAGATTAGGCTATTTTGCTAATTCAATTATCAACATGAACATATTGTTTCTGACGATGTCGTCGGGCTTCCGGAATATCGAGGCCCGGGGCATCTATACGGATCTCATGCGGAAATTTCGCGATGAGGGGCACGAGGTGTATATCGTCTATCCGAGTGAGCGGAGATTGGGCTTGCCCACGCATCTGCAGGTAACGAATGGAATGCATCTGTTGGGGGTGCGGACGTTGAACGTGACGAAGTCCTCCATCGTCGAGAAGGGTGTCGGCCAGCTGCTGTTGGAGGGGCAGTTCAAACGGGCATTGAAGCGTCACTTCGGTGGGGTGGTGTTCGACCTGATTTTGTACTCGACTCCTCCGATCACCTTCAACGAGGTGATCCGGTATGCGAAGGAGCAGTCGGGTAGCAAGGCGATGACCTACTTGATGCTGAAGGATATCTTCCCGCAGAATGCGGTGGATATGGGGATGATGCGCAAGACGGGTGTGAAGGGGCTGCTCTACCGGATGTTCCGCCGGAAGGAACAGGAGCTCTATCGGATCTCGGACTTCATCGGGTGCATGAGTCCGGCCAACGTGCGGTATGTGTTGGCTCATAATCCGGAGGTGGATCCGCAGAAGGTGGAGATCTGTCCGAACAGTATCGCTTTGCCCGTCGAGCAGGAGGTGACGGAGGCCGATCGGATCGAGCAGGATCGGGAGATCCGGGAGCGGTATGGTCTGCCAACGGATCGGCCGCTCTTCATCTATGGGGGCAATTTGGGGATTCCGCAGGGGATCCCGTTCCTGATCGAGTGTCTGGAGGTGAATGCGGGTCGGGAGGATGTCCACTTCGTGGTGGTGGGTACGGGCACCTACTACCAGCGGCTGGCGGATTGGTACCGGCAACGTGTTCCGAAGGCGGTAACGGTTCTGAAGGGGTTGCCGAAGGAGGATTACGACCGGCTGGTGCGAGCGTGTGATGTGGGGCTGATCTTCCTCGACTACCGTTTTACGATTCCGAATTTCCCCAGTCGTCTGCTCTCGTATCTGGAGAACCGGATGCCTGTGATTGCGGCTACGGATCCGAATTGCGACATGGGTACGATGGCCGAGGAGCATGGGTTCGGCCTGTATGTACCGAGTAATGATGTGCAGGCGTTCACGCGTTCGGTGGACCGGATGTTGGCATCTGACCGGCTGGCGATGGGCGAGAGGGGCTATCGGTTCCTCGTGCAGCATTATCTGGTGGAGCACTCCTTGGACGCGATCCTGTCTCATCTCCGTCTATGAGTGGAATTAACAAATTACCATTTTGGGTCGGTTTGATACATCCTCTCTGAGTGGCTCGCAATCTGATTGGCAGAAATTTCAGGTGGAAATGTTAGAGGAAATTCTTTCCCAAAATCTTTGTTGTTTACGAATCAAGTTGTAACTTTGCAAGTGAACATTGATGGAAAAACGGTTATGAATACAACATTGACGATAGACAATATTTACGAAATGCTTTCATCATTGAGCGTAAGCAATAAAAAATGGTTGGCAGATCATTTGTATAGAGATGTCTCTAAAGTTCAGCAAATCCGTCATCGTGGAGCCTTGTCGGATGCTGAGTTATCAGAGGAACTGAAAGATTGCCCTCTATTGGATATGGACGACTACCCAACCTTATCTGATGTGCAATATAAGGAGTTGATAAAATCAAAACCAATTGCCAAAAGTGTTTCAAAATGGCTATGAAAGTTAGGCAGAGGGAAATTGTTGAGGTGTCATTCAGTATGCCGGATGGTACTAATTTGGTTCATCCTGCCTTAGTCGTTTCATCAAATGAACTTCAAGAAGTTGAAGATGGCATGATATATGTCTTGTTGATATCTTCAAAGAATCATCATCCCGAATATACAATTAAAATTGAAAATGAATGGTTGAGTAAACCAATGTCGAAGCAGTCCTATTTTATAACCCATATTATGGGGATGTACAACGTTGATGAGGTGATAGCTCAACGTAATTGTTTTGTAAAAGAAAAGTATTTTGATAGGATCATCGACAAAATTGTTGATACTATCTTTGGATAAGGCTTTTTGCGATGTAACCGATACGTAAAAATTACCATTTTCGGCCGGCTTGATACATCCTATCTGAGTGGCTCACAATCTGATTGGCAGAAATTTCGGGCGGAAATGTTGGAGGGATGCGGATTTTGTCTTATATTTGAGGCATGATACATTAAACTGTAATAGGAATTATGAAAGTCGAAGAACCTATGCCTTGTTCAAAGAAGAGTCGTTTTGCTACTCATACTGATGAGGAGCTTGATGAGTTATTGAAGGACCTGCCCGATTTTGATTCAGTTGATCACACAGATCTATCCAATGTGGATTATAGTAATGCGTTAAAGGCATTGG
Organism: Parabacteroides distasonis; assembly: GCA_021531775.1. Lineage (GTDB taxonomy): Bacteria > Bacteroidota > Bacteroidia > Bacteroidales > Tannerellaceae > Parabacteroides. The sequence continues at coordinate 5,660 of JAFBIU010000041.1, read as the reverse complement.
AGATTAACAAAATCAAGACGATAAAGAGATGGCTGTAATCTTTTTTGATTATGTAATCGACCGAATCATTGAAACTATTATTGGGGAGTAAAATTACTCCCCTTTGACTAATTGGAATACTTGCCGACGGTTTTGTGAGCGATCGCGCTTGCACGACACATGGATCCAGTAGTGGGTGGAGCGAGGGGAGGATCGTTCCCAGATGAGCTGGTCGAACTCGCCTCGCTGGAGGATGGCAAACCAATCACGGAGTTTTTGCGGATCGGAGTGGTGGATGTCACAGGCTTCGCCGGTCATGTGCTGGCTGGTCGGACTGCCTCCGACGGCTCGGTTGAGCTGGGGACAGCGGTAGCCGGAGCTGATGATCACGGGTTCGTTCACTTGCTGACGGAGGGGCTCTAATACGACTTCACAGAGGTTCTGGATGTTCGCCAATATCGGAGAGTTCTTGGCCTCTTCATCGATGCTCGAACCGTTGGTCGCTGATGAACTGCCTGCTGCATGTTTTGGCGATGAACTGCCTCCTGCAAAATGGAATGCTGGATGGACAGCCGAATCGTTGGTTACAGAGCCGACTTCCGAACCGTTGGCCGCAGAACTGCCTGCCGAATGGCTTGTTGAATGCGTTCGTGATGAACTGCCTGGTGAACGGGTGGTAGCTGAGGGACGATTGGGGATGCGATTGTCGATGCCGCGGGCGAGGGCGGTGGAGGAGTATTCGAACTCCTCCAAAGTGAAATGGGGTGTTAATTGCATAAGAAAACGGATTTATGATGAATGATCAATGGTTTTTGATAAGAACAGGCCCCTCCTGATCTGATGGGTAAAGCGTTATGAGAAGAGGCCGCTCCTGATCTGAGGGATAAACCTTTATGAGAAGAGGCGGCTCTTGATTTGAGAGAGGAGCTGAGGGATGATCCGCGGAATGTTCCGCCGGAAGAACCGGAAGAGATAGGCGGCCAATAGGGCGATGACGATCCAGAAGGTGGTGCGTGTCAGCCGGTCGAAACGGGTGAGCGGACGGGCTATCTCTTGGATGACTTCTACCTCGTGGATCACTGGAACGGTATCGACCTGATGGATCCGGATTGTATCGTGCAGGAGGCGGTAGCGGTATTCCGTTAGCGTCTCGTGAATGACCAGCGTATCCGGCGGCCGGTTACACAAGCCGGCATTCCGGTCATACAAGCCAAGCGGCAGACTGCATGAACTGGACAGCTGATGGTTCAAGGCCGGCTGGCAGTACGAGCTGGAGGGCCAGTAGCATGAGCCGGCATTCCGGTCGTACGAGCTAAGCGGCAGGCTGCATGAACCTAATGGTTGATCAGCAGACTCAGGCGAACGGATGGCCCGTCGGTAGTCTGTCGTACGATCCCGAAAGATATAGATGGAATCAAACTGACGGGAGCTCAGGTAGCGGGTATCGGTATGGACCGCCGGCAGGAGTCGGGTGGTCCGTTTCGAAGTAGTGCACCCCAAGAGGGTGCAGGCTACTACGAGTGCGAAAAGAGGTGAAAGGAGCTGTTTCATAGGTCAATCGCGAATAATCAGTTCTATTTCATGCCCTCGGTTGACGCTCATGCGGATCCGGTCGAACAGGTTGTCGAAGGCGGCCTGCGGATGGAGGAGGCAGCCGTGGCAGTTGCGGGTCGGATCGTTGGGATCGGTCAGTGAGCCGACGAGAATCGAGCCGTCCCAACGGTTGTGGATGCCATTGCCGGCCTTGATCTGCGGACAGAATCGGGGCAGGCGGGTGTTGGCTCCCACAAAATCGAGCCGGCAGCAGCTGGTACAAGCGGCCGCAGATGCCTTCGTCACACCCTTCTTCGGCCTTTTCGCTGTCTCCACAGCCTGATCCTTCTTCGGCCCTTTCGCTGGCTCCACAGTCTGATCCGTTGCCGGTCCCTTCTTCGGACGGGACAGGTCGGTGGGCGGTTGGGTCACACAGAGCATCTGACGTGCATAGAGCTTACACGGGATGATCGAGAGCGGGTAGCTGCTCGCAGGGAGGCATGAACCGCTGTTTTCCAGGGTGTCGCAGAGGCAACAGCCGTCGATGGTGAGGCGTCCTTCGGTGATTTCACCCCGGATATAGATTCGTTGCAAGATGATTTTCATAATCAATCGTTGTCTTTTTTCAGAAAATAACAAATTAACAAAATAACATTTTAAGAATCGTTCGCCAAGTTGCTCCCTATTGAGAACCAGCTTGTTGAACGGAACAGTCGGCCTCGTCATCCACGGACAACTATCTCATCGGACCGACCGTTGCTGTAGCTTCCAATAGTCCCCGAAGTCTTTGCAGCCGGCGGGCAGCTGGTGACGGACGATTTGGGGCAGGTGGTCGCGCAACGAGAGGAAGAGACGCTCCCCGGGTGCATCCGCATCGGGAAACATGTGGAGGTTGAGTGGCTGTCGGTGGCCGGCATAGGGACCGTTACGGAGGAGCAGCAGATCCTCTTCTTTCAAGAGGGTGGCACTCGGAATGGCAATGGCCTTGTGGCCGGCACTCAACATCGCCCAACAGTCGGAACAGCCCTCAGTGATGAAGAGCGGTTCTCCCGGCTTCAGCATCCGCATCACCGGTAGGTTGTAGATGCCACATTTCGACCCCTTCGGGAAACGAAACCGAGGAGATGGATTGACATCAAGATTCCGGTTCTGGATACCCACCAGCCGACCATCGAGATCGAAGTAGGGGATCTGAAGCCAGTTGGTCTGCTGCCTGTCCCGAAACGAATGCAGTCGGCAGAAGCGGGCTACCCGCGGGTCGATGTGTCGCTCTTCGAAGAGAAAGGTCTGAGCCGCCGGTGTCAGATTGGGCCGTTCGAAAAACCGCTGGTAACGGGCCACATCGAAGGGGGCCTCTTCGGTAGCGGAACCAGCCTCAGCCGCGGTAGATCTTTCCGAAAAGGCAGCCCCACTGTAGGCCGCCGGTTTACCCTGGAAGGCTGCCCCCTTGCAGGCCGCTGGTCTGCCGGTTGCCAAACTACCAGCTGAGTTGGAACCTCCATAGGTAGCCGGCCCTTCATCCGACAGCAGGATCCCATACGCATGGGCCAGCCAACGGCAAGCCTCGACGAACGATAGGCCCAACCAGTTCATCACCAAGTCGATGGACCGACCGTGGGCACCACAGACATAGCAACGGTAGCGATTCTTCCCCACATGAAACGTGAGCGACGGATGCGCATCGTTGTGAAACGGACAACGGGCCTTGTGGCGATGGACCGAGAGCCCGAGCCGCTCAGCGACCCCCTCGATGGGGAGGTCGATGAGACGTTGAAGTTGATATTTTTCAATCATAAATCACTCGATGAAACGTTTGCATAGATTCATATCCATAAAGGGCCTACTCACCGCTGCTTCTGATAGACATTCTTGCGAAGCTTGATGATCCACCCTTTCGCCTTCCATTGCGCGATGAAATGACGCTCTTCCGTGTCCAGCTCATTCTGCCGGATCAGTTCCGAGAGCTGGTCGCGCGTGAAGACGGTCGTCAGCTGATCGATGAGCGGTTTGCGGGCATCCACCTTCGCCCCCTGCTTCTGCTTGCGGTAGCCCTCCTCGTAGATACGCCCCCAGCGGTTGTTGTTCGCGTTGAGGCAATAGTGCGCGAGGAAACGGTAGATCTTGATGCAGAGGCGGCGGATCTGCTCCTCCGAACGATGGATCGCCCCCTCGACACCCGCATCGGCCATCCGGTTCTCGATCCGGTAGAGGTAATAGACCAGTCCGGTCGAACGGAACGCATTGACCGACGCCCGCTTGTAGTAGTGGTCCAACGCCTGTGCACCCGCCATACCGGCATCCTTCATCTCGGCCGCCCGCTTCGCCATCTTCGTGCAGAAACTGCTCACGACCGGATCCAGGAAACGGGTGTCCAGCACCTGCGTGGGTTGAAGCTGACCGTCAGGCGTGTAGGTGTCCTCCATCAGGTAGTGCAAGGCGGAGGAGACCAACTGCTGCTCCTGGGACGTGAGCGGACGGAAGAGGGCAGGACGGGCCCCGATCTCATCTTCGAGCGACACCAGTATTACGCGACTCGCCCCACCGCCCATCACCTCCTTCCGGGTGTAGATCTCGTCCACATCCTGTGGGGTGGCGCAAAACATGGAGCAGATGCAGACGTCGGCATTGCCCGAATAGCTGTTGTCGGAGGCAAAATCCTGACCGAACTTCGAACCCAAGTCGTAGGCGATACGCATGACCGTCCGCAGGTTCGAGAAGCCCGACTTGCCGGCATCGCCCAGCTGAGCCAGCTCCTCGGCCCACATCCAGAAGGTGAGGGTGTCGCCCAAGAGACGGTCGTAGAGGTCGGCACGCTTCACGATGATGGTCTTCGAGGTGGCCGGCGGAATGCACCGGATGGTGGTCTTGGGAGCCTCCCCGATCTTCTCGTTCTGTGCCCGGGCATTCTTGCGCTCGCGATACTCCTGTTCGGCCCGCCGTTGCCGCTGGTCGAGGGCTTCGAGCGTCGGTCCGATCAGCACACGCACCACCTCGGCAAAACATCGCTTGCCGGTCGAAGGGGGTGCCTCGATGATCACCTGCAGGAGGATGGCATGCGGGTGGATGTCCCAGATATAGACCAGCCGGATGCGGGTGGCCAATGCACCCAACGGACTCAACGAACTGATGAAAATGGGTACCTTCCGTTTGGCAGGGGCGGTGGCGATGAGCTGCCGTTGCGGGACGGGAAGGTCCTGCTCCCGGATGGGCAGCTTGATGATCTCTACCGGATGATAGGGCTGGTCAAAATCTTCATCCAGCTCTTCTTCCGCCGGAACCAGCGGTTCGTTGATGCAAAGGACTTTCGGTAGCTGACCAGCAGCTGTTCCCTCGGTAAGGGCTTTTGGGTTGATGGGAGAGAGCCCATCCTGGACAGGCTCTCCGCTAAAGGGTAATTCATTCATAACGTCAGTCTCCAATGATTTCGAACGCATTCATGATCTCGCAATACACCTTGTAGGCCAGCTCGTTACGCTTGAAGTCGCCCGACGTATTGATGGTTCGCATGTGCAGCTGATACTTGCCGTTCTGCATGTGCACCAAACTGCAGAAGTCCCCTTCGAAGAGCTTCGGGTTGCGTTTCGGACGCCTCGATTGCTTCACGGCCTCTTCAAACTTGAAGCTGTTGTCGGTTCTACTCAGTACGCCACCGATGCAATGGTCGGTCGGCAGGTCGGTCATCTGCTGGAAGGCACAGGTCAGATTCACGTTCGCATAATTGATCTTTCTCATTTTGAAAAGAATTTAGAAGGATGAATAATTAATTATTCCCGACGAGGGGACGGATGATGCGCGGGTCCGACAGATCGTCCAAGAAGGACATCTCGTAGCGCGTCACGTAGGTGAAGAAGCTGTCCAACAGGATGTTGCCGGACCATTCGACGGCACCCGTCTCCAAATAGTCGAGCAGCATGCAGCACAACTCTTCCTGCGCCCGCTTCTTGAGCATACGCAAGACGGGACGGATAAACACTTGTTGCTCCTCTTTGAGGTAGGCAAACAGATCCGACTGGATCGAAGGGGGATAGATCGTTGTTTCCATGATGAAATTGTTTAAAAATAAGACATATAGCTATTTAAACGTAAGCAGTCATTTTGGGCCGTATAGTCAGGTGTTCATAAAAGCCATAGCTTTACTGCGAAATTAA
>JAFBIU010000040.1 GCA_021531775.1 Parabacteroides distasonis | reverse complement strand
AGGGCAGACGGGTCAGTTTGGCCAGGAAATCCGAGATCAGGGCAATGTTGATCCGGGCATTCACATGCAGCAGGAGCCAGCTCCGGATGAACTCCACCGAGAGTTTGGCCCCGAAGATCACCAACTGGGCAACCAACACCAAGGTGATGAACGGCAGGTTGCTGTCGCGGATGCCGGTATCCACCAGGCTTTGCGTCAGAAAAGGGAGGAGAAGTTGCAACAGGCTGGCGGTCAGCATACCCAGCAGCAATTGGACCGCCTCCCGCCTGTAGGGCGTCAGATATCGGAAAAAGAAAGAAAGACTCTTCCGGTCCGCCACCTCGTCTTCCTGCTCATAGAAAGCAGGTCCCGGCTCCAACAGCAGGGCCGTACCACTGTCCGTTCCCTCCACCTGTGTGCTGACCCAGCAATGTCGGAACTCCTCCCGGGTATAGACCGCCTTCCCACCGGCAGGATCCGCTATGTAGAAACGCCCTTTCCGGATCCGGTAGCATACCACGAAGTGCCGTTGGTTCCAGTGCAGAATACAGGGGAGCGGACACAGCTCCTCTAACTCCTGCAGGGAGACTCGTACCCCTTGCGTGCGGAACCCGATGGACTCAGCCGCCTCGCTGATGCCCAACATCGAGACCCCTTCCCGCGTGAGGAAGGACTTCTTGCGCAAGGACTGGAGCGTATAGCTTCGCCCATAGTATTTGGCGATCATCCGCAGGCAGGTCGGTCCGCAATCCATGGCATCCAGCTGCCGGTAGTGGGGGAAGGAATGGAATGACATCATCTTTTCATCTTATGACAATATTCACTGACCAATTGCGAATAGGAATAATCGACCACCCTATTCATATCATACACTGCTTTTTGGTGATGCTCTTGTGAACGGAATTGTCCGTTCATGTCTCTCGGATGAGAGAGATGGAACAAGCAACCTGTTGAACGGTAAATATGGCATCCAAAGCTAAGCCATCGGTAATACCGCTCACCGTCTTCCAATCCCCATCCATAGAAATCCTCGTTTTCCATTCCTACGGATATGTATTTTTCCGTATTAGCGACAAAAGCGCCACCTACGGCTCCAAGCACATCCTTTACAGTATAAAGCGAATACATTTTCCCTCTATGCCTTTCCAAAAAAGAAAGATCACGATGATCCCAATAGTAAGCCCGCAAGATATCAGACGTATCCAGAAAATCCCCATCATACGGATAGGCCATATCAAACTTGCCGGAACGTACCTGATCGGCCGCCTCCACCAGTTGTATTGGATTCATCAGAATATCGGCATCCCAAACACAGACAAGAGGAGTCTTTACATTCAAAAGCATTTGGTTCAGCCACTTTGTCCGGTGAAAGACCGGATCCTTATCCTGCTGGAAACAGTACTCTACCGACGGATCCGGAAGTAATCTTTGTATCAACTGATTGGAATATCGTGCAGCTTCCAATATATGAATATGTGTCTGATAATGTGACACAAGAAACTCCACGGACATAATCAGGTTCTCCAGACGCACCACCGAATCAATGCGTACAGGAACGATGAATGTCATATCCAGCAAATTGTATCTCATTTACAGGTAGATTTTATGTCCAACATAGTCAAAATCGCCCCCGGAAAGCCATTGAGCAGTCCCGCATGAATCTCATAATAATAAGGTATTTCCATGAGTGTTTTCCAAGCCTCAGAGTTGTCAATACACGTATAGAGTTGCCCCGGATCATACTCGAATGCATAATCCGGGAATCGCATCTTGATGTTTTTCAACAACCAGTATAACCCACTGTATCCATTGCTCAGATAGATGTTTTTGTCCTTTATTTCGTCCTGCATGATGGTAGAAAGCCGTATGTTTTCGTACAGCAAATCACAATGTTGCTCCCAGTCTTTCGAGAAGTCTTTCAATGGCAACTCTCCCCACAACAAATACAACCGATTCAAATGGGAATGCGGCAAATGGGCAAACAAAGTATGGGATATCTCTTCCAAGATGTGAAACAGACGGCTTTGGTAAAAACCCAGTTCTATCAATTCATCCATGACAAATAAAAGAGCCGGCACATGATAATCATACAAAGAGAATGCAAAGGGTTCCTTACATAATATGGGACTCCATTGGTGCTGAATCCGGTTGACCAACCTAATACAGAGTTCTTGATAGATGAACACGTTTTCATCATCACTTTGACGTTTTATCCGCTTAACTAAATAATGTATTAAATGCACCATTTCAGCCAGTGTATAGGAATGTTCCTCAAATGCCACAGTCTTAAACAAGCGATCATCAATCTCCTTCAGTAACTCATTCAGGTCACCTTCTATGAATTGATCAGTAACTAAATGTTCTAATCCTAATCCAATCCCGCACAAGCCATCCATTACAGTCAGGTTATCATGGACGGACATACCAGATTCCAACAACTGATCCAATAAGTTTCCTGCTGTCTCGCTGTAAGTATCCTGTCCTGTATATCTATGCAAATGATACAGATAGACTATACCACCCATTTTACCATGAGCCAAACCTATCGGATAATTCTCCGCACTGTAATCTCTTAGAAGACGTTCAGTTAATGTTTGCATAAATATTGATAACTCTTTCATATAATCTTATTTGAAACGATAGTGATACATCACATATACGAACTATTGCCCAATCGGGGAAGTTATATCAAAAATACCTTCCCCGACTCTATCAAAACAGAACACTTCTATAACGATACTCAGATGAAATAATGGATCATTTCCGTTTTACCAGCATGATGACCGGATTATCTTCCTCATCCAATTGGGAAGCAATCTCTTGAAGACGGCCTTTCAATTCACCTTTACTGTTGGCTTCCACCAATTCGGCTGCATTCAATGCAGTACAAAATACAATCTGTTGATCCATACTGCGTTGAGACATATCCTCTTCCCGATCCTTGAAGTCTCCGTTATTAACTTGACATTCATACAGTTTCTTTTCCTGACGGTCATACATCAGATTGACCTTGGGCATATCCTCGTTCTTCTCCAGATCACACTCTTTCTTCACAGTCTGGAGGAAGCAATAGCGATCTGTCTGTACACCGGGAAAGAGGAATACCTCTGGAGTCATGCTTTGAACGGAGGGTATCCGGACCAAAAACGGATGCAAACCTGTATTGGGTATGCTGGTATAGACCGTATCAGCCGAGGGTTCTGTCAGAATCCAGTTGCCTTGATAGGGAACAATCAGGCTGTTCCGGGGCGCGTTCCCATAGACCATGTCGCCCACCTGTTTGACAAGCATCGTGGAAAGTTTCTTCTCGTAAGGTATCTCCAGTATCTTCGTGTTGCCGGTCTGTTTGGAGAGCAGGAAGAACGAATGGAGGCCCTCCGTGTTTTCAGGAGCATACGTGTCCTGACAGAGCAAATGATCTTGATCATATTTATAGATGTTGCTGACAAATGCCCCTTTCCGATAGGACAACGAACGTTTGTAGTTGCCGGATAGGTCATACACCTGAATACGGCTGGTAGGACCATCGTTCACGAACAGTTCGCCGGTAGTTTCCTCCAGCAGGACATTGATCGGCAACAGATATTCCTCCGGTCCCTGTCCTTTGCGGTTGATCTTCTGCAAGCCTTTGCCAGTTGCCCGGTCGAATAACAACAGGTCCCCTTCACGGCCATTGGTGATCACAATGTAGTTGTCGGTCACATCTTTTACATTTCCCGTGTTGACAAATTCATCCGAGATTTCCAATGGAACATACTCGACTTGCAAAAAGTCTTGAAGAACCAGTTTCTTCTTCGGATAATGCTGTGTCACATCTACAGTGATCAACTCGTTTTCAGGTTGTCTGCCCGATTCACATCCTGCCACTCCAATGAGGAGCGCACAGAATAATACTTGTAGTGCTTTCATCTTGTATTTTATTAAATTAGAAATATTCTGATCTATCTAGTTTACCTTAGTTTTATATGTTCTCCATGAGCACACGACGAATTAATATAAATGACACAAATTGGGTTTGCCTATTTCCCTTTCGTAATCAGATGGAGATGGGCACAACCATTGATAGACACATTTGTTACAAGGATATTCATTTCTGATTCTAAACCAAGACTTACCATCTTTAAATTCTTTATGAATCAATTTTAGAATATTATCCGTATGGATATTCCCGAGCATAGGATCATTTACATTCGCATGAACATCCCCATTTGACAGAATATTCAACTTGCCATAATCATTACTATTCAAAGCTTGATGTAGAAATATATCTTGCATCGAAATCGGTGATGACAAAATATCTTCTTTTGTCAAATAAACAAATTGCTCAAAAAACTCCTTGTTGTCATTTGAATATACTGGTTTTATACAATAACTACCTGTTATATATTTTTCTATAAACGTATTAGCTTCAAAAAAATCTGAATACGATTTGATTGTTAATATATATTCAGCAGATACCCGTAAGTGCTCCAGTTTTTCTTTTGTCAATTTCCATATTTTATCCACCAAAGGGAAAGAGATTTCAACTATCATACTAGTCCTCTCTACAATAATTTCTGGTAATCCCAAAACAGACAGGTAGGAACAATGGATACTTGATTCCAGTGACTGATCATTCAACAACGTGAACAATGAATCTATAATAAACGGATTAATTTCCTTATTAATAAATATATTTCTTCTAACATTAGCCGGTAGCGATTGAAGAAAAGAAGATGTTGCTGCAATATCCAATTCATTATCAACATGAATATTGATTTCAAACAGATTTTCCAATATATCATCATAGGGGAAATACTTAATATTTCCACAAATATCTTCTTTATCTAAAAACGAACAATATGGCAAAATTTGAATAGGCTTTGATTTCGATAATGAAGTTTCGATCAAATCTCCCATATAATATTTCCTTACCAGTGATATAAACCCATTAATACCTTCATTAGAATACTCTTCTTTTGTTATTCCTACAACACCATTATTCTCTTTCATCAACAAATTTCTCATCAACCGTAAAACAGTGCTATTTTGAGATTCTACAACGTTCCCATCCAAAGTATTATACAATAGCACAGTCGTTGAGGAAATACCGACAAAGACATAAGGTTCAATTGTGAACCAATAGAGAAGATTAGCAGTATTTGTATTCATTTTGTCTCTAAATTTTCGATAGTACAAAAATAATGACTTGGATGCTTTTCCAAATATGAAATTACATTCGATAATTTATTTTTAAACCTATTCTGATCATAAAAACGCTTACATGAAACATTATTTTGATTAGGTTTATCTAAATCCGGTAAGTGATACATGCATTGACCACAAAACCTATATGCATAACAATGTTGACAAAGTTCTCTAAACTGATTTAATCGGCGTGAATACAATTTTGAGATGGCAGGAATGTCTATTCTAACCTCATTATCTACAATACCCATACAATATGTGTAATTCACTTTCTCACATGGCAACAATTTATTCCGGTTTGTCATGAATATTTTTCTACCCAATGGCAAACAGGTACTTGTTGGAAAATACTGGGACTGTTTATGTAACAGAGTTGACAAATTAGACATAAAATGATTTAACGTATAAGATTTAATATAATCTTTCGATTCATTATAATCGGAAGAGCTGAACAGACTATTTGCAATTACCTGTTTACTTTTAGTAAAATAATCATTTTCACTGTTCCTTTTATCCTTGAACATTTTATTGATTATATTGCGTTTTTCACTTTTTACATCTTTAGTGGCCAATTCAGTAACAATAGGAATCTTGTGATATCTTGAATATATGAATTCATATGTACTTGCAACGGAATTACGATCATGTAAAACTGAAATAAAATTAATGTGATCCCGGAAGTATTGAGGAAAACTATTGTAAATCAAATCCATATTCTCTATCACACGATCAAAGGATTCTTGTCCGTGCACTTTATAAAGTCTGTAACTGTCATTCAACTTGTTCCCATCCAAACTTACAGTAAGATTAAAATCATTATCAACCAAAAAACCTAAGTATTTATGAATAAGTGTGCCATTTGTCGTCATTGAATATTGAAGGAGCAAATCTTGATTTGCATTTATTTCTTTTGAAGCTGCTACTATAGCTTCTATGAACTTACTATTGACCAAAGGTTCTCCTCCATAAAAACCAATATTCAAACGAATTCTTTTATGTGCAATTTTTAATTTGAGAATGTATTCAAGAAAAACTAAGGCTTTATCTGTATTAATACCTTTTGCATTACGTTCATCTACCACTTCATACAAATCTCCATATCCACAGTAAGTACATTTCAAATTGCAAGAATCCGTTACTTCGAACAAGATTTCAGGTACTTTACTTATTTCCCTTTCTATCATTTGCTGATCCACAGAACCCAATTCTACTATATATGGATTTTGGAAAAAACCATGCTCTACTAAATATTTATACTTGTCATTATAATACTCATCCGCTTTTGAAGGATTCTCATGTACTGCCTTCAGCTGAGGATGAACCAATGACGTGAACATCTGCTTATCGTTATAAAGATAAACATTATAATTCTGCGAAGAAAAGAAAAAAGATTCTATCATAAGAGCGATTTATTAGAAGCGTAATAAACGATCATGCAATCGACTCTTACGCTTCCATAATTCAATAATTGGATTCATTAAACAGCACTATCCCAATAGTAACCAGAACCTGTCAGGAAAGGACATGGTTTGCAAGAACCTCCTTTTAAAGAATTCATCACTCTACGTTCCAAACTTTTTTGGCCCAGTTTATTCAACTTGACATCTTTGATTAACTTCTTTTCTCTATCCATAATATCAGAGTTTAAATATGTTATACATTGCAAATATAGACAGAATATTCATTCTCTGCCAAGGGGAATAATACCCTTTTTTGCAGCCAAATAGTAACTAAACAGCAATAATAGAAATCATGAATTATAAATTTTATCAGACACTATTTGGATTGCTTGTACAATAGTATTAACATGTAAATCTTCATAAATCTTAGCCTTGATATTACCTATTCGTTTTTCACTCAAAAACATCTTTTCTGCAATCTCCCTGCTTGAATATCCCATTTGAGCCAACATCAAGACACATTTTTGTTGTTCTGTCAGTATATTCCTATGACAACATTTCCATTTGTTATAGGACTTAGCATAAATATCTACATTCTCCCTATTATAATAATGTAAGGATAAATGATTGTCTTGCTCATGTTGAATGGAATATGTAATGGAAAACAGACCGGAACATAACCTGCCTTGTTCCATGCCAGGTTTGAATTTCACATGCAACATAGTGTATCCATGAATGTATCGCGAATTGTTGTTTACCCGCAACTGCCATGCGAAATGATCTATCTGTGCAAGATCGAGATCCGGATCTTCCAGTTTTTCTTTCATGACAGAAAATAGCTGTTCAACCCAATACTGATCATCGGGATGAATATAAGCCTTCATCTGTGGAAAACTCTCGGACAACGATACATAAGAGGATGCCGGTAACAACCGATAGTCTGACTCAGGAACGAAGAGAAACCGATCCTGTACGAAATCACATCCGATCACGCATTCGTTTGTCAGATTTGCCAATTGGTAAAATAGATTCTTTTCGTTTTTCATGATGATTTGTGTTTGTTGTGGCTTCCCTATGTTCAGAAACCAACAATGGGAAGCCAATTCTTTCAAATACTTATGTATATTTCATTCGATGACTCCTACCAAACGATCTCCAAACTGATTGGTCAGTTCCAGTTCGCACGGGCCATTCTATTCTCCTACGTGGATGAACTCTTTCCATTTTGGCAACTGTAAACGACAACTTGTACATCCACCAGAATCTACATACACCAAGACTTTGTATTTTGCTGCAGAAAAAACAAACGACACTGTATCTTTGGCAAATCGAGTGTATGCAATGTCATGGGGGAAAACGACTTCCTTACCCATCCATGCTTCTACGATCTGTTCCAGCTGTTTTTGTCCTTTTTCCTGACAGGCAAATAAGAGACAACTTAATATGATGTAAATTACATTCCTCATTATCTTTTACTTTATTTCTAATCGGCATTTTTCCTTTGACAATCGCCTCTTTTCGTTCTCTATATTGGACATAGAGAAACGAAAAGATAGCGATCCTTCCAGACTTCACTCTATTTTTAAGATATAGTCAATACCCCATGTGTTGCCATACCATCGTCTGAAGTCAGGACTACATCATATATACCGGCAGGAAACTCATCTAAGGGTAAAACACCTGGTTGTTCTGCACTGATTGTTATATCAAAGTCATACATTATTCCAGACTCATTTTGCATGGATATATGTACTTCATTCGAAATATTAAATGGACTTTCTACATATAATATGTAATCAGTCACATAAACTGTCAGTGTAACGGAACGTCCACCTCCCGGTCACCAAATAGGCTTGTCAGCCCATGATGCAAGGCTTACAATAATGAGTAAGCATAAAACTACGAAAGTTCTTTTCATTGTACTTCAAAATTTAGTTAAGCAAACGTAAAGACTAAAAATGAAATGACAGTAAAAAAGTTGTTGAGTTTTTATTGACTTTTTGTTGACTCTGTTGAATCTAAGTTTTATTAAATGTATATCAGTTTGTTACAATGGTGGGGAGGATTAGGAACACAGCAGGTATAACCCTAAAAATGCAAGATGAAACTGTCGAATTGTTCGGCAGTTCCTTCTTCATTCAGTAGTTTTGTATATAGTCGTTTCCGGATTCGTGAAATACCGGAAGGGCTACGACCTACTAATTTAGCTATACCGGGTAAAGGTATCTCGATTTTCAGCAGGCAACAAACCCGCAATTCAATATCCGTCAGTGTGGGAGATAAAGATCTTAGACGACCTGTAAAGTTCTGGTATGTGAGATCTAAACGTTTCTGTAGATCGTTGAATTGTTCATCACTCAGACAATTTTCTTCCCAATAAGAGGATTGGTGTAAATTTTTGAACAGAGTAGATTCCCTCAGTTGCGCTTCCATGTCTTCCAATGGCGTTGTTTGCTCATTCAAGGTGGTTTGAACGTCCTTTTTCTGTTCCTCTTTTTGTCTCTGTAATAACATAAGTTGAAACTCTTTCTGTTGTTTCTGCCTATAAAAGTAAAACAATATAAGGGAACAACACAAAAGCATGACAAGCAAACCGATCGTGATTTGCAAAATGGTATATTTCATCTGTTCGTTCTCTCGGAATAGCTGTTGATTCTCAGCCTCTACATGTTGATAATTATATAAAGCATGAATTTTGGCAACACTGGCAGTGCGTGACAATAATTTGATCGAATCTTCACAATCCAAACATAAGCGTAAGTGTATAATAGCAGCCTGATCATTACCGTCCAATGAATCCAATTGTGCCAGCGATCGGTACAATCTACTTTTCATGTAGATCTGTCCGTATTCTAATCCGGACTTCAATGCTTTCTCGTAACACGCCCGAGCTGAATCAGACTGTTGGTAGTGAAAGAACAGATCTCCTGCTATGCAGAGATGGATGGCATCATTTTCCATACTTTTCGGTCGTTCCTGTTGTGCAACCCATGTTTGATAGGATTCGATATCATGGATAGTGACCAAATAAGAAAGGTATTCGTCCAAGATTTGATTAGCAACCTCCCGTTCCTGAAAGGTTTTAGCATGGGTATAGGCTGTCCGATAATAAAAATGAGTACTATCCGGCATTTCCAGATATTCGTAAGAACGAGCCATATTACGGTATGTATAAGCGACTCCTGCAGCATCATGGGCTTTTTGATAATAAACCATAGCCTGTCGGGTAGCTATCAATGATTCACGATAGAGATCTTGATAAGCAAATAATAATCCAATTTGATAGTATATCCGAGCCATGACATCATATTGCTCACTTCCTTTTCCGACCAAAAGAGCTTGTTGAAATGACCGTAAGGCCCGTGGGGCATCATGTAGATCCCGATAGACACTTCCCAAATAAAAATGGGCCAATAGCAGTTTGACGGGATCCTTTTCTTTTTGGTAGAAATCCACTACCTGTTTCATTATGGTGTCTGTAGTATGCATCTGGTATAGTTTATCGGCAGCTTGTGTTGTCAACAAGGCATAATACATCTGCGTTTCCTCAGATTCACCGGCAATCTGCTTATCCAAAGAAGCCAAGTAGATCTGTGCACTGTCGGGATGGCTCTCCATGCAGGCAATGGCCTTTTGCATAGCCTCAGGATAATCCTTGTCGGAACGGCAGGATGAGAACAACAAACACAACATCCACACGTAATATGTCAATCGGAATATAAGTTTCATAATTTCTTTTTATTAACAAGGCAAATGTAAGGATTATTATTGGAAATCCCTATTCATACTTGAACCCCTCAATCGTTCCCGTCTCGGACGAAAAGTTCACCCCAATCTGATAGAGCTTCCGGGGATCGGTCAAATAAGGTTTGGCATAACCTTTATCCTTAATCTGCTGCAAAGCCTGTTCGGCAGAACCATCCAGCTTGAATTCGAAGATATAGACGTAATCGGGGGTTTCCACAATGCAATCCACACGGCCTTGGCTTTGTTCCTTCTCACTATAAACCATATAGACACTCAACAGACGCAACAGCAGGTAGAAAGTATAGTGGAAATAGCGTTCGTATTCCCGTTCGTCCTGCTTGCGACGCATGGAGTAGGGTACACTGGCCAAGAAAGCAGTCAGTTGGTCTCGGAACTGTTCGAGCTTTCCTTGGCGGAGTGCCTTGACAGCCAGTTGTATCCAGGAGATGATACGCTCCTGCGGTTGCAGATAACTGGTGGCAACCAGCGTCAGGAAGCCCTTCTTCACTTCATTGTTCGGAAAGTCCAATAGGAAACTGTTCATCTCCGGGTCATAATCCTTGATGGTCAAGTAACCGCTCTGGTAGATCATCGGCAACGGTTGTTCTACGGTAGCCTTGTAATCGACAAACTCCTCGGGGAAATAATACTGGCCCACCATCTCGTTGAGTTGCTCCTGGGTATGGCTCAACAGACGCACGAGGTAGGTGGGTGTACCCGACGCAAACCAGTAGTCAGCCATTTTCTTATGCTTAAAACAACTCAGCAGACTGAAAGGATTATAGACACCCAACAGGTTCTCGCTGAAATGATAGCCGTCATACTGCCGTTTCAACTTGATCTTGACCTCTTCTTCTGTGATCTTCCATTTTAGAGCCAACTCCCGGATGGATTCGGCAAAGACGGTCAATAACTCCTCTTTTGTAATACCACACAATGCTTCAAAATCTTCCACCATGCTGATGTCATCAGGTTGGTTGAATCCGCTGAATACACTCACTTGTGAGAACTTGGTCACGCCTGTCAGGAGGACAAACTTCAAGTGGGCATCAGCTCCTTTGAAGACAGAATAGAATCCTTTCAGGATATTCCGGTGCTGCTCTTCCAACAGGATATCCTGGCCATTCTGCTGCGTTGTGTAACCTGAATCCAACACATCCAGAATAGGTTTGTCATATTCATCAATCAGAACAACAGCCCGTCTGCCTGTCTGCTTGTGTGCCTGTTCCAACACATAGGCAAAGCGATTGCCGATGTCTTCAAAGTCGGGGGATTTTCCATAGATCCGTTCCCATGAGGTAACATATCCTTTGAGAACAGAGGCCAGTTTACCTGCCTCTGTAAAGTCTGCATTGTTGAAGTCAATATGAAACACCGGATATTCGAACCAGTCCTGTTCCAGCTGCTCCATGGCCAACCCCTTGAACAGTTCCTTATGTCCCAAGAAATAGTGTTCAAGCGTGGAGACAAGCAGACTCTTGCCGAACCGCCTTGGACGACTCAGGAAATAGATCTTACCGGTTGTGACCAACTGGTAGATCAAAGCTGTCTTATCTACATAGACGTAACCCTCGTTACGAATCTGGTCAAAACTCTGGATGCCGATCGGATATTTCATTGCTTTACCTCCTTCTTATTATCTGTAGGGCAAATGTAAGGATTATTTGGGATACTATTCCATGTCTTTTCCTGGAAAAAGTTGAATGGATTTGTACGATAAGCCTAAGTTCAGTTGAATGGATTGCAGTCTGAACTTCGGGAGAAACAGGAGGGTCGCACACCATCAGACGATCCAGACCGGACCCTGCCCCCTCTGCTCCCGTACCTCCTCGCTTCGCAGTTCCACCGGTTGACCGGACCCTGTTTTTCTCCATTCTCTTTTCATTGGCCCAGTTCCGGTTGGTTCTTCACCAAGCGATCATAGGTGCTGCATCTGGCCGTCACTTTGGGATGCGTACCCTCCTCTACACAAAGATCATTTCCGTTTTACCAGCATGATGACTGGATTGTCCTCCTCATCCAATTTGGAAGCAATCTCTTCCAGCTGTCCTTGCAACTTGTGCTCCTGATAAGCTTCCACCAGCTTGTCAGCCGTGATCGTCTCATAGGCCATACAAGAGGGCTGATTGAGTGGATTGGCTGTAAGATCCACCCCTCGTTTTTCCTTGAAATCACCATTGTACACATTTGCTTCATAAACCTGCTGATCCGCAAACTCATAGACCAGATGCTTGGTGAAAAAGCCTTTTCCTTTCGTGAAATCGAAACGTTTTTCTGTTGCCTGCATAAAGCAGTATTGATCTGTCACGACACCTACCGTCAGGAAATGGAAAATATCACCCGAACAGGCATTGACAAGGAAAGGACGTAAGAGAGCCTGATCAGATACATACTGATACAAGGTGTCAGAAGAGGTTTCGGAGAGAATCCAGTCATTGCCGGAAGGAGTCAGCGCTCTGACCTGTGCCATCGTTACAAAGTCCCCCTCCTGAACGACAGGTGAGCGCACTATCTCGAAAGGAATCGGAATCTCACGGGTGACACTACCGTCCTGTTTCGATACTATATAATAATAGGCAGGTTTACTGTGTGGCTTTCCCTCCTCATAATAGACGGACATATCGTAACAGATCAGGTTCTTCTCGTCAAAGGAGTACACCTCCATGCACTGTGTGCCGCTGACCTGGTCCAATTTGCGCTTGAAGTTACCCTCCAGGTCATACACCCGGATCCGTTTCGTGGTCGCATCGTTGACAAACAGTTCTCCTGCGTGCTCATCCAACAGTACCCCACTGACATAACTATACTCCTCTGCACCCTGACCTTTGCGATTAAGGACACGTACAGCAGCCCCATTGCGACGGTCGAACAGATAGATATTCCCATCGTTCGTCCAGTTACCCGTCACGATGTACTCCTTACCGATGGCAAAGACACGTCCCTGCGTTACAAACTGGTCGTCTGTCTGCAAAGGAACATATTCCACTTGCAGGATGTCCTGTACCACATATTCCTTTTTCGGATAGTTGGCGGACGGATCCACTGTAATCATTTCATGTGGCTTTTCTGTGCACCCACCGCCCAACAGAAGTGCCACGAACGGAATCAGAATCAATAGATTTTTCATGTGTAATATTTTTATTTATTCGTGAATAGAATCCTTATCCAAGGCTAACCGGAAACCGCCATATTCGTCCCGATAACCATCTGTATCATAATCGATGTAGGAGACGCGACAGCCGAAAGCCGTACCTCCCCAACTGCCGCCTCGGATGATACGGCGGAAATGGAGCTGGACTCCCTGAAAAGGCCAGTCGGAACTGATCCGTTTCCCATGCTGGAAATAGTCATGTTGATAGACATCATCACACCATTCCCAAACGTTTCCACTCATGTCGTAGATGCCTAACTTATTCGACTTCTTCAGGCCGACCGGGCGAGGTCCTGTCATGCCTTCCATGTTCTCCTCGTACCATCCCACTTCGTCCAGCCGGTCACTTCCGCTAAACTTATAGTCTTTGGAGCGATTGCCTCCACGTGCTGCATATTCCCACTCCACTTCGGAAGGCAGCCTAAAATTCCTCCTACATAATTAAGAATTGAAATCCTAAGCTTTTGGGCACAAATATAGACTTTTCTTTTTATTCTACAAAAACGATTACGCCAGTTAAGGAAACAAAAAAAAACCAAATTACAAAGCTGACATGTAATAAAAAACTACTTTTACGCCAAACAATTACAATCAAAAAAATACACCATGAAAAGAGTAGTACATTGTGTGAAACTAAAACAGGGGTTGCCAGCCATCGGATGTGGCTTAGTGGCTCTACTACTGTTCGGCTCTTGTGAAGAAAAACAGCCGAACGAAACAGCCGAAGATTCGGTGGAGACCGTCCAGCCTGAGAGTATCAATCAGGTGACAGTGATGGAACTGCAACCCACCGAATTTCATCATGAGCTGATCAGTAACGGCAAGTTGTCGGCCCAACGTTGTGCGGACTTACGTTTCGAGACAGCTGAAACTATTGCCGATATCCGTGTCAAGAATGGCGATCGTGTGCAGGCCGGACAGCCGTTAGCCTCACTCGCCACCTTCCGGCTCACCAACAAACTGGAACAAGCCGAAACAGCTTTAGCCCAAGCCAAACTGGAACTGCAGGATGTCCTGATCGGACAAGGCTACTCATTGGCCGATTCGGCTCGTGTACCGGCTGAGACGATGCGGTTGGTGAAAGTTCGGAGTGGCTATAATCAAGCATTACAGAATTATCAATTAGCAGCTTACGAATTGCAGAAGGCTACTTTGACAGCCCCCTTTAGCGGCATCGTAGCCAACCTGTCAGCCAAAGTTTACAATACAGCTTCCACCACGGAGGTGTTTTGCACCCTCATCGACCCTACCAGTTTGGAGGCGGTCTTCACCGTTTTGGAGAATGAATTGCCGTTGGTGAAACCGGGAGATCAGGTGGCGATTCGCCCATTTGCCTCTACCATAGAGACCTCCGGAAGTATCTCTGAAATCAATCCAGCGGTCGATGAGCATGGGATGGTGCAACTGAAAGCACGAGTCAATGCCAAAATCGGGCTCTTCGAAGGGATGAATGTGCGCGTGAGTGTCAAACGCTCTTTGGGAGAACAATTGGTAGTTCCCAAATCGGCAGTCGTGCTTCGTTCGGGCAAGCAGGTGGTCTTCACCTTGGAAGATCACAAGGCGGTGTGGAACTATGTCCGTACCGGATTGGAGAATGCGGACAGCTACACGATTGAAGAGGGGTTGCAGGCAGGTATGCAGGTGATCACCAGTGGCAACATCAATTTGGCTCACGAATCACCGGTGGAATATGATTAAGTTTCTATTACAAAGACCCATTGCGGTTCTGATGTCCTTCACGGCCTGTTTTCTGATCGGTTGGGTGACCTATTTTACCCTACCCGTTTCCTTGTTGCCTGATATTGCTATTCCGGAAATTACGGTACAGATCAGCGGCAAGAACAGTTCGGCCCGTGAGTTAGAGAATACGGTGGTCAAGCCGATCCGCAGCCAACTGATGCAAGTGGCCGGACTGAGTGACATCGAGAGTGAGACACGTGACAGAGCAGGTGTGGTACGGTTACATTTCAACTTTGGTACCCAAACCGATCTGGCTTTCATCGAAGTGAATGAAAAGATCGATGCGGCCATGAACTACCTGCCCAAATCAACTGAACGGCCCCGGGTGATCAAGGCCAATGCTTCCGACATTCCGGTCTTTTATCTGAATCTGACCCTGAAGGGACAACAGACAGGAGAAGATGAAGAGGCTTTTCTGAATCTCTGTGAATTTGCCGATCAGGTGATCAAACGACGGATCGAACAGTTGCCGGAGGTAGCGATGGTCGATATGACCGGACAAGTGGGCAGACAACTGCAGATCACCCCCGACATGCGCCGGATGGAAATGGCAGACATCTCTTTGCAAGAACTGGAGAGCACATTGGTTTCCAACAACATTGAGCCCGGAAGTATGACTGTAAGAGATGGGTATTATGAATATAACATCAAATTTTCCACCCTTCTCCGGACACCGGACGATGTGCGCAACATCTACCTGCGGAAGAATGGACGAATCTTTCAGTTGAAGGACTTAGCCCGTATCGAAGTAGTACCTGAACAGGAAACCGGTTTCTCACTGGCCAACGGCAAGCGGGCGGTTACCTTGGCCGTCATCAAGCAAGCGGACGAGAACATGGCCAATCTCAAAGAGTCGTTGGGAGAAGTCACCCAACAACTCATGACACTCTATCCCGATATCGATTTCAACATCAGCCGTAACCAGACGGAATTGTTGGACTATACGATCTCCAACCTGAAGCAGAATCTTTCGTTGGGATTCCTCTTCATCTGTATGGTCGCCATTCTTTTCTTGGGCGACGTAAAGAGCCCGACCGTCATCGGCCTCAGCATGTTGGTCAGCATCGTCATCAGCTTCCTCTTTTTCTATCTGTTTGGCATGTCGCTCAACATCATTTCTATATCTGGTCTCATCTTAGCTTTGGGTATGATGATCGACAGCTCCATCATCGTGACGGAAAACATTGCCCAATATCGGGCCAAGGGGTGTACGTTGGAAGAGGCATGCGATCGAGGTACCACCGAAGTGATCACTCCGATGCTCAGTTCCACCTTCACCACCATTGCCGTTTTTGTGCCTTTGGTGTTCATGAGCGGTATGGCGGGAGCCATCTTCTTCGATCAGGCATTTGCGGTAACCGTCGGACTGTTGGTCTCCTATTTTACCGGTATCCTGCTGTTACCTGTGCTCTATAAACTTATCTATAGTATTCCCGAATTGCACCATCGGTGGCTGAACCTGAAGATCAACAACCCGATACAGGAGCACACCCTCGACCGGTTCTACGACGGAGGTGTCGATTTCGTTTTCCGACACAAAAAAGGGATGCTGATGCTGATCGGCATTACCCTCCCGCTTTGTGTCTATTTCTTTTATGCTGTCCCCAAGAGCCGGATGCCGGAGATTGACCAGAACGAGGTGATCGTGCATCTCGAATGGAACGAAAACATCCATGCAGACGAAAACCGGCAACGGGTCGAACAACTCATGCAGGAGGTGGTCCAAACCGGAATGCAACATACGGCCTACATCGGACAGCAACGTTTCCTTTTGGGATCGGACCAAGAGCTATCGCTTTCGGAAGCTGAGCTCTATTTTAAAACGCCCACTTCGGACGATATTGCACCACTGCAAAGGGCCATCACACACTGGGTGAAGCGATCTTACCCGACGGCAGTTCTCTCCTTCTCCCCACCCGAAACAGTTTTTGAACGTCTCTTTGACACTGGAGAGGCTGACATCGTCGCCCAACTCTATGCCCGAAAAAAGACACAGGCACCTACGGAAGAAGCATTGAACCGGTTGGAACAGCAGATCACACAACGAAGTGGACTGACACCGGTGGGTGTGGCCTTCGAGAACCAGCTAAACCTCACTGTCGATCGGGAGAAGTTACTTCTCTATCAAGTGGATTACAACGAGATCTATCGTGTCTTGAAGACCGCCTTTCGCGAGAATGAAGTGGCTACCCTTCGTTCATATCAGCAGTATCTGCCCATCACATTGTCCGGTTCGGAACAGACAGTTCAAGAGATCCTGCGGGAGACATTGATACGTACGCAAACGACTGAGGAGAATCGTCCGCTTTACGTGCCTTTGCAAGCCTTCGTGCAGGTAACTCCGGGAGCCGATCTGAAAAGCATCACGGCCGGCAAGAACGGGGAATACATTCCGCTTCGCTTCTATAACGTGAAAGATGAAGAACAGTTGATGACCTCCATCCGGCAGATCGACCAGCAACAGTGGGAGATCGACTTCACCGGCAGTTTCTTCTCCAACAGGGAGATGCTGAACGAACTGGTCGTCATCCTATTCATCTCAATCCTGTTGATGTATTTCATCTTAGCCTCCCAATTCGAGAGTTTCCTGCAACCGTTGATCGTCTTGGTGGAGATTCCGATCGATGTGGCTGCCTCCTTGGGGGTCTTGTGGCTCTGTGGCCACACGCTCAACCTGATGAGTGCCATCGGTATCGTGGTAACCTGTGGTATCATCATCAACGACTCCATCCTCAAACTGGATGCCATCAACGAATTGCGCAAGGCAGGTGTACCACTTTTGGAGGCCATTCATGAGGCAGGCCGCCGGCGTTTGCGTCCCATCATCATGACGTCACTCACCACCATCTTCGGAATGGTGCCTCTGCTATTCACCTTTGACTTGGGCAGTGAACTCCAGAAACCCCTCTCCATCGCTATGATAGCTGCGATGTTGATAGGTACCGCTGTCAGCCTCTTTGTCATTCCATTAGTCTATTGGTTTATCTATCGAAAACATGCATAATATGAAACAATTACTTCTCTATATCTGTGGCTGGCTGACACTTTGCGGTGTGTCACAAGTACAAGCACAAAACATGGTGGTACTCTCCTTGGAGAAGACCATCGAATTGGCTGCCGACAGTTCATTGCAAGCCTTTCGCAACCGCAACATGTATCTGTCAGGCTATTGGCAATTCCGAACCTATCGGGCAGAACGTCTGCCCAGCCTCACGCTCAACCTCACCCCAGCTCAATATTATCGCGACATCACGAAGCGTTACGACTCGGGAGACGACATCGATGTCTATCGCAAGCAACAATCTTTCTTTGCAGGAGGTAGCCTGGAGATCAAACAGAACTTCGACCTGCTGGGTGGTAGCTTCTATATTGACTCGGACTTGGGCTACATGCGCTATTTTGGCGACAATACCTACAATCAGTTCACGACGGTTCCCATTCGGATCGGCTACCGGCAGGAACTGGTAGGCTACAATCCGTTCCGTTGGCAACGGAAGATTGAGCCGTTAAAATTTGAGAAGGCTAAAAAGGAGTTGCTCTACAACATAGAAGCGGTCAGCGAAGAGGCTACCACCTACTTCTTTGCCTTGGCCATGGCCCAAGCGGAATATGATTTGGCACGTGACAATGCTGCTTCAACCGATACCCTCTATCGTACAGGTCAGGAACGGCATAAGATTGCAGCCATCAGCAAAGCCGACCTGCTGACACTTCGGTTGGATGCTATCAATGCACAGAACACGCTCCACAACGCAGAAATTTCGCTCCAGCGGGCGATGTTTAGTTTGGCCTCTTATCTCAATTACGACAAGAAGACACAGATCCGTCTCCGGCTGCCGGGGAAACCACACCGAATGGAGATTCAGGCCGATGTAGCCTTGGCCATGGCCAAAGCGAACAATCCGACCTACTTAGGTCTGCAACAGCAGATTCTCGAAGCTCAACAGGCCGTCGATAAGACCAAGAAAGAGGCAATGTTCAATGCCTCCGTATCAGCAAGCATCGGTTTCAACCAAGTGGCGAACAAACTGAAAGATGCTTACCGCAATCCTTTGCAACAGGATATTGTATCCGTTTCCGTCTCCATCCCATTGGTGGATTGGGGTGTACGTCGAGGCAAACATAATGTGGCCAAGAACGACCTCGGTGTGGCCCAGATATCAGCCCGTCAGACCGAAGTGAGTCTGGAAGAGGATGTGATCATGACCGTGGGGGACTTTAATATCCAGCAGGATCAGATCAGTAGTGCCGAAGAGGCTCTTGATCTGGCCATTATGGCCTATCAGGAGACCAAGCAACGATTCATGATCGGCAAGGCAGACATCAACAGCCTCACCTTGTCACTCAACCGGCAACAGGAGGCCCAACGCAACTACATCAATGCCCTTCAGAATTATTGGCTCAGCTATTACAAGTTGCGTAAGTTGACACTCCATGATTTTGAGACGGGTGTCTCCCTAAGTGACGAGTTCGATTACCAACATCAAACGATGGAATAGTATGGATCAGTCACCCCGCATATCATCGTTCACCCTCATCATTGCCTTTCTCTGTGTCGCCTTGGCGGGTATCGCATTTCTGCCTTTGTTACCCATCAAGCTCTCTCCATCGCGTACACTCCCGAAGTTGAATGTGAGCTACACGATGCCCAACAATTCCTCGCGTGTCATCGAGATGGAGGTGACCTCCCGCTTAGAAGCCATGTTGGCCCGCATCAAGGGAATTCAGGAGGTCCATTCAACCTCCGGAAATGGATGGGGACGGATCACGCTGGAACTGGATAAGCACACAGACATCGATGCGGCACGTTTCGAAGCCTCCACCATCATCCGACAAGCTTGGCCCGATCTGCCGGACGAACTGAGTTATCCACTCTTGGACATGAGCCGGCCGGATGAAAAAGAGAGTCGAGCCTTCTTGAATTATACACTCAATGCACCCGCCTCTCCGACTTTCATCCAACGCTTTGCTGAAGAACAGATCAAGCCCCGGTTAGCCACCATCCCCGGCATCTATCGCATTGACATCACCGGTGCCACTCCGATGGAATGGAGACTAATCTACGACAGCGATCTGCTGATGCAGCAGGGGATCACCTTGGAAGATATCCAGCAAGCTATCCAACAGGCCTACCAAAAAGAGTTCTTAGGTGTCGTCTTGGCCTCTGGCCAACACGATGCAAGCCAATGGATCCGATTGGCATTATGGCCCGATGCTTCAGATGAAGGATTCAATGCCCACCGTATCACAGTCAAGAACAGGGAAGGCAAACTGATCAGGCTCGACCAGCTATTGCAGGTCACCCGCGAGGAGGAGCATCCACAAAGTTACTACCGTATCAACGGGCTCAACTCCATCTACCTCTCCATTCGGGCAGAAGAGACGGCCAATCAGTTACAATTGGCCAACACGATCCAACGCACCATGGAGGAGATACGGCAGATGCTACCGGCAGGCTATCAGGTGCATACCAGTTATGATGCCACCGAATACATTCGGGAAGAGCTGCAAAAGATCTACATCCGTACCGGACTGACCATCCTCATTCTCTTGCTGTTCGTCCTGCTGGTGACCCACGAGATGCGCTATCTGTTCCTCATCGTGGTGAGTTTGAGCATCAATCTCTGCATTGCCGTTATCTTCTATTATCTGTTGGGACTAGAGATCCAACTCTACTCGCTGGCAGGCATCACCATCTCCCTCAGTTTAGTGATTGACAATACCATTGTCATGACCGACCATATCCGCCATCGGCACAATCTCAAAGCCTTCTTGGCGATCTTGGCGGCCACCTTGACCACCATCGGATCGTTGATAATCATCTTCTTCCTCGACGAAGAGATCCGGCTCAATTTGCAAGACTTTGCCGCAGTGGTCATCATCAACTTGGCCGTATCCTTGGCCATTGCGTTACTGTTGGTACCTGCGTTGATCGACAAACTGGGTTTGGAACAGTCTGTACACTCTCCCAAGCAATCTCAGTTTCCCCAATTGCGCCATTGGACCCGTCGGTTGCCGGTCTATTTCAACCGATATTATGCCAGCCAGATACGCTTCTTGAAACAGTGGCAAAAAAGTGCCTGCCTGCTGCTGGTACTCGCCTTCGGGTTGCCCATCTCGCTCATTCCGGACAAGATTGAATATGATCCGAAAAAACATACTCCGACAGATTCTCTTTGGATCGCCCGCTACAACGACTGGACCGGTCGGGAGCTCTACAAAGAGAAGATTAAACCCATCGCCAACAAGGTGTTGGGTGGTACATTCCGTCTCTTCGTGGATAAGGTCTATGAGGGCAGCTATTTCACCCGAAACGACGAGACGGTCCTCTCCATCAGTGCCTCTCTACCCAATGGAAGTACGCTGGATCAGATGAACCACCTGGTCGGACGCATGGAATCCTACCTGAGTACGTTTGAGGGGATCCGACAGTTCCAGACCCATATCTACAATGCCCGACAAGCCGGCATTTCGGTCTATTTTACCCGCGAAGCAGAACGAAGTGGTTTCCCTTACACCCTGAAGAGCCAAGTGATCAGCAAGGCATTGGAGCTGGGAGGTGGCAGTTGGAATGTCTGGGGGTTACAAGATCAAGGGTTCAGCAACGATGTACGGGAGAATGCCGGTAATTACCGGATCGAACTGACCGGCTACAATTATGATGAGCTCTACGGTTGGGCTGAAAAGCTCAAAGAGGAATTGATGAATAACCGACGTATCAAAGAGGTCTTGATCAATTCTGAATATTCTTGGTGGAAAGAGGATTATCAAGAGTTCTATTTCCAACTGAACAAGCAAAGGATGGCCGAAAATGATCTCCTGCCATACGATCTTTTCCAGACTCTTCATCCGGTGTTCGGAAAAGACATCTACAGCGGTACGGTGGTCATGGGTGGCGAGCTGGAAAAGCTGAAGCTCACCTCCCGCCAATCCGATCGATACGATGTCTGGAGCCTAAGCCATATTCCATTGATGGCCAACGATCGTGCCTACAAGTTGGGTGAACTGGCTGATGTGGGGAAGGGACAAATGCCCCAACAGGTGGTCAAGGTCAACCAGCAGTATCGCCTCTGTCTGCAGTATGAATACATCGGAGCCTCCGCTCAAGGGAAAAAGGTACAGGAACGTACAGTGAAAGCCTTCAATGCACAACTGCCGATGGGCTATAATGCCAAGATCGAATCTGCCTATTGGTCTTGGGACAAGGCCAACAAAAAGCAATATATGTTGCTCTTCTTGGTCATCGTGATCATCTTCTTCACCACCAGCATCCTCTTCAACTCGTTGAAGCAACCATTGGCTGTGATTTTCGTGATCCCGATCTCCTACATCGGTGTGTTCCTCACCTTCTATACCTTCAAACTCAATTTCGACCAAGGCGGATTTGCCTCGTTCGTACTGTTGTGTGGTATTACGGTCAATGCCAGCATCTACATCCTGAATGAGTATAACCAGTTGCTGGAAGCGCATCCCAATTGGAGTGCTTTACGTGCCTATCTGAAAGCCTGGAGTGCCAAGATCACCCCTATCTTCTTGACCGTCATCTCGACGATCCTCGGATTCATTCCCTTCATGTTGGGAACCGACAAAGAGGCCTTCTGGTTTCCTTTGGCTGCAGGAACAATCGGTGGGCTGATCATGTCGCTATTAGGAATTTTTGTCTATTTGCCGATCTTCACGTTGAAGTCCGAGCGATATAGACGGATTATAGACGGAATATAGAGGAATCTTGGCGGGAGATCGCCCGTTTTTTCTTATAAGTGCATGAAGGATGCCTATCCGGTCGGGATAAGCCTTCCAGAGTGCATAGTAGAGACGGGCCGCCTCCTCT